>CAYTQB010000027.1:4995-41105 GCA_964439615.1 uncultured Ferruginibacter sp. | reverse complement strand
AGTCGCTTAGTTTCAAAACATAAAATATTTTACCAACATAATTCTAACTATTATTGCCGGAAATTCAGCGTCTTAGACACTTTTAAGTGAGGTATCAAACAATTAAGGGGCGTCATTTTTGTCTGCCAGTTCTACTTTTACACGGGTAAGGCCCCGGGAGATGTATCCAAGCTTTTCTGCAGCGGCTCTTGAGAGGTCAACGATCCGCTTCATCCGGGGATGTATCCTGTCATTTATTTTAACGATAACCGATCTCCCGTTCTTAAGATTGGTCACTTTTATCATAGTGCCCAACGGTAACACATTACAGGCGCAGGTGAGTTTTTTTTGACTAAATATTTCACCGTTAGCAGTTCGCCTTCCATTAAACTTATTGTGATAAAAACTGGCCTGTCCATAAAATACACGGGTAGTTTTTTTAGGCTTTACCTGTTTAGCCGGTTCTTTATTATCCTGAGCAGAAGCGGCAAACGGGATAACGAGAAATAAACCGGTAATGACAATAACCAGGGGTAACAATGAATACCTAATATATCCTAAGAGTAATTTCATGCAGATAATGAATTAAAGTTACTGAAAACTGCCTGTGAAGGCTGTTCTCATTTTTTTGCAAAATATTTTTCGCTCAGCAGCATATCCTCTCCATAAATATCATTATAAAATTTTATCTGCCCGTTTTTACCTTCGCAGGTAAAATAACGTATAAAAAGAGGGATATGGTTTTTAACATCAATACGGTGACGTTCTTTTCCGGCTATCCAGTTTTTAATGGAGTCGGCAGTATATTTCAATGAATCTTTTTTACCACTCATCGCACTGTCGTTATCAGCAATATAATAAGCCAGCCTGGCCCACTCCTGCACCCGTACACAACCATGACTTAATGCCCGTGCAGAATTCTTAAAAAGATAACGTTGGTTGGTATCATGCAAGTATACCGCATATGGGTTATTAAAATTAAATTTTATCACACCCAGTGAATTATTATCTCCACTGGCCTGCATTACTTTATACGGTATACCTCTCGAATACTTACTCCAGTCAATAGTATTGGGATCAACAGTAGTGCCTTTGCTATCCATTAATTTTAACCCGATCTTGGAAATGTAGTTGGGATTGTTTTTTAATTTGGGCAGATACTGTTTGACAATGATACTGGTGGGCACCGTCCAGGTAGGGTAAGTGATCATATCAGAAATTTCGGCATTGAGCAACGGTGTACGTGTTTCGGGCTTTCCGCAAATTACTTTAGATTCAAAAACAACCGTATCCTTATTCATCAATAACAAGTAATACCCTGGCAGGTTCACCCAAATATATTTCTCTGGCATTTTTACAGGTAGCTGCTTATACTTGTCCAATGTTATAGCAATTCGCTTATACCTTTCAATATCATTATTATTAAGTGCCTGGATCAGTATCCTTCCATATTTTCCATCTGCTTTCAGTCCTTTTTGTACCTGATATTTTTTTATTGCCCTGGATAATTGAGCAGAGTCAGGCAGCTTGTCACTAAAGTCAATGCAATTACTTTCGAAAAGCCTTTTTTGCAATCGCTTTATAAAAAAAACTGAATCTTTTGGATCGCCTCTTTTATATGGATAGCTCACATGAGTGTACATTCTTCTGTCCATACTGTCAACAAAACTTATAATTCCTTTTTTCAACTCCCAGTATCCTTTATGTATGGGCTGAACAGAATTCAATAATGCAGTGAATTGCTTTTTTTCGAGCAATTCATTCAGGGTATTTGTAAAAAATTTACTGGTAAGTACCGAATCCTTATTTAAGGAAACACTATCCGGCCGCAGCCTCCCCTGTTTCAGGTCTTTTACCAGTTTCATAAACCCATCAGTCAGCAAAAGATCGGCACGGGTCCATAAAAGCACATCCATCCTGCTGAGGGAATCTCTATCCAGCTTACCTTTCATCGCTTTCAGATCCGTATAATGATAGTCATTACGGAAAAGCCCTTCCAGTTCGGCATTGGTAATATACCGGAATAAGGAATCAGCCAAGGGCTGCCATTTTTCTGCGGAGCACCATACAGGTTTATACCCTGATTTGTTATAAAAGTCAGAAACTATCTCTACCCTTTCAATTGTAGTGCTGTCATCAACCTTTCCCTTGTTTTTTAGCGCAGCTTCCAATGCAGAATTAATATTTTCTGCAATCATCTTATCCATGGCTTCAGGGTTTGCAACAATATTCCCCTTCTTGCCCGGACCATTACAGGAAAAAAGAAAAGAAAAAAAGACAAGCGCAAATAAATACAGGTATTTGTTTATACTGTGATGCATAATTCGGGTCAAATATTTGTAACTTGAAAAACAATATTTTTCAAGACGGATCATCAGAAGGGCATTTTCTATGAACAAGATAATACATAGCTTTCAATTGCTGTTAATTTGTGGAATTGTTTTTTTGTTACCCTTGTTTGGCGCCCATGCACAGGATACTACATTAAATAAATACGGACTATGGGTCGTCTGCAGCACCGTAGAATTACAAAAAATAAACAACAAGTAAACATGTTGAAAGAAGCCTTGATCACCATTTTTGAAAGAGATCTTCAAAAACTGAGGACAGAAATTAATTTGTACCACGATGAAAACAACTTATGGCTGGTAAAAGAAGGCATCAGTAACAGTGCCGGTAACCTTTGCCTGCACCTGTTAGGCAACCTCAACCATTTTATTGGTGCCACCCTCGGTCATACCGGCTATATACGGCACAGGGAAGATGAATTCAAATTGAAGAATATTCCCCGCCAGGACCTGGTTACCAATATTGATAACTGCATTCTTATAGTAAAAGAATCATTGCAGCATTTGCCGGAAGAAGACCTGCAAAAAGATTTTCCGATCCCCGTATTCAACAGGATTGATAAAACAGATTTTATGCTTGTACACCTTACTGCACATCTCTCCTATCATTTAGGACAGATCAATTATCACCGGCGTTTGCTTGATTAAGAAATAATACGGGGAATCTTTTGTTCCAGCAGCATCAGGTCGGCCAGCACAATTGCCGTTACTGCTTCCAGCACAACCGGCACACGAAGTGCAATACAAAGATCGTGGCGGCCTTTTACTGAAAACGCTTCTACATTGTCCGTTTCGGTATTCAATGTCTGCTGTTCTTTAGGTGTAGATGATGTAGGTTTTACAGCAATGCGGAATAACAGTTCATTTCCATTGGTCAATCCGCCAACTATTCCGCCGGCATGATTAGTAAATGTCTTTCCTGTTTTGTCCTCAATAGGGTCGTTGTGATCGCTGCCGAACATTTTAGCGGCTGCAAAGCCGGTTCCAAATTCAACTCCTCTTACCGCAGGTATGGCAAATACGGCATGGCCTATCAATGATTCCGCAGAATCAAAAAAAGGTTCACCAAGCCCTACAGGCAATCCTGAAACTTTGCATTCAACTATTCCCCCTACAGAATCCTTTGCATCGAATGCTTTTTGCAATCCTTTGTCAAGATCTTTTTCACCGCCAATTTCACTAATATAAGATTGCACAATTATTCCTCCTCCTTTGGTGGAGGTCAGGAGGAGGCGTTTTGCTATCACACCTGCAGCAACCAGGCAAACAGTAAGCCTTCCGCTAAAATGGCCACTGCCCCTGTAATCTTCATTCCCCCCAAATTTCTTTGATGCAACAAAATCAGCATGACCCGGTCTTGGCACAGCACGTAGCTTTTCATAATCCGAACTGCGGGTATCTTTATTTTCAAAAATGACAGTAATTGGAGCTCCGGTGGTTTTTCCATTGAACAGACCGGTCTTTATTTGAGGGATATCATCTTCTTTACGTGGAGTTGTTCCTAATGCCCCGGGCTTTCTTCTTTCAATATCTGCAATAAAGTCATCTACAGATAAAGGTAAACCTGCTGGGCAGCCGTCAATGGTAAGTCCGACACATTCGCCATGCGATTCGCCAAAAATATGTACACGGAATATGCGACCGAATGAATTCAAAAGAGATGTTTATTTGTTAATTGGTTAATTAGTTTATTGGTAAAGATACACTTGCGCCGAGCAATTTCAAATCATCATAAAAACCGGGGTAAGATTTATTGGCAGCTTCGGCATCTTCAATGATTGTTTGCCCATTTGCTTTTAATGCTGCAACAGCACATGCCATAGCGATCCGGTGATCATGATGCGAATGTACTGTTGCCCCGTTCAATCCAGGTCCTCCCGTTATCATCATCAGGTCATCCTGTAATTTTATTTCCACTCCCATCTTTTTAAATTCTTCCTGCAAGCTAAGAGAGCGGTCACTTTCTTTATGCGATAAACGACTTACACCTTCAATTACCGATACGCCACTACAATATGCCGCCAATGCAACAAGGGGTGGAAACAGGTCGGGGCAATCTGTTGCATTAAAATGAAATGCTTTACCCTCATTACCCAACAGAGAATTGATCGAAACCTGTTTTTCTTCAATGGAAATATTGCAACCACAATCCACCAGCGCTTTCAATATCGCCTTATCACCCTGTGTTGAAAACACGTTTAATCCTTTTATGGTAATTGGCCCGGCAATAGCCCCTGCCACCAGTAAAAATGCTGCGCCGCTCCAATCGCCTTCTACAATAATTGTTTGAGGTTTTGAGTTTGGGGTTTGGGGTTGGATCACAAACTGTTCATAGTTATGATTTGTGAGGTTATAGTCAAACTGTTTCATCATCTGCAAAGTGAGATCAATGTACGGCTTGCTTTTTAAATTCTGTACAGTTATAGTAACTGGTTTTGTCGCAGCCTTTCCATAAGCCATTAAAAGTCCGGTTAAAAACTGTGAGCTTAAAGAACCATCTATTATAATGTCCTTTGGTTGCAGGGGGCCTTTGATCTTTATGGGCAAATAGCCGTTATTTGACCGGACTGAAATACCTAACTGTGGAAATATCTCATCAAAAAAATGCATGGGCCGCTTTACTAAACTTCCTTCGCCGGTAATAATAATTTCTTTTGAAGACAACGCAGCAATGGGTGTAAACATTCTTATGCCCAACCCGCTTTCGCCACAGTTGATTTCTTCAATAACAAGACCTGTCTGTTCATTTTTAATTCTTAATTTTTCATTTTTAATTTCTACAGTTGCTCCCAATTTTTGAATAATATCCAACGCTGCAAGGTCATCATTACTTTTTCCCGGATTAATGATTGTAGTTTCTCCATCGTGCAATAAAGCAAGTGCAAAAGCCCTTTGCATACTGCTTTTAGATGCAGGAGCCTGCAACATTCCGGAAATATGGGATGGATGAATAGTAACAACCACTAGAGGATCTCTTTAAAATGTTTTTTCAAACCGGTAAGGGTGATGTAAACTATTTCTGCCTGCCCGATCTTCTTTAAAAGAATAAACTGTATACCGTCGTCTTTTCTTTTTTTATCCATCTTCAACACTTCGAATACTTTTTCATGATCGGTCTCTATATCTACCGGTAAATGATATTTAGAAAGCAACTTCACTATGCGGCTGGCATCATTGAAGTGAAGGTTGTTTACCTGTTCAGATAAATTACAGGCTGCTACCATTCCAATACTCACAGCATGGCCGTGAGGTATCTGGTGTAGGTTTTCGATAGCGTGCCCAATAGTATGACCAAAATTCAGAAGCTTTCTTTCTCCTGTTTCAAATTCATCACGGGTAACTATTTGCGATTTTATCTCTACATTCTTTTCAACGAGTTCTGCAATTAAAGTTTTATCTGCCTGGTATTCGTGCAAAGAATATTTTTCGAGCACAGCAAATAAAAGGGCATCTTTAATACAGGCATGTTTTATTATTTCTGCAAAACCATTTATCCATTCTTTAACCGGAAGTGTTTGCAAAAAAGAATAATCGTAAAAAATGAATTCGGGCTGAAGGATAGTGCCCACCATATTTTTGTACATTCCCACATCAATCCCGTTCTTACCTCCAATAGCAGCATCCACCATTGCCAAAACGGAGGTCGGCACCAGTCCAAACTTCACACCCCTCATATACACGGCGGCCACATAACCGGTAATATCTGTTACCACGCCGCCACCAACACCAACCAGGAAAGTATTTTTATTGGCGCCCAATTGTATCAACTGCTGTATGATGGCATCAACCGTTTGCTGGTTCTTGTGCCCTTCACCGGCTGCAAATTGTATAACGGGGTATTTCGATAATTTTTCTGCATGTTGCCGGTAAACATTTTCATCCGTAATGATGATACCTGAATTCCCAACCAACTGATCTATAAAAGAAAGATCAGTATCAAAATAACAGACCACTGTTTTTTTTGAAAATGTATATTCAGTTTTTTGCATGATCAGGTTTTGGATAAGTGGTCTATGAGTTCATTATTTTGTTCTGGTGATGGATACTTTCCAGGTGCACTGCATCAAAATACTTAGTAATGAATTCTTTGGTCAAGCCCAATGCTTCTCCTTTTTGATAAGCTCTTTCCAAAATATCATTCCAGCGGTTGGTTTGCAGAATGGTGATATTGTTTTCTTTTTTGTACTGCCCTATCTTGTCAGAAAGTTTCATTCTTTGCCCCAGTAATGTCAGCAATTCATCATCTGCCTGGTTTATCTGTTCCCTTAAGGTAGTTAATGCAGTAATAAAATTCTGTTCGGTTGTGCTTTCATGGCGCCAGACAAGTGTATTAAGTATCTCCAGTAATCTTTCCGGAGTTATTTGTTGTTTAGCGTCGCTCCAGGCATTATCCGGATCAATATGGCTTTCAATCATCAGTCCGTCAAAATCAAGGTCAATGCTTTTTTGTGCAACAGACTGCAACATACTTCGGTTACCGCAAATATGTGACGGGTCGCAGATCAATGGCATGCCCGGGAACCTGCGCTTCATTTCAATGGGTAAATGCCACATGGGTGCATTGCGGAATTCCGTATTCCCGTAAGATGAGAAACCACGGTGTATCATACCAACTTTTTTCAATCCGACCTGCTGCAGGCGTTCAATACCGCCACTCCACAATTCAAGGTCGGGATGAATAGGATTTTTTATAAGAACAGGTATGTCAACACCTCTTAATGCTTCCGCTACTTCCTGCACGCTAAAGGGATTTACCGTTGTTCTTGCCCCAATCCATAGCATATCAACTTCAAACTGTAATGCCTGCTCCACATGTTTTGCTGTAGCCACCTCAACTGTTGTTGGCAGGCCTGTGATCTTTTTTGCCTGCAATAGCCATGGTAATCCTGCAACACCGTTTCCTTCAAACATGCCGGGCTTGGTACGTGGTTTCCAGATGCCGGCACGCAACAGGTCTATTTTACCCGTCTTTGCCAGCTGTGATGCGGTTGCCAGCACCTGCGCTTCAGTTTCTGCACTGCATGGACCACTGATGATAAGTGGCCGTTTATTCCATTTTGCCTGCAAGGATCCTTTCATTGTTTGTACTTCTGGTTGCATTGTAAAATTAGTTTTATTTATTGGTCAGTCGTTGGCGCATGACCATGTTTTATGATCCATCTCAAATTTTATCTCTCCTTTTCCACATGTACCAGCCTCTATCCAGCCCTGCATGTGGTAAAATTTTTCAGCCCGGCTGTTTGGTGCCGTGCCTAACCATACTTTCTCCCTCGTTTGTACAAAATACCAATCCATCATTATCTGGTGGAGTTTTTTGCCAATACCCTTAGCCTCAAAATCCGGATGTATAAAAAGTGCCCAGATATTATTTTCTATGAGGTCGGCAATAGCAAAGCCTACAATAATACCATCTATCTCACAAACCCATCCTTTGCCCCTGTTCGTCATATATTCTTCCACATCCTTATCGGGTACAAGTGCAGGATCGGATAACATGTTCTCTCTTACAGAATTCCTTACGACCTGTATTTGCTCTATATCGGTTACCTGTGCTTCCCTGAAAATCATTCTCTATATTTTGAAGTCTCACAAAGCCCCCCTCGGGGATTTAGGGGGCTTATTTCAAGATCCTTTTTATTGTATTTGCATTTTCTATCAGTTCTTTCAGATACTCAAAGTTCTCCTTTTCCAGGCAACTCTTGATCTTTCTTAACTGGCTGATATGTTCATTTAAAACATCCAGTATATTTTCCTTGTTCTGTTTAAAGATAGGCACCCACATGGCCGGATTGCTCTTTGCAAGGCGTACCGTACTTTCGAAACCACCACTGGCCAGTTCAAAAATAGCATCCTCTTCTTTTTCTTTTTCCAATACGGTAAGTGACAAGGCATAAGAAGCAATATGCGATATATGGCTTACATAGGCAGCATGAATATCATGCACATCGGCATCCATATATACCAATTGCATCCCTATCTTGCTGTAAAGTGTTTCCACCATTTGCAAAGCATCGGCATCCGTTTTTTCTTTTTCGCAAATAACAGCTACCCTGCCTTTGAACGCATCTTTTACCACAGATTCAGGGCCATCTTTTTCAGTTCCCCACATAGGGTGTGTGGCCACAAACCTGCCCCTGTGTTTATTATCTGAAACCGATTGACAGATGAGTCTCTTTGTTGAACCCACATCAATCAGCACTTGTCTATCCAGTTTATCTAAAATGCCTGGTAATAGCTGGAGTGTAACATCAACCGGTATAGCAATGATGATCAAATCGCTTCCAGGAATTGCTTTATCTATTGCCATCGCTTCATCTATCCAACCCAGCTCAAGCGCCGTCTTTATGTTTCTTATGCTGATGTCGGCCCCGATTATTTTTTGTGCAAAGCCCGTTTCTTTCAGGCGGTTTGCCATGGAGCAGCCGATTAATCCCGTTCCAATTACAGTTACTGTCATATAAATTAAAATCCCCCGATTTTATCGGGGGATGATTTTATGTTAATGTGTTTGCGTATGCTTTTTAACAAAAAAATACCGACCCCCGGCTGCAGCAGCCGTAATAATAAAACCAGGTATTTATTTTGTTCTTGTTCACTGACAAAACAAAAATAAGGAATGGCGTCGATATAACCACAAAAAAACACCCCTCTTAAAAAAAGAGGGGCATTAATGATTGCTTGCCTTTAAGATCTTATAGTCCGGTTATGGCTACAAGCAACCGGTTAACCGGGTTTGATTACTTCTTAGTAGTATCAGCAACTGGAGCTTTAGTTGTATCAGCAACTGGAGCAGGAGCTGGAGCAGGAGTTTCAACTTTTGGTGAATCAACTGCTGGAGTTTCAGCTTTCTTTTCTTCGTTGTTACAAGCAGCAAAAGCTACAGAAACGATTGCTAACGCTAAGATTACTTTTTTCATTTTTTGATTTGTTTAATGTTTAAAATTATAATTTGACATTTATACCCGGATCGGGAAAAGGTAACCCAACATTTTTTAATTTTTTTTTTCGTTGCTTTGGGTTACCAATAAGTAATAACCGTATTAATATTTACCAGGTGAGCACTTTAGAGCAGGAAAAACAGTTACTGGAGGGTTTGGCAGCTAATGACCGGCAAGTTATAGAAGCCATTTACCGTGAAAACTACCCTATGGTTCAAGCCTTTATACTCAATAATAGTGGTAATGGCGACGAAGCAAGGGATATCTTCCAGGAAGCGATGATAGTGTTGTTTGAAAAGGCGGTTTCGGGCAGTTTTGAGCTGAATTGCCAGTTAAAGACCTACATGTACTCGGTCTGCAGGCGGCTCTGGCTAAAAAGGCTCCAGCAACTACAACGTTACGGCAGCCTGGTTGAAAATGTGGAAGAAACGATAGCTGTGGAAGAGGACCTTGAAATGCACGAAAAGTACAATACCGACCTCGTACTGATGGAAACGGCAATGAGCAAGATCGGGGAGCCCTGTAAAAGCCTGCTGGACGCATATTATATACAAAAGAAGAATATGCAGGAAATAGCAACCGATTTTGGATATACCAATGCCGATAATGCAAAAACACAGAAATACAAGTGCCTGCTGAGATTGAAAAAATTATTTTTTGCACAATATAAAAACGGACAATAGATGGATGAATTATTACTCATAGAAACTGTAGAGCGGTACCTGAAAGGAGAAATGAATGCCAGTGAGAAGACTTTCTTTGAGGATATCCGTAAAAATAACCCAGTTGTTGACCAGATGGTGGTGGAGCAGACCTTTTTATTACATGAACTCAAGAAGCAATCCAATATCAAAGCATTCAAACATTCTTTATACGAGGTTGAAAATAAACTGACCGAAGAAGGTCTTATCACCCGTTCACAGTTAAAAGGAAAAGCAAAGGTTATTTATCTCTGGAAAAAATACAGGCGCAACATTGCTGTAGCTGCTTCCATTGCAGTAGTTGTATCATTAGTTACAACAGGATTGATCATTACCTATAATAACAAAGTTGGCAATAGCGCTGTTACCGACCTGATAGGTAAAGTGAAAAAAACGGAAATGGAAGTAAGTAAGATCAAAGACTCCCTTAAAGCAGATAAAATAATCAGGGAAACACCCAAACCCGATTTCAGAGCTACCGGATTTTTGATAGATGGCAAGGGATATATAATAACCAATGCCCACGTGGTTAACCGCATGAAAAACATTTACGTGGAAAACAATAAAGGAGAATATTTTACTGCTGTTGCTGTTTATACAGATACTAAGACCGACCTGGCTGTATTAAAGATCAACGATACAGCTTTCAGAACAATGACGAACCTGCCCTACTCTATCAAGAGAAGCAATGCTGATCTTGGTGAGCAGATATTTACCCTGGGCTATCCCCGTAACGAAATTGTGTATGGCGAAGGCTACTTAAGCGCCAAATCTGGCAATGAAGGCGATTCTACAGCTTACCAGGTTTCCGTTTCGGTAAACCCGGGTAACAGTGGCGGGCCACTACTTAATAAAAACGGCGAGATCATTGGTATCATCACTTCAAAAAACTCAACTGCCGACGGTGTTGTTTTTGCAGCAAAATCAAGAAACATTTTTAAGCTCCTGGATTCACTGAAAAAAGAAGGCGATACAACTACTATTAAACTACCTAATAATACAGGATTAAAAGGATTGGACAGGGTGCAGCAGGTTAAAAAGATGGAAGAGTTTGTATTTATGGTGGTGGGCAACTGATAAAAACCCTATAAAAATTATATGAACTGTTGATTGCTCAACAGTTTTTTTTATGCCCAAAGTGAAGAAGGATATTCTCCATCGGCCACCAATTTACCTACACTTGCTTTTACCGAAGGGGCATCTTCTTTATAAGTTACCCCAAACCATTTTGCCGAAGTTTGAATAACATGAATATGGCCGTCACGGTTCTCAATAAAATCCTCGGCAATGATGGGAATAAAAAATTCGGCCTTGATATTTGAATGATTTTCTTTTACAAACTGAAGGAACAATTGTTCTGTTGGTGTAAATAACGACGAGTGGAAACACCAGAAATTCATAGATACGCTGGAATTGAAAGGCACTGTATGCTTCCCCGCTTCATCTTCGTAAACAATCTCATTACCCTCCCGGTATATTTTTGTTCTTTCTTTAATGCCCACTAAATTATGCTGTGCATCCACTTCGCAAACCCCACGGCTTACCGTACCGTGATCGCTTAATGTTTTAGCTAACTCATACCCGATGATGGCATATCGCTTTTCTGTACAACGATGATTCAGAAAATCAGCTGCTTTTGCAAAAGCATCCCTTCCATAAAAATCATCGGCATTGATCACCGCAAACGGTTCGTGTATTATTTCTTTGGCACAGAGTACAGCGTGGGCTGTTCCCCATGGTTTTGTCCTGTCTGCCGGGGCCCTTAATTCTCCCAGGTAAGAATCCATCTCCTGGTACACGTATTCTGTTTTTATCTTCCCTTTCAACTTAGGTTCAAACTGTGCTTTAAAGCTTTCTGCAAAATCTTTACGGATAATGAACACCACTTTTCCAAAGCCAGCCCTGATGGAATCGTAAATAGAATAGTCCATTATCGTTTCTCCCGAAGGGCCAAATCCCTGCGTTTGTTTCATACTTCCATAACGGCTGGCCATTCCTGCGGCTAATATCAAAAGGGTGGGTTGCATGTACAAAAAATTAAAAAGGTTAAAGTAATTCCTGATTTTTGCAGTGCGAAAATAATATAAATAAGCAAAATGCTTTTTGATATTTCAAATGCCGTGATTGAAACGCTGAACGATGACTTGTTTTTACAAAAACAAGTCAGGTTGTCTGTGTTACGGCTGGATAAGATACATCACGTTGTATCGGGTAATAAATTATTCAAGCTTCATTATTTTTTAGAAGAAGCAGCACGTTCATCGCACAAAACATTACTCAGTTTTGGCGGAGCCTATTCTAACCACCTGGCAGCAACTGCATTTGCCTGCAAGGCTTTACAATTAAAAAGCATCGGTATTGTAAGAGGTGAGCAGCCTGCTCATCTTTCCCCTACCCTGCAGCAATGTATGAATGACGGTATGCAGTTAAAATTTATCACCCGGCAGCAATTTGCAGAAAAAGAAAGTGGCGCATTTACGAGTTCGTTGCTAAATGAATTCGGTGATTGTATCATCGTTCCTGAAGGAGGTTATCACCAATCAGGTGCAAATGGTGCTGCGCTTATTATGGACATACCCTGGTGCAGGGATTACTCTCATATCTGTACGGCAACAGGCACAGGCACTACCCTTGCAGGCTTGGTAAAGGCTGCAGCACCTTCACAAACAATAGTTGGTTTACCTGTTTTAAAAGGCATGACGGATATGGAAGAAAGAATAAAATATCTCACGGACAAAAACGAGCCTCATAAAAACCTGCAGTTGTTAACCGATTATCATTTTGGCGGCTATGCAAAAAAAACAGGAGCATTGATACAGTTCATGAACAAATGCTGGCAGCAATATCATTTGCCGCTGGATTTTGTGTACACGGCAAAAATGTTTTTTGGCATTATTGATCGTATCAAGGATGGCTATTTTCCGCCGGGTAGCAACATTTTATGCCTGCACACAGGTGGATTGCAGGGAAATAAATCTTTACCTTTACATACATTATTGTTTTGATCGTTTTGCAGCCAGTATATTTGTTACACAAAACATAACAGCTTTATTTTCGTTTACCGCTTATGCGCAAGTTTTTCTTTTTACTGCTTTTAGGAATTACCACTTCATCCGGCGCCCTCTTTGCACAGGAGATACTTCCGGGCATAACTGTAAAAAACTATAACGGCAAGATAATTGTAAGTTGGAAAAACCAATACCCCATTGAGGTAAAAACGATCAACATCCAGCGTTCGTTTGACAGCGCAAAAAATTATACCACTATCGGCTCTGTACTTAATCCCCAAAACAGTGAGAACGGGTTTGTAGATGAGGCCCCTCCCTATAACAAAATGTATTACCGGCTTTTCATTTCATTCGACGCCGGCAATTATATTTTCAGTGACCCGCTAAGGCCCGTAAAGGAAATTTCGCAACCCCAACCCATGATAACGCAGGAACTTACCGTTGTGCCGATAAAAAAAGAAGAGCTTGCTGCTGAGCCTCCGAAAGAATCAAAAAAAGAACCCATTATCAAACCGGTTGAAAAGGCAGAAATCCTGCCTGCACCAAAAAACACTAAAAAATCAAAGGAGCCTGTTGCAAAAAACAGTAAGGGAAAAAAGCCGTCTAAATCTAAACCCGACGATACAGTTGCAGTTACCACAGATGAAAATGCAATTTCTTACCCAAGCCGGCGCATATATACTGCAAAAGACAATAATGTTGTCATCAACCTTCCACACTTTGAAAGCAGAAAGTATACGGTTAAGTTTTTTGCCGAAAATAATAACCCCCTCTTTGAATTGAACCGCATCAAAGAAGAATACCTGATCGTTGAAAAAATGAATTTTTTACGGGCCGGGTGGTTTCACTTTGAACTATATGAGAACGGCAAGATGATTGAACGCAATAAATTCTTTATTGCCAAATAGGGCAGGTTGAACAATTAAGCCATTTGAGTAGATGGGCTTAATACAGATGCAAATACCTGTTCAAAATTTTTCTTTATTTTTTCTTTGGCTTCAGCATAATCAACTGCATAACCCAGTTCCTTTTGAATGGATGTTACCTGCTTGTTCTCTATTCCGCAGGGAATGATATGATTGAAATAACCCAGGTTGGTATTTACGTTCAGTGCAAATCCATGCATCGTTATCCAGCGGCTGCAACGTACACCAATGGCACAGATCTTTCTTTCACGGCCGGGAATATCAGCATCGATCCAAACACCCGTTTCACCCTTGCTCCTCACTCCTTTTATGCCATACTCCCCAATGGTTAAGATGATCACCTCTTCCAGGTTTCTTAAGTATTTGCCAATATCGGTTCCATAATGCTCCAAGTCAAGTATGGGATAGCCTACTATTTGTTGCAGCCCGTGAAAAGTAATATCTCCTCCCCGGTTGGTATTAAAAAAGGCGATATTGTTTTTAGCCAGCTCTTCATCGCTCATCAATACATTCTCTTTCTTACCGCTTTTACCTAATGTATATACCGGTGGATGTTCACAGAGCAGGAAGTAGTTTAAAGTTTGAGGTTTATTGCCTGTTTTATCTTGCTTATTGCCCATTGTCCATTGCTCATTGCCAATTGTCTCTTGCTCCCTGATTGCCGATTTTATCCTCACATTCTCCTGCAGCAGCGCTTCCTGGTAATCCCAAGCGGTTTTATACTCCATAATGCCAAGGTCTTTAAATATCACCGTCTGCTTATCCACTGCAATGTTTTAATTTGCAAAGATAAACGAAAGAAAGGTTAGACATTGGTCATTAGTCATTCCGGGGAATCTTTCAACAAAAAGAGGTTACTGATTACATATACCGACCAATGTCTAATGGCCAATGACAAATCGCCGATATGTCTGAAGAAGAAATAGAAATAAGTGACTCTGAAGAGCTTTACGAAAAGCTGGTACTTACCATTGATAAAGGCCAGGAGCCTCTTCGTATTGATAAGTTCCTGATGAGCCGCATAGAAGGCGCTACCCGTAACAAAGTTCAGCAGGCCATTGATAATGAAATGGTGCTGGTTAATGAAAAGCCTGTAAAAAATAATTATAAGGTAAAGCCCAACGACAGGATCGTTGTCTTTGATAACCGTTCTCCCGAAGGCACTGATATCGTTCCGGAAAATATCCCACTCAACATTGTATATGAAGATGATTCTTTGTTGATCATCAATAAACCCGCCGGCATGGTGGTTCATCCCGGCAGTGGCAACCCCAATGGTACTTTGGTGAATGCTGTTGCCTGGCACCTAAAGCAGCAGAACCCAAACCTGGATGAAAATGAACTGACCCGTTTTGGCCTGGTGCATCGTATAGATAAAAATACCAGTGGTTTATTGGTAATGGCCAAAGAACAAAAAGCAATGAATCACCTCGCCAAACAATTCTTTAACCATACTGTGCACCGCAGGTATATTGCACTGGTTTGGGGCGATATGGAAAAAGATGAAGGGACTGTTATTGCACATGTAGGCCGTCACCAACGATTCAGGAAATTATTTACTGCCTATCCGGATGGTGACCACGGCAAGGATGCAATTACCCATTACAAGGTGCTTGAACGGTTTAATTATGTTACCCTGATAGAATGCAGGCTGGAGACAGGACGCACACACCAGATAAGGGTTCACATGCAACTGATAGGCCACCCGCTTTTCAATGATGATTTCTATGGAGGCGACAGGATCGTAAAAGGAACGGTGTTTACCAAATACAAACAATTTGTAGATAATTGCTTTGCCCTTTGTCCACGCCAGGCACTGCATGCAAAGGAACTGGGTTTCCTTCATCCTGCCACGCAAAAGCCTGTTCATTTTGAAACTGAGCTACCCGATGATATGAAAGCTGTGATTGAGAAATGGAAAAAATATATCGGGCATAAAGAACATTGATAAACAACTGGTGCTGGTTCAACAATCTTCATGACTTAAATCCCTTGCCCTTCTTAGTTATCGTACCGGTAATTAGAGTTTTGCTTTGCAGTCTGCCCTAAAATTCTTTTCTTTAATGATAACTCAGCCATAAAACAGTTTCCCTTTCCCCACCCCATGTAATACTGAAAGTTTAACCTGTTCTTCTGTACACAGGATACAATTCATTTAAATAATCTTTAAACGATTGAGGTATATGCCATCACTTGATCCGGTTCAAACCAATGAAAGAGAAATTTTTATGGATGTACTCAGGGGCTTTGCCATCCTGGGTATTTTTATTGCCAACCTCGGAACAGGCTTCTCCTGGTACAATGAAAATGCTAAACATACCGGGCCCTTTTTGCTATTGGACTGGGACCCGAAAATGAGTTTCCTGCATCATATGTTTATCGAAGGAAAATTTTATTCCATCTTCAGTTTATTATTCGGTTGGGGCATTGCCCTGCAAATAAAAAGGGGAATGGCTTCGGGTATGAATGCATTACCAACCATCAAAAGAAGGCTTTTGTTTATGTTGTTGCTCGGCTTTATTCATTTACTCATCTGGCCGGGTGATATTGTTTTTTTCTATGCACTGGTAGCTTTTATATTTTTGCCGCTATATAGGTTTTCGAATAAAGCATTGCTGATTACCGGGGGTATCCTGATCCTTTCACCCATATTATTATATGGATTAAAAATGATGATTCCGGATTTAAATTTTCCTTCGGAGAAACTGCGGCAGGCGGGTATATGGGCCGACATAAAACTGAACCCCGAATTTGCTGATATTAAAAGTGAAGAAGAATACCTGGCCATTGTAAAAAAAGCCGGCTGGTGGCAAATTTTTAAAATGAATGTATCGGGTATTTTTTTCCGCTATAGCTATTTGCTTTTTGTAAGCCGTATACCCAAAGTATTGGGCATGTTTTTAATTGGCTATGTTATCGGCCGGTCTGATTTTTATAAAAACATTACCCAGCACAGGAAATGGGTGATCGGAATTATTATAGGCGGGTTTGTACTTGGATTACCGGCCAATTATTTTCTGGCAGAGTATATATCCACAGCCATGGGTGATTATTTTCAATTAAAGCAAAAAGGAATGTACCAGACAATAGCATATGCAATTGGTGTGGTACCCCTGGCGCTGGCCTATGTGGGTTTATTTATGCTGGCTTTTAAAACAACTGCTGGAAACAAACTGATGTCATTAGTGGCACCAGTAGGAAAAATGGCATTCAGTAATTATATGATGCAGTCGCTTATTGGCAATTTTGTATTTCTACCTGCGGGGCTTGGATATTTTGGCCAGGTTGGCCCGGTGTATTATACATTATTTGGCATTGGTATTTTTATACTGCAAATTATCTGCAGCACCATCTGGCTAAGATATTTTAACTTCGGTCCGGTGGAATGGATCTGGCGAAGCGCTACTTATAATAAATGGCAGCCGTTCAGGAAAACAGGTTCCGTCAATTAAAACAAGTGGAGAAAATAATATGAAGCAACGTATTATCAGGCTTATCATTTACATGATCGTTGGGTTTACAGCCGCCTTCTTATACAATTATTTTAAGAAATAAATGAGTGATGAAGAAAATATAGAACGCCAATTGGTAACTGGCAATGACCAATTGGCAAAGGGCGAGACCAGCTCTCCTGCTGAACCTGTTATTGAAGCCGGACAACCTGAAACTTTAAATTTATCTGCCGAAACCCTGCCTGCCGGACAGGTAGGTTCAGTGAAGGCAGATCTTAAACCTTTAAACCCTGATATGGAAGTTCATCACCACACCCACTCCGGTCATGGAAACCCCGCCCATGGCGGGACAGGAAAAAACTGGAAAACTTATTTCTGGGAGTTTTTTATGTTGTTCCTTGCAGTATTCTGCGGTTTTTTGGCGGAATATCAGTTAGAGCATAAAATAGAAAGAGATAGAGGCATGCAATATATACGTTCATTTTACATTGACCTGAAAACGGACACTGCTGAGTTTGCAAGACTCGTTGGGATATATGAAAATAAAAAGAAAACTTTTTCACAAAAAGACGAATGTTTTGATTCCTTGTCGGGGCATATAAAGAGTTTCAATCCCTGCATTGTTGAGTTAATAAGAAATTGCTCTCGCTTTCCCGACTTTGTGAATGCTGACCAGACACTGCTGCAATTAAAGAATGCCGGTGGCCTTCGTTTGCTTAGGCAGGCAGATGCAGACAGTATCCTTGATTATGATAAGCAAGTGAGATTATTTATTAAGTTTGAAACAACCGGTTTCCAGGAAAGACAGTACCGGATACGGGAATTGTTATATCCTATTTTAAATTACAAAAGGCTGATGTTAAAAAAGGCAGACCCAACTATCCCCGTTTTCATCACCAATGATCCTGAGAAGATCAATCATTTTTTTGTAATGCTTCACGAATATGCTTTTGCTTCCAACAGCCACCTGGAATCTTTAAAAAAATTAAACCTGAAAGCCGCTGCCCTTATCAATTATTTTAAGAATAAATATCATTTTGATTAAATAATTTTTATGGAAGAAAATGAAAAAAACAGATCAGTAATTAAAAGCAGGATAATAAAATTCCTCATCTATTTAATAATTGGTTTTGCCTGTGCTTATATATACCGGCAAATGAAAAATTAAACAATGGAAGAAAATAAAAATACTGAACCGGAACAACCCTTAAACGTTAAACCTTTAAACGATTTAAACGAAAGCATGGAAGTACACCACCACACCCACTCCACTCATGGCAGGAAAAACTGGAAATCTTATTTCTGGGAGTTCCTCATGTTGTTCCTTGCTGTTTCATTAGGATTTTATGCCGAGAACACCCGGGAGAAAATTCTTCATAAAAAAGAAATGAAGACACAGTTGAACTCCATGTTATCCGACCTTCAGTCAGATATCAGTCTTTTTGATTCGGTAGCAACCCGCAATAGTCATAGTGCACAGATGGCTGATTCGCTGGTGGAATTGTTGCACTCAGATATTACAAACACCACGGAGATTTATTTTGCCGCACGGACTGTAACCGCCAATGTTGGGTATTACTATACCAACTCAAAGTCGTTTGACCAGCTGAAGGTTGCGGGGTTGCTCAGGTATATAAGGAATAAAAACTTGCTGGATAGTATCGGCACTTATTACGCATCTATTCAGTGGCTTGCCAATCAAATAGAACTGCTGCGCCTGAAGCTGGATGAAATTCACAAGGGGAATACCCTGTTGTTTGACAGCTATGTTTTTCACCAAATGATGGTAAAAATAAAAATTGTAGCTGGTGCTGCTACAGGTGGTCAGCGAACAAATATCAGTAAACCTTTGGTAAAGCCATCCCTGCTTTCAACCGATGCAAAAGACATAAACACCGTATCGCTAAACTATCACTATTATTCAAGTACCATGAAATTTTATGTCCGTAATGCTATTGCCCTTCAAAACCTTGCAAAGGGGCTTATTGAAATGATAAAAAAGGAATACAGGTTTGATTAAAGAATAATTTATGGAAGTACATCACCGCAGTTTTGCGCCCCTTTATAGTTTTTCGGTACTATTTTATATTTAAACATAAAATATATCGTTATATTTACGGTTATAACATAAAATATTATGATTCTCCGGCATCTTGAAAAGGATTTAAAAGCAAAGCTGCATAAACAAAAAGCCATCATTCTGCTGGGCGGCAGGCAAACCGGTAAAAGCACCCTGCTGCATATGATTACCGATGGCCGCACCGATAGCTTGTGGCTAAATGCGGATGAACCGGATATAAAAGCACTGATAGAAAACGCCACCTCCACCCGGCTGAAAAGCTATTTTGGAAAAAATAAAATCATCATCATTGATGAAGCGCAGCAGGTAACTGATATTGGAAAAAAGATAAAACTCATTACTGATACATTAAAAGAGGTACAGGTTATTGCCACCGGCTCTTCTGCTTTTGAAATAAAAAATAAAACCAACGAACCGCTCACCGGCCGTAAATGGGAGTTTCATTTATTTCCGCTTAGTTTTTCTGAAATGGTGAACCATCATGGTTTGATTGAAGAAAAAAGAATGATACCACACAGGCTGGTGTACGGATACTATCCCGAAGTAATTACCCATTTGGGTGAAGAAAAGGAACGGCTTAAACTTTTATCAGACAGTTTTCTTTATAAAGACATACTGATGTACCAGGGGCTAAAAAAACCGGAAAAGCTTTTTCATTTATTGAAGATGCTGGCCGCAAACCTGGGTAGCGAAATAAACTATAACCAGCTAAGCAAACAACTGCAGATAAATAATGAAACAGTAGAAAAATATATTCAGTTGCTGGAACAATGCTATATTATTTTCCGGCTGCCTGCTTTTGCCACCAACCTTAACAAGGAGTTAAAGAAAGGGCGAAAAGTATATTTTACTGATAATGGCATCATCAATTCCCTGACCGGAAATTTTTCACTGATTGAAAACCGGAACGATAAAGGCGCCCTGTGGGAAAATTTTGTAATCAGCGAAATGTATAAGCAAAACGAATACAAAAAACAGTTTGGAAAGTTTTTCTTCTGGCGTTCGCATGACCAGCAGGAAGTGGATTTGGTGATACAAAAAAACAACCTGCTTGATACTTTTGAAATAAAGTGGAGTGAAAAAAAAAGGCCCCGGCTAAGTAAAACTTTTTCATCTAATTATCCGAAACATAGTTTCAGCTTTATTAATCATGATAACATAGAAGAATTTTTAATATAAATACCTCAAACAAATAACCAATGGAAGTACATGCCCACACCCATACCCCAAGAAAAAAATGGACCCACTATTTCTGGGAGTTTCTCATGTTGTTCCTCGCTGTGTTCTGCGGATTTTATGCAGAATATCAGTTGGAGCATAAAATTGAAAAAGACAGGGAGAAGCAATATTCCAAAACATTATACGAAGACCTGAAAGCCGATACGGCTATATTGAATGGTTTGATACGGGAAACTAATTTTGTTATACCGAAAGTTGATAGTTTCCGGTATCTGGTACATACAAAGGCCATTGACGATATTTCATCCGGCACCTGGTATTATTATGGAAGGTTTGGTACAAGAAACATAGCCCAGTCACTTCAGAACGCTACCTTACAACAATTAGTAAATTCAGGCGGCCTTCGTTATTTTAAGAAGCAAAATGTGGTGTATGCTATCGCTGCATACGACCAGGTAACAAGAGATATCAATAACAGCGGTGATGCGCAGTTAACTACACTAAATGAAGTGCTTAAAGCAAGGAACCAGATATTTGATTCATGGTACATGGATGAAATAATGAGCCTTACTCTTAGCAGCAGCAAAGTAGATTCGTTTAAACAAACATCTCCTCCGTTATTATCCAGAAAAAAAGAAGATTTTATACAATATGCAAGTTTTTGCCAGGTGAGGTCTTTTAATATTAAAAGACTGGTTGAAAGGTTTACCATAGCATTAAACAATGCTGAAAAACTGATGCTGTTATTAAAAAAAGAATACCACCTCAAATAAACTCATCAACATGAAATTACTTTTATGCTCTTTTTTCTTGCTGTTTCAGTTTTCAATTTTCGCTCAAAAACCCCGTGCAAGGGATATTGGAATTCCTTTTGACGGTACCACCGGTAAATTCAATGCCATTACCGATGTGCCGGGTGTGGAAGTAGGTTACAGCACCATCATTTCCGGCAGCGGAAAAAATGTGAGGGGCAATGGACCGGTAAGAACCGGTGTTACCGCTATTTTACCGAGAGGCAGAAATAACAATCCTGTTTATGCCAACTGGTATTCGCTGAATGGCAATGGTGAAATGACCGGTACCACCTGGATCACTGAATCAGGATTCCTGGAAGGCCCCATCATGATAACAAACACAAACAGTGTTGGGGTAGTAAGAGATGCGGTGCTGAAGTGGTATGTAAAAACAGGATGGTATAAAGAAGACTTCTGGTACACCTACCCTGTTGTTGCAGAAACATACGACGGGTTTTTAAATGACATCTATGGCTTTCATGTAAAAGAGAGCAATGCATTCGAAGCATTGGATAGTGCAAAGAGCGGTTTTATAAAAGAAGGAAATGTGGGTGGGGGAACGGGTATGATGTGTTTGGGTTTTAAAGGCGGAACCGGAACGGCTTCCAGGGTTATAAAGATCAAAGACTCAAGCTACACAGTTGGCGTGCTGGTACAATCCAACTTCGGAGCCAAAAATAATTTTTCTATTGCCGGTGTGCCCGTGGGAAGAGAATTAAAGGATACGATGAATTATGAATTCAAAGCACCTCCATCTTATCATCCCGGTGATGGTTCTATCATCGTGGTGGTGGCAACCGATGCACCTTTATTACCGCACCAGTTAAAACGCATTGCCGCAAGGGTTCCCATCGGCGTAGGAAAAATGGGTGGCCGTGGAGAGAATGGTTCCGGCGATATCTTCATTGCTTTCTCCACCGCCAATCCGTCCGCTTTTAAGCGGGAAGGTTTTACAAAGCTGGATGCCCTCGTTAATGACTGGATAAATCCTTTCTTCAATGCAACGGTGCAGGCAACCGAAGAAGCCATCACCAATGCCATGGTGGCTGCGGAAACCATGGAAGGGATCAATGGCAATAAGGCCTATGCGTTACCTCATAAATCAGTAATGGAGGTGCTGAAGAAATATAACCTGTTGAAGTAAGCGATAACCGGCATTTGCAAAAATTAAGAAAAGTGGAATTATATGATAGGCCATCAGATACTGAGCGAAGCCAAATAATCTCTTACACAGTTCTGTGCCTCGTGTATTACCGGTCCCCGGCAAAACCATAAAACTACACTGAGCAAACATCTATTTAAATATATGTCCTAAGTAAATTTTTTAACACTCTTTTACGCTGCATGAGCCGGGTTAACAATAAACCCGATTTTGAGTATCGCCAACTGGTAACCCTGAAATAACTTCAGGTATCTACACCGGAACTTACAAATCTTCGCTTATGAAGTGTGAACATACGCTCCCCACTACAAGCTGAAGTTTTTCTTCAAATACCCTTTTTTCTGGCCTGCTTTCAAATAGCCTGTTTATCATAGCGTATATAGCACATTTATGTGGTTTTACCGGTAACAAGTGTATTTCCAAAACCTGTTTTGTAGTTTTGAAGAGTTATTAGCAGCCCGGTCATGAAAAAATTGTTGCCGATACTGTTCATTTTCTACCACAGCATCCTTCATGCACAGCAGAAGGAATTTGTGTTTACCAAAATCGGCAAAGAGCTTGGCCTGGCCAGTTCTAAAATCAATTCAATTGTAAAAGACCAGCAAGGTTATTACTGGATTGCATCCGACTATGGCTTGCAACGATACGATGGTCACAGCATGATAAACTTCCGGCATCATCCGGCTGACTCTAATTCCCTCCCGGATAATAAAGTAACCAGCCTGCTGGTGGATAAAAAAAACCGGTTATGGGTCATCAGTGGTGAAAAGCCTTGCCTGTATGAACCTCTCGGCCGTCGCTTTATACAAGTTCCGTCTGAAATAAAAAATGAATCAATCCGTGCTGTCTCGTTTTACATGGATAGTAAAGCTGTTATCTGGATGCGTACAGCCGGTTATGATATGCATGTGCTGGATACGATAAATAATATTTTCAGAAAATATACGTCTGTATGGCCGGCATTTTCCGGCGAAATTCATCATCTCTTTGAAGATACTGTAAACGAATATTATTGGCTTTCTACCACTACCGGTATTGTTATTTATGATGTAAAAAAGAGAAGCTATTATTCGTACCAGAACAATCCTTTCAAATTGCAGCTGCTTTCCAATCCCGTTTTTTCAGGCAATCCACTTGCTTTTTACAAAGACCATAATAATATCTTATGGCTGCAAACCTGGGAACCGCCCAACGGTTTTGTTCATTACCGGTATGATATAAAAAAAGATGAGCTGATCAAGATTGGCAGCAATATGCCTCGGGCATGGGGCTGGCTTACTGATGCTGCGGGAACTACATGGGCCTATGGGATTACGCTTGCCCTGTACGATGAGAAAACGAAAAAGTTTGTAAATGTGCCCCCAAAAAGAAATTCATTGTATGGAATAGACTATAATGATATAACTTATATAACACAGGATGCTGAGGGGAATATCTGGCTGGCTTCCAATCTCGGTTTATATTATTTTAATCCTCAAATGCAATACTTCTCCACTGTTACACCGGCATTTGAACACAATGCACCCGATATATCAGATGCAAACATTAACAGTTTTATTGAAACCAGCGACGGGCATATCATTGCCATGCACTGGGGTGGTACCGGCCTAAGTTTTTTTGATAAAGATTTTAAACCTGTTTCATCCCTCTATAACTACACACCGGAAAAAATAAAAGATGGTAATTTTAAACTGGCCTGGTGCGGCCTGCAGGACAGTAAAGGCATTATCTGGATTGGCTGCCAGCATGCCCATATTATGCAAATTGACCCCTCCGGTCGCAATGTAAACTTTTTGTTTCCTCCGGAATTTGAAAACAAAACCATACGCAGTATTGCTGAAGATAAAAATGGGAATATCTGGTTTGGCACACAAAATAATATTATTGTAAAATGGGTAAGGGCAACCAACCGTTTCAAACAAATTGTTCCGCTATCAAAAGAAAAATACCGGCTTGACTGGGTGCTTCATCTGTTGCCCGGAAATGACGATGATATATGGGCTGCTTCAGTTTCAGGAGGACTACTGCATATAGACTGCAACAGCGATGAGGTGACAGAGCAGTTTTTACCCCATGTAAAAAATCCCACGTCCATCAGTTCAGAAAATGTAAAGTATATATTACGGCTGAATGCTGATACACTGGTGCTGGCAACAGGAAAAGGACTGGATATATTTGACATAAAAAGAAAAACATTTTCGCACATAACTGAAGAAGAAGGATTGCCTGCCGAAGGGATTGTAAGCATGATTAAAGATGAGAAGAATAATATCTGGTTCAGTTCGGTAGATGGTATTTCAAGAATAAATATCTATAATAAAAGGATAAAAAATTTTGGCACCGCTGATGGCATTACCGAGCAGGATTTTCAATTTGGCGCTGTGGCCGGGTTCAAAAATGGTATGGCGGCATTTGGCAATACAAGAGGCATGGTGTTGTTTAACCCTTCACAAATAAATGATACCGGCATTCCTTCAGATGTACGCATCACTGATTTCAGGGTTTTTGACAAGAGCCTCTCAGTTGACAGCCTGTTTCAAAAAGGAAATAATATCCGGCTGAAAAATTCACAAAACTCTTTTGTCATTCATTTTGCCTCATTGGGCAATATTATGAGCAACCGGGCCTCTTATTATTACAAACTTGATGGCGTTGATAAAGACTGGATAGCCTCTTCAAACCAGGTGGCAGTTTATACTTATTTGCCCGGCGGCAACTATACTTTTAAAGTAAAATCCGTTTCGCCGGATGGCATTGAAAGTAAAACCATAACATCATTTACTATTCGCATTGCCCGGCCATTTTACATGCAGTGGTGGTTTATAATACTGGCATTGGGGATTATTGCCAGTGTAGCTTATTATATATACCTGCTGCGTATTCGCCGCAGAAATGAACGGGAACTCATCCGCAACCGCATTGCACGTGACCTGCATGATGATATGGGCAGTACGCTGAGCACTATCAATATCCTGAGCTCAATGGCTAAAACAAAAATGGCGGAAGACCCAAGGAAAACCGGTGAATACATCAGCAAGATAAGCGACAACAGCCAGCGCATGATGGAAGCGATGGACGATATTGTATGGAGCATCCGGCCGGATAATGACAGTATGAAAAAAATAACAGCGAGAATGCGGGAGTTTGCCACCAGTATTTTAGAAGCAAGGGATATAGAACTGGAGTTTAAAGTGGATGAAAAAGTAAATGACATTAAGCTGAATATGGAAGCCCGCCGGGATTTCTTTCTCATCTTTAAAGAGGCGGTGAATAATGCAGCCAAGTATTCGCATTGCAGTAAATGTGCTGTTCATATTTCACTTCATCAGAAAAGATTGCTGCTTACGGTAACTGACAACGGCGTTGGCTTTGATGTAAACAAAGTCGACAACGGAAACGGGCTTTCCAATATGCAGAAAAGGGCGGAAGCGCTGAAGGGAAGAACAACCGTGCAGTCAAAACCGGGTGAAGGAACGGGTGTGACGGTGAATATTCCGGTACAATAAACACATCTTTATGTGATTGTTTGTGATGGGCCTTATGGATTAATTTGTAAAACGATAGCATGATTAAAGTTCTGTTATACGAAGACAATCCCCAGCTGAGAGAGGGGCTTTCCATGCTTATCAATGGTTCTGACGGGTATGAAGTGCTGGCGGCGTATAAAAACTGCTCCAATGTGGTGGATGAGGTGGAAGCCTGGAAACCGGACGTGATTCTGATGGATATTGATATGCCCGGGGTGAACGGCATTGAGGGTTTAAAATTAATCCGTGAGAAAAATCATGAGGTAAAAGTTTTAATGCTCACTGTGTTTGATGATAACAAAAACGTATTTGAATCTTTGAAAGCAGGCGCCAATGGTTATGTGCTGAAGAAAACGCCTCCGGCAAAACTGCTGGAATATATCGGCGAAGCCGCTTCCGGCGGCGCGCCGATGACGGCGAGCATTGCCACACAGGTGCTGAAAATGTTTTCAGAAATTCAAATGCCGGCGGCCGGTGAAGATTATCATTTAAGCGACCGTGAAAAACAGGTATTACAGTTCCTGGTTAATGGCTACAGTTATAAAATGATTGCCGGTGAAATGTTTATTGCTATTGATACGGTACGAAGCCATATTAAAAAGATTTATGAAAAACTCCATGTAAATTCCAAAAGCGAAGCTGTGGCAAAAGCCTTCAGGGATAATATCGTTTAAGTTCTGGCTCGTTTAGTACCCGCCTGTTGCAGTTTGCTGTAACAGGCTTTTTTTTTCACATATTTATGTGACTTCCTTTAATAGTAAACAGGAGTAGCTTTACACTACCAGGTGGTCCGGAAAGTTTATTTATTGTTATGAAAATTTTAGAAAAAAATAATTACAAAAAACTAACCCTGCCGTTGCAACAGGTAACGATAAACAATCTTTTTGCCCGTGCAGTAATTGAACAAAAGGTAACCGGTGAAGTGTATGTTGATGATAAAAACAACCCCCAAACATTTTATGTTATCCATCCCTATGGCATGACGCTGCTTTTTGGAAATAGCAATAATCCCTCATTCAATCATAGTTTTAAAGATTATGCCTTGAACAAAACAGGGAGCCGTAACCGGTATGAGTGGATGCAGGCTTTTCCAAACAGCTGGGATAATGTTCTGTCAGAATTATTTAATGGTTACCTGATTAAGTCAGCTGATAACATATCAAAACCCGAAAAAGGAATCATTGAACTGAATACAAGAGTGAATTTCAAATTCAGTAAAGAAAAATACCTGGCAAACCGTAAGTCAGTTACTAATACTGACATCCAAATTGTAATAACAGACAGGCAAATGTTCAGGGATATGGGCGGTAGCGTGGTGCCGCTTTATTTTTGGGATAGCGAAGATGATTTTCTGGAACATGGGTTTGGTTACAGTTTGTTTTATAAAAATCAATTAGCATCAATGGCTTTTTCATCATGCTGGTTTGAAGAAAAGTTTGAGATTGGCATCGAGACGACTCCTGCATTCCGGGGCATGGGGTTTGCTGAGGTTGTTTGCTCTGCATTAATTGACTATTGCATAGAAAATAATTACGAACCGGTATGGGCCTGCAGAAAAGAAAATATTGGCTCATACAAATTAGCTCTTCGACTTGGGTTTCGCCCGGTTTTGGAATTGCCTTATTACAGGCTAAGCAAATAAAACTCCAAAGAAAATGAAGTTTATCTGCTGCTGATACGAAAATAATTTTTAATTCCTGTTTTACAGGCCAAAAAAATATGATATGAAATACAACAAACCTGTCCTGTCGCTGGTATTATCCGGCTGCCTGTTTTTCTCCTTTCAGAATTTTGATAATTTATGGATTACTGAAAAACACAAATCATTTAATCTTGTATATACCGCCGGGGACAGAAAACTCAAAAAAGAATATACCCGGTTTACTGAAAACGGGATAAAAGAAGTAAAGAATTTTTTCAGTAACTCCTTCAATAAAAAGTTTGAAGTATATATTCATCCTGGCAGGCGTTCACTGGACAGTACCTGGCAAAAGGACTGGAAGATGCCGGATTTTAAATCAGAATGCTGGATGGTGGCCAGCGGCGTTGCTGCCAGGCTGGATTTACTTTCACCCACCATGTGGGGCAAAGAAGCCTGTGAACATATTTACAGTGAAAAAGACAAAACACAGAAATTAATTACTCATGAGCTGATTCATGTTTTTCACGGACAGCAAAACGCAAGCCCTGATTTCAGCAATACAGAAGGCATAGACTGGTTTGCGGAAGGCCTGGCTACTTATGTATCGGGGCAATGTGATTCATCCAGAATTTCAGAAATAAAGAAAGCGATTACAGCCAATAAAATACCGGATGGCCTGGATAAATTCTGGACAGGTAAATTAAAGTACGGGCTTTCAGGGTCTGTGGTTATGTATATTGATTACAAATTTGGAAGGACCAAACTAAAAGAACTGTTGCCTTACAATAAAAAATCAGAAATACTTTCTTCACTTAATACAACCGAAGGAGAATTATTAGCCGGATGGGAAAAATATATGCGCAGCTTATAATAAATTCTTACATACTGGTAAGATCAGGATATCGTTATTCCTTTTCAGCAAGGTTAAGGTCATCACATCAAAATCACATCTTTTAGTATTTGCCCTGTTTGATGCCAAGTTCTTTCACACAATCATGTGGTTGAATTTTCTGTCCGTGCTTTTCATATTTGCTTTTCAAAAAAGCATAGCCATGAAAATAATTTTTACCTTCATTATTTCACTTACTTCATTACTCAGCAGCAACGCAACCACTCCCACCACACCATCCACCAATTTAATTTCAAGTAATGTTGAAGGCAACAGCATCACTTTCAGCTGGACAAACGGAAACGGCGCCAGCAGGCTGGTCATCGCAAGGCTCGGCAGCCCGGTAACTGCAATGCCGGTAAACGGAACAGATTATATTGCCAGTAATACATTTGGGCTGGGCAATGAAATCAGTGCCGGCCAATTTGTTGTATATAAAGGAAGCGGAAGCAGTTTTGGTCTCGTCGGCCTGATACCGAACAGCACTTATCATATAGCCATTTTTGAATTTAACGGCACCGGTTTTTCAACTGAATATCTTACCGCTGCTTTTCTTGCAGGAAACCGGGCCACAGTATCTGCGCCAGCCACGCAGATGAGCAATCTTGTGGTGAGCAACGTAACAGGCAATTCCATGCAGCTGAACTGGACAAACGGCAGCGGCTCATCCAGGATTATACTTGCGAAAGCCGGAAGCCCGGTTGATGCTAACCCCGTTGAGCTCTCCACCTATTATTCCAGCTCACAGTTTGGCAACGGCAGCCAGATTGGTTCCGGAAATTATGTTGTCGGAATTGGTGCTACCTCTTTAACCGTTACCGGTCTGCAACCAAACAATACTTATCATTTTGCCGGTTTTGAATATAACGGTAGTACAGGCCCTGTTTACTTAACCGTTTCACCTCCGGTGATCAATCAAACAACAGCAGTACGGCCTTCGGTGCCTTCCAGTAACATGATATTCTCAAATGTGGAGGGCAACAGTATGCAACTTGCATGGACGAATGGCAATGGCTCCAAAAGAATTGTAATTGCAAAAGCCGGAAGCCCGGTAACTGCAGTGCCTGTTGATGGAACCAATTATACAGCCAATTCCGTTTTTGGCAGTGGCCAGCAGATAGCGCCGGGTGAATATGTAGTTTTAAACGGAACACAAAATTTTGTCCCTGTATCAAATCTTCAGCATAGCACCGTTTACCATTATGCAGTATTTGAGTATGATGGCACAGGAGCAGGGATTGCTTATTTAACCAGTTCATTCCTGGCGGGTAACAGGAGTTCTGCTATACAGCCCACCGTGCAAACCAATAATCTAGCTGTGGGTACTGTGACGAATAATTCAATAACACTGAACTGGACCAATGGTAACGGGAGCAGCCGGATAATATTAGCCCGGCAGGGCAGCCCTGTTAATGCTGCCCCGGTAAACTATACCGCTTATTTTCCCTCTCAGACTTTTGGTAATGGCACACAAATAGGTACGGGTAATTATGTTGTATATGCCAGCAACGGTACCAGCACCACTATTACCGGCCTGAGTTTTGGTACTACTTATCACTTTGCCATTTTTGAGTTCAACGGTAACAGCGCCCCTGTATATTTAACAGCTTCTCCTGCTGTAGTCAATGCAACCACACCTAATACACCTACCATTCCTTCAAGCAATATGAATTTTAATAATACTGAAGGAAACAGTATTAATATGGGATGGGCCGCCGGCAATGGTACCGGAAGAATTATGATTGCAAAAGCAGGAGGCCCGGTAACTGCTTTACCTGTTGATGGAACCACATATACTGCCAGCAATGTTTTTGGTACAGGATCTGTGATTGTACCAGGGGAGTATGTAGTATTTAATGGCACCGGCGCCAATCTCGGTCTAACGAGCCTGACGCCGGGCACTACTTATCACTTTGCCGTTTTTGAATACAATGGAAGCGGTACATCCACTTCCTACCTCACATCCAGTTTTCTAACGGGAAACAGAACGACACTGGCGGCACCAACCGTGCAGACGGCATCTATTACCACCAGTAATATTGTTGGTAATGCCATGCAGGTAAACCTTGCACCCGGTAACGGTCAAAACAGGATTGTGCTGGTAAAAGCCGGAAGTCCCGTGAATGCAGCACCGGCAAACTTTAGCACCTATTTTCCTTCATCAACTTTTGGGGGAGGAACTCAAATAGGTTCAGGTAATTATGTAGTGCTCTCAGGCAGTCAGAGCAGCTTTACTTTAACCGGTCTGCAACCAAACACCACTTATCATTTTGCATCGTTTGAATATAACGGTCAAAACGGGCCGGTGTATAACACTGTTTCTCCGGCACTAAACAATACAACCACCGGGGCAAGACCAACGATTCCTTCAGGTAATATTGTATTCTCATATATTGAAGGCAACAGTATTCAATTCAACTGGTCAACCGGTAATGGAACTAACAGGATAGTAGTAGCAAGGGCCGGTAGCCCGGTAACCGCTGTTCCGGTTGACGGAGTAAATTATCCGGCCAACAGTGTATTTGGTTCAGGAACTGAAATTAGCCCCGGGCAGTTTGTGATTGCAAATAACGCTTCAAATTATGTTACCACCACCAACCTGGCAATTGGCACACAATATCATTTCGCCATCTTCGAATACGACGGAACGGGAAGCAATATTGGTTATCTCACTACCAGTTTCGCTGCAGCCAATGCATCAACAGTGTCAGCGCCTACGGTGCAAACAACCAATCTGCTGTTTACAAGCATTACCAATACATCTATGACACTGAACTGGACCAACGGCAACGGCGCCAATCGGCTGGTTATTGCAAGAGCGGGAAGCCCGGTAACGGCTATACCAACCGACCTTACTGCTTATTTTTCTTCAAGTAATTTTCCTTATGCAGGACAAGTGACACCAAATAATTTTGCGGTATTTACCGGGAACACTTCCTCTGTTAATATTTTCGGCCTTCAGCCAAATACTACTTATCATTTTGCCATATTTGAGTTTAACGGAAACAGTGCGCCGGTATATCTTAAAACCACACCTGCAACAGGCAATGCAACTACCGTAGGCGCTCCCCAAGCACAGGCAACAGGATCAGTAGCAAATGCTATTAATTCATCGGCAGCAACCATCAGTTGGGCTAATGGAAGCGGGCATAAACGAATTGTTTTGATGAAAGCCAATGGAGCTGTGGATGCAAACCCTGCTGACGGCTCCAGCTATACAGCCAATACATTTTTCGGCTCTGGCACACAATTAGGTTCTGGAAATTATACCGTATTCAATGGTACCGGGAATAATGTAACTGTTACCAACCTCAACCTGACCAACACTTATCATGTCGCTGTTTTTGAATACAATGATTTTGGCGGAACAACTGTTCTCTATCTTACCATTAACCCATCAAGGGCAATCGTTACATTAAATGCACCGCAGGTGCAGGCCGGCAATGCAGCAGCCAATGCAGTTACGTTTGCCTCTGCAGGTATTAACTGGGCCAATGGTAACGGGCATAAACGAATTGTGCTAATGAAAGAAAATGCGCCGGTTGATGCGGTTCCTGCAGATAATATAACTTATGCTGCCGATACCGTGTTTGCATCCGGTGCACAGATCGGTTCAGGCAATTATGTCGTGTATAATGGTACTGCAAACACAGATACCATTACCGGGCTGAATCTCGCAAATACCTATCATATTGCCGTTTTTGAATACAATGATTTTGGAGTAACGCTGAAGCGATATCAAACCAATAACCCTGCAAGAACCAGTTTCTCAGGTGTGCCCCAGCTACAGGCATCCGGTGTGGTGGTAAATAATGTAAACAACACAAGCGCCATTTTAGGGTGGACAAACGGAAGCGGCCACAAGAGAATTGTTTTGATGAAAGCAGGGTCTCCCGTTGATGCAAGCCCGGTTGATAATACAACATACACAGCCAATTCTGTTTTTGGCTCAGGCACACAATTGGGAAGCGGAAACTATACAGTGTTCAGCAATACGGGTAATAATGCAACTGTTACCGGTCTTACTACAGGTATTACTTACCATCTTGCAGTATTTGAATACAATGACTTTGGGGGTGTAAGTAAATTATACCTTACCATTAGCCCGGCAAGAGGCACTGTTATCACAGGTTCATTACCCGTAACATTTATTGATTTTACTGTAAAAGAAATAAATAAGAAAGCAATGCTGCAGTGGAGCACTGCACAGGAGTTCAACAGTCTCAGGTTTGAGGTGGAAAGAAGCACGGATGGGATCCGCTATGAAAAAATTGGTTCGGTAAATGCAGCAGGCAGCAGTACAGTACGCAGGGATTATTCATATACCGACAATACAGTTTTTGCAGGCAAATATTATTACAGGTTAAAACAGGTGGATGCAGACGGGCGGTTTGTGTATTCAGTTGTTGTGAATATTAATATCAAAAACAATGATGGTTTCAGGCTGCTGGAAAACCCGGTAAAGGATCAGCTAAAACTGCTGGTGAATGATAACAGGCAAAAAGAGTTTGTTGTCAGTGTTTTTGATATGGCCGGTAAAAAAGTGATTGAACAAAAAGTGAAAAACCAGATTAGTATTACAGTTGATATCAGCAGGCTGAATGCGGGAATTTATGTGGTGCAGTTGTTGGCAGATAAGGGCAGCAGCAGTATTAAATTTATGAAGACGCACTAATGGAACAGTTTGGATTATGGTAAAAGGCTGTCCTGTAATGGCAGCCTTATTACTCTTTATTCCGGTACAGGATTAAAGTTCTTTAATCAACATCTATTCATTTTAAACTAAAAAGCCATGAAAAAAATTATGTTATTGCTACTTGCGGTATTTTTTGTGTACCTGCTCCATGCACAGGATAAAACCATCAAAGTGCCTGCTGCTTATGAAAAAATTGTTGCAGGAGAAAATATTAAACTGGTTCTTACGGAAGCTGATCCGGGTGAGTTACTGGTAAAAGGAAAAAAGGAAGCGCAAATAACCGTAAGGGACGGAGTCCTTTTTATAAAAAAGGCTGACTGCTGTAAGCAGGGAAGCATTACTGTTTATGTTCCCGTTAAGCATATCAAGTCTATTGAACTGAACGATGGAGCTTCCGCTTATTCACGGGGCCAGTTACAATCAGGCGCCATGACAGTGTATGTAAAAGGCACCAGTTACTTTGACCTGAAATCAACCGGGTTTATAAAAGTTGTATATGACCCCGCTGTTGAACTGGATATCCGGAAAGTAAGAAATGAAAAGCTGTTGACAATTGCAGCAGAATAAAATATCAGCCACGGCATTTGAATGAAATATAAATATTTAATTCACATCATAATGAAAAAGACACTAAAAATTATTCTCCCCGCTATTTCAATGATTGTTCTTTCACATACAGCTACCTATGCACAAAAAAACAACACATTTATATTTACACATGCCAATGTTATCCCGATGAATAAGGAAACTGTTTTGCGGGATTACAGCGTAATAGTTAAAGACGGAAAGATTATTCAAATAGGACCATCCCCGTCGGTAAAAACACCAAAAGGGGCGAAGGTGATAAATGCAACAGATAAATTCCTTATTCCCTCCCTCTCCGATATGCATGTACACCTGGAAGGCGATGCATGGAACATGATGTTTCCATCCGATGCGGAAAAGTTTACCGGAAAGGAATTGGATTTTAACGATATTCTCTTTTTATATGTGGCCAATGGGATAACCACGATAGATGTCCTGTTTGCATTTCCAGAACACATTTCGTTAAGAGAGAAAATCAAAAACAATCAGATGATCGGGCCGCGGCTTATTTTATCCCGGATGATTGATGGTGCCGGCAAAGCCTGGCCACCGCCCCTGGGCGTATGGATTAATAATGCGGATGAAGCAAAAAAAGCAATCATAGAGATGCATCAGCAGGGCTATAACCGGGTCAAAGTGTATTCTTTTCTTGATAAAGAATGCTATGACACAATTATTGCAACTGCCAGGAAACTGAACATGCCGGTGGATGGCCATGTACCTTTTGCCACCTCTGTTGAGCATGTTATTTCCTCAGGTCAGAAAATGATAGCACATGCGGAAGAGATCATGAAGTTTGCAAAGGAGTATAATGCAGAACAAGTCAGTTATTATGCCGGTCTTCTTGCAAAAAACAAAGTATGGGTAACCTCTTCCCTGGTATTAAACTATAACCTGAATGCCATGCTGAAAGACTCAGCAACAGAATTTTCAAAACCGGGCACTGAATATTTACATCCAATGGCATCCGGAATATGGAAGTTTGTGTACCAGAACATATATAAACCTATTCCGGAAAAACACAGGCTTGATCTGATCAATGGATATAACCAGTTTCAAAAACCGTTTGTTTATGAGTTGCACAAAAAAGGAGGCAAATTATTATCCGGCACTGATGCTTTGGTTCCATCAACCATACCGGCATTTGCATTGCACCAGGAACTGCAGGAACTGGTGTCAGCGGGGCTGCGTCCTTTTGAAGCTCTTAAAATTTCAACGACAAATGCGCATGAATTCTTAAATGAGCTTGACAGCACCGGTACGATTGAGCCTGGTAAATTAGCAAACTTGTTACTGCTTGATAAGAATCCATTGGAAGATATTGCAAACACAAGAGAAATTGCAGGAGTAATGACACAGAACAGGTGGTTGTCAAAGACTGAAATTGACAGACGACTTTCAGAGATAAAGAATTCATATACTAATCTTGCAAAGGAAAAACAAAAGTTATAACAGGGCAGATAGCATTCTCCTGAAGTAATATTCTTCCATGGAATCAGCATATAATTATACGAAGATGCGTTTCCGGGATATATTTTTGCATACAGGGAAATTGAATTATTTGATACCGGCTATTATAATGATAAATCATAGAAGGAGAAATTAATACAGGGCGTATATCCTGACGGGCCTGCATATCAGGCTGGCTTAAGGAATGGCATGCTCTATATTGGAAGAAAAAACTCAAACAGATGGAGTAATAGCTGGTCAAAAAATAAACCCTACACGGTTATTGTTAATTATGATAATATCGAAACACCCATTTGTTTTTTTCCGAAAGGAAAAATTGTAAATATGAAACGGTATAAAAAAAATAACCCCATTTAAAAAAAATGTAAAGTACACCCAATCGCCATCTTTGGGTAGCCGTAAAACCTTATTCATCATTTTTAAAACCAATCACTATATGTTCAGTAAACTACTTTTGGCAAGTAACTTCGTTTTTGTATTTGCTTTTTTTGCAGTCGGACAAAATAATCCAGGGAAAAAAAGTAATAGTAACCAGGTAATTTTGTTCGTTTGCGAACACGGCGCTGCAAGAAGTACAATAGCAGCAGCTTATTTCAACAAATTGGCAAAAGAAAAAAGGCTGGGCTATACAGCCGTTTTCAGAGGGACTGATCCCGATACCACATTAACACCAGGCACCGCAAAAGGGCTGATTAAAGACAGTTTTGACATTAGTGGCTGGACTCCTAAACTTG
>CAYTQB010000027.1:0-4895 GCA_964439615.1 uncultured Ferruginibacter sp. | reverse complement strand
GCAAAAGGGCTGATTAAAGACAGTTTTGACATTAGTGGCTGGACTCCTAAACTTGTATCAGACCAGGAGATAAAGGAAGCATATAAAATAATAACTTTTGATTGTAAGTTACCAACAAAAGATAGTTCCTCTATTGCAGTTGAACAATGGGATGGCATTCCACCAATTAGTAAAGATTACGCAGTAGCCCGTAACCAAATTGCAGAAAAAGTTAATCACCTAATTGCTGAACTGCCAAAGACAAAAAGGAAAAAAAATAAGAAAAAGTAAAAATCGCTTGAAATATGTTAATCTGATAAAGAAAAGTTTGAGTAATAGCGTAGCATATTTTGTATTCACGCAATAAGGGCCGACGTAGAAAATATTATTGCGCTTTGCTAACTATCCCGGTCTGTTTTTGTTAATGATTTGATGTAAAAGTAACCGGGCAACTGTTAAAGCAAATAACCAAATCATACTCTCATTTGATAAACTAATTTTTGTAATGAAATAGATTTGTGTCTCAATCTTTCGTGATGAAAAATATTTTCCTGTTTTGTCTTGTTTTTTTTTCCGGAAATTTCAGTATGGCTCAAACCGGTTTGCTCATACTCAAATCAAATACTGAATTGATTTCAATCCGGGACGGCGACGTTCTGAAAAAAAATGAATGGCGAATTTCGCCCCTGGTTAACCCGGACATTTATGAAAGCAGTTTCAGCGGCAGAAAACAGAAGCTGACATTTATTTCAGATATTGATTCCATCAGCTTTATCACAAAACCCGGTCAGACTGTTTCATTTATTGTTCTGCTGAATGGCAAAGATTCTGCCTATACCCAAATAAAAGGAAGCCGGGTAAAGGAGAAGGTGAATTTTACCCGGAAGTATATCAGGCTGCATAATAATAAAACAACCGTGGAGGTGCCGGAGGTATACGAACTTTTTAATGTGATACTGGCAATGACCGATTATAGCAGGAATAATAAATGGCTGATAAAAAAAGAAACTGATTATTATCAGTCAGTAGCGGACTGGTTCGGTTTATACAGTAAGGAGCTGGCAGTTTCATCAATGAATTTAATGTTGGAGAAAAACGGCTGGTTGTACACCAAATTAAAACAGGAATCGTATTGTTTTGAATTCAATAAAAAAGGAAAAATTGTTCAAAGCAAAATTTATGACCGGATGTGGGGAAAAGCAAATGACCTGCTTCCTTATATAAATCAATTGCAGGAGTTTGCCGACAAATCGCAGTTCAGGGCTTTCTACAGCAACAATAAACCTGTTTATGAAAAACAAATAGCTTTTTACCGGGACACAGCCAACATAGCCGGGATGATTTCCTGGTTAAGAAATAATTTTCCTTCATCTGATTACAATTGCTTTAAAGTTATTTTCTCTCCGCTGGTTTCCGGTTATCAATCGGCACAGGGCTTCAGCAATAATGGTTTCAAAGAAGCACAGGCACATGTAAATTTCCCCTACCTAAGAAAAAATATTTTGTCCGCTTCATCTGATGCTTCAGTATTACTTGCAGCAGGCGATATTGTATTCACAGAATTTAATCACTCTTTCATTAATCCTGAATCTGAAAAACCGGAATACGCCTCAGATGTTAACAGTATCTGCAGGGATTTGTCTCACTGGATGGAGGATAAAGCAAAGAGCGGCTATGGCAGTTCTTACAGTTGTTTTAATGAGTATATGAACTGGGCATTGGTGAGCCTTCGTTATGTGGATTATGTCCGAAAAGATGAACTGTCCGCCATGCTTAAGAATAACGAAGACTACATGCAAAAAGGAAGGGGCTTTAAAAAATTCCCGGAGTTTAGCCGTTTCCTGGTTGAGATATACCAGAAAAGAAAAACCGGACAAACAGTGGCTGACCTATACCCTCAGATCATTGAATGGTTTAAACAAAATCAATAAAGAGTTTTCATACATGAAATCGTGGCTTTTAATATGGTTCACCTTATTTATTATTAAGGCATTTCCACAGAAACAGTTTGCCATTGATGAAAAGACTATTGACAGGTACATTGAAACCGAAATGACAAGATGGAATGTTCCCGGCTGCGCTATTGCCATTGTAAGGGGGAATGATTTGTTATACACAAAGGATTATGGATATAGAGATGTGGAAAATAAACTTCCTGTAACACCCAACACTGTTTTTAAAATTGCATCACTTACCAAATCTTTTACGGCTGCTGCAACAGGCATATTGGTAAACCAGAAACTGCTTGACTGGGATACACCGGTAAAAAAATATTTACCGGAACTGGAATTCGTAAATACTGAACTTGCCAATAATGTTACGCTGAAAGATTTATTAACTCACCGCACAGGGCTGTATGATGATGACTGGAGCTGGGTGGGTGATCATATTGATACAAAGCGGATGTATGAAATACTTTCTGTCATGCCGCAGGAGAAGCCATTACGAACAGATTTTTTATATGCTAACATGACATATGCACTGGCCGGTCATCTCATTGGCATAAAAACAAACAGCTCCTGGCGGGATGTCATCCGAAAAAAATTCTTTGAACCGCTTTCCATGACATCTTCCCTTTTTTCACATAATGAAAAATCCGGCAGTAAGGATTTTGCTTTTGGATATGAATGGTGTGATTCTTTAAAGTCTTATTTACGGGGAAATTTATCAGAGCATCTTACAGATTCATTAAGTGTTTGTGAAGCGTTCGCATTTATCAGTTCTTCAGCAGTTGATTTATCAAAATGGATACAGCTGTTTATTAATGGAGGAAACTGGCGGGGCGAGCAACTTATTCCTGCTGATATACTCAAAGAATTAACCAGGCCTGTTAATTATATTCATGCCTCCCGCTATCCGGAGCTGACAGAAAGATTTTATTGCATGGGATGGGAACAGAATTATTACAAAACGCACAAGTTACTGCAACATAGCGGCGGTCTTTCGGGTTTTAAAAGTTATATGTCGTTTATGCCGCAGGACAGTATGGGTATCATTGTTCTTACCAATGGCCAGCCATACCGTTTTGCAGAAGCTGTAAGTTATGATTTGTATGATTTGGTGCTGAGCCTGCCGGCGACACACTGGTCTGATAAATTTTTGTCAGGACAAAAAACCAAATCAGGGGATATAAAAAATGCTGATACCATCATCCCTGGAACCACACCATCAAAACCACTGGCCGAATACGCAGGGATATATTTCAGCAAATGGCTGGGAGCCATGAAAGTGATTTACGAAAACGGCGAATTATTTTTCCAATTTCATACTTACCCAAAAGAAAAAATGAGCCATACCCATTACAATACATTCCGGGCGGATTCAGGCAATATTACATTTCAGTTCAGCCACGAAGGAAAAATAACCGGGATGGTGCTGAATGAATATTATTTTGATAAATCAGAGTAATACCCCGTTAAGACCACTTACAGATTTTCTGACGGACTACGTGGTTTCAAATCAAGAATTTCAACGGCAAATTTCTCACACTCCTTTTTTACCGATTCAACATCACAATCCAATTCTTATGTTACTGGCATTGGTTTGTATTGCTGCCTTATTAGTTCCGTTACATCATAAATTAGAAAAATGGGCTACGTATAAACTGGTGGAGAAGAATAAAGCGATACGGCTGGCCAGTGCTAAGAAAACGATTGAGGAATTGGAAAAGCCGTGAAATACCGGGCAAATTAACCAATTCCAGATTTTACATTTTTTATTAATATAGAGTTGGACAAATCCGGAATTAGATTCCGGATTTGTCCACAATTTCGTTATCTTTAAATCATGATAAATCGTACGGCCGCTACAAGATTAATAAAACTGGCTAAATCCTTCCGCAGTGTGGCAGTTGTAGGTCCACGGCAAAGCGGCAAAACCACTCTTTGCAAAACAATATTTCCCAACAAGCCATATGTCTCTTTAGAGAACCCTGACGTATTAGAATTTTCAAAAACTGACCCTCGGGGATTTTTAAGCCAATATAAAAACGGGGCAATACTGGATGAAATACAAAGAGCCCCACATTTATTTTCTTATTTGCAACAAGTATTAGATGAAACAAAAAAGAAAGGTTTGTTTATCATTACCGGGTCAAACAATTTTTTATTACAGGAAAATATCTCCCAGTCATTGGCTGGCAGAATTGCTTATTTGCAATTGCTGCCACTATCCTTACAAGAACTAAAAGAAAGCAAGAAACAAAAAACAGATTATACCTGGCATATTTTACATGGTGGTTACCCCGAAGTAATTACCAAAAAAATAAATGCTGCCGATTGGTTTGCCGGGTATGTCAATACGTATGTGGAAAGAGATGTACGACAAATAAAAAATATCAGCAACTTATCGCAGTTTAAAAAGCTGCTGAAATTATGTGCAGGCAGAACCGGGCAAATTCTTAATCTTACTTCGCTTTCCAACGATTGTGGTATTGACCAAAAAACTGTTGCTGCCTGGCTAAGTGTTTTGCAAAGCAGTTTCATCATTTATTTATTAAAGCCATACCATGGCAATTTTAATAAACGGATTATTAAAACCCCAAAGCTTTATTTTTATGATACAGGTGTTGCCTGTTCGCTGCTTGGTATAAGCAATACAAAACAAATTACTCATCATGCAGCTAAAGGAGGACTATTTGAAAACATGATAGTAAGTGAATTATTGAAAGAACGGTTTAATGCAGGCGTTGCAGATAACCTATATTACTGGAGAGATAAGACAGGCAATGAAGTGGATGTTATATTGGACAATGCCGGTAAATTGACGGCTATGGAATTAAAAGCCGGGGAAACTATATCACAGGATTTTTTTAAAGGCATTGAATATTTTGCAGCATTAAATAATAAACCAGTTCAAAAAAAATTGGTGTATGGTGGTAAGGAAGAACAGAGAAGAAGTAACGGTATTATTATAAA
>CAYTQB010000026.1:16721-42133 GCA_964439615.1 uncultured Ferruginibacter sp. | reverse complement strand
AACCAGCAGGAAGCGGATTCTTTATTTCAAAAAATGCTTTCGCACAAGCCCGACTTCATCAAGATATGGTACATAGCAAGCGCTGTTACACCAGCAGAGAAGAATTTTCCTTTGGTAAAATACATCGCTGAAATGACACATGCCCTCGGGTTGAAACTAACTGTACATGCCACGCAACTTAAAACAGCGCAACTGGCTGTGGATGCAGGTGCCGATATCCTTGTGCACAGCATAGATGATGAAGTGATACCGGACGATCTTGTAAAGATACTGGTGCAGAAAAAAGTCACGTATATCCCCACACTCATCGTACTGGGCGATTATTACCAGGTTTTTTCCGGAAAGCTGAATAACCACCCACAGGATATTGCCTGGGCCAATGCCTTTGCATACGGAACCCTCACCGATCCCGAAGCCATGCCCGAAACTGAATTACCTCCCGGGATAAGATCAATGCGGAAAAACGGCATCCCCCCAACAGCGTCCAGGACTGATTCTTTTGAGTATGTTAACCTGCTGAAACTTTACAAAGCCGGGGTAAACATTGCCAGCGGCACCGATGCCGGCAACATCGGTACTTTTCATGCTTCTTCTTTCCTGCAGGAATTGGAGGCCATGCAGAAAGCAGGATTAAGTATTCCTGAGATCATCAAGGCTTCCACCATCAACCCGGCCATTGGTTTTGGCAAAGAAGCACAATGGGGCAGTATTGAAAAGGGAAAGCAGGCCGATCTGCTGTTGCTGAAAAAAAACCGATGGAATCCTTACAAAACCTGAACGAAATTGAATACATCTTTAAATCGGGAAAACAGATCCATCCCGACAGCCTGCTCAGGGATTCACCCGAAGCCATTGTGCAGCGCCAGCTCAATGCATACAATGCAAGGAACTATCAAGGCTTTATTGACACTTACAGCGACGATGTTGAATTGTACAATTTTCCAGATAAACTCATCGGGAAAGGAATGGATGCACTGAAGCGATATGAAAGTTTTTTTGCCAATACTCCCAACCTATATTGTGAAATCAAAAAACGGATCATACTTGGCAATAAAGTGATCGACCACGAAAATGTACGGGCAGGAAATAATATCCTCAATGCCATAGCAGTGTATGAAGTGAAGAACGGGAAGATCGCTAAAGTAACCTTTATCAGGTAAGAGTTTGTCAACCGAAGGCGGTTTAGTATAAGCGCCCCGAATGACTTCGACAGGCTCAGTCTGACATTTCGTTTCAAATATTTCAAACAGATACCTGATAAATGGGCCTGGCTACAGAAAATGAAAAACTTATCGGTATATTAGTAGCCTAAACCAGGCATTGTCTATGGTTAAAAAATATAAAAGTGACCGGGTTGACTGGAAACATGTATGGAGCATTAAAAACCTGCTGCACATTGTTGCCGGTGTTTCGCTGGCAGTGCTTGCCATGAAGGGTTTCATGATACCCAACCGCTTCCTGGATGGTGGCGTAACAGGTATCTCTATTTTACTACATGAAATATTCCACATCAACATCAGTATACTGGTTATTGCACTCAATCTTATTTTTATTTATTTCGGTTACAGCAAGATCGGCAAAACCTTTGCGGTTCAAACTACTATCGCAGTGACCCTTCTGTCTTTTGGGCTCCTCTTTATTGATATACCCGCCATCACTAATGAAAAGTTATTGATCGCTATTTTCGGCGGAATTTTTATGGGCGCCGGTATCGGCCTCGTTATCCGGGGCGGTGGTGTAATTGATGGCGCCGAAGTGATCGCTGTGTTCACAAGACGTAAGGTTGGCTTTTCCAACAGCGAGATCATCATGCTCATCAACTGCATCATTTTTGCCGTAGCTGCCATTGAGTTTGGCATCGAAACAGCCATGTATTCCGTCATCACATTCTTTACAGCAACCCGTGCCACCAACTATGTTGTGGATGGCATTGAGGAATTTACCGCCATGAATATCATTTCGGCCAGGGAAGAAGAGATCAAAAATTTCCTGGTAAATGAACTGGGCAAGGGTATTACGGTGTATAAAGGCGAACGTGGCTACCTGCCCGGGAGCTTCGACATCAAAACCGACTGCCAGATCATTGTAACCATTGTAACAAGGTTGGAGATAAAACAGATTCAGGATAACCTGGTGAAGATAGATCCTAAGGCTTTTGTGTATGTACAAAGCATCAGGGAAGCTTCGGGTGGTATTTTAAAAGCAAAACCACATGCAAAATAAACAGGCGATGAAGGAGTTTGTGGTAAACTTGCTGAAAGACAAACTCCCCTCCTTTTATTCGTATCATAATTATGAGCATACTTTGTATGTGGCTGACAAGGCAGTAGAGATAGGGAGAAAAGAGAACTGCACGGAAAAAGAACTTGAATTATTACATACTGCGGCTTTATGGCATGATACAGGTTATACAGAAACCTATACCGGCCACGAAGAAAAAGGTTGTGTTCTGGCAAAAAAATACCTGCCTGGTTTTGGATATGCTGAAAAAGATATCCAAACGGTCTGTGGAATGATCATGGCAACAAAAATTCCGCAGTCGCCGAAGAATAAGCTGGAAGAGATCATCGCCGATGCCGACCTGGAGTACCTGGGAACAGATGAGGCTGCAAAGAAGGCCGATGATTTTTTTAAAGAACTGCATCACCTGAACCCCTCCTTAACAAAGGAAGAATGGAATAAAAGACAAATATCCTTTTTGCAAGATCACCAATACTTTACCCGCTGCTGCATAGAGAATAAAGAGCCGCTAAAACGTAAACACCTGGCGGATATGTTCAAAAAAAGCTGAGAACATTTATTCAACATAAACAATCAACCATGAAACATGCCCTCAAGCCTGCAGTAATTGCTATTGCCCTGCTATCGCTGCTGTACACAGCCTGTACCTCATCTGAAAAAAATGAACCGGTTAGGGATACCGCTGCTGAAAAGAAACAGATTAATACTATGCTGGATTCATTCAATATGGCTGCAGCCAATGCCGATTACAATACCTATTTTAATTTTTATAGTGAAGACGCCATCTTCACTGGTACCGATGCCACCGAACGCTGGGATAAAAACCAGTTCAGGGTTTGGGCAAAGCCTCATTTTGACAAGGGACGTGCCTGGGCATTTACCTCAATGGAAAGAAATATCTATTTTGATAAAACAGGACAGCTTGCCTGGTTTGATGAACTGCTGAACACACAGATGAAGATATGCCGTGGCTCCGGTGTGGTAGTGAAGGAAGGAGATGCATGGAAAGTAAAACAATATATCCTGTCTGCCACGGTGCCCAATGATAAACTGGATTCGGTGATAGTGATGAAAGCACAGCAGGAAGATTCGATCATTAACAAACTGGCTCCGGGGAATAAAGAAAAAACAACTGCAAAACAACCCGAACAGGTGGATATTGACCCGGTAAAAGTATCATCTGGTATATTCAAGGTGCTGATGGAAAATGACAAAGCAAGGGTTATTCAATATAGCCTCAAACCCGGTGAAAAAGATGACTGGCATACGCATCCCGGCAAAGTTTCTTACGTGGTAAGCGGTGGAAAGCTCAGGGTAAAAATGGAGAACGGCGGAGCCATCGGTGTTGATGAAAAAACAGGTACTGCTTCCTGGATGGATACTATAGGTAAGCATTATGTGGAGAACATAGGCAACACAACTGTAACGATCGTATATATTGAAATAAAATAATGCCCGCAAAGGAAACCATATCACTGAAGAAAAAAAATGATACCCTTAGAAAAGAGCTATCGGCAAGTAAACGTGAGTTGAAGATTGAGGCTTCGCTTGATAAAGTTCGTAGCATTGCTATGGGTATGAAAGGGCGGGATGATATGCTGAAGATATGTAAAACCATTTCACAGCAACTTGCCAAACTGGGTATAAAGGAAATCCGGAATGTACAGACGGCTATTTTTTACGAGAGCAAGGGCGCCTACATGAACTATGAATTTTATGCAAAACATAAAAAAACATTCATCACAGAAACCCTGTATACCAATCATAAAATAGCTAAGGCCTTTGCTTCAAAAATGCTGAAGGGCAAGGGCGAAATTTATATTACACATATCAAAGGGAAAAAAGTAAAAGAATGGCTGGCTTACCAGAAAACCACTAATGTTTTTATTGATAAATATTTGAACAAGGCATCCTCACTTAATTATTATTGGTATTCTCTTGGTCCGGTTGCCCTGGGTATTTCAACCTATCAGCCTTTGACAGAAGAAGAAAAAGACCTGTTCAAACGGTTTCTTAATGTTTTTGAGTTGGCCTACCGGCGATACCTCGATATTGAAAAAGCAGAAGAGCAGGCAAGGGAAGCAAGAATTGAAGCCTCACTGGAAAAAGTAAGGGCACAGGCACTTGGAATGAGAAAGCCGGAAGAGTTGACTAATGTTTGTGAAGTTTTGTACAATGAACTCCGCCATTTAGGTTTCAGCGAAACCAGGAATGCAATGATCAATATTCATAATGACGAGAAAGAAACTTTTGTGAATTATGACTACTCCGATGAAATAGGTAAAAGCATTACACCCTTATATTATAATATACACCCGGTAATAAAAAAACAGTTAAAACAGGTAAGAAAGGCAGATGATGCTTTTTCACAAACTGTTTTCAAAGGCAAAGACTTAAAAAGCTGGAAGGAGTTCAGGAGAGGCCGGGGAGAGAAAGAGGATAAAAGAATAAAAAATAGTTCTGCTCTGTATTATTATTTCTATTCAATCGGAACAGGTTCCATCGGTATTTCCACTTTCACTGCCATCAGCCCGGACAAACAGGAATTGCTGAAACGTTTCCGGAATGTTTTTGCTTTTGCTTACAGGAGATATATGGATGTGGCATTGGCAGAAACACAGGCTAAAGAAGCAAGAATAGAGCTCGGACTGGAAAAGGTAAGAGCAAGGGCTATGGCCATGCAGCATTCGGATGAATTGGCAGAATTGGTGGCAACAGTGTTCCGCGAATTAAACCAGTTGGATTTTTCACTGGCCAGTTGTATCATCTGGATTCATAACCCATCTGATAAATCAAATGCCCTCTGGATAGCCAGTGAGGAAATGAACCAACCCGCCAGGCCATTACAAATCGTTCCGTTCTATCCGCCATTTTTTAATTCTATCATAACAGCCTGGAAAGCAAAAGACCCTCAATGGATTTTTTCTTTATCCGGAGCGGAGAAGAAAAAATTTCAAACACTTTTTTTCAAACAATACCCCGAATTGCCGGATGCGCTGCGAAAACCGGTAAGTGCAAACAAACAAATAACTTTCTCCGCTTCCTTTAATCATTTTGGCGCATTGGAAATAGTAGCCACCGAACCCTTGTCGGATGAAAAATTTGAAATCCTTCACCGCTTCGGAAAAGTATTTGATTCAAGTTATACCCGTTTCAATGATTTAAAAAAGGCAGAAGCACAGGCAAGAGAGGCGCAGATAGAATCTGCACTGGAGAGAGTAAGATCCCGGACCATGGCGATGCACAACAGCCGGGAACTAAATGAAACAGCTGAATTACTATATAAGGAGCTGACAAAACTTGGGATAGAAAAACTGACCTGTGGCTTTACATTATTAGAGGAAAAGACAACAACCGGAACCTGTTATATGGCTAATCCCGGGGGAAGTTTTACATGGGAGCCGTTTCATTTGGATCATTCAGGCAGCCCTGTATTTAATACAATGTATGAAAGCTGGAAAAAGAAAGAAGTTTATAGTTTGTCTGAATTAACCGGCCAGGTAAATGTAGAGCATAATAAATACCTGGCAGAAACCGCAGACAATTTTCCTATGCCGGTAGAGCAATTACTTGCTATCCTTCCACCGGTTACTTTTTCCAACGTTATTAATTTTCGCTATGGTTACCTTCTGGTAGTAAGTCTTGCTTCACTTTCCAAAGAGCAGTGTGATATTATCAGCCGTTTTGCAAGAGTGTTTGAACAGACTTATACAAGGTTTCTTGACCTGCAAAAAGCCGAAGCACAGGCAAGAGAAGGACAGATACAACTGGCAATGGAAAGAGTTCGTGCAAGAACTATGGCAATGCAAAAAAGTGATGAATTGCCTGAAACTTCGTTCCTTCTTTTTCAACAAATGAAGGAATTAGGAGAACCTGTTGAACAATTAACCATTGGCGTTGTACACGAAGAAAATAATGTAATTGAAATTTCAGCAACGATTCAGGAAGGAATGTTGAAAAAAATTTACAGGCACAGCATACATGAGCCGTTTATGATGAGTAAGGTTTACAAAGCCTGGAAAGCACAGCGAAAAACATTAGTTGTAGAAATGAAAGGCGATGAATTGAATGCTTACAATAAGTATCGCAATGAGCTCACCAAATCAGAAATGTTTCCAACAAATCTTGACGATGAACACCGGCGAATAGTATATGCGGCTTTTTTTTCCAGAGGGATGCTGGCCCTGGCAGCCAATGAGCCTCGTTCGCCCCAATCTCTGGAATTGTTAGAAAGATTTGCTTCGGTTTTTGATCTCACTTATACCCGTTTCCTCGATTTGCAAAAGGCAGAAGAACAGGCAAGGGAAGCACAGATAGAAGCGGCTATGGAAAAAGTCCGTTCCCGTTCACTGGCAATGCAGAAACCCGATGAATTGACCGAAGTAGCGGAGTTGTTACGAAAAGAAATGGGACAGCTGGGTGTGGAAGAATTGGAAACAAGTTCAATCTATATTGTTGATAAAGAAAAAAAGCAAGCTGAATGCTGGTACGCCATTAAAGACATCAGGGAGGAAAATAAACAATTAATACGCGATGAAATGACCATCACATTCGATGATACCTGGGTGGGAACTGAAATGGGGAAGTTTTACCGGGCTAAGAAGGAGCATACTTCCATTGTAATGAAAGGCGATAACCGAAAAGAATGGATTAACTATTGCGCAGGAAAATCAAAAGTATTACAGGGATATTATGGTGATGAAATACCGGAACGTACTTATCACCTCGTAAAGTTTAATGGTGGTTATATGGGTGCAGTATCGCCGGGTGATATTTCGGCAGAAAGTTGGGACTTGCTGCGAAGGGCCATTTCCGTTTTTTCATTGGCATATACCCGTTTTAATGATTTACAAATAGCAGAAGCACATGCCCTGCAGGCAGAACAGGATTTAATTGCCATTAAAGAAGCCAAGCAAAAAGCAGAAGAAGCCTTAAGAGAATTGCAGGCCACTCAAAAACAATTAATCCAATCAGAAAAGATGGCGAGCCTTGGTGAACTCACCGCCGGCATTGCCCATGAAATTCAAAATCCGTTAAACTTCGTCAACAATTTTAGTGAAGTAAGTAAAGAGTTGCTGGATGAAATGAAAGTAGCCATTGAAAAAGGTGACACCGATGAAGCCAAAGAAATAATGAATGATGTGATTCAGAACCTTGAAAAAATAAATCATCACGGAAAACGGGCAGATGGAATTGTAAAGGGAATGCTGCAGCATAGCCGCAGCAGCAGCGGGCAAAAAGAATCGACAGATATTAATGCATTGGCTGATGAATATTTAAGATTGGCTTATCATGGACTGCGGGCAAAAGACAAATCTTTCAACGCCACCATGAAAACTGATTTTGATGAAACCATTGGCAACATCAATATCATTCCGCAGGATATAGGGAGGGTGATTTTGAATTTAATTACCAATGCTTTTTATGCAGCCCCTCTGCCTCCGCCGGATGGCGGAGGGGTCAAAGACCCCGATTATGTACATAGTCCTACAGTTTGGTTGACGACAAAAAAAGAAGGGAATAAAGTTTTGATTTCTGTTCGTGACAATGGACCCGGCATTCCTCAAAAAATATTAGATAAAATATTCCAACCCTTCTTCACCACCAAGCCAACTGGACAGGGAACTGGTTTGGGATTATCATTAAGCTATGATATTGTAAAAGCACATGGCGGGGAAATAAAAGTAGAGACGAAGGAGGGAGAAGGAAGTGAGTTTATTATTCAATTACCTGTTGTCTGAACTATGATTATTATGATTAACGGATTACTATGATTAAATTATAAGCCAATCATGGCCATCATTAAATCAAATAAATCATGGTTCAGACAAGCTATGATATTGTAAAAGCACATGGCGGGGAAATAAAAGTAGAGACGAAGGAGGGAGAGGGAACAACATTTATTATTCAACTTACAGGCGTTTAATTTAATTGTATGAAATCTTTGCTAACAGGATTGCTGTTTTTATTTTCGGGCATTCATCATTGCACAGCACAGGATACCACTATAGTACTGAAACCGGACATGTATGATAGAACAGTGCAGGCTATTAATATTGATGAAATGGAGGGCTGGCTCTTCAAAGAAGGAAATGATACGGCATGGGCGAAGAAAGATATTGACATAAATGGGTGGAAAAGATTTAAGCCGGTTGAATTTTCTGCAAAGCAGGCAGATAAAACCGGAAGGGCAGCAGGCTGGTTCCGGATTAAAATAAAGCTGGATGCTTCATTAGGAGATACCCCGCTTGGTATTGACCTTTCTACATGGGCTGCCTCAGCTATTTACATCAATGGGGAATTAAAGACTTCATCAGGAAACACCGGGCAAAATGGAAATCCTTACCGCGAGCCGGCGTCATTGCATACCCATCCAAAGCCGGTCCATTTATACCCGGGAAATGAATATCTCATTGCGATGTATGTAGTGGATTATTTGGCGCCGCTTCCTCCCCGGCGGTTAAAGTCTGAAAACAAGTGGGAAACTCATTTAATAAGCATAACCGGGCCCATTTATTTTTCAACTGTTATTAAATCTTTAGTAAAATGGAACAGTTACACCACTTTATGGTTTTCGGTATGCGCCATTCTGAGCCTGTTATTTTGGTTACTGGCTTATCAAAACCCCAATGAAAAAAACCTTCGCCTGATTGCGGCTTGCACCAGTTTTTTTGCCCTGAACATACTTTGTTTATCGGTTCGCCAATTTGGCGATAGCCTTTCTTATGCTAATGCAATGGCGTGCAATTACCTGTCAGGTTTGTTTTTTACGCTGTACACATTGCTGATGCCGCTTATCCTGGTAAAAATATTTAAGCGAAAAATAACCAGGGTTCTGATAATATTTTTAGTTGCTTATTTTATTATTTCCATTGCAGGCCTTTTCCTGGCTGGTGATATTTGGGTCATCGCACCTCTATTTGGACTGGTTGCGGTATGCATTTATTATATCATTTCGTCGCGGAAAACCATAAAAGGGCCACCCCGGGCCATTGCAGCAGGTTTATTACTTTCATTATTGTGGGCATTATTGTTTTTTTTCCTGATGGCAAAATACCAGTCATTTCTTTTCCCATATTCCCCCCTGATAGTAACGGCTATATATCTGTCTTTCCCTTTGTCGCTGTTGGTATATGTGGCCATGCGTTTTAAAGAGATAATGAATGAAGTACGTCAGAACGCAGAACAGGTAGTACGGCTCTCGGAGGAGAAAAAAGAGCAGGCGCTAAAACAGCAAAAGCTGCTGGAAGAAGAAGTGGCCAGGCAAACCGTTGAACTGCGAACTTCATTGGAGAATTTAAAATCAACTCAATCCCAACTCATTCAATCAGAAAAAATGGCTTCACTGGGTGAATTGACCGCCGGTATTGCACATGAAATACAAAATCCATTAAACTTCGTTAATAATTTTTCAGAAGTAAGCAATGAGTTGCTTGATGAAATGAAAGATGAAATTAAAAAGGGGAATTATGCAGAAGTAAATGCAATAGCAGATGATGTAAAACAAAATCTTGAAAAGATTAATCATCACGGTAAACGGGCTGATGGTATTGTAAAGGGAATGCTGCAACATAGCCGTAGCAGCAGTGGACAGAAAGAACCAACAAATATTAATGTACTGGCAGATGAATATTTACGATTGGCCTATCATGGATTAAGAGCCAAAGACAAATCATTCAATGCAACGATGAAAACAGATTATGACGAAACTATTGGCAACATCAATATCATTCCGCAGGATATAGGAAGGGTGATTTTGAATTTAATTACCAATGCGTTTTATGCAGCTTCCCTGCCTCCGCCAGCTGGCGGAGGGGTCAAAGACCCCGATTATGTACATAGTCCTACAGTTTGGTTGACGACAAAAAAAGAAGGGAATAAAGTTTTGATTTCTGTTCGTGACAATGGACCCGGCATTCCTCAAAAAATATTAGATAAAATATTTCAACCCTTCTTCACTACAAAACCTACAGGACAAGGCACAGGTTTAGGGTTGAGTTTAAGTTATGATATAGTTACTAAAGGGCATGGTGGAGAATTAAAGGTAGAAACAAAGGAAGATGAAGGGACTACCTTTTCCATTGTATTATCTCAATTAAACTAAAATCTTTTTTCAATGCGAAGTTTTTACATGATATTAATTGGGATGTTGCTGTCTTCGCTGTGTTTTTCACAAGCCAACCCGTTATTGATTGTGCCTGCATCCCGGCAGGTTGATAGCATCAAAGCTGTGGCATTATCCACCACAAACGATACGATCCGCATGGCGGCCTATTACGATCTTGCAAATTACTATTTAGATTTTAATACCGATAGTGCAGACTATTTTGTAAAAAAGGAAATAACGATTGCACAGCAATTCCATTTAAAAATGTGGGAGGCAGCGGGCAAAGATCTGTATGCAGCTATTTTATCCAAAGTAGGAAAATGGGCTGAGGCATTACAAACGCTGCATGAGGCATTCGATCTTCTTGATACAAAAGATTTCCTTCAAAATACATGGCGGTTGAAAAGCCTGTCTGTTTCAGGCACACCCGAATCAGGAGCTGCTTCCATATCGCTTTTGTGCCAGATGGACCTCGCCAATCTTTATAGGTATTCCGGTGATTTCATTAAGTTTCGATCAGTAGCTTTTGACTGTATCAAAAAAGCAAAAGCATTCAATGACCGGTCAGTGCTGGCTGTTCTTCATATGAATCTGGGTAATATGTATATAAACCTCCGGAATGTTGATTCAACCACCTTTTACTTCCAAGAGTCTGTAAAGTATGGACTTGCCTGCAACTATTTGCAATACATCAGTACAGCTTACAATGGACTTGGAGAAATCAACGATCTGCAGGGTAACCTGCCACAAGCCCGCACTTATTACAACAAAGCGATAGAAGCGGCATCCGGCCTGAAAAATAATATAGCAGAGGGTGCAGCGCTGATCAACATTGCAGAACTCTTAAACAAACAAGGCAACAAGGATTCAGCTTATTATTTTGCAAGGCGAGCTATTGTAATCTACCAACCGCTGAATATGGATAAGCTAAACATGTCAGCCTATCGTATAATGGCCGAAGTGTTTGAATCAAGCCACCAATACGACAGCGCTTACTTCTATTTGTCCTTGGCCAGTGCGGTAAATGACAGCTTGAAAACTACAGAGAACATCCGCCAGTTTCAAAATATGGAGTTTAATGAACAAACAAGGCAACAGGAGCTGGCTAATGAAAAACAGGAAAGCCAGGCCCGCCTCCGGATGTATGGACTTATTGCAGGTCTGGCAGCGATAGCTGTTATAGCCTGCATTCTTTATTGGGGCAATGTGCGAAAAAGAAAAGCCAATATTATACTGAACAAAACACTGCAAAATTTAAAGTCAACCCAATCCCAACTCATCCAGTCAGAAAAAATGGCCTCGCTGGGAGAACTCACTGCCGGCATTGCACATGAAATTCAAAACCCGTTGAATTTTGTAAACAATTTTTCGGAAGTAAACAAGGAATTATTGGTTGAGTTAAAAGATGAAATTAAAAAAGGAAATTATAGTGAAGTAGATTCCATTGCAGATGATGTTATCAGCAACGAAGAAAAAATAAATCACCACGGTAAAAGAGCTGATGCAATTGTAAAAGGAATGTTGCAACATTCCAGAACAAGCAGTAGCCAAAAGGAAATGACAGACATTAATAACCTGTGCGACGAATACCTCCGCCTCTCCTACCACGGCCTTCGGGCTAAGGATAAATCCTTCAATGCAAAAATGCAGATTGATCTGGATCCCATGCTTCCGAAAATAAATGTAGTGTCGCAGGATATTGGGAGAGTACTGTTGAACCTGGTCAACAATGCCTTTTATGCAGTAAATGAAAAGAAAAGCCAGACCAACCTGGGATATGATCCCTTTATAACGGTATCAACAAAAGAAAGGAATGGCAAGGTTGAAATAAGAGTAAAAGACAATGGCAATGGCATTCAGCAAAAAGTGCTGGACAAAATATTTCAACCGTTCTTTACAACTAAACCAACAGGCCAGGGAACAGGATTAGGATTGAGCTTGAGTTACGATATTGTAAAAGCACATGGTGGTGAGTTGAAAGTGGAGACGAAGGAGGGGGAAGGAAGTGAGTTTATTATTCAATTACCTGTTGTCTGAACTATGATTATTATGATTAACGGATTACTATGATTAAATTATAAGCCAATCATGGCCATCATTAAATCAAATAAATCATGGTTCAGACAAGTTATGATATTGTAAAAGCTCATGGCGGAGAGTTGAAGGTGGAGACGAAAGAAGGAGTAGGTTCTGAATTTATTATTGTTTTACCACAAAATATTTAAGGGATGAAAAATGAAGTGAAGCTGTTTGAGCAGCAAAAAGTAAGGACACATTGGGATGAGAAAGAAGAGAAATGGTATTTCTCCATCATAGATGTAATAGAGATACTTACGGGCACGGACCGTGGTAGAAAATATTGGAATGACCTGAAAAGAAAGTTACAAAAAGAAGGAAGTGAGTTGTCCGAAAAAATCGGACAACTGAAAATGCAGGCAGCAGATGGCAAATTTTATAAAACCGATGTAGCAGATACCGAACAACTGCTCCGCCTCATCCAATCCATCCCATCACCCAAAGCAGAACCTTTTAAACAATGGCTGGCTAAAACGGGCTATGAAAGAATGAAAGAAATTGCCGACCCGGAACAAAGCCTTGAAAGGGCAAGGGAAAACTGGCAGAAACTGGGCCGTAGTGAAAAATGGATTCAACAACGGATGACAGGCCAGGAAACAAGAAATAAATTAACGGATTACTGGAAAGAAAGTGGCGTAGAAAAATCAGACGAGTTTGCATTCCTCACCAACATCATTCATACAGAATGGGCAGGTCTTTCAGTAAAACAGCACAAAAACCTGAAAGGCTTAAAACAACAAAATCTCCGTGACCACATGAATGAAGCGGAACTAATTTTTACTGCTTTGGCAGAATTATCTACACGGCAAATAGCAGAAACCGAAAAAGCAAAAGGATTAAAACAAAACGCTGTTGCCGGAAAGAAAGGCGGCAAGATTGCAAAAGACGCAAGGCTTGCATTAGAAAATAAAACAGGAAGAAAAGTAATTACAGATGAGAATTTTTTACCACAATCAAAACAACAAAAGAAATTAAAATGAAATCATTTGTAAAACTCCTCCCCCTGCTCCTGTTAGCAGCCTGCAACACCACCCCAAAAGATGATGGCAGCACTCCACCATCCCTTTTCACGCCACCCAAAAGCTGGGAAGCCAACCCCAAGGATGGTTACAAAGTAAATGTAGTAACAGGCCGGCCGGTAGAACCCATAACCACTGTTGATGGTAAAACCATTCCTACCGGCATACCCATACCTGCTATTGGCAGAAGAATAAATATGGATAGTATTGCAAAGCCACAAGTGCTGCAGGTAATACCCAAAGTGAGCCCCATTAAACCAATGGGTAATATATATCCTGCACCGGAAAATTTACAAAAAATCATTGTGGATGAAAGCCAACTCATCAAACACAATGCAGCAAATAGTCTACAAAGCTACACCATACAAAACTTGCTGGGAGGCACTACGCCAACGGGTAAACCCTTTGCTTCAAAAGGCAAAACAACAAAGTTATTTCCTCCCAAAACAAACCCTGCCCTGCCGCTGCGCATTAATGAAAATGCCAGGTATGATATACAACAATTGAATATAGACCAGGGCTTGCATTTTCAATGGGTTGCTTCAATGTTTCAAGATAAAGACGGCTATTTGTGGATTGGCACCAGTGGTGGAGGGGTGAGCCGCTATGATGGCAAATCATTTGTTGTGTACACAACAGGAAATGGGCTTTTGCAACATGATGTTCGTTCTATTTTGCAAGACAGCAAAGGCAATTTCTGGTTTGGCCATATACGCAGCGGGGTAAGCCACTTTGATGGCAAAACCTTTACCACCTATAGCAAAACCGAAGGGCTTGCAGGAACCAATGTTTGGAAAATTATTGAGGATAAAGCTGGCAATATCTGGATGGCCACCAATGGCGGAGTAAGCAAACTGGAACCATCCAAAAACAATACAGGCGGAACGTTTACGAACTATACTACTAATGAGGGGCTTTCTAATAATAATGTTTCATCTGTACTGGAAGACAAGGCCGGCAATCTGTGGTTTGCCACATTAGGAGGTGGTGTAAATAAATTTGACGGCAAGTCGTTCACTCATTTTACCAAGAAAGAAGGGCTTGCAAACGATACGGTAAGCTGTATCATGCAAGACAAAGCAGGTGCTCTTTGGTTTGGTACCAGGCGTGGAATAAGTAAGTTAGAGGGTAATAGTTTTATTCATTTTCCTGTTCAGTTTCCCACAGCCAATAGGCTTTCCGATAACGATGTTACAGATATTATAGAAGACCAGTTTGGCCATATTTGGTTTGGCACAAGGAGAAATGGTGTTTTTAACTATGATGGGAAACGGTTCATTAATATTTCAGAAGATGAAGGGCTTTCATTAAATTTTATTGTTCAAAATTGCATTTTGGAAGACAGGTCAGGACATCTTTGGATTGGTACTGCCGGGGCCGGACTGAACAAAATCAACACAAGCATTTTTCAACACTATACCAAGCAAGAGGGCCTTGCAGACAATTTTGTTACCACTGCCTACAGAGACAGAAAAGATAAACTATGGTTCAATTCAATTACATCCATCCATCAATATGATGAAGCCGGGCAAACGAATAATATTATTCAATATCCAATCAGGACTGCTTTTGCAACTTATGAAGATAAAGAGGGAAATATGTGGTTTGGTACAATCAGTGGGTTACTAAAATATGATGGTAAGTCTTATTATCGTTTTGGAACGGCTGAAGGGATTTCTGTACCTGATGTGCGGTCTATTTTGCAAGACAGCAAAGGGCATATTTGGTTTGGTGGGAATGGCGGTGGTATTACCCGTTACGAACCGGCAACTAATGGTAAGCCGGCAGCTTTTTTTCATTATACCGAAACAGAAGGTTTTATCAGCGGTGGTACTATTTCTATAAGAGAAGATAAAAAAGGAAATCTATGGTTTGCGAACTCAGTTTGTGTAACTAAATATACACCTGCAGAAGATGGACAGTCGGGAACTTTTGTTCACTATACCGCTGCCGAAGGACTTCCTGGTGGTGTTAATAGCATTTTAGCAGATAAAAATGATTATCTCTGGTTTAGCACAGGTAACGGGCTAATCAGGTATGAGCCATCAAAACAAGGCCATTCGGGAACCTACACACATTTTACTGCAGCACAGGGCTTACCAACAAAAGGTATTGGGTCAATAGTTGAAGATAAGTCCGGCATTTTATGGATAACATCCAGAAGTGGGTTGATTAAATACGATGCCCGCCTGAATGACGCAGTCGGGCAGGGCAAAACATTTCTCAATTTTACCACAGCCGAAGGCTTATCCAATAACATTTTAGCCCGGGTAGTGGAAGATAAAGAGGGCAATCTTTGGATACCTACCTATGGCGGTGGTGTAAACAAAATGACGAAAGATGCTTATAAACCTTCGCAACAACCACCTGTAGTAAATCTGCGACAGTTATACATCAACGAAGCATTGCCGGCTTATCTCAATTCATCAGACAGCAGTATTCAAAAAATAAAGTTTGACAGTGTTCGGTTGTATGAGAATTATCCCATCAACCCTAAAATTCCAGCCAATCAAAATCACCTTGGCTTTCAATACTCAGCCTTAGACTGGCATGCACCCACTAAAATAAAATACAGTTTCCGTTTGCTGGGTTTAGATAATAAATGGAGCAACCCTACCACAGAAACCCTGGCAGATTACAGAAACTTGCCCGATGGAAAATTTATTTTTCAGGTAAGAGCTATTGGCGAAAGCGGGGAATGGAGTAAGTCTTTTGATTACCCGTTTACTATTCTTCCCCCCTGGTGGAAGACCTGGTGGGCCAATGCTGTTTATATCCTGCTGTTCCTGGGTGCCTTGCGCATTTTCAGCAAGTGGCGGGAAAGAAGATTGAGAGAAGAAAAAGAAGTGTTGCAACATAAGGTAGAAGAGAGAACAAGTGAGTTGAGAAAAAAATCAGAAGAACTCACACACTCCTTGGAAGATTTAAAATCAACACAAAGTCAGTTAATTCAATCAGAAAAAATGGCATCATTAGGTGAACTCACCGCAGGCATTGCCCATGAAATTCAGAACCCGTTAAACTTCGTCAACAACTTTAGTGAAGTGAATACAGAATTGATTGATGAAATGAAAGAGGAGCTAAAAGCCGGTAAAACAGAAGATGCCATCAACCTGGCAGATGACATAAAATCAAACAATGAAAAAATTGCCTTTCATGGCAAACGGGCCGACTCCATTGTAAAAGGGATGCTGCAACATAGCCGCAGCGGCAGCAGCCAAAAAGAACCTACTGATATTAATAATTTGCTGGATGAATGTATGCGCCTGAGCTTTCATGGTATGCGGGCAAAGGATAAATCCTTTAATGCAAAAACAGAAACTTCCTTTGACAGCAGCATTGGCTCCATCAATATAGTATCTCAGGAAATTGGGCGGGTATTTCTCAATCTTTTTACCAATGCTTTTTATTCGGTGATGCAGAAGAAAAAAACAGCCCTAACGCCTCCGCCAGCTGGCGGAGGGATTCAGTACCAACCCTCAATCACTGTCAGTTCTCAGAAAATGGGGAATACTGTTGTTATAAAAATTGAGGATAATGGTAACGGGATTCCCAAAAAAGTAATTGATAAAATATTCCAGCCTTTCTTTACCACCAAACCAACCGGAGAAGGGACAGGGCTTGGCCTTAGCATGAGTTATGATATAATTACCAAAGGCCACGGCGGGGAACTGAAAGTGGAAACAGAAGAGGGAGAATTTGCCCGCTTCACTATCATTTTACCCGCATAAAATCATATTTTCACCAATTAAAAAACCATTAAATGAAAATTTTAGTTGTAGACGATGAAAAAGATGTGCAGACGCTTTTTGAACAACGGTTCAGAAGAGAAATAAAATCCGGAGAACTGGAATTTGATTTCGCTTTTTCAGGCGAAGAAGCACTGCAATACCTGAACAAACATGAGCAGGAAGCGGTATTGATTTTATCCGACATCAATATGCCCGGTATGAGTGGTTTACAACTCTTAGAACAAATCAAACAAAAATACATGAAGCCTCCGCCAGTAGTTATGATGATTACAGCGTATGGCGATGAAGAAAATTTCAGCACGGCCAAACGATTGGGTGCCGATGATTTTTTGACAAAGCCGGTTGACTTTACCTCATTAAAAGATAAACTTAAAGCAATACACTAATGGCCAAGATACTTGTAGTAGATGATGAAGCAGATTTGGAGACGCTGATACGCCAAAAATTCAGGCAAAAGATAAGGGAGCAGCAATATGAATTTGTATTTGCTGTTAACGGCTTTAAAGCATTAGAACAATTAGAGCAGCACCAGGATGTGGATATGGTGCTCAGCGACATTAACATGCCCGAAATGGATGGTCTTACGCTGTTGTCAAAACTGAACGAACAAAATGGGTTGCTTAAATCTGTAATTGTTTCTGCGTATGGCGATATGGAAAATATTCGTACAGCCATGAACCGTGGCGCATTTGATTTCATTACCAAACCAGTAAACTTTGAAGACCTGGAAACCACCATGCAAAAAACAATTAAGCATGTGGAGCAGATGAAAGAAACGATGAAGGCCATCAAAGAAAATAACATCTTACGAATGTATGTAGATGAAACAGTGCTGAATTTTATGGGTGGTCGGGAGTTTGAAAAATCCCTGCTTGAAAATGAAACCGTGGAAGCCACCGTAGCTTTTATTGATATCTGCGGGTTTACCGCTATTAGCGAGAAAGAACAGCCGGACAAAGTGGTAAACCTGCTGAACAATTATTTTGATGTGATAGTAAAAGAAATTATTGAGCAGAAAGGATTGGTTGATAAATTTATTGGCGATTGTGTGATGGCTGTCTTTAAGGGCGACTTTCATCTCGACAGAGCCATTGATGCCAGCCTGGCTGTACGGAAAAAGATAGAGCAGCTTCCTGTGGAATCAACCATTGCTTTCAGTCCAAAAGTTTCCATTGGTATCAATTGCGGTGAAATGATCACGGGCAATATTGGTTCGGCCAACCTGCGGCGGCTCGACTTTACTGTTATTGGCGATGCGGTGAATACGGCACAACGCCTGCAGGCAGTAGCGGGGGAGAACCAAATACTCATCAGCGAAGGGGCATACCTGAAAGTGAAAGAATCATTCAATTGCCGCAAAGTAGGTGAAGTGCAGTTGAAAAATAAAACTGTACCGGTGATGCTGTATGAGGTGGTGGATTAAAAACAGTTATATTTTGCCTTCGCACTAACCAATACTAATGCATCAACCTGTATTGAAGCAGGTAGATAATAATGCCGGCAAAATAACCGATAAGTGCCAACCAGGAAATTCTTTTCAGGTACCAGAAAAAAGTGATCTTCTCCATTCCCATGGCAGCCACGCCGGCTGCTGATCCTATGATGAGTGCACTACCCCCGGTACCGGTTGCATAAGCCAGGAACTCCCAGAAAAAATGATCGGCAGGATATTGGTCCAGTCCATACATACCCTGTGCGGCAGCTACCAGCGGAACATTATCAACCACGGCAGAAAGCAAACCGATGGACGTTACTATAATGGTATCGTTTTGTATGGTTTTGCTTAACCACTGCGACAGGTGGGTTAGCTGGCCCGTAGCCTGCAGCGCTGAGATGCTGATTAATATACCCAGGAAAAAAAGAATACTTGGCGAATCTATTTTGCGCAACGCATAAGCTACCGTTAAAGTATCCTTGTCCTCAGTGTCTTTTTGGCTATGTATTATTTCAGTAATGATCCACATTAGTCCCAAACCCAAAAGAATACCCATAAATGGCGGCAGGTGTGTTATTGTTTTGAACACCGGTACAAACATCAACACCCCAATACCCAGCAGGAAAACAAAATTTCTTTCATAGACAGTATTTGATAAGTTCTGTTTTAATTTGCTCTCTGCAGGTTGAATAGTACCCTTCATCCTGAATGAAACCAGCATCAACGGAACCAGAAGGCAAAAAACACTGGGAACAAAAAGCTCTTTAATAATATTGAATGCCGTGATCTGCCCACCGATCCAGAGCATGGTGGTAGTAACATCACCTAATGGTGACCATGCTCCCCCCGCATTGGCAGCAATGATGGTGATGCCGGCAAAGAAAAGGCGTTGGTTTTTATCTGCAATAAGCTTACGGAGTAAAGAAACGATAACGATGGTAGTGGTCAGGTTATCGAGGATAGCAGAGAGAAAGAAAGTGATGCCACCTATGATCCAAAGAAGTCTAACAGCGCTCTTTGTCTTAATTCTGTCGGTAATCACCTGGAAACCATCATGGGCATCTATCAGTTCAACGATCGTCATAGCCCCAAGTAAAAAAAACAGGATACCGGAAACTTCACCCAGTTGTTCCATCAGTTGTTCGGTCACCAGGTGTTTATCAGAAGCAAACAGGATATAGATCGTCCAGCAAATAACTCCTGTTACCAGGGCACTTGCTGCCTTATTGATCCTGATACTGTGTTCAAGTGTAATGGCAAAATAGCCAAGAATAAATGTGATGATAACCGCCGTAGCCAAAGTGAATCAATTTTAAGTTCAAATCAAAGATAATATATAGTTGCTGAGTTTAAAGTCTTTGCTGAGTATAGCTATGTATAAAATAAAAAAGACTCAAACTAATAGCTTGAGTCTTTCGGGTGCCCAGGACTGGATTCGAACCAGCACATCCTTGCGAACGCTGCGACCTGAACACAGTGCGTCTACCAATTTCGCCACCTGGGCAGGTTAATTAACTAATTTGGAAATGGATGGCAAATGTAAGGCAATTTTCAAATTGTCAAATCATCAAATTTCCAAATCAAACTGAAACATTAAAATCCCTTAGTGCATCATTTAAACTTGTCTTTAAGTCGGTTGAAGGTTTGCGTTGCCCGATAATGAGTGCACAACCTACACCATATTCACCTGCCGGAAATTTTTTAGTATAGCTGCCGGGTATCACTACGCTTCTTGCAGGAACAATACCCTTCATTTCTTTAGGCTCACTGCCACTCACATCAATGATCTTTGTAGATTGGGTTAAAACCACGTTGGCACCAAGCACCGCTTCTTTTTCAACCCTCACTCCTTCCACAACTATACAACGGCTGCCGATAAAACATCCGTCTTCAACAATTACCGGGCTGGCCTGCAATGGCTCCAGCACGCCGCCAATACCCACACCACCGCTAAGATGTACACCTTTGCCAATTTGTGCACAACTGCCTACTGTAGCCCAAGTATCCACCATCGTTCCTTCATCCACGTAAGCACCGATATTTACATAGCTTGGCATCAGTACTACATTCTTTGCCAGGTAAGCTCCATATCTTGCCACTGCATGCGGTACTGCCCTTACACCCAAAGAAGCATAATCAGATTTCAGTTTCATTTTATCATAAAACTCAAATGGAGGAATGCTATGCGTTTCCATTGGCTGGATTGCGAAGTATAACAAGATGGCCTGCTTCACCCATTCATTTACTTCCCATCCTCCGGCTGCAGGAGCAGCAGTGCGTAATCGTCCTTTATCCACTTCTTCAATAACAGCTCGAACGGCATCACTGTATTTCCTTTCTTTCAGCAGGTCACGGTTGCCCCATGCTTCCAGTATCAGTTCTTTCATTTTTCAAAATTTAGTGCGAAAATAAACCTTCTGCCTGTTGCACCCGGATTTTCATAAAAATAATTCAACTTTGCTCACTATGAATATCGGCTTTGATGCAAAAAGGGCTTACCACAATGGCACAGGACTGGGCCATTACAGCCGTACATTGATACGATCGCTGGCTGAATATCATCCTGAACATGGATACTACCTGTTCAACCCTAAACCATCAAACCTGTTCCGGTTGGAAGGGAAGACCCTTCATGAGATATTGCCCCATCAATTCGTTCATAAACTTTTCAGCTCAGCCTGGCGCAGCAACTTGGTGAAAGCTGACCTTAAGAAATATAATATCAACCTGTATCACGGGTTGAGCCACGAGATACCGGTGGGCATTGATAAGACTGGCATAAAGTCTGTGGTGACTATACATGACCTCATTCATGAACGCTATCCGGAACAATACAACCCCATTGACGTTAAGATATACGGTAAAAAATTCAGGTATGCCTGTGCACATGCCGATAAAGTGATCGCCATCAGCGAACAAACCAAAAGGGATATCATAGCGTTCTATAAAACACCCGAAGAAAAGATCAGGGTTTGTTATCAAAGCTGTAACCCTGCATTCGGTCAAATTGTGAGTGAAGACAGGAAGAAAAAAATAAAGGAGCAATACAGTTTGCCCGAAAAATACTTCCTGAGCGTTGGTTCTATCATTGAGAGAAAGAATCTCCTTAATATCTGCAAAGCAATATCATTGTTAAAGAACCTGGATGTTCCGCTTGTTGTAATAGGCGATGGTAATAAATATAAAAAACAGGTCCAGGATTATGTGAGAGAGAATAAACTGGAGAAGAATGTCATTTTTCTTTCTGAAACTCCGGCAGCAAGATCCTCAGCAGCATTTCAGTCAGCAACTGATTTTCCGGCTATATATCAATCCGCAGTTGCCATGATCTATCCTTCCTTTTTTGAAGGCTTTGGTATTCCTGTACTTGAAGCTTTATGGAGCAAATTGCCGGTGATCACTTCTACTGTATCCTGTTTGCCGGAAGCCGGAGGTGATGGCCCATATTATATTGATCCAAACAGCCCGGAGCAAATAGCTGAGGCAATGAAGAATATTTATAATGATACATCACTGGCTGAATCAATGAAAGAAAAAGGCTGGAATCATGCACAGCAATTCACCCAAAAAAAATGTGCTGATGCGGTAATGGACGTTTATACAAGTATATGACAGGTTTTGAAGAAGATATCGAGCAATGTATTCAGGCACTACGTAATGGTGGCCTCATCCTTTATCCCACCGATACGGTCTGGGGCATTGGTTGCGATGCTACCAATGCTGATGCAGTGAGTTCATTGTATGCGCTGAAAAGGCGGGCCGATGAAAAAGCAATGATCATTTTGCTTGCTGATGAAATGGATATCCCCCGGTATGTTACAGAACCTAATCCGAAAGTATTTGATTATATAAAAGGTATTCACAAACCAACAACATTTGTTTATGAAGGAGGTGTTGGCCTCGCCGAAAATGTGATACAGAAAGATGGCAGTGTTGCTATCCGTATCACCGAAGATCCTTTTTGTAAAAAACTTATCCGCAAATTTGGTAAACCCATCGTTTCAACGTCTGCAAATGTTTCGGGTTACCCGGCTCCTTCTGTGTTCAGGGATATAGATGTATTAATAAAAAACGGTGTTGACTATATAGTTCAACACCGCCAGGATGACCTGACTCCTGCTGTTCCTTCTGCAGTCGTCAAGTGGAACGCTGATGGCTCTCTCACCATCATTCGCCCCTGATATTTATAAAGTGAACCCGATACCCAGCTGGATACTCTGGTTCTTCCATTTTTCTTTATTGTCTATATCATTGATATTGCTCAGACCCACCGCATATCTTCCGTAAATATTAAGGTGTTTGATATTGATCTGTACTCCGCCAAGCATGCTCAGGTCTCCGCCTTTAAATGCCTGTTTGCCATTTTGCAAAAGTGTATTGCTTTTGTTGGTGAGTATCCCGAACTGCGGGCCTACCTGCAGCGTAAGTATTTTGGCAGGCTTTATATTTAGCAGGATTGGGAAACTTAAATATTTTAACTGCACTTTATCCAATCGTTTGAACTGGTAAACACTGCTGAACGTATTTGATGTATCCACATTGGTCTGGCTGAATAAAATCTCCGGCTGGATACCGAACTTTTTACCTAACCCTATTTCCACAAAGCCGCCGAGGTGGTATCCAAAAGAAAATTCTTCTTTAAATGATTTACCGGTAAGCTTGTTGATGGAAGCGCCTCCTTTAAAACCAACGTGGATCTTTTGTGCAAATGCTGTTGTGCTGATGATTGTTAATAATGCCAGTGAAAGGATTTTCGTTTTCATATAAAAAAATTTGGTTAGCATTAATGCCCCAAGTAATATGCCAATGCTAAAAACATTTTTACAATTATTTGTTAAGAGAAAAATACATCAAAAGGAAAATCCTGCTGTAACAGAAAACAAAGTGGTCAGTCTTTTTTCGGTAGTTGATGGCAGGTAATAATCAAGATACAATTGCGGCTGGCAATAAAATTTACCATAATAATAAGTAAGCTCTGCCAAAAAGGCCATCGACTGCAGCGTAAATGAAGCAGAAGTGCTGCCGTCGCCATACCTGTTCTTAAGATAGCTTTGCACCAATGGCCTGCGGTTATTGATGCTGCTTGAATGAGAAATATTCCAACGTTGCGAACCTGCATTAAGAAGCAGTGTTGGTTGTAACTGGATTGCGTCTTTTTTACTAATGAGTTTGTAAAAATCCCATTTATGTGTTGCAGATAACATCAAAGAGAAACCACTTAACCTGGTAGTTATTGTATCTCTTATATGAACAACCCTGTTCAGTAACCAGAAGGCTGTATCAAAATATTCTTCCTGTTTGCCAAAAGAGTAACCTGCTGCCAGCCCGGGCTCAATCCATGTTTTTTTGTACACTACTATACCGTAAAAATCATTCTTAAAGGGGTTTGTATCAAAATTGGTAGTGGCTCCTTCTATGAATCTTGTATAGGATATTCCTGCTGCAATGGATTTGCCGGTATATGCATATGATGGGTTAATGGCATACTGGTAAAGTTTCAAACTGCCTTCATCATCTGTTAAGAAACCATTCAAAGTAAATGCAAGACCGCTTTTGTGATAATACCCGATTGATGGCGTATAAAATAATTTACTGGTCACTGCCTGCCCGGCATTCAATGCATTATTTTTAAGGCTGAATATCCCGTTGCCTATGCCGATGTTAACATCAAAATAACTTCTGTCCTTATTCCCCATCATCAGTTTAAAGAATTCATCATTTTTAAACATGGAGTCCAGTGCAAGCTTTTCTTCACGGGTAAGTGAATCTGTTTGTGCATAAACAAATGAAATGGCAAATAAAAGGGTCAGAAAGATGAATATTTTACGCATAAAAGGTTGAGTCAGGCCGTGTATAGATAAGAAAAAACAAAAATAGTTTAATCATATACTAAAAACCTGTGTTTTAAACGTAAACATCAATATTTAAATTGCCGGGGAGGATAAATGCCTTACCTTTGCGCCCACTATTTAAAACTGAGAATTACATGACATGCTCAGTTGCTGTTGCAAATAGATTTTCTCCCGGGATGATTTGATCTCCCTGTACTTTATCCAACGGCCAAAGCATGACATTCCGGTACTTCAACAAGTTGAGTACTACAGGAACATTACATGTGGCTATCGCAAAACAAATTTCATGAATGCATTTGAAGCCTTAGGCTTAAACGAACAATTAGTTCAATCCATTACCGATCTGGGATTTGAAACCCCAACCTCTATACAGGAAAAAGCAATTCCTGTTTTATTATCTGGCACCACCGACTTCATCGGCCTTGCCCAAACAGGTACCGGCAAAACGGCGGCTTTTGGCTTGCCATTATTACAATTGGTTGACGCTTCACAACGTCACCCCCAGGCATTGATCGTTTGCCCAACCCGTGAGTTGTGCTTGCAGATCACCAACGACCTGGAAACATTTAAAAAACACTGCAGGAATATTTATACCGAAGCCGTTTATGGTGGTGCGTCCATCATGATGCAGATACGCAACCTGAAAAAAGGAGTGCATATCGTTGTGGCAACCCCGGGTCGTTTGATTGACCTGATAGAAAGAAAGGCTATTGACCTGCAGAAAGTAAAATACGTGGTACTTGATGAAGCCGATGAAATGCTGAATATGGGCTTCCGTGATGATATCGACTTCGTACTGAAGAATACCATCAACAGGGAAAGCACCTGGTTATTCAGCGCTACCATGCCGCCGGAAGTGAGGGCCATCTCCAAAAATTATATGGAGAATCCTAAAGAGGTAACCGTTGGCAAAAAGAACAGCGGTAATGT
>CAYTQB010000026.1:0-16621 GCA_964439615.1 uncultured Ferruginibacter sp. | reverse complement strand
ATGCTGGCTGATGTAAGTCATGGCGACTATGAAACTTATATACCAGACCTGATCCAGAAATTTGCTGACGTAAGCAAAGAAGAAGTTCTGCAAAGAGTTGCTGCGCTTGAATTCAACCATTTTCTGAAATATTATGAAAATGCAGAAGACCTGAACCGTTCTGAAGGACGTGGAGAAAGAAGGTTCGACAGGCCTGAAGGCGGTAACAGGAATGAACGTAACGGGTACAGCAGGCGTGACAGTGGTTATACCCGTTTATTCGTGAACCTGGGAATAAAGGATGGTTTTTATAAAGCCAGCTTCCTTCAATTCATCCTGGATGAAAGCAACCTTAAAAAAGAAGTGTTGGGCAAGATTGATATGAGGGATATGAACAGTTGGGTAGAGATCGACAAAGATGTAGCCGGCAAGATGATAAAAGCCATTGATGGCAAACGCTATAATAACCGTACTGTTCGTATGAATGAGGCTGACGGTGGCTTTAAAAGGCCAAGTGATGAGGGAAGGAACAGGCAATATGCTCCAAGGGAGAAAAGAAGTTTCAGGTAAGTTACCGGCCCCGCAGTTGCAGGGCTTTTTATTTCTGAAGCGAAGATTTATCTTCATTCTCTAAACTGCGCATTATGTTCTGGAACATCAAAATTACCCTGCTAATAATCGCACTGCTTTCATTGAGCAGTATCACGGCCCAGGATAAACTTCTTACACAAACCAGCGAAGTACATAACCTGATGGTTCAGTACGATGCAGACAAAGGAAGCCTTACCCGTTTTTATTTTATTTCAAACTCACCGGAGCGTTGCAAGCGAATGCAGGAATTTAATAAGGATTACCTGGATAAACTTTCGGCATTGCTTTTTGAAAATATGAGCACCGGCGGTAAGGTTGATTATATCTTATTTAAAAGAAACCTGGAAAATGAATTAAGATTGCTTGACAAAGAAGAAACAGAATACAACCAGGTAAGCAAATTTTTTCCATTTGCCGAAAAGATATATACCCTGGAAAAGCAACGCCGCAGGGGAACATCCATAAAAGGTGAACAGGTTGCCAAACAATTCAATGAACTTTCAAAGAACATCACTGCATTATCTGGTTCTTTAAAAAATGAACCATCTATGCCCCTCCCGCTGGCGACAAGGGCACAGAATATTGCAAAAGGTTTGCAGACTGCATTGAAAAGTGTTTATGATTTTTATAATGGTTATGATCCGCAATTTACCTGGTGGGTGCCAATGCCATATAAAAATGCAGATAGCCTGCTCGGCCTGTATGCCGCACAATTAAATAACAAAGCAGATGCATCTGCACTTCCTAAGGATGATGGAAGCGGTATCATCGGCAATCCTATTGGAAGAGAAGAACTGATCAGGCAATTGCAATATGAGATGATACCCTATAGCCCGGAAGAGATCATTGAAATAGCCAATAAAGAATTTACCTGGTGCGATAAAGAGATGCTGAAAGCAAGTAAGGAGATGGGATTCGGCGATAACTGGAAAGCGGCGCTGGAAAAAGTAAAGAATACTTATGTGTCCGAAGGCAAACAACCCGAAATGATATTGGGTTTGTATAACCAATCTGTTGATTTCATCAAGAAACATAACATGGTGACTATTCCTCCAATTGCAGAAGAGACCTGGCGTATGAGCATGATGAGCCCGAAGCAGCAACTGGTGAGTCCCTTCTTCCTGGGTGGTGAATTATTGCAGATCTCCTATCCTACAAATACCATGGATGAAGAGGCAAAACGAATGAGCATGCGTGGCAACAATCCGCATTTTTCAAGAGCAACGGTGCATCATGAACTGATAGCCGGCCATCACCTGCAGGGATTTATGAACGACAGGTATAAAGCCTATCGCAATTTCTGGACACCATTCTGGACAGAAGGCTGGGCGCTGTACTGGGAATTTATTTTATGGGATGAAGGTTTTCCACGCAATGCAGAGGACAGGGTTGGTATGCTGTTCTGGCGCATGCACCGCTGTGCAAGAATTATCTTTTCACTGAGCTATCATTTGAATAAATGGACACCGCAAAAATGCATTGACTTCCTTGTGGATCGTGTGGGACATGAGCGAGCCAATGCCAAGGGAGAAGTTCGCCGTTCATTCACCGGTGGATACGGGCCGCTCTACCAAATTGCTTACATGTTGGGCGGACAACAATTTTATGCATTAAAGAAAGAACTGGTTGATACAAAGAAAATGAGTTATATGCAATTTCATGATGCGGTGCTGAAGGAAAACAATATGCCGGTGGAAATGGTAAGAGCCATTTTAATGAACCAGCCTCCAAAGAAAGATTTTAAAACGGAGTGGAGGTTTTATGGTAAGTAGGCAATGGACAATAAGAAAGATTTTTTTCGCAAGCCCACTTCACTACCCGTGGGTGCCGCCGTCTGGTCTTTGACCAACGGTAGATCAGATCGATTTTTGCTATAATCATTCTAGCTACTCAATACGCCGTTGGCCGGAGGCCAAACGGCGGCAAGAAAGGTTTTAAAACGGAGTGGAGGTTTTATAAGAATTAAGTATTTACACCAACTCAATAACTGTAATCTCCGGCAATACCCCCACCCTGCCGGGGTAACCAATAAAGCCAAAACCGGGGTTTACATAGAGTTTTTGTTTGCCATCTTCATATAACCCGTGCCATTGTTTATACATATATTGTACGGGGCTCCATTTAAAGCCGGGTATCTCTACGCCAAACTGCATACCGTGTGTGTGGCCGCTCAGCATCAGGTCCACGTCGGGGTATTTGGTTTTTACCTCTGCATCCCAGTGGCTTGGATCGTGGCTCATTAAAATTTTGAAAGGATATTTTTCTGTTCCGGGATGTGCAAGGTCCATACGGCCATGTTTGGGAAACCTTGCTTTATTGCTCCAGTTCTCAATACCCAGCAATGCTATCTGCTCTCCTTCTTTCTCCAATACCACGTGTTCATTCATCAGCAATCGCCATCCCAATCCTGCATGCACATTTTTTAAATTCTCCTGGTTCTGGTGCTTTGAAATACCATTATGCGGCCAACGTACATAATCTCCATAATCATGGTTACCAAATGTGCTGTACACCCCCATCGGCGCATTCAGTTTACTGAACACTTCCATGTATTCTTCCATCTCTCCGGCACGGTCATTCACCAGGTCGCCGGTGAATAAAATAATATCAGCTTTTTCATCCAGTATCTTTTGTACGCCATGCATCACCGCTTTTTTATCCGTGAAACTACCGCTATGTATATCGCTGATGTGAATGATCTTTAAACCCCTGAATGCAGCAGGCAGGTTATCATATGTTAACTGGAGCCTTTTAAGGTGGTAATTATATTTATTACCGAAACCATATAGTAAGCTGCCAAATAAAGTACCCCCGGCAGCAAGTCCCAGCCAGCTTAAGAAAACAGAACGGCTGATGCCATCACCGCTCATGCCATCCATTTCCGTATTATTGAAAAATAATTTTCCAGCAACCCATTGTATACCCCTGCGTATGTCATCCACAATAAAGAAAACCACAGCGATCATCTTTGCCAAAAACAAACCAATGAGGGTGGCAAATAAATAGGTCCTGAATTTTTTGCCCATGAAATTGTGGTCGGTATATACAAAAAGTAAAAGGCTTACTATGGCAAGCACAGTGAGCGCCCAGTAAACCGAATAAATGATGGTCCTTGCTTTTGGCGAAGCCGAATGGCTTACCGTTTTAATGGCCTGGAAAATATAAGTATCCAGCAGCAGCATGATGGCTATAAAAATGGAAAGGCCAAGTGGTGTACGCATGTAGGAGGTTGAAAGGTTTAAGGTTTAATATTTGCTTTTGGTTTAAGTGCTGCCCAATCTATAAATTCATCCAACTGGTGACCGATAGCTTTAATCGTAGCCGCATCTGCAATATTCCCCTCGGGGGAAATTATTTTATTGATCATGGAGATGGGAAGTTTATTAGGATGCACCGTTATTTTAACAAAGTTCAACACATCTGCCAGGTGATCCATTCCCCGCAAATTACCTGCCCGTCCACTGGCAACACCGGTAAGCAGGGCTTTTTTGTGGTACCATATCTCATGCGAGCGGCTGGTATCAAAAAGCATTTTTAAAATACCTGGGAAGCTGCCGTTATATTCAGGCGAAATGATGATAAAATGTGATGTAGGAATGATGATTTCATCTTCAATATTTTTGAAAGCATCATTATAGTGGAGCAGGTCCTTGCCCTCAAGCGAAAAAAGCCCGGCCTGGATGCCTTTCTCGCCTAAAATACGCTGGTACTCCTTAGCTATTTTATGGGTGTTACTGTTTTTCCTGTTGGTACCCGATATAATGGTTATCATATATTCGTCCCGCTTTTACCCGGTGTTTTTCAATATTACAATTAAGATAGTGCTTTGTTCCCCATTATTATGCCGAATGGTTAAATTTGCCATCCTGGCAGAAGATATTGGCTAATTACAATAAGCAAATAGCAGGTTTTACCTATTGTATAAAAAAGACGGCTGAAAGCAAAAAATGTTTTAATACCGGGTGTAAAAAGGGTATAACCTGCAATGGTAATTGTGGTACATTACAATACCTTTGACGGAAATCGATTCAGTTAATAGTTAAATGTTAATCGGAAGAATACAGCAACGATTAACCATTAACAATTAACTATTAACCATTAACAGAACTATGGCAAGAATAATTGGAGTAGCAAATCAAAAAGGAGGCGTAGGTAAAACAACAACCGCTATTAACCTGGCAGCAAGCCTTGCGGTTCTGGAATATAAAACCTTGTTGGTTGATGCCGATCCCCAGGCAAACAGTACTACCGGCACCGGTTTCGACCTGCATAATATTACACAAAGCCTTTACGACTGCATGGTAAATGAGGCTTCGGCAAAGGATGTAATACTAAAATCGGATATCCCTTTTTTAGACCTTTTACCGTCGCATATTGACCTGGTAGGCGCCGAAATTGAAATGATCAATTACCCCAACCGGGAAATGGTTTTAAAGAAAATACTGGAACCTGTAAGGGATGAATATGACTTTATTGTGATTGACTGTTCTCCATCCCTGGGTTTAATAACAGTGAATGCATTAACGGCATCCGATAGTGTGGTAGTACCCGTTCAAACCGAGTTTTTTGCACTGGAAGGATTGGGGAAATTATTGAATACAGTTAAAATTGTTCAAAACCGACTTAACACCAACCTCAAGATTGAAGGTATTCTAATGACCATGTACGATGGTCGCCTGAGGTTGTGCAACCAGGTGGTAAGTGAAGTGCGCAGGCATTTTGAAGATATTGTTTTCAGCAGCATCATTCACCGCAATACCCGTTTAAGTGAAGCGCCAAGTTTTGGTAAACCTGTGATATTGTATGATGCAGATAGCAAGGGAGCAGTTAATTATCTCAATCTTGCCAAAGAGATCTTACAGAAAAACAATATGACCAAAATAAAAGAAGAGGATAGAATATTACAGTAGGTTTTAGGTTTGAAGTTTGAGTTTGCAATGCAAAAACTTCCTCCCAACTTCAAACCTTAAACTTCAAACTTCAAACAATTATGACACTCCCCAATAAAAAAGACGCTTTAGGAAAAGGTATCCGCAGTTTATTGGAAAATATTGATGCCGATCTGAAAAATACTGCCGGAAGTTTAAAACCCGAAATAGCTCAACAGGCCTCTGCTTCCATGCGAATCAGTTTAGACCAGATAGAAGTAAATCCAAAACAACCACGCCGCGATTTTGATGATACTGCATTAAGTGAACTGGCAGCATCCATAAAGATGCATGACATCATTCAGCCATTAACTGTATCCAGATTACCCAATGGTAAATACAGGCTCATTGCAGGTGAAAGAAGGTTCAGGGCTGCAAAAATTGCCGGGTTAAAAGACCTGCCGGTTTATATAAGACAAGCCAATGATGCCGACCTTCTGGAACTTTCATTATTGGAGAACCTGCAACGTAAAGATCTTAATGCCATAGAAATTGCATTAAGTTATAAACGCCTGATGGATGAACTGGAATATACACAGGAACAGGTAGCCGAAAGGATGGGTAAAGAAAGAACTACAGTAACCAATTATATCCGTTTATTAAAATTGCCCCCCGACCTGCAGGTAGCAGTCCGCAACGGAACCATTTCCATGGGGCATGCCCGGGCATTGATCAATGTAGATATGGTTGACAAACAATTGTACATTTTCAATGAAATAAAAAAGCGTGACCTCTCGGTAAGACAAACAGAAGAACTGGTCAGGAAATTATATACTTCGGCTGTTAAAGTTGCTGTAAAACCTGTACTGCCGGCCGCTCTTAAAAAGATTGAAGATAATTTAGCATCTGAATTCAACACCAGGGTTAAACTAACACATAATAAAAAAGGAAAAGGGAGTATTTTATTTGAATACTATTCCGTTGAAGAATTAAATGCCCTGCTGGATAAACTGAACATTAAAGTAACTTAATGCCGAAGATCACTTCCATTCTTTTTTTTATAGCCTTACTCTGCTGCAATAATGTATGTGCACAAAAAGATTCTGCCATAAAAAAGAACAAAGGCATTTTTAAAAAAGCTGATCCTGCAAAAAAATACAATCCCCGTATTGCCACCATCCGTTCTGCAATACTTCCCGGCTGGGGACAAGCCACCAATAAAAAATACTGGAAGATACCTGTTGTGTATGCTGCACTCGGAACAACAGCAGTCATTTTCTTTCGTAATGTAAGACAGTTTAATGATGCCAGGTATGCTTATACAAATGCTATTGATGGCGACCCCTCCAACGATTACCTTATTCCACAACCCTACTGGTCGGTAAAGGATCAGCCCGAACGTATAAAAAGTTTCAGGAATGATGTGAGGCAAAATGTAGATTACACGGTTCTGTTCTTCATTGCCTTTTGGGGATTGAATGTAGTTGATGCGGCTGTGGATGCCCACCTGAAAACTTTTGATGTGAGTGATGACCTGAGCCTGCAGATAAAACCGGGCTACAGCCAGCTAGCCGGTACCAATGGGATAAGTTTAGTATTGAACATCGGCAGGAATCATTCAAAATAATTACCTTCATTCCTGTTAGCATTATTCTTCAATCATTCATTTACACAATGATCATTGCACTGGTTGGTTATGGCAAGATGGGAAAGACGATCGAAGGCATAGCCCTTCAGCGTGGGCATTCGGTGGGGCTTAAGATAGACATTGATACCGTTGACGGTTTTACAAAAGAGAATCTATCAAAATGCGATGTGGCTATTGAATTCACCGGTCCGCACAGCGCCAAAGAGAATATACTGAAGTGTATTGATGCCGGCATTCCGGTTGTTAGCGGAAGCACTGGCTGGCTGAGTGCCTGGGATGAGGTTGAAAAAGCCTGTACAGAAAAGAATGGGACCATATTATATGCCAGCAATTTCAGTGTAGGTGTAAATATCTTTTTTGAGCTGAACAGGAAACTGGCGCAGCTGATGAAACAGCAAACAGGTTATAACATCAGCGTGGAAGAAATTCATCACACTCAAAAAAAAGATGCACCCAGCGGAACAGCGATCACTCTTGCCGAACAAATACTGCACGAAGTACCACGCAAGAAAAGCTGGGTAAATGAAGTTTCAGAAAACCTGGAAGAGCTCGTTATCATCAGTAAAAGAGAAGATCCGGCACCCGGCACACACAGTATCAAATACAGTTCTTCTGTTGACGATATAGAGATAATCCATACAGCCCATAGCCGTGATGGGTTTGCCTTGGGGGCTGTGCTGGCAGCAGAATATATTCAAAACAAGAAAGGTATTTTCAGCATGAAGGAAGTGCTGGGCATCCAATAACTCAACTACAACAGGTGCAGCGGATCATATCAAATCTTATCTTATTATTGTTCATCAGTTCCGGTTTTTCTGTAAAATCCCAACAAACGGTAATTGACAGCCTGAAGCTGGTTATTGAATCAAGCAGGGATGATAAGAAAAATATCCGCCTCTATTTACCCCTGCTTAAAAAACTCACTACAAAAAATTTTGATGAAGCCATTGAAGCTGCACAGGACGGTATTTCACTTGCTGCAAAATTAAAAGATTCAGGAACACTGGGCAGCCTTCAGAATGAAATGGGCAATGCGTATTATTTAAAAGGAAATTACGACAGCGCCGCATCATACTATTATAAGGCACTGGAATTGCTGAAACGAACAGGCACCCCGGCAACAGTAGCCGCTGCACTGAATAATCTGGGAAGGCTTTACCGGAAAACACGTGACCTCGGCAGGTCACTGCAGATGTACGATGAAGCGCTTGGTATCTATAAAAAGATCGGCGATGAGAGTGGCATGGCAACCATACTGAATGAATCGGGAGTAGTATACGAATACAAGGGAGATTACAACGAAGCAGTGAACCGTTATAAAAGTTCCCTTGCAATAAGGGAAAAAATGAAGGATACCGTTGGCATTGCTTATAGCCTCAACTTTATTGGTGGCGCCTACACCCTGCAAAAGAAATTTACAGAAGCTGAAAATTATTTGGTGCAATCGCTGGCACTCAGGGAAAAACTGAAAGACAGTTTTACCATCGCCTTAAGCCATAGCGACCTGGGATATATGTACAAAGAAGAAAACAGCCTGGAAAAAGCCATTGAACAATACAACCTGAGTAATGCCATTGCGGAGAAAATGAGATTTGCCGACCTGATGCTCAGTAATTATAAAGAACTGGCTGTGATTTCAGAACGAAAAGGTGACTTTGCCTTATCGCTGGTCTATTACAAAAAACAAACCAGGCTGAAAGATTCGATTTACTCGGGTGAAAAGATGAAACAGATTGAACAACTGAATGCTAAATACCAGACTGAAAAGAAAGAACAGCAGTTAAAATTGCAGCAGGCCGAAATCACAAAAAAAAATTACCTGCTTTGGGGATTGATTGCTGCTACCCTGCTTATGAGTTTTGCCGGTTTTAATTTTTACAGAAAAAGACAGGCTCTGAATAAATTACAGCTGCAGGCCGAGGTAATGAAGCAGCAGGATATTGCGACCAAGGCCATTATTAATGCCGAGGAAAATGAACGTAAGCGTATTGCAGCCGACCTGCACGACGGCGTGGGCCAGATGATGAGTGCTGCCAAAATGAATTTATCGGCATTTGAAAACGAGATATCATTTAAAGACGAAACGCAAAAGGTTTATTTTGATAAACTGATAGGCCTGGTGGATGAAAGTTGCCGTGAAATAAGAAGTGTAAGCCATCAAATGATGCCCAATGCACTGTTAAAAAGCGGACTGGCCAGCGCCGTTAAAGAATTTATTGATAAAATTGATACCAAGGTCATCAAAGTAAATTTATATACCGAGGGTTTAAATGAACGGCTCGACGGTAATATCGAAACGGTATTGTACCGGGTGATACAGGAATGTGTAAATAATGTGATCAAACATGCAGGGGCAGATAAACTGGATATTTCACTGATAAAAGACACCGACGGCATTGCTGCTACGGTGGAAGATAATGGAAAAGGTTTTGATACGAACGACAAGCTGAAATTTGAAGGTATCGGGCTTAAAAATATCACTTCCAGGATAGAATTTTTGAAAGGCAGTGTGGATTTTGACAGTTCTCCGGGCAAAGGCACACTTATTGCCATTCATGTACCATTTATTCATTAATATCTTTTTACTTAATGTAGATTTGCAGAATAAAAGAGGGGGATAAAAAGGATGAAAGCGGGAAAAACCACTTTGGGTATTGTAGATGACCACCAGATAGTGATTGACGGTTTAAAATCATTGCTGCATGGGCATGACGGGTTTGAAGTGTTGATAGAATGTACCCAACCCCTCCGGATGCTTGACCTGCTTGAAAAGAAACCCGTTGATATTTTGCTTACCGACGTAATGATGCCCGGTATGAACGGAGCCGAACTGGCCAAAGCCGTACATAAGAAATTCCCCGGTATAAAAATACTGGCTTTGTCCATGAGTGGACAAGGTGACCTGGTGAACCAGATGATAGAAGACGCAGATATCTCCGGTTATGTTTTAAAGAACATCGGCAAGAAAGAACTGGTGAAAGCGCTTGAGAAAATTTATAACAACGGCATTTACTTTAGTGATGAAGTACTGCAGGAAATGACAAAAGCAAGTGAAAAGAAAAGAGAAAATGAAGAGGTTAACCTTACCACAAGAGAGATCGAGATCATCAGCCTTATTGAAAAAGAATTAAGCAACAAACAAATTGCCGAAAAATTATTCCTGAGTGAAAGAACGGTGGAAACCCACCGGAAAAATATTTTCCGTAAAACAAATACAGCGAGTGTAATTGGTTTGGTGAAGTATGCTTATGAGCATAAACTTATATAATTCAAAAGTCAAAATTCAAAAGACAAAATTGATTGCTCATGGCATATTACTAATATCTCAGGTCTTATTTTTGAATTTTAAATTTTTACTTCCCTAAATTTTCCAGCATATCCTTCGTCATCTGCTCCAAATTAAATTCTTCCTTCCAGCCCCAATCGTTCCTGGCAACGGCATCATCAATACTTTGTGGCCAGCTGTCGGCAATGGGTTGGCGGTAATCGGGCTTGTAGCTTATTGAAAAGTCAGGAATATGCTTTTTTATCCCGGCAGCAATTTCTTTCGGCGAAAAACTCATTGCAGAAATATTGTACGATGTCCTGGTCTTTATTTTGGATGCATCTGCTTCCATAAGCTCAATGGTTGCCCGTATGGCATCAGGCATATACATCATGGGCAGGTAAGTATCCTCTCTCAAAAAACACTCATACTTTTTTTCATGTTTTGCCTTGTAAAATATTTCCACTGCATAATCGGTAGTGCCTCCTCCCGGTTCACTTTTATAACTGATAAGACCGGGATAGCGAAGGCTCCTCACATCCACTCCATAGCGGTGATGATAATAATTACACCAGAACTCGCCGGCATATTTGCTGATACCATAAACAGTTGTAGGTTCAATAATGGTTTGTTGCGGACAGTTTTGTTTTGGCGATGTGGGGCCAAACACGGCAATACTGCTTGGCCAATACACTTTATGCAGGTTCTCTTCTTTAGCTATGTCGAGTACATTCAACAGGCTCTGCATATTCAGGCTCCAGGCAAGGTGAGGATTTTTTTCGCCGGTTGCGGAGAGGATAGCAGCTAATAAATAAATCTGAGTAATGTTTTGCCTGATGACCTGCACATGCAACATCTCTTTGTTCATTACATCCAGGCTCACATATGGGCCGGTTCCTTTGAGCAGTTCATTTTCTTCCCGCAGGTCGGATGCCACCACATTGGCATTGCCATATATTTTACGCAAGGCAAGAGTGAGCTCTACTCCTATCTGGCCCGAAGCGCCAATTACCAATATCCTTTCTTTTACCATAGCAACAATCTTTATATCACGAATTTCATCGAATTACACGAATTATGCAATTTTTGTTTGCATAATTTTTTGGAGAGAAATTAGTGTAATTCGCTTAATTCGTGTATTCGGCTTTACACCTTAACTTTACCAGATGGAAAAATATTTAAAAGATCTGTTTACAGCCCAGAAATACAATGAAAATAATTTTTTTCTGATTGCAGGGCCCTGTGTTGTAGAAGGTGAAGAGATAGTTATCGAAATAGCTGAAAAAGTTTCGGCTACCTGTAAAAAACTGGGAATACCATATATATTTAAAGCATCCTACCGTAAGGCAAACCGTACTTCTGCCGGTTCTTTCACAGGTATTGGCGATGAGAAGGCACTGGAATTGATCAAAAAAACAGCTTCAACATTCTCTTTACCCACAACTACTGATATTCACACAGCAGAAGAAGCTGCTATGGCTGCAAAATATGTTGATGTATTGCAGATCCCCGCCTTTCTTTGCCGACAGACCGATCTGCTTATCGCTGCCGGAAAAACAGGAAAGATCGTCAACGTAAAAAAGGGGCAGTTTGTGAGTGGCCCCTCTATGAAATTTGCAGTTGAAAAAATTAATAATGCCGGTAATAATAAAGTGGCTCTGATAGAAAGAGGAAATACTTTCGGTTACCAGGACCTTGTTGTGGATTACCGGAATATCACCTGGATGAAGGAAATAGAAGTTCCGGTAATTATGGATTGCACCCATGCATTGCAACAACCCAACCAAACTGCAGGTGTAACGGGTGGAAATCCCGAATTGATAGAGACCATTGCCAAAGCAGCCATTGCTACAGGCGCTGATGGATTATTTATTGAAACACATCCCAACCCGGCTTTTGCAAAAAGCGATGGTGCTAACATGCTTAAATTAGATCTGCTGGAACCTTTATTGGAAAAGTTAGTGAAGATAAAGGCGGCAATATAAAATTCAAAAGTCAAAATTTAAAAATCAAAAAATCCTTAACTACAAGCATTTTTGATTTTTTTACTTTTGAATTTTTACTTATAAATACCTCAAGGGGTTTCTCCTCGCATTAAGGATATATCTCTTTATATTCATCCAGAAAGCAACAAAAAAGTAAATAATTACCGGCGAACCAAGGGTTATGAAAGACATGTAGATAAAATACTTCCGTATAGTAGATGTGGCAATTCCCATCCGCTCTCCTATGGCTGTACACACACCAAACACGTGCCACTCAATAAAACGCTTAAACCGGTTCATACGCTAAATTAAAAACATTTTAATCCAAAAACAAAGGCTTTAAAAAATGCTTCTGTTTCAGTAAATTTGCACCATCCCAATTTGGAGGTTTGGATATTTGGAAATTTGCTGATCAAATCATGTAATATTTTTCATAAACTGCTCCCCATCTCCAAATTGATTCATTTCTAAATCATCAAATCATACCATGGCCTTCGACATTGAAATGATCAAAAAGCTGTATTCCAATTTCAGCAGCCGCATTGATGCAGCACGTAAAGCAACCGGAAAACCATTAACCCTTACAGAAAAAATATTGTATGCCCATCTTTGGCAAGGCGCCGCCACCTCGGCGTATGAAAGAGGAAAGGATTATGTAGAATTTGCGCCAGACCGTGTAGCTATGCAGGATGCAACAGCCCAAATGGCCCTGCTACAATTTATGCAGGCTGGCAGGGCAAAAGTTGCGGTACCATCAACCGTACATTGCGATCACCTGATACAGGCCGAAGTTGGCGCTGTTGCAGACCTTAATAAAGCAAAAACACAGAATAAGGAAGTATATGATTTCCTTGCTTCTGTTTCCAATAAATATGGCATTGGATTCTGGAAGCCCGGTGCAGGCATCATTCACCAGGTTGTTTTGGAACAATACGCTTTCCCCGGCGGCATGATGATCGGTACAGACAGCCACACCGTTAATGCAGGAGGTTTGGGGATTGTGGCGATTGGCGTTGGTGGCGCCGATGCATGCGATGTAATGGCGGGTTTACCCTGGGAACTGAAGTTTCCAAAACTGATCGGTGTAAAACTTACCGGTAAATTAAGTGGTTGGACAGCTTCAAAGGATATTATTTTAAAAGTGGCGGGCATACTTACTGTGAAAGGTGGTACCGGTGCTATTCTTGAATATTTTGGCGAAGGAGCAAAATCTCTTTCCTGCACAGGTAAAGGAACCATTTGTAATATGGGCGCCGAGATCGGTGCAACCACTTCCATATTTGGATACGATAAAAAGATGGAAGAATACCTTAAAGGAACCGGAAGAACAGAAGTGGCAGAAGCTGCAAATAAAATTGCAGAACATCTTACAGGTGATGATGAAGTGTATGCAAACCCATCAAAGTATTTTGATCAGGTTATCGAGATCAACTTATCCGAACTGGAACCGCATATCAATGGACCATTTACTCCAGACCTTGCATGGCCTATTTCTAAATTTGCTGATGCCGTAAAAGTAAATGGCTGGCCCGAAAAATTAGAAGTTGGTTTGATCGGATCTTGTACCAACTCATCTTATGAAGACATTACGAGGGCAGCATCGGTTGCAAAACAAGCTACCGACAACGGTTTTAAAGCAAAGGCAGAATTTACCATCACCCCAGGCTCCGAGCAGGTTAGATATACTGTGGAAAGAGATGGTTACCTGGATACATTTGAAAAGATGGGCGGCGTGGTTTTGGCCAATGCCTGTGGCCCATGCATAGGTCAGTGGGCTCGCCATTCAACTGATCCAAACAGGAAAAACTCTATCGTTACTTCTTATAACCGAAATTTCAGTAAAAGAAATGACGGTAACCCAAATACACATGCTTTTGTTGCATCGCCGGAAATAACAACGGCGTTGGCCATTGCCGGTTCGCTTTCATTCAATCCGCTTACCGATTTTCTTACCAACGATAAAGGTGAGAAATTTAAACTGGAAGAACCACTGGGTATTGAAATGCCACAAAAAGGTTTTGCTGTTGAAGACGCAGGCTTCCAGGCCCCTGCAGAAGATGGAAGCAAGGTGGAAGTGATCGTTTCATCAACATCTGACCGTTTACAATTGCTGGCTCCTTTTGCAGCCTGGGAAGGAACTGACTTAAACGGGTTAAAACTTTTGATAAAAGCAAAGGGTAAATGTACCACCGACCATATTTCCATGGCAGGCCCATGGCTTAAATTCCGTGGCCACCTCGACAATATCAGCAACAATATGCTGATTGGCGCTCTGAACTTCTTCAATGAAAAAACAGATTCAGTAAAAAATCAATTGACAGGTGAATATGGCCCCGTACCAGCAACACAGCGGGCTTATAAAGCTGCAGGTGTAGGATCAATTGTTGTTGGTGATGAGAATTATGGCGAAGGTTCTTCGAGGGAACATGCAGCTATGGAACCAAGGTTCCTTGGCGTACGTGCCGTACTGGTAAAATCCTTTGCAAGGATCCATGAGACCAACCTGAAGAAACAGGGAATGCTGGCATTAACCTTTGCCAATAAAGAGGATTATAATAAGATACTGGAAGACGATACCATAGATATTGAAGGCCTGATGGCATTTGAACCCAACAAAGCCTTGCAGCTGGTATTGAACCATTCCGACGGGAGTATTGAGACCATCCAGGTGAATCATACGTATAATGAACAGCAGATCGAATGGTTTAAGGCGGGCGGTGCACTTAACATCATCCGAAACGAGTTTGCAAGCAATTAACAGGGCATCTCCTTAGTTATACCAAAACCTGCCCGGGCGGCAGGTTTTTTATTAACAATACCTTAATAAAAAATATTTGATGTTTAAACATTGATTATATACCTTCGTGTCTTAAATTAATAATCATGGCAACAAAAAATTGGGTTATTGACCCCACCCACAGCGAAGTACATTTCAAGATCAAACACCTGATGATAACCAACGTAACAGGTAGTTTTGACATTTTCCAGGCTTCGGTACAAACCGAAGAAGAAGACTTTATGAAAGCTACGATCCGTTTTAAGGCAGATATAAATTCCATCTCAACAGGGAATGAACAAAGAGATGGCCACTTAAAAAGCGCTGATTTTTTCGAAGCCGAAAAATATCCGCAATTAAAATTCACGGCCACCAAATTTGAATCGGTGGATGGAGATCGGTCTTTTAATATGTACGGTGACCTTACAATTAAAGACGTTACCAAAAATGTAAAGTTAGCGGTTGAATTCGGCGGCGTGGTTAAAGACCCTTACGGAAATACAAAAGCCGGCTTTACTATCAACGGAAAAATAAACCGTAAGGATTTTGGCCTTACATGGAATGCTGTAACAGAAGCAGGTGGCGTGGTTGTAAGTGATGAGGTGAGGATCATTGCTGAGATACAACTGTCAGAACAACTGATTGCTGAAGAGATAGAACTGGCAGAACAAGTTTAATATATAATCGCCCATGAAAACTAAAAGTGAATCCCTCCAGGGGTTCACTTTTTGAGTTTAATCGCTCACCTCACATCAAACCAGACTCTCTTGCCGTCATTCCAGTCGCCGTTATAGTTAATAGTAAGCTCCCCCCCTTTTTCAATGACACTCACTGTTTTAATAATGATGGTGTCATCATCAAAATCCATAAAATATTCGCAGTTGCTTTTATAACTGTGGTTGTAGATGGGGATCAGCCCAAGCGCCATACAGCATTTATCTTTTTGCTTTCCCCACTCAAAAATATAATCGTGTAACATCGTTTTGTCCAGATACTGCCGGTCTGTTTTATCCATTACTATCACCGGTGCTATCTCTATTATTGTTCCTGCCGGGATCCTTTCCCTGGTAAAAACACCCCTTCCCTTTTCAGCGGTCATGGCTACATATAAATAAGGCTTCAGCATTTTACCGGGTTAAATATGCATTGCAATTTAAGCACATCAGCCTATTAATTTTACGTGCTTTACAAAACATTATCCGTATATTACTCTGCATTTTTCATTTATTTTACTTTCTATCAAACCCTTTTTATGTTTAAACAACAAATTGTTTTATGCGCATTAATAGCCATAATTATAACTCCCTTAAAGGCTCAAAAGAAAAACCTTTCGCCCGATGATTATGTAAAATGGCAAAGTATCGGCGCCCTGAATATCTCGGATGACGGAGAATGGGTAGCCTATCAAATAACTGTACAGGAAGATAATGACACCATGTATGTAGTTAACAGGAATACGAAAAAAATGTACAAACTGGAATTTTCTTCCTCCCCGGAATTCAGCAAGGA
>CAYTQB010000025.1:19767-42879 GCA_964439615.1 uncultured Ferruginibacter sp. | reverse complement strand
GTACACAATGTTACCGGCTATATCGTACACATAGTACGTATCGTATGTACCGCTTCCTGCCTGCTGCCGTTTTAAGATCAACCTGCCAAACTTATCCTTGAATACTTCGGAGTACACATTGGCTTCGTCTACCAACTTTGTAACGCTCAATTCATAGTCAGCATAGGTTCCTGAACCGGTCGCATCTGAACTATTCGCCGTCCACATATGTACCCCATCCGATGACAGGCTTGTGCGGTAACTCATCTCTTTGTAAGGATGGTTCGTTTGGCTCAGTTGGAATCCTTCGCCTACTGTGCCTGTCTTCAACACACGTTGCAAGGGACTACTCTCAAAACTCTGCTCGGCATAGTAAGGCCCGTTATCAACTGCTATCTTCTTCGTTGCTGCATAAGCAGGATCATAAAAGGTTGATTGCGCCGTGCTGATGCTGCTCATATCTACATAAGCGCCAGTACTTGTAGTGGCTTCATAAGGCAGGTATTGTTTGGGCTGGCGGCCAAACTCATCATATTTATTAAAGCTTACAATGTCTTTTCCACTGGGGCTGCCTGCAGTAACAATACTTTGTATTGGCCGGCCATAGCCATCCACATAACTAACCATCCTGGTCTTTTCCGCATTAGTTAAACCGGGTATGGTTGCCGGGTCGGTTACCGATTCCTTCCTCACTATATATCGTTCCACTCCCCCGGGTTGTGTTACCTGGGAATAAACTGTATTGCTGAATATAAGAACCACCGCTATCGTTAACAGTAATTCTATTTTTTTTATCCTTTCCATATGGATGAGATTTAAGAATTAGTTATTGATAGAGATTTTTTACTTCAATGACATTTGAATATTCCACCGTACCACTAGTATTGCAATATTTGATCTTCGCTCTCATTTGATAAGAGGTAGTATGTGTAATATGAAAATGCACACTGGTGATATGGCCGCCGGTTCCGGTCATCTCAGGTTGCCAGGTTGACCAACTTGAACTACCCAACGGTGCCATCTGCCATTCCACTGAATACACTGTGCTTAATGATCCCGACGATAAACCGGTAAGTTTAAAGTAAGTATCTGTGCAGGTGTTGGGCAGCGATGGCGTAGTGGTACATGAGGTCTGCGTACACTGGCCGGTAGCCGAGTACTCTGTAATGCCCGATGCACAAATGACAGGCCCGCTTCCTGCACTACAGGAAGGTGGCGAACCAAACACCTCGAAAGGAACGGGATCAGTGCTTGTGGTAGCGGGAGTTTGTGCAGTTACATTGCTCATGCCCGGAGATGATGCTGTAACGGTTACCTGGTATTTTCCGGTAGCAGCGTAGGTATGTGTAATAGATGTGTTGCCACGTTGGTCATTAACGCCTGATGTGCCTGTTGAGCCATCGCCAAAGTTCCATGCATAGCTGATTTGTGGTGCATCGCAATCGCCGGTTTCATAAGAGAACGGGGGCCCGGCAGTGAAAGTAACAGGAGTACTAACGACTGCATTATTGGGATAACCAATATTAACGGATGGTATTTGTGCTGTATGCCGGTTAACTAATTTATACTTTTTCATCTCCACGATATTATCAAACTGGTCTCTTGTGAGCCATAGCCTTCCTGCTTTATCATATTCGTAGGTACTACCTGTTCCATTTATTCCTGTCTTTGCAGTAAGCAGGTTTGTTCCGATGGTATTAGTAGTATAAGAGTAGGTTGCTACGTTTGCATTATCAGGGTAGATAAGCACATCATCAATGGTAACAGCCGCAGAAGTTCCCAGCGTAAAGTAATAACTGCTATTTGTAGAAGAAGGCCAGGGAACAATAGCCTGGTAATATTTCCATTCACTACCTCTTGCATAAGAAATAATACTGGTGGTATTACAGGAAGAAAGGCAGCCGAATTTTGAATAACACAGGTAAATAGATCCAATGGCTTGAGCATCCTTAAGCCAGAAAGAAATAATTAAATTCTTTGCGCTGGTTTGCTTAGTTATTTGCCTGCAAATTCCGGTATTGGGTTGAAAACTTAAACAGCTGGTGCTGCTCCGCCCCCCGGTCTGAAGAGAATTACCCCCGCCAATCGTAAAAACACCAGTATGATCAATTATGTCAAAACCTGTGTAACCTATGTTTTCTGCTCTTGCATTGGTGAATTCGGCAATAAGTAACCCGGTAACAGTTGATGAACTTATTATTGTCTTAGGTATCCGGCTATTGTCGGAAACAACCTGGGCTACGCCTCTCGTATTATAATGTTCTACTATTGAGGGATTATTGATATAGTTGTTTCCATCCCAGGAAAAAATACCATTGCTAATTGTAGAAGGGGTAAAACTTGTTGTTCCGGCCGGGTTTGCAAACTGGTAAGATTTATCGGTAAGATAGGTCTCTTTGGTAGTTCCCCCGGGGATCATATCGCCTACAGTAATTTTCTTAAAAGTAGTCAAACTTCCTCCAAGAAATTTTTCGGATTGACCGGTTTGTTCTCTTGATTGGGTTGTTTCGATCAAAACATTTCTGTTATTCGTATTGAAGCTATTAATAGCATTATTCATTTCGTCACCGGAAGAAACGGCCGTATATTCCTTAGCATATTTAAATTTGGATGCACTGATAGCCGGGTCTTCGCTATTCTGTTTTCTTACCGCTTTTAGCAACCTGTACGGTAATGAGGATGTGTTTGAAGTGTATTCATAATTCTCAGTTTCGGTAATGGGGTTTGCGTTATTTGAATTATATAGTTTCGACGTTTTAGTAACCAGGAAATTATCTATCACCGTATTTACAGGGTATTTCCCATATGCATTCATTGTGTTACCAATGTCATCTAGTTTCACTCCATAAATTTTTGTTGGGCTTGTATGGGATCGTACATAGGAATAGTCTTCGCTGGCTACTATTTGCCCTGCTTCATTATAGTGGGTAACCTTTGTTGGCAAACCTCGTTCAAAATCATAATTGGGGTTTGAAGTAAAGGGATACTGCAGTTCAGTATTATTATTATACAGGAAGCTGGGCGCAATTGCTGTACAGGGTGTGGGTGAACTGAGGTTGGTACGGGCTACAAAGTTTTTTGATTCCTGCCAATCAGTAATATCTGCACTTCCGAATGTGCCCGTAGTGTTGTATTCATACACAGATTTACCAATGCCTGTACCGGTAGTTGTTTTCCTGACCGTAACTTTTCCGTATAAAATCTCCTTTGGTTCATTGTTCAGGTCATAGGTAGTACGGTAGGTTGAATTCTTTACCCTGTCAGTAATGTTTCCATAACTGGTAGTATTCTGAAAAGCGATGGCAAACTTGGGAACAGAAATAGCACGGCCTGTTGTAACACTGCTGTTAGCCGGATCATTATAACTGTATTCAGTAACATCAGTTGTGCCAAGACCATCATTATTGGTTATTTTTTTTATCCTTATTCCTCCGCCCGATACATTACCATTTACATCATAATCAAAAAACTGGTTGTTCTCATATAGCAGTTCTGTAGTGGCGCCGGTTGGGTAAGTGATCTTTTTTAATGAGCCGTCAATAGCGTGGGGATTAACACTCCTGTCTGCTGTTTCTGTAAGCGTTACCGTTGAACCGGAATAGCCGCTAATGGAATAAACTTTAAATAATTCTACAGAAAGATTATCCGGATAAACATAAATCTGTGGATTCAAATCAGGGTTCGTGAAATTACCGTTATAATATCCCCAGTAATCCTGGGCGTTCACAATGGTATCAACGGTTTGATTGTTAATGACCGGGGTACAATAACAGGTATTTACGGCCTCGTTCACTTCGTAGTATGTAAAATCAAACTGGGTATTTACATTATTGCACAGGCCGTTTGTGCCAATTGTTTTTACGCCTTTTAAATAATAGCGACCATATCCATTCCAGGTTGATGTGGCGCCCAGGAATTTTTTAGTGTACAGGAGTTCAAATCTCTTCTTATCAACCGGCAATGTCACATCAAGTAATTTGGCATCTTCAATTACACCTGACCCCCCGGGTGGAGTACCCCAATTAAACTGAACGGCTGTCTGAAGAGTACCTGTCTCCAAACCCAATGAAAAAGTTGAAATTGACTGAAGCTGCAAGTCAACCCTTTTGGTGTTGATGCCATATAATTTCTTTTTCGTAAAGCTTCCGCTTCCGTCAGGTTTTAGTATCTCTATTTCTTTGTAGGAATAGCGGTTGTAAACTGCCGGGTTGCTGATCGTATAATTCTGGTAATTAAAATTTATCCTGTTTCCCCTGGTGTCTTCCATTTTAGACAAGGTCCATTTATCATTATACTTAAGGGGAGTGCCTATAGGATGTCCGGGCAAAGAAGTCTTATTACGGTACATCATAAAATCCCTCTTAAAAACTTCAAGGGTGGAAGGATCAATTTCAACAGTAGTACCCGGGTTATACGTTTCAATATAATGTTCCATCAGGTTAGCCTTGTCGAAATAGTATTTTATGCCGCTTTCATTAGTAACCGTAAAAGCAGTTATCCTGCCATAAGAATCAGTTGTATAAGTGATCTGGTAATCCCTGTATGGAATGATCTTGATAACATGATTTGTTGAAGCATCAAAAACAAAACTGCAGCTCAAGCCGGGGGCACTCACATAGAATTGGTCGGGTTCTGTATCATAAGTGTAGGAAAAATTGTTGGCAATAGTAGCTGCATCAGTAATTTCATTTCCGCAATTGTTGTTGCCATCATTCATATAAGCCACTGTATTGGCAAAAGACAGACTTTGTATAGTTGAAGGAGCGCCATTACCCGACCTTATCCATCCCTTAATTACACTATAGCTTGCATCACTCTGGTATTCTACATCATCCGGGAAACCCCTGACCATCCTGGTAATACTGCCCTCAGCAATTAGCCTCCACCCCTGGCCGAAGCTATTATCAAAGTCTTCTACTTTCAATCCCGATGCAGAATAACTTAATGCTATCGGCGCAGAGAGGTCTCCAACTGAAACATTATAAATTGGGATAGTAACATTTGCAGTGCCTGTTAAATTGTTTACGCTAACAATATTTTGCGCAATATTCCCAAGAGGAGTTAAAAAAATAATAAAGAACAGCAGGGCTCTTAAAGTTAGGCGGGGTGATGAACTTAGCATATGCATAAGTATTTTTTTATGCGTAAAAAATACCCAAGTTTATTTTTCTCTATGCTATTTCGTATTCAAGGTAGTATAGTTTTTCTTCTGAACCAATACCACAAACTGGTAATAGCCGCCCTATAGCTCCTTCATGGTAAAGCCATACCTAAGTCATACCTAAGCCATCAAAAGCCATGGATGAATTATGTTAAGTAAGGACTTAACAGTGCATAATGCTTGCATTTCAGCAGAGGCACACCGACCTGGGAGGAAAAGCTGTATATCTACTCTAGTGAGAAGTGGAAGGTAAACGATGCTAAAATACTTGAATAATAGATTTACAAACGAAACGAAATAAAAAAACCATCTTGCGAGAAGCAGGATGGTTTTTTTATTAAGAATATAAATGCTTATTCTGCTTTAGGTTCTTCGGTTGAAGAATTATCAGCTGCATCACTTTCCATTTTTGCTTTTAAGCCTGCCAGTACACCCAGGTCACCCAAAGTTGATTTCTCTACTTTGCTTTGAAGGGTCTTTACTGCTTTTTTGGTTATTTCGGCTTCGGCCTTTTTCTCTTTCATCACTGCCTGTTTCTCTTCCTCAATCACCTGCTCCCATAAACGGGCATGGCTTAATACAATGCGTTTATCATTGCGGTCAAATTCAATAACCATGAATTTAGCCACTTCATCAAGACCAACGGTTTTACCATCTTCTTTTGCCAGGTGACGTGCCGGAGCAAATCCTTCCAAACCATAAGGTAATTGCACAATAGCGCCTTTATCATCTTTCCTGATAACGGTGCCTTCGTGCACGCTACCTACAGGGAATGTAGATTCCAGTGTGTTCCATGGATCTTCTTCAATTTGCTTATGGCCCAACTGAAGTTTGCGGCTTTCTTTGTCAATGTTCATAATAACAACATCGATCTTATTGCCAACTTTGGTATACTCATTCGGATTGTTGAAACGCTTTAACCAGCTTAGATCGCTGATATGGATCATTCCGCCAATACCGGTAGTTAATTCAACAAACACCCCATACGGTGTAATGTTCTTAACAACTCCGGTATGCTTGCTTCCTTCAGGGAAAGTTGTTTCAATAGAGTTCCATGGGTCTTCTGTCATTTGTTTGATAGAAAGACTCATTTTACGGGTTTCTTTATCAAGGGTAACAACCTTAGCCTCGTATTCATCATTTAATTTGAAGAACTCTTTGGCATTGATTGGTGTATTGGCCCAGGTAATTTCACTTACATGAACCAGGCCTTCCACACCCGGCATAATCTCCAGGAATGCACCATAGTCTTCAATATTTACCACTTTACCTTTTACAATTTCACCTTCTTTAAGGTTTTCTGTAAGGGTATCCCATGGATGCGGGGTTAATTGTTTTAAACCAAGGCTGATGCGTTTTTTATCATCATCAAAATCCAATACAACCACGTTCAGCTTCTGATCCATTTTCAATATCTCTGTAGGGTGATTGATACGACCCCATGAAATATCGGTGATGTATAATAAACCATCAAGGCCACCAAGGTCAAGGAATGCACCAAAATCAGTTATGTTCTTGATGGTACCTTCCAACACCTGTCCTTTTTCAAGTTTACCCATTATTTCGGCCCTTTGAGCTTCAATATCACTTTCAATAAGCGCTTTGTGAGATACAACAGCATTCTTAATGGCTTCATTGATCTTAACCACTTTAAATTCCATTGTCTTTCCAACAAACTGGTCGTAATCAGTAACCGGCTTTACGTCAATTTGAGAACCAGGCAGGAATGTTTCCATACCAAATACATCAACGATCAAACCACCTTTGGTCTTGCTGGTAACAAGCCCGGTAACAATTTCACCCGTTCTGTGAACTTCTACAATTCTTTCCCAGGCCCTGGTAGTGCGTGCATTTTTACGGCTTAAGTGTAAATTTCCTTCCCTGTCTTCTTTTTCCACAACCATCACTTCAATTACATCGCCAACTTTTACGCCGCCGGGGATGTCCCTGAATTCGTTTAAAGAGATGAGGCCGTCACTTTTAAATCCAATGTTAACAACAGCATCAGTTTTAGTTAATGATTCTACAGTAGCCTGGATCATTTCACCATCATTAATCTGTTTGAATGTGTTGTCGTAAACCGTGTCGTACTTTGCTTTTTCATCAGCGGTGTAACTGGTTACGTTACGCTTGTCAACACTCCAGTCAAAATCATCATGGGCTGTTACTAAAGTTTCAGCAACAGGTTTTTTAATTTCAATGTCAACTACATTGGGAGTCTCTACAGGCACATTTGTTGTCGCAGCAGTTTCTCCTCCCGACATATCGGAACCGGCTGAACCTTCCTGTGCATCTGCGTTTAATTGTTTAATAATATGGAATGACATAATATAACCCGTGGTTTTTTAACGGGGAGGGCAAAGGTAATAAAAGATGGCTGATTTTAGTGTTTAAAATGGCCGTTATTTATAGGCTCAGCGCCATTTTCAGTAAGATACCGGCCGGCTGAAGTTGAGAAGTAATGACAGGCCTGTGTAAAGTATGTGAGGCTCAATGGATTTGAGATGGGAAGGGGCAAAAAAAGTCCCCCCGCTTTCTGGCGGGGGGACGGTATAACTAATTACTAGTTATTCTTATTGAACTACCACTCTACACATTACTAATCGGTTACCATTGGTATCCACAATTTCAACCCAGTACAAACCTTTTCCATATCTCCTCAAGTCAACATCCATTCTGTCGTAAGGTCTTCCTACGATATAGTTTTGTGACAACACCCTGTCACCTTTGGCGTCATAAACCTGTATGCCTCTTGGCAACACGTTGTTTGCAACACTGTGATACCTAACCTGGAATTTACCAGAGCTTGGATTAGGATAGATGAAACATTTACCACTTACAGAATCAGAAATTACAATTGAATTGGAAACATTTGTACAACCGTTAATATCTGTAACTCTTAGTTGGTAAGTACCCTGTCCGTCAACATCAACAGTAAGTGTATTAGTACCTACACCGCTTACAATACCTGCGCTTGAACCTGTTACCGCAACGCCGTCCCTTAGCCACTGGTAACCACCAGTAGGATTGGCTGCATTAGGAGTAACCGTAGAAGTCAGGTTTGTTCTCATACCAGGCATCAGCTTGGTAGGATTGGCTGCAATCACAATTGTTGGAAGAGGATTAACAGTCAGTATCCGGAAGAACGATGTTGCTGGTGCACAAGGTGCTGCGCCGGTAATTATGCAACGATAAGCATAACCATTCATTGACACCGGAGGTGCAGTGATAGTTAGTGTTGCAGTGGTTGCTCCACTGTAAACACCACCATTGCTGATATTACTGAACGTATTACCATTATCGGAACTTGCCTGCCATTGATAGCTGAACGGACCAGTACCACCCGCTACTACTGAGAATGTAGCAACCTTATCAGTACAGATGGTCTGATTAACAGGCTGAGTTGAAACCAGTGTTGGAGAGTTAACGGTTACATTAACAGTCCTTGCAGGAGAAACACAACCTGGTCCAGGATGCCTGAAGGTAATACCCCATCCGTTTGCGATCTGACCCTGGTCTCCACCAACGTCATCAACTACAAACAGTTTCCAGGTACCATTTACGTTTGCTGTAGAACCAAACATAGCCAGCGTAGGAGTTGCCTGTGCAACAGCCCCAGGGCCTGGTGCAGGCCAGTTATCAGCTACATCAAAATTGGTTGGGCGATAAGTACCGGTTGCATTTGCAGCAGTACCCATTGCCGGGGCACCATCTCTAAATGTATAGGTTACGTTGGTTACAGGATTTGCGCCACCAACGTCAGACATTAATACTACGTTTTGGCCGGTTGGCGATTGTAGCAGAACGTCTATATCATCGCTCCATGTATGGCTGAGGCTTCTCAGGATCACACTTTCAACACCAACGCCGGTTGTAGGCAGCCCTGTAACCGAAATATTAGACGGATATGGGTTTCCAGGACCTGATGAAGGTATTGTTATCGGAGCAGGGTTTGTGAATGCGGGGAAAACATCAAAACCTAAGCTTGTAACCGTTACAGTGTAAGGATTAACCCCAACTGTTAATGGTTTAGCATATACAGTATTGGCTGTATCACCTGCAACATAAGGTGTTGTAGCGCCTGCATCTCTCCATAAGCCAGTAACCGGAGACCATACTCCTGAAGCAGGTGCACCATAGAGATAATCAAATGTAAGTGACCATGAGGTCAATGTTCCCTGATCACCACCAAATCCATCGTACATCCCCAATGTCCAGTTACCATTTGGTACTGAATATAGTGCGTTCCATGATGCAGTGGTGGCAGTCATACCTGTTGGGCCGGTAGCGCCAAATCCAGGAGCAGGAGCCATTTGTGCATCAGCTTTAAACAATCCATTGTATGGATTAGTGCCTGTGCTTATAGCATTAACACCATTAGAAGCAAAACGGGTATTGTTGAAACCTGTTGTTGCACCTGTACCACCAGTTGCTGATAAGAAGTAATCTAAGTTCAGCACCTGGTTATTTGGAGCCTTAAGAACAACAACTACATCGCCATCCCATGTATGAGACATGTTGAAAGCAACTTCGGCCCTTGTAATTACAGCAGTTGCAGGTAAAGGAACTGCAATTGTGCTTGAGGCACCGGCTGCGTTATTATCAGGAACCACAACAGTAATTGGTCCCGAACTATAGGTAGATGTAAATGGTGATGGAGCCAATGAAGATATTATTGACAACTTAGCGGCAGCATCACCTAAGCACATAGCTACAGAAGGAGGAGCAACTGTTGGAGCAGCAGGTGTATAAACAACCTGAATTGTTCCGGTGTTAGTGCAACCTGTTGTACCATCTGTACCTGTTACAGTATACACTGTATTTACTGCAGGTGCAGCATAAACAGTAGAAGCCTGGGTACCGGCTATATATGGATTTGTTGCAGTGGCATTTGTGTAAAGGCCGGCTGCAGGAGACCATGTATAGGTAAGTGGGTTACCAGATCCGCCTGGAGTTGTATAATCAATCTTAATTGTCCATGATGTAAGGTTACCAACGTCTGGAGCGCCGGCATCATAAGCTGCAATTGTCCAGTTACCATTAGGGTTAGGATACAAAGCACCCCAGTTGGTAGTTGTAGGAGTATATCCAACCGGACCACCTGCAAGAGAAAATCCGGCAAAGGTAAAGGTTGGGCCAGATGCATCAGCTTTATGCGTAGCTGTATGCGGAGCTGCAGTTGAGCTCAGGGTTGCTACACCTGCTGAACTGATAACTGTATTCAGGAAATTAGCTCCCGGATTATTCGTATAATTAAGCAAGGCATCTAAGTTGAATACCTGGCCGTTTGGCGCTTTTAATACCATAACCACATCAGCTACCCATGCGTGGGTAATATTAGATGTAACATGTATGTCGGTAATTGTAGCATTAGCTGGTATACCCGACACTGCTATAGTATGGTTAGCTGAACCGGCAGGAGGAGCAGGGAATGCGCCTTCAGGAATAGGAATATTTATTGCACCGGAATTGAAGGTCACAGAACCTGGAATTGGTGGAGCTGTTGAACCAGCTACGATCTGCGTACCACTGATTCCAGGAACACCACCGCAAACCGGGCCGGTAGGTGTAATTTGAATTACAGGCAAACCATTAACGGTTAACAGTGCATTATTGGAATTAACAGCCGGAGGGCAAATACCGCTAACCACACAACGATAACGATTGTTATTCATAAGTGCTGTTACACCGGTAAGTGTCAGGGTTGGCGTTGTAGCGCCACCATAAATACCTCCGCTGATTATATTGTTCCATGGCCCGCCTGCACCTGCTGTGCTTTCCTGCCATTGATATGTTATGTTAGAACCCGTAGCTCCCACAGTAAAGGTTACCGTTGCTCCAACGCATGCAACTTTGTTAACAGGGTTGCTTGTTACAGCAGGAAGCTGGTTAACCGTTATGAGGATGTTTGCCGAGGTCATACAACCACCAGGTGCCGTACCAAGTACAGTATAGGTTGTTGTTACCATCGGTGAAGCAGCAGTTGGGTTACTGGTTGTAGAACTAAGTCCCGTAGCAGGAGACCATAGGAAGGTCCATCCTGTAGCAGGGCCACCCGGAACAGAGAAGGTAATATCCCAACCTCCGTTGATTGAACCCTGGTCGCCACCTACGTCATCTACAACAAATAATTTCCAGGTTCCATTAACATCTGCCACATTACCAAACAATGATAGTGCAGTACCTGGTTGTGAAAATGCGCCAGGACCGGGAGCAGGATAGTTATCTGCACCACTTCCGTCAGCAAAGTCAATTGTATGATAAGTACCTGTTGGGTTTGCACCACCGGTACTCATTGCAGCACCGGCATCGCTGAAGGTATAGGTAGCATTTGGAATACCTGCTGAACCTCCGGCGTCTGCCATGATCACTACATTCTGACCAGTTGGAGACTGTAACAGAACGTCTACGTCATTACCCCATGTGTGGTTCACACCAAACAATCTTACTGTTTGCACACTAACACCTGTAGTTGGCATTGCAGCTACGTTGATGTTAGATGGATAAGGTGTACCCGTACCACTTGAAGGAATTATAATAGTGCCAGGATTTGCAAAAGTTGAGAATGAAGGCGCTAAAGACACTGTTAACAACTTAGGATTACCTGCGCAAAGTGGGCCGGTTGGATTGTCAGTAATAATAATTCCCGGAACTGATGCAGGTGAAACAGTAATGGTAGGTGTACCACTGTTTCCTGTACCCACACCACAACCTGTTACAGAAACAAGGTTATATGTTGTAGTTACACCAGGAGTAACCGGAATATTTGTACCGCTTACATAGTTAGTAATAGGAGGTAACAGTCCACCAGGAGTACGGTTTATAACTACCGTATATGGTGAGTTACCACCTGTGATATCTACTTTCAAATTGGCAACAGAGCCAACGCAGGTAGTAACAGGGCCTGGGTTAAATGTGGTGTATATAACATCATCAATACCTATATAGTCGGAGTTAGCACCAGTTGGTCCTGCTCCTTCCACAAAGTATCTTAAAGCAATACGACCCGATACACCAGCCGCAGGTAAACCCGACAGGGTGAGGTTATATTGTGTCCAGGCTGTTGGATATCCCGTTGATGTGTAAGTGGGGTTAATGTCTAATAACAAGGTGGTGAAATCTCCCACACTCGTATTAGTGGCACCCGCATTCGTACTTGCGCCATTCGTGCTCATTCGCACCTGCAACCTGTCCGGGAATGTTCCCGTTGTGGTTCGGGTCCAGAAAGAGAACCGGTCACCGTTCTTAAGTGTGACGTTAGGGGCAAATAACCAGTTACTGATTATATTAGTACCGGTTGTGTTATTGAAGTTAGCTGCTATATACCCGGGAGGTGTGTTACCTGGGAAAACGCCTACATTACCCTGGAACCAACCGGTTGCACCAACAGGGTTACTCAGGTTTTGAGAAGCCCAGCCAGCTGGCAATGGAGCAACAGTATTAAAGGTTTCATTATAAAGGTTTGTAGGAACCGGGGCACCAAGTACCTGGCTTAAAACCGATGAAGTAGGTGCGTCACAAGGTAATGCAGTATAATCTACTCCAAAGCAATAGTCAATAGGTACGTCAGGAAGCGAGGCAGGGTTTCCGGCATCCAGGGTTGGCTGCCATGGACCACTGTTAAAAGTATTTACACCATTGTAACCAGGCAAAGTCCTGGCTCCAATGGGTTGGCTCATTAAAGCAAAAACCCTTTGTCCGGCACCGCCTACTGTTTGCCATTCTACCCAGTAAGTTCCGGGCGCAAGGTTAACAGAAACGGCGGCTTCCACTTTCCACACCACAAAATTTTGAGTGGGTGCAGGTGCAGCGCCTACCACTGAACTGGGTATTGTGTAAATATTTGAAAAAGATGTGGCGCTAAGCCTGTTAGTTGTAAGGTCTCCATAAATTACAGTTGAAGCACCTACCGGGCTTGCATTACGTATTACAACCCTAACGGCAGTAACAGGTGAAGTGCCGGGGGGAGGTGGTAAAACCACTGCATAAAAAGTCATCTTGTTAATTCCCCATTGTACTCCGGCAGGCACTGTAAAGTTATCTGCCACCCTGGAGCTACCCAATATGGGGGAATTGTCAAAGGCGATCGAAGAGTTGGCCTCTGTATTATTAGCGCCCTGCATTTCGTGCCATTGGGTACCAGCTGGTGCTGCTACTCCGCTCAACGACATAGTACCGGTGCCCAGGTTACCGTTCACGAACTGGGCCTTAACCGTGCTCATGGAAAAAGCCAGTAAAACCAATACTGGTAGCGTTTTCCCTAAGAGCCGCCATAATTTAGTTAAAGTAGTTGTTTGTTTCATACCTCAATTTTAGTTTGGTAAAATAGTTAGTTTCGAAAGGCTCAGTTAATTGCCTTTAGCTTTTAAAAAGCGATCAGCGCTTTGGGCATTATTCTGATTCTGGCTTTGCCCCGATTTCTTTGCAGCAATCTGTGCAGCAGTTTTGTCGGTTGGAGCAGGTTTTAAATCAGAAGTGCTGTTCTTGCCGGCAGCTTTTGCCTGAGCTTTCCTTGTTTCAACACTTACTACAGCATTAGTGCTTGGAACACTCGCTGATGGTGTGTTTACTGCAGAAGGGTTAGCTTTTACAGCTGATTCACTCTTGATGGCATCGCTGAAAGCAGCAGATGCATTGGCATTGTTTGCAGCTTGTGCCTGCTTTCGCTTTTCATCAGAAGTAGGCTTGACAACATTAGCCGATTGTTTCTGTGCAAAAGAAACCGAAAAAGAAAAACCCAGGATAAGGGTTGTCAGACACGCCTTTAGCAGGAAGACGTTGAAGTCTTTTAAGGTAGTTGTTTTGTGCATAATTAAAGATTTAGTTTGGTTAATTACAGATAATACAAATGCTGAGGAATTGGGTCAGTGCTTGTATTTAACTATAGTAAGAAACCTAAAGATAGCGGTTTTAACTTAACATTAAGAAATTTTTATCAAAATTTTTTAGACATGAAAACAGGGGTGAATACCCCATCTTTTTTATTGAGGATCTGAGGCTTTTGTCTGAATTTAATTAGGCACAATTGTGAAGAAATTAGCCCAATTTTGGGTATTGGGGATAGACAGGCTTTACAGGCTGTGCAGCAGGAGTTCATTAAAGTTCTGTAAGGTGGAAATTTTGAGATCTGCAGCTTCCCATTCTGGCTTATTACTCTCCCTGGCAGCAGGCACAATAACGCATTTCATCCTGGCGGCCTTTGCGGCGATCATTCCGTTATAGGAATCTTCAAAACAAACACATTGTTCCGGCGAAACGGATAACTTTTCGGCACAATTCAAAAACACTTCCGGGTGCGGTTTTCCATAAGCCAGGTCATCTGCCGATGAAATGGCCTGTAAATACCTGCCGATCCCCAGGATATCAGTCACCACGCTTATCAGACCGGGTGATGATGAAGAGGCTAACCCGATATTGAAGTTTTTCTCCATAAAAAAATTAAAAATATGCGGTACGCCCGGTAAGGGGTTACCTTTTTGTTTTACCAGTTCTATTACCCGGTCAACAATTTTTATTTCTGCTTCAGCAATTTTTTCATGGGTTATTTTAAAGTGGTTGAACCAGAAAATTAAAAATTCTCTTGTTCGTAAACCCGTGGTGGTAGCATATTGTGCTTCGGTTAACTGAACACCGTAACTCCTGAATACTTCGCTGGCAGCCTGATTCCATAAGGGTTCCGAGTCAATAAGCAAACCATCCATGTCGAAAATCACCGTATTCAATTTCATCATGCAAATATATCCACTTCATTTTTTAATGCACGCAAATCATCATCGATTGATAATTGATGCATAGATTATATAAATTGCATTACAGATCCTGAATAAAAAAAGTATACATGGGCAAATGGTTTTCCGGAATTAAAAAATCACGTTTTGTAAAAGGGATGGTTTACACACTGGTTGGTGCAGTATCTTTTCCGGGGCTTACTTTAATAAATAAACTGCAAATAAAAGGGATGGAACATTTGCATAAACTTCCCAAAAAAAATGTACTGTTTGTAAGTAACCATCAAACTTATTTTGCTGAAGTAATTGCCTTTTTACATATATTTTGTGCAGTGAGCTGGCGTAAAAAAAACAGGCTCGGAATCCCGTACTACCTGCTTTGGCCCTTTACCCGTGTGCAGTTTGTGTCGGCCGAAGAAACCATGAAAAAGAACTGGCTCAGTAAATTATTTGCACTGGCAGGTTCCATAATGGTGAAGCGTGTTTGGGTTGATGATGCTAAAGAAGTAAGAAAGGGGCTGGACCCCAGCGATACCCGTAAAATTTCGAGGGCGCTTGAAAAAAATTGGGTAATCACTTTTCCCCAGGGAACTACCACACCCTTTGCCCCCGGCCGCAAAGGCACAGCTTTTATTATTAAACACTATAGGCCGGTTGTAGTACCCGTTGTTATTGAAGGTTTCAATAAAGCATTTGATAAAAAAGGGTTGAAGTTTTTAAAAAAGGGAACAAGATTAACCGTCACTTTTAAAGAACCTATGCAAATCAATTTTGAAGAATCTACCGAAAAAATTCTTGAAGATATTATGGATACCATTGAACAAAGTAAAAAATTTAAGCCTACCGTTAATCCTTAACAAACAACGCTTTCAGTTCGCCTGCTTCCTGTGCTTTCATTTTTCCACCAAGTACCAGGCGCAATTGTCTTCTTCTTAATGCGCCGTCAAATAATCTTTTTTCTTCAGCAGATTCCGGAAGTAGTTGATTGACCGGCCTGGGTTTGCCGTTAGGATCCAATGCTACGAATGTATAATACGCCTCATTGCTTTTGTATTTATATTGCTGTATGGCGTCTTCACCCCATACATTCAAATGTACTTCCATACTGCTGTTGAAAGCACGGGTAACAGTTGCTTCAATATGCACCACATTGCCGAGCTTAACAGGACTTTCAAAAGAGATATTATCGACCGAAGCAGTTACAACCGGTGCTGCACAATGCTTCATGGCTGCCAGTGCGGCTGCAATATCCATCCAGTACATAAGCCTTCCACCCATCAGGTTACCAAAAGTGTTGGTATCATTCGGTAATACAATTTCTGTCATCACTACCAGGGATTCACTAGCTTTTTTTTCCATTGTAATTTTTTTGCAAAGATAAGCCTTTGCCAACTCCATTTATATTGGCGCCACAGGTTGCTTATTCATATCAGTTGCCAATATGATATCGGTTATGTTTAATTATTTGGCAGTTCGTCTTTGATTTTCGAATTTCGGTGATTGAAATGCTATTTATGAATGAACAAAGAATAATTTCTTTTGACAATACCGAGTATGCCTTTGCTGCCAAATCCGATAAGGAATTAAAAAAAGCCAACTTTTTGTTTGGCCTGATGGGTAAAGCCTGGTTGGTAAAAGCCGGGTTAAAGATCACACCAGTTGCTATCAAATGGCACATACCTTTTACCAAAATGCTGATCCGCAATACCATTTTTCAGCAATTTGTTGGAGGCGAAACACTGGGCGAAACAGCTACAGTTGCCGATAAACTGGAAGCGTATAAAGTAGAAGTTATCCTCGATTATGGTGTGGAAGGAAAAGAAGGCGAGGAAAATTTTGACCATGCAAAGGATGAGTTTAGTAAGGTGATCAATTATGCATCTACACAACCCAATATTCCTTTCATGAGTATCAAAGTAACCGGTTTTGCAAGATTTGCATTGCTGGAGAAACTGCATAGCACCATGCAAAACGCTGCTGGCACTTTAATGAAAAGGTATCTTGCTTCGGTTGAATCTTTAACAGCAAACGAAAAAGAAGAATGGCATAAAGTAAGGTTACGTACACAGCAATTATGTGAAGAAGCGGATAAAAAAAATGTGGGTATTTTAATTGATGCTGAAGAAACATGGATACAGGACCCGGTTGATGCCCTGACCATTTTGATGATGGACGTATTCAATAAAAAAAAGCCGGTCATTTATAACACCCTGCAACTATACAGGCATGACAGGTTACAGTTTTTAAAAGATTGTTATTCAGCAGCCGCTGAAAGAAATTTTATACTGGGTGCAAAACTTGTGAGGGGTGCTTACATGGAAAAAGAAAGAAACAGGGCATCGGAAATGAATTATCCATCCCCTATACAACCCGATAAAGAGACCTGTGATAAAGATTATAATGCAGCAGTGGAATTTTGTATCGCACACCTGGATAAAATTGCATTAATAGTAGCATCGCATAACGAATACAGCAACATTTATACAACCCAGCTCCTCGACCAAAAGGGATTGCCATATAACCATCACCATGTTCACTTTTCGCAACTCTACGGTATGAGTGATAATATCACTTTTAATCTTGCCAAATCCGGCTGCTCTGTCAGCAAATATCTTCCCTTTGGCCCCATTAAAGATGTAATACCTTACTTAATGCGCAGGGCTCAGGAGAACAGCTCTGTGTCTGGCCAAACCGGCAGGGAATTAATGTTGATAAAAAGGGAAATGCAACGCAGAAAAATATGAGTTGCATGTCGTTTCTTTAGCAAAACTAATTGCCAGTTAAATTTACAAATTGGGCTATATTAAATTATCTTTGACCGATAAATCAATACCAACACGTTTGCGTTATCTGCTCCCCGCTATTCTGTGCCTTATATTCCCTGTTGCCAACGCACAGGTAAGGAGTATGATTGCAATAAAAACAAGCCAGCCTATAAAGATTGATGCTAACCTGAATGATGCTGCCTGGAAAGATATTGAACCATCCGGTGACTTTATTACTTCAAGTCCCGTTTTTGGCAAAGCATCTATCCACAAAACAGAAGTAAGGATCACTTATGACAATACAGCCATTTATGTAGGTGCATACATGTATGACAAGCCTGAAAATATCCGTAAGCAAATCACTGCAAGAGATGTGATAGACCGGCAGGATGTGGATTATTTTGCAGTTGGCTTTGATACATATCATGACAGGCAAAATGCATTTGTGTTTAGGGTAACTGCAGCAGGTGTGCAGGGCGATGCTAAGGAATCAAATGGAGGCGCTGTGTTTGACCAAACATGGGATGCAGTATGGGAGAGCAAGACAAGTATTAAAAATGATGGTTGGGTCGCAGAATTAAAAATACCCTTTAGTGCTATACGGTTTTCGAAAAGTACAGAACAACAATGGGGGTTGAATTTTGCTCGTTTTATCCGTAAAGAAAATGAAAACAGTATCTGGAACCCGGTTAATCCTAACATAAATGGTGATGTAAACCAATGGGGAGATTGGAATGGGTTAAAAGATATTACTCCGCCATTACGCCTGTCTTTCTTGCCTTATTTGTCCGGTGGTTTAAGGGTATCGCCAACCATGAAAGGAGATGTAACTGAATTTTTAAAAAGCGGAGGCATGGATGTTAAATACGGACTCAACTCAGGGTTTACCCTCGACCTTACATTAATACCCGATTTTGCGCAGGTACAAAGTGATAATGTTTTTCTAAACCTGTCACCATTCCAGGTAAAGTTTGATGACTATCGTCCTTTTTTTACTGAAGGAACTGAACTTTTTAATAAAGCAGGACTCTTTTACTCCCGGAGGATTGGAGATGCACCTGCACTTGCCGATGATGTTTTAACAACTTATGGAAACGATCCGAATTATAAGATCGTAAAAAATCCAGGTATAACGAGGCTATACAATGCTACTAAATTTTCAGGAAGAACAAAAGGGAACCTGGGTATTGGAATATTCAATGCAGTATCTGCACCTATGTATGCAAAAATACAAAACCTCAATACTAATAAAGATTCCAGTATATTAACTGAGGCGCTCACCAATTATAACATCATCGTATTTGACCAGGCGTTAAAAAACCGGTCATCGGTAAGTTTCACCAATACCAATGTTTTGCGTAAAGGCAATAGCCGCAATGCCAATGTAAGCAGTATTGACCTTTCGTTATTTGACAGGAAGAATAAGCATAGTTTTTTATTTACAGGAAAGTTCAGTTCCATTTGGGGTAAACAGGGGAATAAAAATGGAATTACAACAGTAACAAGTTTTGGTAAAGTGAGCGGTGTAATTCAGTACAGGGTGGGAATAGGAGTTGAAAGCGATAAGTACGATCCCAATGACCTGGGGTATATACAAAACAATAATTCATTTGAGTACAATGGAAGTATAAGTTATAACATGATCAAACCAGCCGGGAAATTTCTAAATCATTCTTTCAAGTTGAGTTTTAACAATGCTTATTTATACAAGCCATTTGCTTGGACAAGTTTTCAGATAAACAGCAGCGCATTTTTTTTATTTAAAAATTTCTGGGACCTTTCTTTCTCATTTCAAAGCAGCCCAACCTGGAACAAGGATTATTTTGTGCATACCAATGTTTATTCGGGATATTTTCTCCGCAGAACACCTTATTATTATCTGGGTGTAAGCGGAAGTTCGGACAGCCGCAAAAAATTATTTTTCAACTGGACACTTGGTGGGGCAGAGTCTCCTTTACCCGATGATCCCTACTGGACAACAACCATTGGACTGCGTTACCGCTTCAATAATAAATTACAGATCAGCGGAAGCATGAACATTGAACAGGATAGAGGAAACTGGGGCTGGGCGTTTATTACAAATCCTAATGGTTCGCCGGTAATCGCAAGGCGAAATGTAAAAAGAAATACAGCCGTTTTGAGCGGCCAGTATAATTTTACCTCACGCATGAATATAAATATCCGCATGCGGCATTACTGGTCGTTGTTGCAAAACACTAATTTTTACAATTTAAAAAGCGATGGTTATTGGAATGAGATTGCATTCATCCCAAATCAAAATGTAAACTTCAACACCTTTAATGTCGATATGTTTTATACCTGGGATTTTTTATTGGGTAGCAGGCTTACCATCGCCTGGAAAAATGCACTGGGTAGTAACGTCATGATAGATCCGTATACAAATGTGAAATATTTTAAGACCCTGGGTAAGGTAATAGATAATCCACACAGCAATGAAATTACCGTTAAAGTGGTGTATTACCTCGATTATCTGAAGCTGAAAAGAGGAAGTAGAAAATAAAACTTATACGGGGTTATCTTTGAAATAAAGAACAAACGTATTATATTGTACAAAAAATTTTTATCATGAATCAGGAAAACACGGCCGACGTTTTAAATTACGACCAGAATAATAAACCCAAATTATCTTCTGGTCTGAATGTACTTACCATCTTAACCTTTATTGGATGTGCTTTGCAATTACTAGGCTCAGCCTGGGGTTTCTTCTCTGCACAAAAATCTTATGAGGGCATGGATAAAATGATTGAGCAGATGAACTCTGATAGTATGCCTTCATGGGCCAAATCAATGATGGGCGACCCGGAGCACCTGGTAGAGATGATCACTAAGAGCTATGACAACAGGATACCTATATTTTTATTGTCACTTGCTGCTGTTGGCCTTTGCTTTTACGGGGCACTGCAAATGCGTAAGCTTAAAAAACAGGGCTACTTATTATATGTGATCGGTGAAATTTTACCTTTCCTGATCCAGGTGTTATTTATAGGAATGTTTACACTTAGCGGTATGGGAATGATTGTGGGAGCATGCATTGCCTTACTGTTTATATTACTGTATACAATGCAAAGGAAAAACCTGGTGTATTAGTATTGTTTTCTGAAAATATTAAGTCCCGCTAAAGTAGCGGGACTTTTTTTATGTGGCAATAAAATAATGTTTGCAGAAAATTACCAGGCTTTGGAAACCGTACCGTTTATTTTTTTTATAAAATACAAATGCTTGTTTTCAAAATAATCGGTTGTGCCACTTCCTTTTTTTAACATCACCGGCCGGAAATTATAATCGCAAAACACTTTTACACTTTTATCATTGATATGGTTCATAAAGTTACCTGGATACATGGCCAGTAATCTGGTAAATGAATACACGGCTTCAAAACCTTTAAATGCCATATCTGTTGGTTTGCCTTTATATTTTTTCTGGTAAGCAGCAGTAAGCGTTTTGCTGAATTCATCTGCTTTGTCATTGAAATATGGAGTGGTATAATAGATCGGAAATCCTGTAGCCTCAGTTTTTTTATTTAATGAGGCAAACCCGTCCCAGGTGGGCATTCCAATCAGTGTGATGGGATACGCAGGTAAAGCATAACAGGCGCCGGCCATATTTCCGGCAAAAGTTTCATCAAGACTTGCACCAATGATAACGCTGTTGCTGTTACTGTCTAATTTTGTTTTAAGCTGTGCTGCAGTTAAATTATTTTCAAAGTTCAGTGTTTGAATATTCAACAAGGGTTTACCATCCTGTTCGTTGGCTTGTTTAAAATATGAGGCAACCATATCTTCCTGGGCTCCTTTTTGGCGACACAGGTAAATATTATCGGTGCCATGTTTTTGTAAAATATAACTATAAATAGCATCGCAGTGCGACTTAAGCGTAGGATTCATGATCACCAAGAACGGGTTGGCTGTAATGCCTGCATCATTAGGATAGGTAACAGATATGAAGGGAATATTTTTTTGTAATGCAAATTCAGCCAGTTGCAGGTATTCTGCATCTTTAACGCTGCCAATGATCAACTGCAGGCTGTCTAATTTTTTATTTTGAATAAGGTAAGGAACTGTTTGTGTATAGGACTTGGTATCATAAACAGTTGCATTGATATTATCATTACCGGTCTGTAAACTATCCAGTGCAATCAGCGCACCTTGTACAAAATCAACTGCCGGTAATATAAATCTTGGAATGCCTTGTTTGTATCTGAAAGTATTATTATTGAAAACGGAATCAAGATACAAAGGAGCGAAAATGCCTATTTTATAAACCGGCACTTTTTGAACGGTATCGGTTTGTGCATATCCATTAGAAAAACTAAGAACAGCGGTAATAAAAAATAGTGCTATTAAAAATCTTTTTTTCATTCTTAACTTTTAATTCCTGATTCCCAATTCCTCTTTACTCCCATTCGATCGTTGCAGGGGGTTTACTGCTGATATCATATACCACCCGGTTAATGCCTCGAACGTTATTTATTATTTCATTACTTATATCGGCTAAAAAATCATAAGGCAAATGTGCCCAGTCTGCTGTCATACCATCAACCGATGTTACTGCTCTTAGTACAACAGTGAATTCATAAGTTCTTTCGTCTCCCATAACCCCAACACTTTTAACCGGCAGTAAAATAGTGCCTGCCTGCCAGATGGACGAATACAGGTTGTGTTTTTTTAATCCATTAATATATATAGCATCCGCTTCTTGCAATAACCGTACCTTTTCTTCAGTAACTTCTCCTAAAATCCTGATACCTAATCCAGGCCCGGGGAACGGGTGCCTGAAAAGCATTTCATGGGGAATACCTAATTCCATACCGACACGCCGCACTTCATCTTTAAATAAAGAACGAAGCGGCTCCACCAGTGAAAGTTTCATAGTATCGGGTAAGCCACCCACATTGTGATGCGATTTTATTGTAGCTGATGGGCCATGCACTGACAGTGATTCAATAACATCCGGGTAAATAGTTCCCTGTCCCAGCATTTCAACTCCTTTAATTTTATGCGCTTCTTCATCAAATATTTCAATAAAACCGCTGCCAATGGCTTTTCGTTTTTCTTCCGGGTCTGTTTTGCCCTTCAGTTTTTTATAAAAATGTTTTTTGGCATCAACACCAATCACATGCAGCCCCAGTTTTTTATAGATCGTCAAAACATCTTCAAACTCGTTTTTACGTAAAACCCCATTGTCTACAAAAATGCCATACAGGTTATCTCCAATGGCTTTTTGAATTAATGTGGCTGCCACGGTGCTGTCAACTCCGCCACTCAATCCCATAATTACTTTTTTGTTGCCGATCTGTTTCTTCAATGCTTCCACTGTATCTGTAATGAAATGTGCGGCTGTCCAATCTTGTGTACAGTTACAAATGTTTATCAAGAAATTCTTTATGATTGTTTTTCCTTCAGTAGAGTGATAAACTTCGGGATGAAACTGTAAACCATATAATGAACAGGCGCCATTA
>CAYTQB010000025.1:15532-19667 GCA_964439615.1 uncultured Ferruginibacter sp. | reverse complement strand
AGAGTGATAAACTTCGGGATGAAACTGTAAACCATATAATGAACAGGCGCCATTATTGGTTCTCTTAAAAGCTGCTACGGGTATACTTTCTGTAGTGCCCAGTAATTCAAATTCGTCAGGAAGTTTTATGATTGTATCGGCATGACTCATCCATACCTGTGAAGTAGTACTTATATCTTTTAAAAGGATATCTTCTTTTTTCACCTCGAACATGGCCCTTCCATATTCTCTCTTTTCACTTTTATCAACCCGGCCGCCAAATATTTTTGCAGTTAACTGTGCGCCATAGCAAATACCCAATACAGGAACCCGTTTGGTCATCGCTTTTATATCAACCACCGGCGAATTCTCTTCGTTCACTGAGAAGGGGGAACCACCAAGGATTATGCCTTTCAACTCCGGTCCGTAAATTATTTCTTTACTGAAAGGGATGATCTCACAAAAAACATTCGCCTCTCTTACTGTACGGGCAATCAGTTGGGTGTATTGAGAGCCGAAATCGAGGATGAGTATTTTTTCCGTCATAGAATTGCGAAGGTAAATAATTAGTTGCAGGATATTGGTTGAGAATGCAAGGGTTTGATGTTAAGAAATTTTATATTTACACAAATTTTCAACCATGAAACAGGTTTTATTCTTCCTCCTAACCTTGGTTATAATATCTTCTTGTCGATTTACTACCGGTAGTGGCAATTTAATCACTGATACACGTTCTGTAGGGAGTTTTAAAAGAATTTCTGTGGGTGGGTCATTTGATGTGGAAGTGAAGATCGGTACAACAACCCAGGTAACAGTTGAAGCTGATGATAATATTATGAAATATATCCGTATAAGTACATCAGGCGATGTTTTAAAGATAAAGACCGAGGGTTTGCATAACTATTCTAATGTGCATTTGAAGGTTTATATTACTACACCTGTTTTAACCGGCATAAATGCCTCAGCTTCAGCCGAGGTTAAGGTATTGGATCCAATCAAGAATAATGAAAAGCTGAGTCTCCAGGCTTCCAGTTCGGCAGATATCGAGGCGGAGGTTGAGGCTCCTGAAGTTGACGCCAGGGCAAGCAGTTCGGGTTCTGTTAACCTTAGCGGAAGGACAAAGAATTACACAGCCCAGGCCTCCAGCAGTGGTGATATAAGGTCCGAAGAGTTGCTGACAGAGAATGCTAATGTATCTGTAAGCAGTTCGGGCAGCGCTTATGTGCATGCCAGTGTAAGCCTTAATGCCCGTGCAAGTAGCAGTGGTGATATTGTTTATCATGGAGGAGCCAGTGTAACAAAGAGTGTTAGCAGCAGTGGAAGTGTTGAAAAACGGGAGTAATCTGTCCAATCCAGCCTTGTTTGACCTATCACTGGGGCATTTTATCATATACTGCAAAAAAACTTTCATATTCTTTTGCTGTTTAGTATCCAACCCCTACCTTTGCACTCCAAATTAAAAAACGGTAATTTAAAAGCTCTTTTTATATGTCACAGAGAATCAGAATCAAATTACAGTCTTACGACCATAACCTGGTTGATAAATCAGCTGAAAAGATCGTGAAAACTGTACGTAGCACGGGTGCAGTGGTAACAGGACCCATTCCTTTGCCAACGCACAAGAAAATATTCACCGTATTGCGTTCTCCTCACGTTAACAAGAAAGCCCGTGAGCAATTCCAACTCTGTACACATAAGCGTTTATTAGACATTTACACCAGCAGCAGCCGTACGGTAGATGCTTTAAGTAAGTTAGACTTACCAAGTGGTGTGGATGTTGAGATCAAGGCCTGATGAACTTTCCCTGCGACAGCAGGGAAAAGCAAAAGGTAAGCTCTTAAAAAGAAAAATATTGAACATCTATCTCTCGCCTTAGGCGAGAGCGCTGGATAAAAACAAGATACAATGAAAAGTATTATTGGAAAAAAGATCGGCATGACCAGTATCTTTGATGCAAGTGGCAAGCAAACTGCTGTTACTATTATTGAGGCAGGCCCATGCGTTGTTACTCAAAAGAAAACCGTTGAAACTGACGGTTACAATGCTCTCCAGATAGCATTTGGTGATAAAAAGGAAAAGCACTCCATTAAAGCCGAAATCAATCACTTTGCCAAAGCGCAAACGGCTCCTAAAAAATTCGTAAAAGAAATACGCAATAGCGAAATAGACAAGAATGTTGGTGAAACCATCACTGTAGACATTTTTACCGAAGGTGAAAGTGTAGAGGTTGTAGGTACAACCAAGGGTAAAGGTTTCCAGGGTGTTGTTCGTCGTCACGGCTTTAGTGGTGTGGGTGAACAATCTCACGGACAGCACGACCGCCAAAGGGCACCGGGTTCTATCGGTAACTCATCTGACGCAAGCCGTGTATTTAAAGGTATGCGTATGGCTGGTCGTATGGGTCAGGACAGGGTAACCATGAAAGGACTGAAGGTGGTTAAAGTTTTCGCAGAAAAAAATTACATTTTAGTTAGTGGTTCAGTACCTGGCCATAACGGTTCAATTGTTTTAATTCAAAAATAACCCTTCGGCTCCGCTCGGGGGTGCATAAAAATAAGTACAATGCAAGTAGATGTTTTAAATATAAAAGGAAAGAAGACCGGCAGGACGGTTGAATTACCAGAAGAGATCTTCGGTATTGAACCTAACGACCACGTTATTTACCTTGCTGTAAAGCAATACCAGGGCGCACAACGCCAGGGTACACATAAGGTGAAAACACGTATGGAAGTACACGGGTCTTCTAAAAAATTGCATAAGCAAAAAGGTACAGGTGGAGCCCGTAAAGGTAACCTGCGTAACCCTTTGTACAAAGGTGGTGGTACCATCTTTGGTCCAAAACCTCATGATTACGATATCAAACTGAACCGTAAGGTGAAGGACCTCGCTAAAATGAGTGCTTTGGCTTATAAAGCAAAAGATAACGCCATCATCGTATTGGAAGATGTGCAGATGGATGCGCCAAAGACATCAACCTTTACCGGCATTTTAGACAGCCTGAAAATTGCAGGAAAGAGAACACTAGTGGTTATCCCGGAATACAACGATAACCTGTATTTGAGTTTACGTAATGTGCCATCAGTGAGCGGTACTTTATTAAGCGACATGAATACGTATGATATACTCAATGCAAATGTTTTGGTAATGACCGAAAGCGCTGCAAAGATATTTAGTGAAGAAGCGGTAGAAGCATAATTAAATCAGAAACAAAAAAATTAAGAGACAATGAAAATGTCTGACGTATTAATAAAGCCGGTTTTATCTGAAAAAGCGAATAAGCAATCTGAAAAAATGAATCGCTATTCATTTATTGTAGATAAAAAAGCTAATAAACTGGAGATCAAAAAAGCTGTTGAAAGTTTTTACGGTGTTCAGGTAGAAGAGGTGAATACCATCATTGTACCATCAAAAGCAAAAGCTAAATACACCAAAGCAGGATTTATAGTAGGCCGTAAGCCTTCTAAGAAGAAAGCGATTGTAACTGTTGCAAAAGGCGAAACTATCGACTTGTACGGAACAGTATAACCCTTCGGCTCCGCTCTGGATTTTAAGCGGACAAAAAATAAATTAATGAATGGTGGTCAGCACCGCAAAGTTTGACATAATAAAAAAATAAAAATGGCACTTAGAAAATTTAAACCAACAACAGCAGGAACCAGGTGGAGAATTGGTAATGCGTATGAAGAAGTAACTACCAATGTTCCTGAAAAAACATTGTTAGAAAAGAAAACAAGCACAGCAGGGCGTAATGCACAGGGCCGTCGTTCTATGCGTTACATGGGTAGCGGAAACAAAGTCATGTTCCGTATTATCGACTTCAAAAGAAATAAGAGGAACATCCCGGCTGTTGTAAAAACAATTGAATACGATCCAAACCGTACAGCATTCATTGCTTTGCTGGCTTATGCTGATGGAGAGAAGCGTTATATCATTGCACCACAGGGATTGCAAATTGGTCAAACCGTTTTAAGCGGTGATGATGTTGCACCTGAACTGGGGAATGCATTGATGTTTAAAAATATGCCTTTAGGTACCAACGTACACAATATTGAGATGCAACCTGGACAGGGAGGTATCCTGGTAAGAAGTGCAGGTACTTCAGCTCAATTAAGCAACAAAGAAGATAAATACGCAGTATTGAAAATGCCAAGTGGTG
>CAYTQB010000025.1:2697-15432 GCA_964439615.1 uncultured Ferruginibacter sp. | reverse complement strand
GCTCAATTAAGCAACAAAGAAGATAAATACGCAGTATTGAAAATGCCAAGTGGTGAATTGAGAAAGGTATTGATCAACTGTTATGCAACCGTAGGTGTTGTGAGTAACAGCGATCATAGCCTGGAGAGCATGGGTAAAGCGGGTCGTAACCGTTGGAAAGGTATTCGTCCAAGAACAAGGGCAGTAGCGATGAACCCGGTAGATCACCCGATGGGTGGTGGTGAAGGAAGGGCTTCTGGTGGACACCCACGCAGCCGTAAAGGTAAATATGCAAAAGGTGAGATCACCCGTACAAGAGGAAAAGGATCTGATAAGATGATCATCCAGAGAAGGAACGGAAAAAAATTAAGTAATTCATAATTGTTAAAATATCTCCCGATGTATCGGGAGAAAATCAACAACAAAAAATAAAACATGGCTCGTTCGTTAAAAAAAGGACCTTATGTAGAAGCTAAGCTGAATGCTAAAGTTTCTGCAATGATTGAAGGAAAGACCAAGAAGGGTGTTATTAAAACCTGGAGTCGCAGAAGTACAATAACTCCTGATTTTGTAGGACAGACTTTTGCAGTTCATAATGGTAATAAATTCATCCCGGTGTATGTTACCGAATTTATGGTAGGACATAAATTAGGAGAATTTGCACCAACCAGGCATTTTAAAGGCCACTCTAGTAAGAAAATTGTATAAACAAACAGTTTAAAGTTGACATCAACTGATAACTCATAACTTATAAAAATGGAAGCAGTAGCAAAATTGAATAATTACCCCACATCGCCTCGTAAGATGCGTTTGCTGGTAGACCTGATCCGTGGTATGGAGGTTGAAAAGGCGTTGGCCGTTTTAGAACACAATCCTAAACACCCGGCTGTTCCTTTGCGCAAGCTGGTATTGTCTGCTATCAATAACTGGAAGCAGAAGAACGAATCAGGCGATGAAACTGCATTGGTTGTAAAAACGGTAATGGTAGATGGCGCAAGGGTTATCAAACGTATGCGCCCGGCACCACAAGGCCGTGGATACAGGGTTCGCAAACGCAGCAACCATGTAACTGTTGTTGTGGATACAAATGCTGTACATGTAAAACCTGTAGCTAAAACCAAAGTGGAAGAAACTGTAGCTGAAGTTGTAGAAGAAAAAGCAGCAACCAAAAAAACAACAGCAAAAAAAGCAGCGGCTCCTAAAAAAGCAAAAACTGCAACAAAAAAATAATTAAGGTTAACAACAAATAATTAAAAACCGAACATGGGTCAAAAAACAAATCCGATAGGTGCCAGGTTAGGAATCATCCGTGGATGGGATAGTAACTGGTTTGCAAGCAAAACAGACTATCCGAAAAAACTGATCGAGGATAACAAGATCAGGAATTACCTGAATGCCCGTATCAACAAGGGTGGTATCTCTAAGATCGTTATTGAGCGTACACTTAATAAGCTGATCGTAACTATCCACACTTCAAAACCAGGTATCATCATTGGTAAAGGCGGTGGCGAAGTTGACAGGATCAAGGAAGAATTGAAGAAACTGTGCGGTAAAGATGATGTGCAGATAAATATCCTGGAGATACGTCGTCCTGAACTGGATGCAAATATTGTAGCTGATACCATTGCACGTCAGCTTGAGAATCGTATCAACTATAAGAGAGCAATCAAAATGTCCATAGCTTCTGCCCTCCGTATGGGTGCTGAAGGTATTAAAGTGAAAGTTGGTGGTCGTTTGGGTGGTGCCGAGATTGCCCGTAGCGAAGAGATCAAGCAAGGGCGTACTCCATTACATACATTGCGTATGGATATTGACTATGCTAATGTATTTGCACTGACTGTTTATGGTAAAATAGGTATCAAAGTTTGGATCTGTAAAGGTGAAGTATTAGGAAAGCGTGACCTGAATCCGAACGTAGTTGCTGGTGGAGGAAAAGAAGCTGGTGAAAGACAAGGTGGATTTGACAGAAGGGATGACAGGAGAGACGATAGGAGGGGTGGTGGCGACAGAAGAGGCGGTGGTAACCGTGGTGGCGGAAGAAGAAATTGATTTGGAAATTAACCGATTTGAAGATTTGAAGATGATGAGGCCATTTAATCGGCACATCACCAAATCACCAAATTATCAAATTAAAAAAGATGTTACAACCAAAAAGAACTAAACACAGAAAGACGCAGAAAGGAAGGATGAAAGGAAATACCAAGCGTGGTGCTACCCTGGCTTTTGGTACCTATGGTTTAAAAGCAATGGACAGTGTTTGGATGACCAGTCGCCAGATAGAGAGTGCCCGGCAGGCATTGACCCGCCACATGAAGCGTGAAGGTAATGTGTGGATCAGGATATTCCCTGATAAACCAATTACTGCAAAGCCGGCAGAGGTAAGGATGGGTAAAGGTAAAGGTAACCCCGAAGGATGGGCTGCCATTGTACAACCAGGCAGGATATTATTTGAATGCGATGGTGTACCTGAGCAGGTTGCAAAAGAAGCATTTGCTTTAGCAGCACAGAAATTACCGATACTTACCAAATTCGTGGTCCGTCATGACCATGTAGCATAAAATTGATTATTGAAATTTATCAAACAGAATAAAGATGTCAAAGAAAGTTGATTTTGTAAACAGCCTGAAAGGGTTAAATGAAGCAGATCTGAAAGCAAAGATCACCGAAGATGAATTGCGTATGAAGAAGCTTTCATTTGCTCATGCTATTTCTCCATTGGAGAATCCGCAGAGCATCCGCACTTTAAGAAGGGATATAGCCCGGTTGAAAACGGCATTAAAAAAAGTACAATTAGGGTTTTAATTGATCCATAAAAAAAGCAACAATGGTTGAAAGAAATTTAAGAAAGACAAAACTTGGGGTGGTATCCAGCAATAAGATGGATAAGACCATTACTGTAAGTGTAGAACGTAAAGTAAAGCATCCGCTTTATGGTAAGTTCGTAAAAAAATCTACCAGGTTTCATGCTCATGATGAAAAGAATGAGTGCAGTATCGGCGATACCGTACGTATCATGGAAAGCCGCCCTTTGAGTAAAACAAAGCGCTGGAGGCTGGTTGAAGTGGTTGAGAAAGTAAAATAATTGAAGTTCAAAGTTTCTGGTTTGAAGTTTGACGTTGCAACAACCTCAAACCTCAGACATCAAACATCAAATATAAAAAGATGATACAGCAAGAAAGCAGATTAAACGTAGCTGACAATAGCGGTGCCAAAGAAGTACTATGTATCCGTGTGCTGGGTAACAGCGGACAGGACTATGCCAGGATCGGAGATAAAATCGTGGTTACCGTAAAAGACGCCATGCCTGCTGGCGGTATTAAAAAAGGAACAGTTAGTAAAGCTGTTATTGTAAGAACAAAGAATAAGTTACGTCGTAAGGACGGTTCTTATATCCGCTTTGATGATAACGCTGTGGTGTTATTGAGCGCTTCTGACGAGCCCAGGGGTACACGTATTTTTGGACCGGTTGCCCGTGAGTTGAGGGACAAAGGATACATGAAGATCATTTCACTGGCGCCGGAAGTTCTGTAAGTAAAAAGTAAAAAATAAAAAGTAAAAAATAGAAGGCAAGAGCTTTAATTAGATTATGACTTTTGACTTTTGATTTTTGACTTTGCAAAGCAAAATAAAAATGAGTACAAGATTTAAACCCAAGTTCAACATTAAAAAAGGCGACTCAGTAGTAGTAATTACCGGAGAAGATAAGGATTTGAAGAAGCCACGTAAAGTGTTGGAAATAATTTTAGACAAAAGCCGTGTACTGGTTGAAGGCGTTAACATCGTAACCAAGCATACCAAACCTACTTCGCAAAATACCAAAGGTGGTATTGTGAAAATTGAAGCGCCGATCGCCATCAGCAACGTAATGCTTTGGGATGCAAAAGCAGGTGCGCCAACTAAAGTTAAGCGTACCAGGGAAAACGGGAAATTAGTCAGAATCGCAAAAAAATCAGGAGGGGTAATAAAATAATGAGCACAAAAACAAACACTCCAAGATTAGCAGATAAGTACAAATCAGAAGTTGTACCTGCTTTAATGAAAAAATTCAGTTATAAAACTGTAATGCAGGCACCAAGGCTTACCAAGATCTGTTTGAATCGTGGTGTGAACGGTGCGGTAACAGACAAAAAACTGATTGACATTGCTATTGACGAGTTATCGAACATAACCGGTCAAAAAGCGGTACCAACCATGTCAAAGAAAGATATCTCCAACTTTAAGTTGCGTAAGGATATGCCCATTGGAGCAAGGGTTACGCTTCGCGGAGTAAAGATGTATGAATTTTTGGACAGGTTGGTTTCTGTGTCTTTGCCACGTGTACGTGATTTCAAAGGTATCAATGACAAATCATTTGATGGCCGTGGAAACTATACACTGGGTGTTACTGAGCAGATCATCTTCCCGGAGATAGATATCGATAAAGTAAATAAGATCACCGGACTGGATATCACATTTGTAACAACAGCCGACACCAATGAAGAAGCATTTGAATTGCTGAAGGAATTGGGTATGCCTTTTAAGAATATTAAAAAATAAATCGTTAGTAGTTATTAGAAACACGATTAGCTATTAACTGATAACCAATAACAGATAACAAAAATTATGGCAAAAAAATCAATTGAAGCCAGGCAAAAAAAACGTGAAACAATGGTTGCGAAGTATGCTGATAAAAGAGCAGCTTTAAAAGCAGCCGGGGATTATGCAGCTTTGGATCTGATACCAAAAAATGCATCACCGGTTCGTTTAAAAAACCGTTGCCAGCTTACCGGCCGCCCAAGAGGTTATATGAGACATTTTGGTTTATCCAGGAATATGTTTCGTGATATGGCTTTGCAGGGTAAGATACCAGGTGTAACAAAAGCCAGCTGGTAAAAAACGTTGGCCGTTGAGCGTTGACCGAACAATGACCAACAAACAACGATCGACGATACAGGGATATCACATTGTAAAAAAAATATTTAATCAATTAACTGAAATAACAATGGTTACTGATCCGATAGCAGATTATTTAACTAGAATTCGTAACGCACAAATGGCCAACCACCGTATCGTGGAGATACCGGCGAGCAACCTGAAAAAGCGTATCACTGAGATCCTGTACGACAAAGGATATATCCTGAAGTACAAGTTCGAAGATGATAGTAAACAAGGTGTCATCAAGATCGCATTGAAATATGATGCTACTACTAAATTACCTGTTATACAGAGTTTAGAAAGAGTGAGCCGCCCGGGTTTACGTACGTATGCAAAGCCAGGTGAATTCAAACGTGTGAAAAATGGTTTGGGTGTTGCCATCGTATCTACATCTAAAGGTGTGATGACAGATAAAGAAGCCAAAGCACAAAATGTAGGCGGCGAAATATTGTGTAATATTTATTAAGCCTGTGTCGTAAAAGAAAAAATTAGTAAACAATTTCTGATACATTAAGCCGAACCTATAGCAGGCTGACCGGTCAGAAGAAAAATAAAAAATATGTCTCGTATAGGTAAAAAACCGGTAGAAATTCCAAATGGCGTAACAGTTACTGTTAGCGCAGATAATGTGGTTACTGTAAAGGGCCCAAAGGGTGAATTGAAAGAAACCATTGACAGGGATATTAAAGTAGAAACCAAAGATGGTATTGTAAATATTGTACGTCCAACGGACCAGATACGTCACCGTGCCATGCATGGTTTATACCGTGCCCTCATCAGCAACATGGTTAAAGGTGTTACTGAAGGATATAAAAAGCAATTGGAGTTGGTGGGTGTGGGTTACAAAGCGTCTAACCAGGGAAATATTTTGGACCTGGCATTGGGATATTCGCACAATATCGTTTTTGAAATTCCCAAGGAATTAAAAGTGACTACTTCACAAGAGAAAGGACAGAACCCGATGATCAATTTTGAAAGTATAGATAAGCAATTGATCGGGCAGGTTTGTGCCAAGATCAGGAGTTTACGTAAACCTGAACCATACAAAGGTAAAGGTGTGAAGTTCGCCGGTGAAATATTGAGGAGGAAAGCTGGTAAAGCGGCTGGTAAATAAGTTAATAGTTAGTAGTTAAACGGATGGCCGATAACAATTAACAGATAACTGATAACAAATAACTAAATCTCCGGCAGTATCGGGGAGCAAAATAAAAGAATATGAACAACAAGTCAACTGCAAGGCAAAAGATCAGGTACCGCATCCGTAAAAAGATCGGCGGTGTGTCTGCAAAACCAAGGCTGAGCATTTTCAGGAGCAACAGTGATATCTATGCTCAATTGATTGATGACAATAACGGTGTTACACTGGCTGCTGCATCATCAAGGCAAAAAGATATCCAGGCTCAAAAAGCGCCTAAGATCGAAAAGAGTAAACTGGTTGGTAATGCTATTGCTTCAAAAGCAAAAGAATTAGGTATTACAACTGTAGTATTTGACAGGGGTGGTTATATCTATCACGGACGTGTTAAAGCAGTTGCCGAAGGAGCAAGAGAAGGCGGTTTGGTTTTTTAATTGTAAACTTTCTAATCAGAAAATAGATGTCAAATTTAATTGTAAATAAAGTAAAAGCCGGCGACCTTGAATTGAAAGACAAAGTGGTTGCCATAAACCGTGTGGTTAAAACAACCAAAGGAGGTCGTGCCTTCAGTTTCTCTGCCCTGGTGGTGGTTGGTAACGAAGCAGGAGTTGTCGGTCATGGTTTGGGAAAAGCTAAAGAAGTTCAGGAAGCTATTACCAAGGGTATTGAAGATGCAAAGAAGAATCTTATCAAGGTTCCAATCATGCACGGTACCATTCCTCACGACCAGCTGACCAAAGAGGGCGCTGCTAAAGTGTATATCAAACCAGCTGCTCATGGTACGGGTGTAATCGCAGGAGGTAGTATGAGAGCTGTATTGGAAGCTGCAGGCATTACTGACGTGTTGGCTAAAAATTTAGGTTCTGCAAATCCGCACAACGTGGTAAAAGCAACCTTTAAAGCGTTGGCTACATTGCGTGAACCCATTACTGTTTCAAAAACACGTGGCGTTTCTCTAAAGAAAGTATTTAACGGATAGAATTAGTTAATCGTTAATTGTTAATAGTTGCCAAACGGATAACCGATAACAATTAACCTATAACAGACACAATGAAAAAGATAAAAGTAACACAGGTTAAAAGCGTAATAGACCGTTCGGAGCGCCAGAAGAGAACAATGGTGGCCTTAGGTTTAAAAAAACTGAATGCTTCTGTTGAAGTGGAAGCTACTCCACAGATACTGGGTATGGTTAATAAAGTGAATCATCTTATTAAAGTGGAGGAGATCTAATCAATTTGATAATTTGATGATGTGCTGATTTGATAATGTTGGCGGTTTCATCATCAAATCTTCAAATTACCAAATCATCAAATTAACAAGCGAGGGGTGATTCCCCGTAAGTACAAAATCAATAAAAAATGAAATTACACACACTAAAGCCTGCCAAAGGCGCAACGCACAAAGAGAAAAGAATTGGCCGTGGAGAAGCAAGCGGTAAGGGCGGTACATCTACAAAAGGTAATAAAGGTGGTCAAAGCCGTGCCGGTTACAAGAGTAAAATGGCTCACGAAGGTGGCCAGATGCCAATTCAGCGCCGTATTCCAAAGCGTGGCTTTAAAAATAACAACCGGGTTGAATACAAAGTACTGAACCTTGGTCAGATTGATCAATTGGCAGCAAAGTACAGCCTTACAGAGTTTAGCCTGCAAAATTTATACATCAATGGGCTAATCAGCCAGACCGATGCTGTAAAAATTTTGGGTAACGGCGAATTAAAAGGCAAATTCAGTTTTAAAGTGAATGCAGCCAGTGAAAAAGCAAAAACTGCAATTGAAGCTGCCGGAGGTTCACTCGAGATAGTAAAATAATTTTACGATATTTGTCGGTCCGCGGCGGCGGATCATTTTAGTTCAGCGCAAAACATTTAAATCGTTTACATTCTGTGAAGAAATTCATTCAAACACTAAAGAATATCTGGAGCATAGAAGAGCTGCGTAATAAGATAACATTCACCTTAATGTTGGTCCTTATCTATCGTGCAGGTTCTTTTATTGTATTACCTGGTATCGACCCCAATAAATTAGTCACGCTTACATCAAACACACAATCCGGTATGCTGGGTTTGCTTGACACATTTGTGGGCGGTGCATTTTCCAAAGCCTCCATTTTTGCACTGGGTATCATGCCCTATATCTCGGCCTCTATCTTCATGCAATTGATGACCATCCTGGTTCCTCAAATGGCAAAAATTCAGAAGGAAGGAGAGAGTGGAAGAAAGAAAATAAATCAGTGGACACGTTATCTCACAGTTATAGTTACAGCCTTCCAGGCAGCTGCATATATTGGCTATTTAAAAAGCCCGGGTAATGCGGAAGCCATTATTCCTGCATTCAGCGGTTACTTCTGGATATCCACGGTTATCATTCTTACTGTAGGTACATTATTTGTAATGTGGCTTGGTGAAAAAATTACCGATAAAGGTTTGGGGAATGGTACATCTATCATCATCATGGTTGGTATATTGGCCCGTTTGCCACAGTCTTTTGTACAGGAGTGGGAAGCCAGGATCACAAGAGGTGCAGGTGGTATCTTAATGATGCTGATTGAAGTTGTATTTCTTATTGCAGTTATTTTGGGTGTTATCTTATTGGTACAGGGAACCCGTAAAGTTCCGGTTAACTATGCCAAACAAATTGTTGGTAACCGCCAGTTTGGAGGCGCAAGAAATTTTCTGCCATTAAAAGTTAATGCTTCAGGTGTAATGCCTATCATTTTTGCACAGGCCATACTGTTCCTGCCTACCTTGTTTTCGTTTGGCGGTACAGCTACCTGGACAAAGTATTTTACCGATCATACCAACATAGGCTACATGATCGTTTACTCTGTTGCAGTAATTGCGTTTACCTTTCTTTACACCGCTTTGATATTTAATCCCAAGCAGATGGCCGATGAACTGAAACGTAACAACGGTTTCATCCCCGGTGTTAAGCCAGGCCAGCCAACTGCCGATTATATCGGTACCATAATGGACAGGATAACTTTACCAGGTGCTGTTTTATTGGCATTTGTTGGTATCCTCCCCGGTATCATCCAATTGCTTTTTGGAATGCAACAGGGATTTTCAAGTTTCTTTGGCGGTACCTCACTTTTAATTATGGTGGCCGTAATTTTAGATACCTTGCAACAAATAGAAACGCAGTTATTAATGCGTCAATATGATGGTCTGATGAGCAGCGGAAGGATACAGGGAAGGCAGCAGGTTTCTGCAGGAGGCGTATAAGGCCCCTCTAAATCTCCCCAAAGGGGAGACTTATAAAGAGAAAAATAATTTAAAAAACCCTGACTCAATAGTCGGGGTTTGTTTTGAAAAACATTTACAATGATCCATTACAAAAGCAAAGCAGAAATAGAATTGATGCGTGAAAGCGCACTTTTGGTTAGTGATGCCCTTGCTTTAGTAGCATCTGTGATCAAACCGGGAGTTACTACAATGTATCTTGATAAAATTGCTGAAGAATTCATCCGGGATAATAACGCAACCGCATCATTTAAAGGGTACCAGGGATTTCCCTTTACATGCTGTATCTCTGTCAACGATGCAGTGGTGCATGGCTTCCCCGACAATAATGAATTGAAAGATGGTGATATTGTTTCGGTAGATGTTGGTGTTTTTAAGAACGGGTTTCATGGAGACAGTGCTTATACTTTTGGTGTGGGTGAAATTACCGAGGAACTCAAGCAACTGATGAGGGTAACCAAAGAATCATTATACAAAGGAATTGAAAAAGCAATACATGGTAACCGGGTTGGCGATATAGCGTATGCCATACAAGAGCATACCGAAAAACAATACGGTTATGGTGTGGTAAGAGACCTGGTTGGCCACGGCCTTGGCAGGCATTTACATGAAGAGCCACAGGTACCTAACTTTGGTAAAAGGGGGACAGGCGCTAAACTAAAAGAAGGAATGGTGATTGCCATTGAACCGATGATAAACCTGGGAACCAAAGATGTTTTTCATGATAAGGACGGGTGGACTATCCGCACGGCAGATGGAAAACCTGCTGCGCATTATGAACATGATGTTTGTATTCAAAGAGGGAAAGCAGATATTTTGTCTTCTTTTGTAAAAATAGAAGCATCAGAAAAAACAAATGCAGCGCTATGTTCGGATTATGCTTTACAGGATCCTGTACTTTAATTGCACCCTTTCATCTTTCCATATATTATCGGGGCTTATATAAGTGTCTTTATATTGCATAATGACGCCGGCTTTTGCAAAAATATCCCTTACCAGTTCACTGCATATATAATTCCTGTTTCTTTCTCTTCGGCTGATGTGAAATAAGATACGCATCATGATGCGAACGATCTCATAATTATCATATGGCCGGGTCAGCTCATCCAAACCAAAACTTATACCCCTGTTCAGTTTTTCTTTTTTTACATCAATACTCAGCTGGGCAATGGCTATCTGGCCCTTGTATGGACGTTTCTTTCCTTTATAATCATGCAGGTATTTTGATAAGGGAATCAGCCGTATGCCCACATAGGGCTCTGCCTCCAGTACCAGCACCCTGCCCAGCTCTTCATCTTTGTATATCACTGCTACATGGCTCCAGGTGCTTTTGGTAAGCCTTTGTATCACACCGGAAAAAGCATAGCTGCCGCTGCTGAAAAAAATATGGCCCGTCTTCAGGCCATCCCTTATCTTTTCATAAGGAATCACAGGCATTTGTTTTAGTTGCATTTTGGTAACCGGGCCTGCCATGTATAAAACGTTTATTGTTATTTTTAAGTTTGAAGATACAATTTACAAGTGATGAATAAAAAAAAGCTGGTGGTCATAGGTGGAGGGGCCGCAGGTTTTTTCTGTGCGGTTAATGCGGTCAGGTTAAATCCGTTGCTGGAAGTGATTATTCTGGAGAGATCGAACAAGCTATTAGGCAAAGTAAGGATCAGCGGTGGTGGGCGCTGTAATGTAACACATGCCTGCTACAGCATTGCTGAAATGATCAAAAAATATCCAAGGGGTTCGTCTTTTCTTAAAAAGGCTTTTCATCATTTTTTTACTGCCGACACCATAGCCTGGTTTGAAGAAAGGGGAGTGAAGTTAAAAACTGAACCTGATGGCAGGATGTTTCCGGTTACTGATAGTTCTCAAACTATTATTGATTGCTTAATGAAAGAAGCCAACAGATATGGCGTGAAAATCCTGATGAACAGGGAAGTGGTAAATCTGGCAACAATGAATGGTAAATGGTCGGTCTTTTTAAAAACACAGGAAGTAATGGAGGCTGATTTTATCTGCATTGCAAGTGGTGGCTACCCCAGGCCAATACAATATGACTGGGTGCTAAACACCGGGCATAATATTGAAGAACCTGTTCCATCTCTTTTCACTTTTAATATGCCGGGCAATGATATTACTGCATTGATGGGTGTATCTGTAGAAAATGTTATGGTTAAAATCATCGGTACCAAACTTACTGAAGACGGACCTTTGTTAATTACACATTGGGGTATGAGTGGGCCCGCTGTTTTAAAACTATCAGCATGGGGAGCAAGGGAATTGGCAAAATGCAATTGGCAATTTACGATCACTATAAATTGGGTGCCTGAGTTTAATGAAAACAGTTTACGTATAAAATTTCAAAAACTCCGTTTTGAACTGGCATCAAAAAAAATAATTAACCGCAACCCGTTTGCCTTACCCAACCGCTTGTGGGAATACCTGGTAAAACAATCAGGAGTAAAAGATGAATTACGATGGGCCGACCTGCCTGCTGCTGCACAAAATAGGCTCATAAAAAATTTATGTGCCGGTCAATATGCAGTAAATGGCAAAACCACTTTTAAAGAAGAGTTTGTGACAGCTGGAGGTGTAGAACTAAATACCATTGATTTTAATACCATGCAAAGTAAAAAACACCCTGGATTATTTTTTGCCGGCGAAATTATTGATGTGGATGGTATTACAGGCGGATTCAATTTTCAAAATGCGTGGACCACAGGATGGATTGCTGCTAAAGCAATAAGTTCAGGAGTTTAGAGGTTTAGATTTGAACAGGGCTTATAATTCAAATTTTCCAAACTAAACCTCTAAACTCCTGAACTGCTAAACCTTTTTCCAACCTTCACAAATTCTTCACTTCTGCATTTCTTTACCAGCGCCAATTCTGTTACTTTTGCTATACTGGCAACATGAAAAAAATTGACCGCTACATACTATCGAAATACCTTGTCACATTTTTCTTTTGTTTGATACTGCTTACTGTAATTGTAGTAGTGGTTGATATCAGTGAAAAGACCGACAACTTTGTAAAATCCAAATTGTCGGCTACTCAAATCATAACCGACTACTACATTGGCTTCATACCCCGTATTGATGCCATGCTTTTCCCTTTATTTGTTTTTATCTCTGTAATTTTCTTTACTTCCAAAATGGCGGGCAGATCTGAGATCATTGCTATTCTCAGCAGCGGTGTTTCATACCGCAGGTTTTTATTGCCATATATTATTGGCGGAATTTTTTTATCGGTTGTTTTATGGATGGGATATCAGTATGTGGTGCCCAGGGCTAACCAGATATGGGCAAATTTTGACGCCAGGTATGTACACGGGCCATCTTCGCAGATAGATAATAATTCAAACGTAAAACAGAAATTATATTTTAAGATGGACTCCAACACCTATGTTGGTATTGGCAGTTATGACACGTCCCTGAAATCGGGCTACGACCTGTTTGTTCAGCAGTTTTCAAACAC
>CAYTQB010000025.1:0-2597 GCA_964439615.1 uncultured Ferruginibacter sp. | reverse complement strand
AGAGGGGGTAGCGGATTACACCTGGCGATCGGGGTTGTAATAAGTGTATTTTACATACTCTTCAGCAGGTTTTCTATTGTGTTTGCAACCAAGGGAAATTTCACCCCGCTATTAGCGGCATGGACACCCAATATCATCTTCGGCGTACTGGCTTTTTACCTGTACAAAAAGGCGCCTAAATAGTGTTTCACACCCTGTTGCCATTAAGTAAATTTCCTTCAAAACTTTTTGTTTTAGATGCCTGGTCATCGTAATTTTAGCCCTCCTGAAAGTTCACTATTACCAAGGCTTTGATGAAAGCTGAAAAGCAGTTCCCCCATTGCCGGAAAATGAAAAGCACGGAAAAAAATCAGTAATTTATAATAAGTAATTTATGGGTATCATTAAAGACAGGTTTAAAGAAAAAGCAGACATTGTTGCCGTTGAAATCAAAGACCTCCTGAAAGAACACGGCAATAAAGTAATTGGAGAAGTAACGCTGAGCCAGATATACCAGGGAATGCGTGGTATGACTGGTTTGGTATCTGAAACTTCTTTACTGGATGCCCAGGATGGCATCCGTTTTCGTGGATATTCCATTCCCGAACTGAGAGAGAAACTTCCAAAAGCACCCGGCGGAACAGAGCCACTGCCCGAAGGATTATTCTATCTTATGCTGGTAGGCTCTTTACCCAGTGATGACGCTGTGCAGCACGTCAGCAGTGTCTGGCAGCGCCGCAGCCATGTACCTAATCATGTATTTGCCACCATTGAAGCATTACCGGTAAGCACACACCCCATGACACAATTTGTAGTAGCTATAATGAGTTTGCAAACCGAAAGCCAGTTTTCGAAACGCTACGCAAAAGGCATGGGTAAAAAAGATTACTGGGATGCCGTATTTGATGATTCCATGGACCTGATTGCACGTTTACCAAGAATTGCAGCTTATATCTATCGCCGCAAATATAAAAACGGGGAACATATACAGCCTAACGGTTTGTTGGATTGGTCAGGCAATTTTGCCCATATGATGGGATATGAAGATGAAGGTTTTCATGAACTGATGCGTTTGTATATGACGATACATGCCGATCACGAGGGAGGAAATGTTTCTGCACACACCACTCACCTTGTTGGTTCTGCATTAAGCGATCCTTATTTAAGTTTTGCTGCCGGTATGAACGGCCTCGCCGGCCCCTTACATGGCCTGGCCAACCAGGAAGTGATAAAATGGATATATGAATTAAGGGAAGAAATAGGTAGCGACCTCCCTACAAAAGAACAGATTGGTGACTATGTGAGAAAGACACTGAGTGAAGGTAAAGTAGTGCCGGGTTATGGACACGCCGTGTTAAGGCAAACAGACCCCCGATTTACCGCACAACAGGACTTTGGAAAGAAACATATGCCTGATGACCCATTGGTACAAACTGTGTGGAATATTTATGAAGCGGTGCCACCTATATTACAAACTGTTGGAAAAATAAAGAATCCCTGGCCAAATGTGGATGCACATAGCGGGTCTTTACTGGTGCATTACGGAATGGTAGAATACGAATTCTATACTGTTTTATTTGGTGTATCAAGAGCCCTAGGTGTATTGGCGAATCTTTGCTGGTCCAGGGCGCTGGGATTCCCACTGGAGAGGCCAAAATCTGTTACCACAAAATTGGTAAAAGACTGGCTGGAGGGCAAGGAAGAGATTTGGGGAGAATAGTAAAACAAACCTTACCAAATATTGAAACCGGAACCCAGTTCCGGTTTTTCTTTAAAACACTTTAAAAAATTAAAATGAAAAAAATAATCTTTGTATCAGTCATATCTTTTTTATGTAGTTTATCAACAGCCCAGGTAAATAAGGGTAATGTTCCGGCAACGAAGAATAATCCGCATTTAAAAGTTTTCAGGCAGGCCATGATCAGTGGAGATATTACTACAGGTATATCGGCCCTGAATTATTATATCAGCGAACAGGGTGCAAATTCTGTTTACGAAGACACCCTTGCGATGCTGTATATGCAGCAGGGTTCCTGGATGCAATGTTATTATTGGGCAGAGAAAAGATTTAAAGTAAAACCAGATGATAATGGCCTGATGGAAATGAAAGGGATATGCCTGGACAAATTGCAACAGCCAAAAGAGGCAATTGATATTTTCGAAAAATTATTTGCAAAAACAAAGAGCCCATATCATGCGTATAAATTAATGGAACTGCAATATAGTATAAGGCGCCTCGTTGAATGCCTGGCTACAGCCACTACTGCAGAAAAACTGGAGTATAAACCAGACTACACCATGACATATAGCGTAGGGGATCAAACGGGCAGGACCTACCTGCAGGCAGGTGTTTATAATATTCATGCATTGGCTTTATACGATCTTGATAAAAAAGCTGAAGCAAAAACATATTTTGAAAAAGCACTGGCTTTAGACAGTAATTTTGTTTTGGCCCGTCAAAACCTGGAGGCTATAAATTCTATAGAAGCCAATGAGAATAAAGTAAACCAGGGTAATAATAATAACCCCGGTTCGCCAGCTAACAAACAGGATTAAAATTCATTTTGAAGCAAGGGTTACTGCCAGTATATTTGCAATCCGTATGGGGGGTTAGCTCA
>CAYTQB010000024.1:5649-43160 GCA_964439615.1 uncultured Ferruginibacter sp. | reverse complement strand
GGGCGTGGATTAGCCGGATCTTCCTGCATAGCGCTTTCTAAATGCGATGCAGCTTCGGGCCCGTACTCCATAAACCGCTGCATGGGGTTCACCATCATGTGGCTGCTGGCGATCATACTTTTTATGCAACTGATCTCCGAATTTTTAGGTTGTAAAGAATCTGCTTTATTGATCAATTCCGTTGCTTTGTCGGCTATGGCGTCAATCTTTGATTTATCCTGCTCCATATAGGTATAATTAACCTGGCATAAAGCAGCATAATAATAAGGCAGCCATTGATTTTTTTCTGCGGCGGCAATCCGTTCAAAATTATTAGCCAGGCTTAACAAATTAGCCGGGCTTCTAAAACTTGTATCTATGGCTGCAATATTGTTTTTCATGGCTGTCATGTATCTGTCACTTTGCGCAAAAGAAGCAGTTGCAATAAGGGAGAGGGTAGCGCTAAATAATATCTTTTTCATTTGTTTGTTTTTAATTTTAGTTATTTATTTTGTTGTTCTTTTAATTTCCGGTATTCGTTTTCAATCGTGGTTGATTTCGGGAAAATATAAGCTTCCGCAAAATGAAAAGCGATCCCTATTCCCCATCCTAACATAGGCCACACAGGCCAGGGGAAAAAATCATTGTTTCCGTAATGGTCGCCTGTAAAATACCATATCGCCCAAAAAAATGCATTTACTACAATGTAGGTAACGAGGTGGCCTTTAAACCCTGCTCTTTTTTTTGCGATCTCCCATAAAGCAGGATCTTTTCCTTCTGGAGTTGATCTGTAATCTGACATAAAAGTTAAGTTTGGCCTCACCCCAACCCCTCTCCAGGGGAGAGTGAACTGGAAGATATTAGCGGTGATTGAATTTATTTTTAAAAAGAACTTTAATGTTGATAATCTTTATTCGCTTTCCTTCCCCATTGGGGAAGGGTTGGGAAGGGGCCTAAAGATTGTTGTTGATGGCGTCCTGTGTCCTGTCTATTCCAAAACTTAAGAAGCAACCCAGGAAAATAAACCGTTTTGATGGTGGTGTTACTGCTTCCTTACGGGTACCGCTATTATTATAATTATAACTGAATACCTGGTTTTGGCCCAACACATTATTGATACCAAGTACCCACACCACAAATGTCTTCGGGTTCGTTTTACCAAGATTGGGCAAATAATTAACACTAAAGCTCATGCTGTTATAATTAATGGTCTTGCCTGCATCGCCGATGATATATTTATTTTGATTATTATCATAAGAAAAATGGTAATACGGACGCCCGGTTGCAAAACTATAGCTGAGGTTAAATCCGGTCTTCCAGGGTAATACGAATTTCTTTACCACCAGGGCGGCTGTATGGTTAGCAGCAAATGAAGGGGTAATGGCTTTAGGATAGTTTAAGAAATCTCTTTTGGTATCCAGGTACGAGTAAGATACCCAGTAATCAACATTTTTAAATGTTTTCTTATCTCTCCAGAATAATTCCACTCCTTTTGCATCGCCAAAGCCATTGTTGTTAGTGGCCACCTCTCTTCCTGATACTGAAACAGCCGTTTTATACAGATCGTTGTACTTTTTATAAAATGCTTCAACACGGAAAGTTTGCTGGCTGCTTAGTTTTTGATATTGCAGAATATAATGCGAAGCTCTTGAATAATCTAGGCTTGCCACAGCCGGCAAATATTTCCTTTCTGGGTTTTGATAAAAAATTCCATAGGCGAAGGAAGCCTGGCTGTTATCTGCAAATTTATACGCTACAGATACCCTGGGCGCCACTTTCCATTTATTAATAAGCCCTGAATGCTCCAGCCTGCTTCCTATTTTAGCAGCAAGACTGTTAGTAAGAAAAATATCTGCCTCAGCAAATACCGACTCCAGGTTATCTTTTACTTTTTCTGAAAATTGTGTTCCATTGTATAAAATATACGTTGACTTTTCATCGCTATAAAAATAATCAGAGCCAAACCGGATAACGTTTAAGCCATTTAGTTTTTTCTCGAACACCAACCTTGCCTGTGCATATTGCGCCCTGTTATTCAATTTAAAATTCTTAAATGCATAAAAAGAGGGATTGGTAATTACCTGCTTTTGATTATTAGCATCCTGCAGTTCATTTATTATGTCATCTTTGTTTGTGCTGAAACTGATACCGGTATTTATTTTCCATCCATTCCCCAGGTTATCACGCCAGTTGATATTTTGGTAGGTATTTAAATTTTCTATTGCAAAAGCATCCTTTAAAACCACGGAGTCAATATCCGGGCTTCTGAAACCGGTTTTATTAGCACTGATATATCCATAGTATTTGATGAATCCTCCGCTTTTTGTTTTTATCCTGAAATTAGCATCTCCCTGGTGGTAAATAGGGCGTTGGTAAAAATCCTGTTTATATTTATTAACCTTGAAAGCCAGCCACAGATCTGTATAATTGTATGAAACGCCCCAGGAAGATCTTTTATCTTTTGCAAGATGCTGGATACCGCCACCAACGCCAACCACAGAAATAGCTACATCTGCCTGGGTCTTTTCAGGCAAATCCTTGCTTTCAAGTATTAATGCCGAGGAAAGCGCCTGGCCGTATAAAGCAGAGTATCCGCCGGAACTGAATATTGTTCCTTTGAATAGAAATGGATTAAAACGACCACGTGTTGCAATACCCGGCGTACTGCTATAAAAGAAATTGTTCACCAGGTTACCATCCATATATATTTTACTTTCTGTTGCCGAACCTCCCCTGACGAACAAACCCTCACTTTCTCCAACCTGCTGTGTACCTGGCAAGGTTTTAAATGCACTGGTAACATCACCATTGGCGCTTGGCGTTGTAACAATATCAAGAGCACTTAACACCGCTCCCTTATTTTTATCGCTGGCCACAAACGCCCCTGCAGAAATCACAACAGCCTTTAGTTCGGTTACGAGCTCTTTCAAAGTAATATTTAACATTACCGGTTTCGCTGATAGTGCGATGCCTTCTTCAAATGACCGGTAGCCTATAATGGTTGCTTCAATTATCTGGATGCCCTTTTCAGTGGTTGTAAATGAATAATTTCCCAGTGAATCAGATGTTGCCCCGTCGTAAGTGTTTTTTAGAACAACACTGACTCCTCCAACCGGCTTCCCTTTAGCATCGCTTATTTTTCCCGAAACTTTAACCTGTGCATTTGAGGACATAACAGCTAATAAAACAACTAAAGTCAGTACCCATTTCATTCTTCTAAATTTTACACAAACGTAAAGTAGTTTATATTATAAACCAAATATTTTCCAGAAAATATTTTTTATCCCCTGCTTGGCTCGAACAAAATTGAAAAAATTGAGTCTCACTATATACTTAATAACCAATTAGATACGGGGCCTTCTACTAGCCCATACCTACCTGTTAGTTTAGACCTAAACTTATCAACATAGTCCAAAATTTATTTTTTTATGTGGGGGCAATTTGTAATTTAGCAACAGAATTTAATGGGTTAGTAAGTACAAAGGGTCAGCAGAAATGTTGACCCTTTTACTTTGGCTACTGAGTTGACTAACGGTCAGTTTTTTAGTTTCCATTTTTGTAAAGATTTTTTCTTAGTCACGTATTATACCCCTGCTTTATTTGATTTTTCATTCTTCATTTTCCATTCTACATTTATGCCATGAGCAAAACCAAATCGTCATTCTTTTGCCAGAACTGTGGTTATGAATGCGCCAAATGGCTGGGTAAATGTCCAAGCTGCAATAGCTGGAACACTTTTGTGGAAGAAGTAATTGTAAAGGGCTCCGATAAAAAGGAAAAGGATGACTGGAAGGATTACGCTGGTTTAGGCAAATTAAAAACGATCTCTATTAACGACGTCAGCAGTGCCGAAGAAAAAAGGATCATAACTACAGATGGAGAACTAAACCGTGTTTTAGGCGGCGGCATTGTTTTGGGAAGTATTGTTTTGGTTGCAGGCGAACCAGGTATTGGTAAATCAACTTTGTTTCTCCAAAACGGCCTGCAGTTAAAAGACATTGTTACCTTATATATAAGTGGTGAAGAAAGTGAACAGCAAATAAAAATGAGGGCTGACCGGATCGGTATCAGCAATACTAACTTCTATTTACTTACCGAAACCAATACACAAACTATTTTCCAGGAAATAAAAAAATTAAAACCGCAATTAGTTATTGTTGATTCTATTCAAACCCTGCAATCACCATTTGTGGAGAGTGGCCCGGGCAGTATAAGCCAGATTAGAGAAACTGCTGCGGAACTGCAACGGTTCGCAAAGGAGACTGCCACCCCGGTTTTTCTGATTGGCCATATTACTAAAGACGGAACAATCGCCGGTCCCAAGATATTAGAGCATATGGTGGATACAGTACTTCAGTTTGAAGGCGACAGGCATTATACATACCGCATCTTACGAACACTTAAAAACCGCTTTGGTTCTACAGCAGAATTGGGCATTTACGAGATGACCAGTGAGGGAATGAGAGCAGTAAGTAATCCTTCTGAAATACTGATCACTCAAAAAGAAGAACATTTAAGTGGCATTGCCATTGCAGCAACTATGGAAGGTTTGCGGCCATTGCTCATTGAAGGACAGGCATTGGTTACACAAAGTATTTATGGAACACCACAACGAACAGTAAGCGGTTTCGACCTAAGGCGTTTACAATTATTATTGGCTGTATTGGAAAAAAGAGGTGGTTTTCATTTTGGGATTAAGGATGTTTTTATAAATATTGCCGGGGGATTAAAAGTAGAGGATCCTTCTATTGACCTGGCCATAGTAAGTGCCTTGCTAAGCAGCTACGAAGATGTACCTATCAATCAACATTATTGTTTTGCAGGAGAGGTAGGTTTAAGCGGGGAAATAAGGGCCGTAAACAGGATTGAGCAACGCATTGCGGAAGCTGAAAAGCTGGGATTTGAAAAGATCATACTGAGCAAATACAATTCTAAATCCCTGGATAAGTTAAAATACAATATTGAAGTGGTGCCTTTGGGTAAAGTTGAAGAGTTGTACCAGTATTTGTTTTAAACTGTTAAAGTAATTATTTCAGGATGATTACAACATTAAAGAATATTTTTAGTAATACCGTTCACCTGTTCTACCCACACGTATGTACAGGTTGTGGATCCGACCTGCTTGAAGAAAACAACCTGCTTTGCTTAAAGTGTATCCATGATCTGCCACATACCCACTTCGCCAATTTTGAAGGCAACCCGGTAGAAAAACATTTTTGGGGCAGGCTTCCTTTAACAGCCGGGTACAGCGAATTCTACTTTTCGAAGGAATTTTTAATTCAACACCTTATTCACCAGCTTAAATACAAAGGCGATATACAGATCGGTTTCTACCTTGGTGAGTTAATGGGAAGAACTATGCTCAACAGTTCCCGTTTTAGTTCGGTTGATGCATTGATACCATTGCCGCTTTATGCCGATAAAGAACATAAACGTGGGTATAACCAGGCAGCAATTATTTGCAATGGCATCTCTTCTGTAATGAACATACCGGTTTTAAATGGACAAGTTATTCGTCAGCATGCCACCGAAACACAAACCCGTAAACACCGTACCGAGCGATGGGAAAATGTGAAAGGAAGTTTTAGGGTCACAAATAAAAACAGCCTGGTAAATAAACATGTGTTACTGGTAGATGATGTGGTAACTACCGGCGCAACACTCGAAGCCTGTGGCAATGCCATCTTACAGACGGAAAACGTAAAGTTGAGTATTGCTACCCTGGCATATGCAGCTAAGTAATCAGCTGTATGTAGTTTTAGTTTAAATTTGAAAAATGAAGAAATACGTATTCCTTTATTGGTTATTGCCTGTTGCCTATTGCCTGTTAATAACATCCTGTAAGAAAGATTCCTTTATTGATAGTGCTTATGCAAGACTAAATATTACTGCAGATACTTTAAAATACGATACTGTTTTTACTACCACTGGTTCTATAACCAAGTCATTTAAGATCATTAACGAAAACAACCAGAAACTTCGCCTCAGCAAAGTAAAATTAATGGGTGGCACTAGCTCTGCTTATAAGATGAATGTGGATGGGATAGCAACCACAGAAGCCAATAACCTTGACATTGATGCCAACGACAGCATTCATGTTTTTGTTTCTGTTACCATCAACCCGAATGCTACGAATCTTCCTTTTATTGTAAGCGACAGTATTCTCATTAATTACAATGGCAACAACAGGTATGTTCAATTGCAGTCGTTTGGACAAAATGCCAATTTTTTAAGTAACCGATTAATAACAGGCAATGTGGTTTGGTCGAATAACCTGCCCTATGTTATTCTTGGCAGTATAAGGGTTGACACAACAGCCACATTAACTATTCAACCCGGTTGCAGGATTTATTCTCATGCCGATGCCCCCTTTATAGTAGATGGCACATTAACAGTTAATGGAACCAAAGCAGATAATGTTGTTTTTGCCGGTGACAGGCTTGATGATGTTTATAAGGACTTACCGGCAAGCTGGCCCGGAATTTATTTCCGTGGAAACAGTAAAAACAATGTACTTACTTATGCTGTTGTAAAAAATGCTTACCAGGCCATTGTCACCGAAAAACCATCCATCAACGCCAATCCAAAACTTATACTACACCAATGCATTGTTGACAATGCTTATGATGCAGGCATCCTTTGTGTAAACAGCAACCTGCAGGCAGATAATAGTTTGATCAGTAACTGTGGCAACAATATTATTTTAAGTTATGGAGGCATTTATAATTTCACTCATTGTACCGTAGCAAGTTATTCTAATGAATACCTGAACCATAAAAACCCTGTGCTCAGTGTAACCAATTTTGCTTTCCAGGGCGGTGTGGCTGTTACAGCCGACCTGAATGCCGTTTTTCGCAACAGCATATTCTGGGGAAATGAAGGAATTGTTAATGACGAAGTGGTTGTTAACAAACAAGGCTCCAATCCATTTAATGTATTATTTGAAAGAAATATTTACAGAACGATAAATGACCCCGGCAATAGCACCCTGACCGATAACTTAAAAAACTTCAACCCCTCTTTTGACAGCATTGATATAGCCAAAAGGTTCTTTGACTTCAGGGTAACAAAGAATTCATCAGCTCCGGGTATTAATAGCGGTGTAATAACGGGTTTTCTAAAAGACCTGGATAATAATAACAGGAACGTGGGCTTACCAGACAGGGGTTGCTATGAAAAACAATAGCCATTCATCATTTCTACCAGCCCCTCCTTACCGGAATAACTTAATTTTGGTTTGAACAATACCGGATTTAATACGTTATTCTTAAAACAGTTTATTATGATAAAGTTATTAGCGATCACAACAGCATTTTTGTGCTTCGGATCACAAACAAACAACCCTGATACAATTTCTGCTTCTTCGATAAACAAATCAATTGCAAAATCTATTTACGATTTTAAAGTGGAAGCCCTTGACGGTGGCACTATTGATTTTGCCGCTTTCAAAGGAAAAAAGGTATTGATCGTAAATACAGCAAGTGAATGTGGTTATACTCCCCAGTACGAAGGATTAGAAAAACTATACGAAACCTATAAAGACAAATTGGTTGTTGTTGGTTTTCCGGCCAATAATTTTGGCGGACAGGAACCCGGCACAAATACTGAGATCAAAGAGTTCTGCAAGAAAAATTACGGAGTTACGTTTCCCATGGCTGCAAAAATTTCTGTAAAAGGCGATGATATAGCCCCTATCTATCAATGGCTTTGCCACAAATCCGAGAACGGTGTGCTGGATGCAGAGATCAAATGGAACTTCGGTAAATTTTTGCTGGATGAAAAAGGAAAACTGGTAGCCTATTTTCCCAGTAAGGTTACACCCATGAGCGAAGAGATCACCAGCAAACTGTAACAGTATGATAAAATGGCTCGCCATTTCAGCTTTCCTGTTCTATGGAAGCATTTTTTCTTGTTCTACTGTACAGGCACAGGCAAAATCCATCTACGATTTTAAGGTAGAAGCACTTGAAGGTGACACAATTGATTTTTCTGCCTTTAAAGGAAAGAAGATAATGATCGTAAACACCGCCAGTAAATGTGGTTTCACCCCGCAGTATGAAGGATTGGAACAGCTATATGAAAAGTATAAAGACAAGCTGGTTATAGTAGGGTTTCCAGCCAACAATTTCTTCTCCCAGGAGCCCGGCAGCAATGAAACCATTAGTGAGTTCTGTAAAAAGAATTATGGTGTAACATTTCCTATGGCTGCAAAAATTTCTGTAAAAGGAAAGAATATTGCTCCCATCTATCAATGGCTTTGCAATAAAGATGAGAATGGGGTAATGGATGCTAATATCTCCTGGAACTTTAATAAATTCTTATTAGACGAGAATGGAAAATTATTAGCTCATTTTAAAAGCGGGGTGAAGCCGATGAGTGAGGAGATAACGGGTAAATTATAATTACACATGAGATCTTTTGTCTTTTCTGTTGTTTTAATTTTTGTTTTCATAAATGCAAAAGCCCAGGTCCCTAAAAGTGGTACCTATACTTATGATTATTGTGATATAGAATACAATAAGTGCATGGGTAAATGCAAAGTAAAGATCCGTGGTAACAAGATATGGGTATATGCACCTGCTAATCTCTCGGGAATAAAAGAAGGGGAATTGTACGAAGCTGGCACATTGTATAAGCATAAAGCAGGTAAATGGACGATTATCAACCTTAAAGTAAATAAATCTGCCAAATCTTATGAAGCTGGCGGTTTTAATCTTTGGATAGATTTTAAGAAAAAACAATTCTGGGCCTTTTAGATACTTCGCTTCCTATATTTGCACCCATGCAATTCCATTCTATCACCGGCCAAAAAGAAACCAAGGAACAACTGGTTCAAATGGTTCAGCACAACAGGTTGAGCCACGCTTTACTGTTCCTTAGCAAGGAAGGTAGTGGCGCCCTGCAGCTTGCATTGGCATTTGCACAGTACATTGTATGTGAAAAAGTCAGTGGGCGTGAACAAAAAACAAACGAACCTTCTTTATTCCAAGACCCCGAACCTCAAACCTCAAACTTCAAACCTCAAACGGATTCCTGTGGCGCTTGCCCCGCCTGCAAAAAAGCAAATGAACTCGTTCATCCTGATATTCATTTCTCTTACCCTGTTATTCCCCGCAAACCCGGCGATAAGCCCGTGAGCACCGATTATATAAAAGAATGGCGTGAGTTTATGGCAACCAATCCCTACGGCAATGTGTACGACTGGCTGCAATTTATCGGTGCCGAAAATAAACAGGGTAACATCACAGCTAACGAATGTGCCGACATCATTCACAAACTAAGCCTCAAAAGTTTTGAGAGTGAGTACAAGATACTCATCATGTGGATGCCTGAGTTTTTAGGCAAGGAAGGAAATAAATTATTAAAGCTTATTGAGGAACCTCCACCCAATACTTTATTTGTACTTGTTGCCGAAAACGAAGCATTGATATTGCCAACCATTTTATCCCGTACACAACTGGTAAAAATTCCCCTGCTCACCAATTTAGAAGTAGAAGCTACACTTGAATTAAATGCTGGTGTGGGCATAGAAAAAGCCGGGCAAGTTGCTGCAGTTGCCGAAGGAAACTACCGGGAAGCGTTGCAATTATTACAACACGCCGAAGACGACTGGCAGGCCATGCTGAGAGAATGGCTGAATGCGATCATAAAAACCGGGCCTGTGGCACAGGTAAAATGGATTGACGAAACAGCTAAAATGGGAAGAGAAAAACAAAAGCAGTTCCTTAAGTACTTCATCCATTTGCTGGAACAATCAATAAGACTAAGAGTAATTACCCAGGTCAACGACCAACTAACAACGACCAACGAAACCGATTTTGCCCTCCGTCTCAATAAATTATGCGATCTGGGACAGCAGCAGGCCATTATCACAGAATTGGACAAGGCCAGCTACTATATTGAGCGTAATGCCAACGCTAAAATGCTGTTTCATGCCCTTTCTATCAGGTTATATCATATTATTAACAACAAATCGTTAATTTTGGTGAATTGAGGAGTTTGGGCCGGGGTTAAGGATTTACTAAGTAAGATTATTTTGTAGTCAGCATATAATCAGATACCAGCATCGTTGTGTCACTCACTTGTACGGCATACCAATACGGAACTTTACCTGCCGCATATAGAAATATAGTAAAAGTCCCGATAGCTATCGGGAGTGACAACAACGAGGTTCAATAGTAACTCTCCTGCCGGGTTCACAATTCTTTACTTAATTTTTAATTCTTAATTATCCATTATATGGGATGTGGAAGTTGTGGTACGTCTAAAGATGGAGCACCGTCTGGCTGTCAGAGTCATGGCAATTGCTCAAGCGGAGGATGTAACCGTATGAATGTGCATGATTGGTTGGCTAATTTACCTTTCAGCGATCCGGAAAGTAATTGCCGTATTGTGGAAGTGAGTTTCAACAACGGCAGCCGCAAAGATTTTTTCAGGAATACCACTTTACAGCATTTTGAAAAAGGCGATATGGTTGCCGTGGAAGGTGTAAGCGGTTTTGACGTGGGCATGGTGAACATGACCGGTGAACTGGTTCGCCTGCAAATGAAAAAACGCAAGGTTGACGAAAAAAGCCCGGAAATAAAAAAAATTTTACGCCGTGCCAGCGATAACGATATTTCTAAAATGCTGGAATCAAAAGCAAGGGAAGCACAGGTCCTCATCCGCAGTCGTGCTATGGCCCGCCAGTTAAAGTTGGAATTAAAAATGGCTGAAGTAGAAATACAGGCCGATGCCCGAAAAGCTACCTTCTTTTATATTGCTGATGACCGTGTTGATTTCAGGGAACTCATAAAACTATACGCAGCAGAGTTTAAAGTAAAAGTAGAGATGCGCCAGATCGGCGCCAGGCAGGAAGCCGGAAAGGTAGGCGGCATAGGCAGTTGCGGCCGTGAACTTTGTTGCAGCAGTTGGCTTACTGATTTTAAGAGTGTAAATACCAATGCGGCACGTTACCAGAATTTAAGTATCAATCAAACCAAATTAAGCGGGCAATGTGGCCGGTTAAAATGTTGTTTGAATTATGAACTGGACACTTATATGGATGCTCTTCAGTTTTTTCCGGAAGATGCTGATATGATAGAGATGGCAAAGAGCCGTGCTTTTTTGGTAAAGAAAGATATTTTTAAGAACCTTATGTGGTATACGTTGCCCGACAGCAACAAGCAATATCCTCTTACCATTGATAGGGTTAAGAAAATAAAAGAATTAAATAAACAGGGTATCAGGCCCGAAGACCTGGAACCGGTTGAAGTGGTAACCAACAAACCTAAAGAAATTGAACCGGTATATGCCGATGTGGTTGGCCAGATAAGTTTAAAGAGCCTGGAAAAAACAAGCCGTAAAAGAAGGGACCAGGAAAGAAATCAAAATCAACCCAAAAGGCCCCAGCAAAACCAGGGTGGGCAAGGGCAACAACAAAAAGGCGGTGGTCAACAAGGTCGTGGCGGCAACAGGCCGCAACAACAAGACGGGGGTAATCAGCAAAACCGTGGTGGTGGCAGAAATCAGCAAAACAGGCAGCAAAGGCCTAACCAAAACCGTGGAGGGCAAAATCAGCAAAGACCAAATCAAAACCCCAACAATAAAAGCGGGGACAAAAAATAACGAAGCTTTAAAGCAAACGTCGGAATTTAAACCGACGTTTTTTTATTTTTGCAGCGCATGTCAATATATACCTACACACTCTTTTTTTTCTCTTTGGTAAACACTACCCTATTTGCGCAAAAAAATAACCCGGATGATTTTTTAAGAAAAAAAGACTCTCTGAACAAAACTTTTATCGGGACGCCTTATCCTGATTTTGAATATACAGGCGATGACGGAATAATTTATTCAAAGAAAAAAATGCTCGGCAAGAAATACTTCATAAATTTCTGGTTTGAAGCTTGCCTTCCTTGCATGGACGAAATGAATTCACTGATATTGTTAAAAAACAAACTTAAAAATACCAATAGTGGATTCATCAGTTTTACCTTCGATCCGCCTTCTACAGTTAAAAGAGTCAGGGAAGAAAAGAAATTGAATTTTATAATTATTCCTGTTTCCAGAGATGAGTGTAGTCGGTTAAATTTTGCCAACGGATTCCCTAAGCACATTGTTGTCAATGAAAAAGGGAATGTGGAGTATATTAGCTCTTTCTTCAAGGATAATGAAGAAACAATTAAAGAGATCACTGTTCTTTTAACTGGCAAAAGAACAGTTCAATAGTATTAAATATGTCGATAACAGTAAATAATCTTACAAAAATTTACGGCGCACAAAAAGCAGTTGATGGTATTTCGTTTACAGTAAACAAAGGAGAGATCGTCGGTTTCCTGGGACCTAATGGTGCAGGCAAATCAACTACCATGAAGATAATCACCGGTTATTTACCTTCAACCAGCGGCACGGCAGAAGTATGTGGCATTGAAGTGTATGAGAATGGTAACGAAACAAAAAGCAAGATCGGTTATTTACCCGAGGCCAATCCCCTGTACTATGATATGTATGTGCGGGAGTACCTGAATTTTATTACCAATGTGCATCATGTCAAAAATAAAAAAGAGAAGATCGAAGAAGTGATTCGGACAGTTGGATTAGCTGTTGAAGCTAATAAAAAGATAGGGCAGTTAAGCAAAGGGTATAAACAACGTGTTGGCCTGGCTGCCGCATTGATACATGATCCGGAAGTTTTAATATTGGATGAACCAACCAGTGGGCTTGATCCGAACCAGATTGTGGAAATAAGAGAAGTAATCAAAAAACTGGGTGAGAATAAAACGGTTTTATTCTCCTCACATATTCTGCAGGAAGTACAGGCCATTTGCGACCGGGTGATCATTATCAGTAAAGGAAGGATCGTTGCTGATGACAATCTCGAAGACCTTCAGAAAAGAAAAACCAATGAACATACTGTAATGGTTGAATTCAAAGAGCTGATACCTGTAGAAAAGTTAAGCAGGCTAAAGGATGTTACTGATGTAATACAACTTCAAACCTCAAGCTTCAAACTTCAAACAAAGGATCCTGAAAGTGTAAGAAAGCAACTACTGGAATTGAGTTTGCAGAATAACCTGAACATTGTTTCTTTGCAGAGTGAGACAAATAGCCTTGAAGATATATTTAAGACCCTGACCAATTAACTAATCAACAAATAAACCAATTAACGATCATGAGTTACATCGCTTCCATCCATGCCCGCCAGATATTAGACAGCCGCGGCAATCCAACTGTAGAAGTAGATATTTTAACCGAGAATGAACATTTAGGTCGTGCCGCTGTGCCAAGTGGCGCCAGTACAGGCATTCACGAAGCAGTTGAACTAAGGGACGGTAATAAGAAAATGTATGGTGGCAAGGGTGTACTCAAAGCCGTAAAAAATATCAATACTGTACTTGCAGATAATTTACTGGGATGGGATGTGGCAGACCAGACAGGTATTGATGCCATGATGATCGCTTTGGATGGCACGCCTAACAAAGCAAAACTAGGCGCCAATGCAATTCTTGCGGTGAGTATGGCCGTGGCAAAAGCTGCAGCGCTGGAAGCCAATCTTCCATTATACCGTTACATTGGTGGTACCAACGCCAAGATATTGCCGATACCCATGATGAATATTTTAAACGGTGGTGCCCATGCAGATAATAAAATAGATTTCCAGGAATTTATGGTAATGCCGGTTGGCGCTTCAGGTTTTAGCGAAGGCCTGCAATGGGGTGTTGAGATATTTCATTCCCTAAAATCAGTACTTAAGAAAAAAGGGTATAGCACCAATGTGGGTGACGAAGGAGGTTTTGCACCCAATATCCAAAGCAATGAAGAAGCAATAGAGACAGTTTTAACCGCTATTGAAAATGCTGGGTACAAAACCGGCAGCCAGATCAAGATAGCCATGGATGCAGCAAACAGCGAGTTATGGAATGCAAAAGAAAAAAAATACATTTTTCATAAAAGCGATGGTAAAAAAATGACCAGCGAGCAACTGGTAAAATATTGGGAAGGGTGGGTTAAAAAATATCCCATATGCTCTATTGAAGATGGTATGGCGGAAGACGACTGGAATGGATGGAAAATGCTTACAGATACCATCGGCAGCAAATGCCAGTTGGTTGGCGACGACCTGTTTGTTACCAATGTAAACCGTTTAGAAAGAGGTATAAAAGAAAATATCGGCAATGCTTTACTGGTTAAAGTAAACCAGATCGGCACCATCACCGAAACCATAAATGCAGTAAGCATGGCCCAGAATAATGGTTTTAATACCATCATGAGCCATAGAAGTGGTGAAACGGAAGACACCACTATTGCAGACCTGGCTGTAGCATTGAATTGCGGACAGATAAAAACCGGTTCTGCTTCCAGGACCGACCGTATGGCCAAGTACAACCAGCTTATCCGCATTGAAGAAATACTGGCCGAAAGCGGCATATATCCAAAAGGAAAGATTAAATTTGGTCGCCCCATCTAAATCTTCCACAAACGGGAAGACTTGAAACAGTTCAAAAATGGAAAAGCTATCAGAAAATTCATCCTCAACCAAGCCCCTCCTTCGGAGGGGTTTGGGGAGGATTCCATCCTGGTTGAAAAACAAATACCTGATTGCAGGTATTGTGTTTTTGGTATGGATGCTTTTCCTCGACGACAAAAACGACTTTTTTTCCCAATATGAAAGGTTGATCCGTTCCCGGGAACTGACCAAAAATGAGAGCCACCTCAGCAACCAGATCACGGAAACCCAAAAAGAGCTGGATTTACTAAAGAATGATGTTCAAAGCATTGAGAGATATGCCCGTGAGAAATACATGATGAAAAAAGATAATGAGGATCTTTTTATACTGAATCCTGCCCGGGAAAGCAAATAATTTTACTTTAAAGTGCAATATTCCACGTTTACCGTCGTTTATAGTGGCGGATAATGGATATTTAATTTCTTAACACAAGCAACTTAACTTCTCTATGCACAACTTTACCCCGGAAGATTTATTACTCTATTTGTATAATGAAACTTCCCCAGCACAAACAGCCGAAATTAAGGCTGCTTTGGAAACTGACTGGAGTTTGCGTGAAAAATTTGAAGTGATAACTTCAGCTCAACAAAAGCTGGAAGCTCTGAAAATGTCACCAAGCCAGCAAACAGTTGATAATATTTTAAATTATGCTGAAAAGGCAGTTGGCGAACTTTCCCCACAGGTCTAGTTCAACACGCTTTTAATGTAATTTTATCCTCCGCCAAAACGGGGGATTTTTTATGACCAAAAAAGAGCGTTATCAATTTTTAATAGATTACTTCTTACAGCAAGCCCCCGATGCAGAAACAGAATTAATCTATGATAACCCTTTTCAACTGCTGGTGTCTGTAATATTATCCGCCCAATGCACTGATAAGAGGGTCAATCTGATCACACCTCTTATTTTTGAAAAGTATCCTGATGCCGCCTCTTTAAGTAAAGCAGGTTTCGATGAATTATTTCCACTTATTAAAAGCATTTCTTACCCGAATAATAAAACCAAACATTTAATTGGTATGGCAAAGATGCTAATGGATAAATTTAACGGAGAAGTTCCAATGACTGTGGATGAACTGATCCAGCTTCCGGGGGTAGGCAGAAAAACAGCGAATGTAATAACGTCGGTTATAGACAATCAGCCCAATATGGCAGTAGATACTCATGTGTTCAGGGTTAGTGCAAGAATAGGGTTAACAACGAATGCCAGAACTCCCCTGGCAGCCGAAAAACAATTGATCAAATACATCCCCCAACAATATATTCATACAGCGCATCATTGGTTAATACTGCATGGAAGATACATTTGTACTGCCCGTAATCCGAAATGTGACCGGTGTGGATTAAAAACTACCTGCAAATTTGTAAATATTACCCGGAAAGCAGATATTTAAAGTCTGGTACTCCCACCCCTTTAAAAACGCCCTTTTTCATCCCAAATACTTTATTACATGAAACGTATAACATCAGTTATAAACATTATTGTATTAATGCTTGGCCTGTCAAAGAATGTGGCTGCACAATATAGCTACGATGATGACCTTTATTATGATAACCGGGTAACTTATGAATTAGGTGGCCACATTGGAGCCATGAATTGCCTTACTGATCTCGGAGGTGGTAAAGGCACAGGTAAAAAATTCATCAAGGACCTGAACGTAGGTAAAAGCCAGTTTTCAGGGGGGATTTTTTTAAGTGCCGCATACAGGTATGCGGTTGTATTAAGGGCCGAAGCGACCTGGGGCTCTGTAAAAGCCGATGATAAAGTATTGGCAAAGGTAAAAGAGACCACTTTGGGAAGATATGACCGCAACCTTAGTTTTAAGAGTACTGTTTATGAAGTTATGCTGGCAGCAGAAATTCATCCCCGGTATTTTAAAAAATATAAGAAAGGCGAAAAACTTCCCAGGCTTTCTCCCTACCTGATGGGAGGAGTAGGTTATTTTTCTTTTAACCCAAAGACAAAACTCAATGACCTGTGGATAGAACTTCAACCTTTAAGTACAGAAGGCCAGGGATTTTCTGAATATCCAAACCGGAAATTCTATAGATTAAAGCAACTGAATTTTCCGGTTGGAGCCGGAATTAAATACAAGATATCACCGCTTTTTAATTTCACTGCCGAATGTGTTTACCGGATATTACATACAGATTACCTGGATGATGTAAGTACCCGGTACATTGACCAGTCAGTATTTTCCAATCATTTTATGGGGGAACAACTGTTCCAGGCGCTATCGTTACATGACCGCCAGAAAGAACTGAATGCAGCACATGTACCCAATAAAGGTGACATAAGGGGAAACCCGGATAACAATGATGCATATTTTACCATCAACCTTAAGTTAGGCTTTGTTTTTTAACCCACCGACTAACAACAGTTTTTACATTCCCCAAATGATTCAACCTTGGCAGTAGGGTCTGATACCACTGTCTGATGTTTACCGGGCAGCATTTCAAGAATAGAAATTTTGCCTCGTCCACCTTCCCCACAAAAAGATTCTTGTGATATTAAGTGTTTGTAAAATTGTTAACAAAAAAATGAAAAGTTGAATTGTAATTGAGGAATAATCCCTTTATTTGCACATAGCTTGATACCCTTTCGAAACCCCAGCCAAGAACATTAAAAAAAGGATATCTAATACATGAAAAAAGTTTCAATTTTTGTAAGCATTATTATATTGCTTGCCGCCCCCGTTGAAAAGGCTTCTGCACAGTATTATTTTTACAATGACAAGTATTACGACAGCCCCCTGTTATTTGAGCTTGGAGGATCTGTTGGTGCTATGAACTGCCTGACGGATTTAGGTGGTAATAAAGGAGTTGGTAAAAGGTTTATTAAAGACCTTAATTTAGGTAAGACACAACTTGCAGCCAGTATTTACCTGAGTGCCGTTTACCAGAGCATGATCGCATTAAGGGTAGAAGCCACTTTTGGCCAGGTAACAGCAGACGATGCAGTACTGAAGAAAAAGGCTGCATCTACTTTTGGTCGCTATGACCGTAACCTCCACTTTAAATCAAGGATCACTGATTTTATGCTTGCTGCAGAAATTCATCCTTTATTTATTTTAAAAAAGTATGATGAGAATAATGAACCGCCAAGGTATTCCCCTTACCTGTTGGCAGGCGTGGGATTTTTTTCTTTTAAGCCCCAGGCTAAATTAAATGGTGTTGGTTGGGTTGACTTGCAACCCTTAAGTACCGAGGGGCAGGGTTTTCAGGAATATCCCGACAGAAAACCCTATAAATTGAACCAGATGAATATTCCCTTTGGCGTTGGTCTTAAATACGATCTTACTTCAAATATAAATGTAAGGGCTGAATTTGTTTACCGCAAATTAAATACCGATTACCTGGATGATGTAAGCACAAACTATATAGATGTTAACTTATATCCCAATTATTTTACCGGCGCTAAACTGAATAATGCGTTCTTATTGAATGACCGTCAATATGAACTGAATCCCGGGCATATTACGAATGAAGGTGATCAGCGTGGTGGTTCAAAATACAACGACTCTTATTTTACTTTCAATATTAAAGTTGGATATACGTTTGGCAGACAAAGAATAAAGCAATAAGCGTTTTATTCAGCCTTTCATAAATAATTACACAGCCATTTCAGAATTAGCGTAACAGTAAAATGTTGCCTTGTTTTTGAATGGCTTTTTTTGTGCTCGGTTTAATATAGGATACCGACCACACATAATTCCCCTGCTTCAATAAACTGTTTTTAAGTTTTCCATTCCAGCCTTTTAAAGGATCGGTAGAGAAGAATATCTTTTCGCCATAGCTGTTAAAGATCGTCATGCTATAACTTTCCATATCGCAGGCGTGTAGTGGCCTGAAATTGTCATTAACCCCATCTCCATTAGGCGTAAAAGCATTCGGTAATAATAAGGCACAAGGGCAGGGATTAAAAACAATATTCATTTCTGCCGTATCCCGTCCGCAACCGTTTTGAGCAATGATGCGGTACAATCCCGTTGTTGTTGCAGTGTACGAACCTGTTCTGCTTCCGTCCTGCCAGGTGTAGTCCGTAGTATTTGCCGTAGGTGTGATAATAAAAGTTTCTCCCTGGCATAAGGCTGTATCTCTTCCCAATGCAAGTTTCAACGTATCATTATACACTACGGTCAGGCTGTCTCTGAAAATACAATGCCCAACCATAGCCGTTACCATATAAAACCCGGGGTTATAGATGTAATAGGTAGATTGATTAGTATTGTTCTGATCATCTCTTTGTGGTGGAATGGATTCCCATTTATAAATACCGGTTCCAAAATCAGCATCCAACACTAATGTATTTCCCTGGCAAAGCGCTGTATCATTAAAATTTAATTGTTTGTTGCCCCTGTAGCGTACCACCATTGTATCAACCACCTCACACGTTTTGGCAACAGTAACAAACGCCCAGTATCTTCCCTGCCCGGTTATTGTGATTGAGGAATCAAAGTCTATATTATAATTGACAGCGTCATTTACATTCAGGCCTTTACTGCTCCATACATAAGAGGTAGCTCCGGTCACATGTGCTGCTAAAGTGAAAATCTCCCTTGGGCATAATAAAGTATCCGGGCCCAGGTTAAATGGTGGCGCAGCAAAATTATTGAATGAAATATTTACCGAATCACTGTATGTTCCGCAACCGGCTACATCAATCCGTACAATGTACTGCCCTCCCGGCTCTGTTACCGGTAATTGCGATTGTGTTGAACTAAGTAAAGTATCATTCCTGTACCATTGGTATGTTGCATTTTCGCTGGATGCATCTAAGGTTATCTGCTCTCCCCTGCACATCAAATGATCTCTTCCCAGGTCAAGATTGGGTTCTCTTGTAAAAAAAATGCCAATGGTATCTGTAACTGCACAGCCATTTATTTTCACAGTGTATGTTCCTGTTTCTTTTACCTGCAAAACCGGCCCCTTGGTTGCTGTATCATCATTCCATTCGTACAAGGCACCGGGAACAACCGGTGCATTTAATATATATGTTCCGGTATCGCCGCATAAATAAACATCGGGACCAAAATTATGTGCAACCGGTAAAACAAAAATTATTGTATCTGTCAGATCAATAGTTCCAGCGCCCGGGTCTTCCACATGCAGGGTAATTATATAGGAGCCGGGTGTTGTATAAATATGTGTAGGTTGTTGAATACCATTGGCCATATTCAGAGGGCCGCTTGCGGTATCACCAAAATTCCAAAGTATCCTGTCGGGGAACTGGGCTGTTTCAAAAACATTCGAATTAAAAATTACCGGCGAACCGGCACAGGTGGAGCTGAATGAAATTGTATAAAGCATTTGCCCTGATACCTTTTCAGTAATAACTGAAAGGAAAATAAAACTCAGTATATAAACAAAACGCTTCATCTGGTTTTTAAGGTTTGATTAAACTTCAATTAATTTAAAATGTATTTATCCCCTCACTTTAAGCATTGGCCTTACCTGTTGTAACGAACCGTTTTGCAATCTTGCATAATACACACCACTGCCCAGGGCGCCGCTATCGAATGTAACCGAGTAAGTGCCTTCTGTAAACTGTTTATCAACCAATGTGGCAATCCTTCTTCCCATCGTATCAAAGATCTGTACCAGTGTATGCCCTCCTTGTGTTTTAAATGTGATAGTAGTTGATGAAACAAAAGGGTTAGGATAATTGATGATCAGGTTATCACCCAGCTTATTCAACTCCTGCATATCCATATTACATGCCGTAGACTTTATTACCGGCAGGTATTGATAATTTTTCAATAACACACTATCAACATCCTGTGCAGGTAAACAAAACCAGTCTCTTAAAATGGTTGAATAAACCGAACGGAAATCGTATTGCATGGGAACATTATCAACGGCCTGGCTATTAGCAGGTATGGTCGGGTTCTTACCAAGTATACCTTGTTTAACACTATCACCGAATAAAAAGATCGGCTGTGATGCACCATGATCGGTACCAAGACTGCCATTCGATTGCATACGCCTTCCAAATTCAGAGAAGGTCATACCCAAAACTCTTTTTGAAACACCTAAGAATTTAAGATCTTTTGTAAAAGCAGTAATAGCTTCTGAAACCTGTTTTAATAAACCACTATGATTTCCGGTAAGTGGATTCCCTCCATTTACTTGTCCTGCATGCGTATCAAATCCACCCATACCCACCATGTATATTTTTGTTTTCAATCCTCCCGCAACCAACCTGGCAACTGCTTTTAATTGCGCTGCCAGATAATTGTCAGCAGGATAAGCCGATTGCTGTGTAACTTTTGCAGCAGCATCTTTTATAACTTCAGCATATTTATTTGTTTGCTTTGCAATGGTTCGCAGATATGTTAACTCAATACCACTTGGTGTATTAGGTGTAGGATCCTGTATGGCGTCTATGAGATTGTAAAAATTCAGGCTTTCATCAATAGCCAGTGCATCGAAACCGGTAGGACTTAAAAACACCGGTGATAACACTGAACCAATTTGTAAAGCTAAAGGATCAGGCATTGCATCATTTGGAAAACCAACCGGGTAGTTTGGATACTGGTGATTCAAATACCTGCCCGCCCAGCCTGTTGATAAATACTGTTCAGCATCTGAACCAGTTAACCAAATATCCATTGACCTGAAGTGAGAGCCATTGGCCGAAGGATAACCCACGGCCTGTATGGCACACAATTGTTCTTCATTATACATTTGCTGCATACCAACTAAAGACGGGTGAAAACCGGATTTTAAATTATTGTCCAGTGCAAGCACCCTGTCTTCTGGTATAGCTATGTTTGATCTGATTCGGTTATAGTCACTATAAAACTCCAGAGGTATAATAGTATTCAAACCATCGTTACCTCCTGCCAGTTGTATAAGAACAAGCACATGATCATTATCTGCCCCGGTAAGCGATTGCAAAAAAGCTGAGTTGCCAAAAGCTTTTATAGATAACCCTCCCATAATGGAAGGCAATACAGCTCCTTGTATAGTTTGTTTTAAAAACGATCTCCTTTGCATAGGATGGATTTAGTGGTTTAACACAAATGATATTCAGGAAGATTCATAATGTATTTATAAAGCGCCTTCAATCTTGCTGACACGATTGCTTTGGTGATCATATCATTTGGATTGGCCCTGTAAGCATCCCAGGCATTGGTCCAGTAATAATCCTGTAACTGGCCACTTAACAAAAGGGAGCGCTTGATAAATTCTTTTGCGCTTTCCGATAATGGATAGCGTAATAATATTTCCAGCGAATCATTTATCAAAAGGTTTGGATTACCCGGGTTTGCAAACTGCTCAGCAAATGCTATCGGGTCTATTACTATGGTTTGGTTGTTATTCATGATACCATCAGCAATCATCCTGTCAGTAAAAACAGTGCGGCGGGTATATGTTGAAGAATTTACCCATAGTTCATGAAAAGCCGGTGACTGGTAATAAGCATACCAGCCTGCCACTTCGGGTATAGCACCAAGCTCCTGCTGCATTTCACTAGCCTCATAGCGTATGCTTTCCCAAACAGCATAAGTAGCTTCGTTATCTGTAGCATTTGGCATCGTCACATTAAATTCATTGCACAGGTCAATAACAAAATCCAGCGGGCTTTTTATAATACAGGCAGATGAATACACCATATCATAAAAATGCTTGCTTTTAAAAAGTGTTGCCAGCACCGGCTGGATATCAAAGTTGTTATTCCGGAAAACCTGTGCTAAAGGAGTAATGATGGTTTGCTCTATGTCGGTATCAATTTTATAATAAATAAAATGCCGGTAGATTTTGCGACAGATATGTTTGGATATCTCCTCCTGTGCAAATATCATATCCAGTAATGCATCAAGCTCAGATGCTCCTGCAGGTCCGTTGAAACCTGTAACAACCCGGTTGCCATAAAACGTCGAGAATTCTTTATTGGTAGCATCGTGCTTACCTGCATCAAAAAAATAAGTGAATGTAACCGGGTGAACGGTGTGCCCGGTAAGCACCAGGGCTGCTGCCTTCACATCATCTTCTGTATATTTTGAATCTGCCCCTTTACCGGCTGTATAAAGTTCTTGCAGTTCTCTACCGTAGTTTTCATTAGGCGATCCTTTTACATTGGTTGCACCGTTTAAAAAGTACAACATGGCAGGGTCAAGCGTTACGGCTTTTACCAGGCTTTTAAAATTACCCAGTGAATGTTGACGAAGGGTAAGGTAGTGGTCGTACCAAAACCTTGCTTTTATAACATCTGAATTTATGGAAGTATCAATAGCAAAATGATTATGCCAGAATATCGCCATCTTTTCATGAATAGAACGTGATGGCCCTAGTGCCTGCCCGAGCCACCATGTCTTCAAAGAGTCAATTCTTTTCTCATTGAGTTCTTTATCTGCAAGTGTGATACCGTTATTGATCCATGTTTGCCACAGCGGCACACCGCTTGGGTCCGTATATCCGCCAACACTATAATTATTCAAAGGATAAGTAGTAGGTGCAGTAGTAGGTTGCAACAATTCATTGACTGCCTGTTGCATCGTTCTGCCTTTAAAATATTGTATATCCTGGAATTTAGCGCCAAACAATGTTCTTTTCAAAAGATGTACTATTTGCAGCGTATCCCATGCACCTGTATATTCCTGTAACCCGTCAACCGGGGGAGTTTGTACAATATTTTTACCTGGTGAAATGTTTTTCCTGTTGGCACCTGTAAGTGGCAGTATTGTTTCGTTCATAGAGGAGTACGGTTTAAGTAACAAAAAAAATTACAGCAACCTTTTAATTGTTTCTATAAAAATTTATCGGGATAGTACGGGTGATTCGTGCAGGTTATTGTCTGCAAAATATTTGCCAAACCAATTTTTATTCGGGGAAAATGGTTGAAAATTTTCCTTCTTTCAATAATAATGTTTTTGTCTTGGTAAAGTTACTAACCCGAATAGTAAAATTACCCTCAACACTTCCGGCTTTCTTTTTTTCTATTTTGGTTATAGTTACTTTATTAAGAGTGTCGGTAATAGCATTTGCAAACACATTACCAGCTGAATCTGTGTAGCTGGCAAATATCTCTGTATTGATATAGGCCCTTGCACTATCTCCCGTTACCCGTATTACGAGGTTATTTTTTCTTAAAATACTATCAGGCATTTTTCCTTCAATGGTTGTTGTAAATACTGCTCCTATACTTTCTTTACGGGCAGTGGTCACGGAAAGCTTCACTGGTACTGTGTCTTCAATGAAGTTTACAAAGAGTAATTTAGGTTCTTCTGTTGTTTTTGGTGAAAGCAGGTCCTGTTTTTCGCAGGAAATGATAAAAGCGGTGAGCAAACAAAAAACTACCAGTAGCGTATATTTTTTCATAGGTGCAGAATTGGATACTTTAAAATAAAAGCTTTACATACCTTGCAATTTCAATGCCATTTTTTTCAATAAAAAAATCCCAATAACGAATCGGGATTTAAAAAAGAGTTAATAATAAATATCGTTGTTTACAAATACTTTTTTATTTCTGTTACCAGCTCTCCCTTTGTAATAGGCACACCCATGATCTTATTGTAGCCTTTTGCATCTACAAAATACACATCACGGATGATACGTATTAACTGGCCGTTATTGATCTCCGGAATTAAAACGGTTTCAAAGTTTTTTAAGATATCTCCTAAATTCTTGGGAAATGGCCTGATATAACGTAGGTGTGCATGGGAAACAGGTTGCCCGGCTTTTTGTAATTCTGTACAAGCACTTTTAATAGCGCCATAGGTACTACCCCATCCAAGTACAAGTACTTTTCCTTTTTCAGAGCCACTGTCCAATTGTTGCTCAGGAATATAATTGGCTATCATATCAACCTTAGCCTGCCTGGTCTTCACCATGTGCTGATGGTTCTCCGGTTCGTAACTTATGTTTCCGGTAACATCTTGTTTTTCCAAACCGCCAACCCTGTGCTCAAGCCCGGCAGTGCCAGGTATGGCCCAGGGACGAACAAGTTTTTCATCTCTTTTATAGGGCTGAAATTTATCTTCTGCACCGCTATTTCCATTCGCTGAAGCATACTGCACTTTTATTTCAGCAAGGTCTGCAGATGAAGGAAACTTCCAGGGCTCTGCACCATTTGCAATATAGCCATCGCTTAAAAACATAACAGGTGTCATGTGCTGAACAGAGATCCTTGCTGCTTCGTACACTGCATTGAAACAATCGCTGGGTGTTGATGCAGATATAACAGGCATCGGGCATTCACCATTACGTCCATAATATGCCTGCATCAGGTCACTTTGTTCAGTTTTGGTTGGAAGACCGGTTGAAGGTCCGCCCCGCTGGATATTGACAACAATCAATGGAATTTCAAGCATCACTGCGAGGCCAATGGCTTCTCCTTTCAATGCAATACCTGGTCCGCTGCTTGTGGTTACGCCAAGGCTTCCTGCATAACTGGCCCCAATGGCCGATGTAATAGCAGCAATCTCATCTTCTGCCTGGAAAGTTTTAATGCCAAAAGATTTATACCGGCTCAGTTCATGCAAAATATCACTGGCTGGTGTGATGGGGTAGCTGCCCAAAAATAATTGTACCCCGCTTTTTTGTGAAGCTGCAATTAAACCAAAAGCCACAGCCTGGTTACCCATGATGGACCGGTAAGTACCCGGTTCCATTTTTGCCTTTTCAACTTTATACCTTGTAGTAAATGTTTCTGTAGTATCTCCATAATTATATCCTGCCTGTAATGCTTTCACATTGCTTTCAAATATTTCAGGCTTTTTCCCAAACTTCTCTTTGATGAAACTGATGGTATTCTCCATATCACGGTTATACATCCAGTACAGGAAGCCCAGCACAAACATATTTTTTGCCCGGTCCTTTTCCTTGATCCCCATCGTAATATCTTTCAATGCCTCTCTCGTCATCTTGGTAACATCCATCCTTATCACTTCATAATTACCCAGACTTTCATCTTCCAGTGGGTTAACTCCTACGGGATAGTTAGCTAACCGCAAATTTTTTGCATCAAATCCATCTTCATTGGCAATAATTCTTCCGCCTGGTTTCAGCCCGTGCAAATTTGTTTTTAATGCGGCTGCATTCATGGCTACCAAAACATCACAGGCATCGCCGGGTGTAAAAACCCTGTCGGAAGAAAAACGGAGTTGGTAACCGCTCACCCCCGGCAAAGTGCCTATCGGAGCCCTTATTTCGGCCGGAAAATCGGGGAAAGTTGCCAGGTCGATACCTAACATAGCCGTGTTGTTTGTAAACTGGCTTCCGGTGAGCTGCATACCATCACCACTGTCGCCGGCAAATTTTATCACAACGTCATTTAATACTTCTTGCTTGTTACTCATTGCTTATTTTATTGTATGGCGAAGTTAACAATTTACGGCATCGAAAAAACACAACATTTTGTTCAATTTTAAGGGGGTAACTCCACAATCTGAAATTAATAAATTAGGTTTGTCCAAACTTTTTTGAATGTACGACCTGCATGATTTCCTGAACCCCGTTCCTATTGATGAATTTAATGAGGAAAATGGGTATACCGATGGCCAACTGGCGAAACATATTTTCGTTTATGATAAAGAACTGCCCGATATTACAGATGTTGATATTGTAATAGTTGGCACCAATGAAACCAGGGGCAGCGGAGTTCTGAACAGTATTACCAATGCAGCAGATACTATCCGTAAGCAACTTTACCACCTGCATTACTGGCATAGCGATATACAAATCGCCGATATTGGCAATATTAAAACGGGAGCTGTTTTAAATGATAGTTATGCCGCCATAAAAACGGTACTGGCCGAATTATTCCGGATGAAGAAGACTGTGATCTTGTTGGGTGGATCACATGATATTACACTTGCACAGTATTTTGCTTACAAGGAATTGCATCAGGTAATAGAAGCAACCTGTATTGATGCAACTATTAACCTGAAAGGGGAAAATCCTTTACGAAGTGAAAACTTCTTACTGGAATTGCTGACCAGCGAGCCAAACCTGGTAAAGCATTACAATCATATCGGTTTTCAAAGTTATTATGTTCACCCACGTATGCTGGAAACAATGAATAAACTTCATTTTGATTGTCACCGGGTGGGCGCAGCAAAAGAAGACCTGGAAGAAATGGAACCTGTTTTAAGAAACACCCACTTACTTAGTTTTGATATCAGCGCCATTAAATACAGCGATTCTCCAGCCAGCACCGAAAGCCCCAATGGTTTTACGGGTGAAGAGGCCTGCGCACTTACAAGATATGCCGGTATGAGCCCCAACATCAGCAGCCTGGGCATTTATGGTTACCTGCCGCAGCAAGACCTGAATGACCTGAGCGCAAAACAAATTGCCCAAATGATCTGGTATTTTATTGATGGAAAAAGCAGGAGTAAGCAGGAAGCAGCAATTGATGACCGGCACAGTTTCAATGAATACCATACCCGGTTTACCGAAGTAGAAGCCGTTTTTTTACAAAGCAAGAAAACAGGCCGCTGGTGGATGCAGTTACCCAACAATAAATTTATTGCCTGCAGCTACAATGATTATATGCATGCCAGCCAGAATGAAATACCCGAAAGGTGGCTGAAGGAACAGGAGAGGAATTAAAAATTCAAAAATCAAAAGTCAAAATGGAAATTGCACGAAACAGAAAGTTATCATCGTCCCTTTTTTTATTTTTGAATTTTTCCTTTTTACTTTTTCTTTCCTCTTGCTCTGTATCCAAACAAATCTCCAAACAGGCGGATACTATACTGCTAAAAGATTCCGCTATCAGCACAGGCCATATCGGTATAAGCATTTATGAACCGGCAACCAGTACTTACTGGTATAATTATAATGCTACCAAATATTTTATACCGGCAAGCAATACTAAACTGTTTACTTTATATGCCGGAATGAAATATTTAGGGGATAGTTTGGTGGGAGCAAGAGTACAAAAAACCAGCAGCGGTATGACCATATATCCAGCGGGTGACCCAAGCTTCCTCAATCCCGAGTTTGCATTTCAACCTTTGTTCCAATACCTGAAGCAATCAAAAAATGTTTACATCAACAACAGCGCTTGGTGTTCGGATGCATTCGGAAATGGCTGGGCATGGAATGATTACAATGAATCATACATGGCGGAAAGATCTTCCCTGCCTTTATTCAATAACCTCATCGTATTTTCCCTGAAGAACAACAAAATAGAAATCAACAGCAACGCTGTTGATCTATTATCAAACGAACGTTCAGAAAGCCCGGTAAAATTTGATGCTGAGACCAGGAAGGTTTCATCAGACAAATTCTATATTGAAAAAAACTACGGCAGTAATGATTTTTATATCAAGGATGCAATATCATCTTTCCGGAGAGCTTTGATACCTTTTAAAACAACGGATGAATTTGTTGCCTCGCTTTTACAAGATACGTTACATGCAGAAGATGTAACATTTTTCAAATCTCCTGCATCAATGATTAATAATACAGGAATGACTGTCATTCACTCCCAACCTGCAGACTCTCTCTTTAAACCGATGATGTACCGCAGCGATAATTTTTATGCTGAGCAAACATTGTTGATGGCAAGTAACGAACATTTAGGTTTTATGAGTGATGAAAAGATCATTGATACATTATTAAAGCTTGATCTGAAAGATATTCCGCAAAGGCCCCGGTGGGTTGATGGCAGCGGACTGAGCCGGTATAATTTATTTACTCCTCAATCTTTCGTATACATTTTAAATAAAATAAAAAACGAGTTTGGCCTTGAACGTATAAAGAATATTTTGCCTACCGGCGGCACAGGCACATTAGCTTCATATTATAAAAATGAAGCCGGTTTCATCTATGCCAAAACCGGAACCCTCAGTAATAACTGTGCCTTAAGTGGTTACTTAATAACCCAAAAAGGTAAGTTGCTGGTTTTCTCTGTTTTAGTCAATAACTACATGACCGGAGCCACTCCTGTAAGGAAAGCTGTAGAGAAGTTCCTCCTTGCGATCCGCGAAAAATATTAATATTTTTACGCTTCAGGCAACAAATCCAAAACCCGGCGTATCTACCTTAAGCAAGAAAATCCCTATTGATCCTTTAACCAATAAACTTGTTTTATGAAAAGAATCTTTACGCTGCTGTGGCTTACCCTTACAGCTTTCACTTTCAAAGCAAATGCGCAAGGCACTGTGTGTAATGCAGAATTTGCTGTTCAATTCATTAATAACAACACCGTTAAATTTAATCCGGTAATTGTTGTTGGCTCTCCTACTGTAAATCATACGTGGAACTTTGGAGACGGAAGCCCCGTTGACAATACAGTATCACCAACACATACGTATACCTTACCCGGTACTTATGTTGCTGTGCATACTATTGTTGTCCTTAATCAAAATGGAGTTCCGGTGTGCACTCAATCATTCACCAAAACAGTTATCATAACGGCTCCATGTAACCTGGTGGTTGATTTCAGCTGGAATGCAACGGCAGCGAATCCGTTAAAAATTGAGTTTCATAACCTGAGTGTCCCATTATCCAATACAGATTCCATCACCTGGAATTTTGGTGACAACACATCATCGCATGATGTTAACCCCGTGCATACGTACGCCAATGCCGGCACTTATAATGTATGTTTGATCATTAAGAAAAACCTGGGGCCCAATACTACGCCTTGTATAAAGTATATCTGTAAAACTGTCGTGGTTCAGGCGCCATGCAATTTAATAGCCGACTTTACATGGGCTGCTATACAAACCAACCCCCTTAAAATTGAATTCCATAACTCAAGTACACCTTCATCACCAACCGATTCTGTGAAATGGACCTTTGGTGACGGAATTTCTGTCAGTGGTGTGCAGAGTGATCCAAATGTGGCAAATCCTGTTCACATTTATACACAGCCGGGTATTTATACAGTTTGTATACGGGTAAAGAAAAATAACAACACCGGAACTACGCCATGTGTGAGTGAGAAATGCAAGACAGTTGTTGTGCATGGACCGTGTAATTTACAGGCAAACTTTAGTTCGCAGCCTGACCCCTTGCATCCGCTACGGATTAAGTTCACCAATTTAAGCATACCATCCAGCCCTTCCGATTCTATTCGCTGGACATTTGGTGATGGTACTTCGGTAAGTGGTTTGCAAAGCGATCCTAATGTGGCAAATCCCACTCATAATTATACCCAGGCAGGTAATTATGTTGTTTGTTTAAGAGTAAAGAAAAACCTGAACACAACACCGGCACCATGTGTGGCAGAGATCTGCAAAACGGTTAATGTACAACAGCCTTGTAATATACAAGTGAACTGGAGCTGGCAGCTTGATCAGACAAATCCAAGAAAAGTATATTTCACCAACCTGACTGTAGCTACCACTTCGGGTGCAACAGCTACCTGGTATTTTGGCGACGGCACATCTGCCACAAGCTGGAATGCGGTTCATGAATATGCTCAGCCTGGCAGGTATTATGTATGCCTGAAAATACAATTCGGACCAAACTGTATCAAGGATAAATGCGACAGCATTCTTATCCCTGTGCCAATGCCGCCTTGTAACAACCAGAGCAATTTTACTGTATTGAGTACATCAAGTAACAGCCAGACATTTACTTTCATTCCTGCCTTCCAGAACAGTGCTGCACAATATACCTGGACATTTGGCGACGGTACCGGCAGCCATGATATGATTGCAACACATCATTACACACAACCGGGTACTTATACTGCCTGTCTTACTGTATGGCGGGGACCAAATTGTGCATCTACTACCTGCAAAACGGTACAGGTAACACAACAGATCAACTGTGATAGTGTTCATGTAAACTATACCTATCAATCCGATCCGCAGGTACCAAATAAATTACATTTCTACGCCAATGCAAATGTTCCGATCATTGATCAGACATGGACAATTACCAAATTACCTCTTGGCTCACCAGGCACAACAATAACCTTACATCAGAACAATCCAACGTATCTCTTCCAGGATACGGGATATTACAAGGTTTGCTTAAGAGCCGTTACTTTGGGAGGATGTATAAAAGAGATCTGCAAAACCATTCATATCACACAGGTATCAAACGCATGCCTGTTGCAGGCATATCCTAACCCGGCTACCAATGTGGTTAATGTGAATGTGACATTGACACAGGCGGGAATGATAGACGCCTATGTATATAACAGCCTGAATGTACTGGTAAAGGAAAAACACCAGTTGGGTGTTCCTGGCAATAACGTGGTTAATATAAATATTAACGACCTTCCTGCAGGGTTATACAGGATCAAACTGATCTACCAGAATCATGTTTGCTACGCATTATTTCAAAAGTTGTAACGATAGGGTTATTTAAAGCGAAGGCCTGTAACAGAAATGTTGCAGGCTTTTTTCTTTTAATCACAAAGGTAAATTGGCAGAAACCCCGGGGGCCAGTTGTCTATTACATTTTATCAACACATGTTGGTATCCTCTAAACCTTAAAAATGATTATAATATTTTTGTTGTAAATTCAATCCTGATGTACAGTTTTAATTTATTCTTTTCCCTGGCAGTCACAGTATTCGGTTCAAAAAACCCGGAAGGCAATGCTCCTATATCAAACCCTGCTGCTTTTTCACCCTCCGAAAAAATAATTACTCACCGGCTGGGAGACAGGAATATTTCAATTAAAGTGATCCAGTACGGAGAATCAATGAACACCTGTTGTATCAATGTGCACGATGATGAAGCTACGGCTGTGGAAGCAGCAAGATCTATTTTAGAAAAACGTGGTGGTGTGTTGATCAAGATAGAGAACAACGCTAAAAGAAATATCAATTTCCCGTTCAAAGGTTTAGTGTACACATTTGACCCCAACAGGATATTCTCCCGTAAGGGTATTATGCTTACACTGAAAACAAAAGGGAAGATAAATCCGCTTGCAATTAATGAAGTGGAAAAATTTGCTACGCAATTACTGAAGCTGATTCCAGACAGTATCTCCTGTCTTATTGCACTCCACAATAATACAAACAACGATTTTTCTGTGAGGACCTATCTTCCCGGTGGAGCCAGGCAACATGATGCCAGCCAGGTGTATGCAGATGAATGGCAGGATATAGATGATATTGCACTTACCACAGACCAGGATATCTATAGTAAAATGGCCTCATTTGGATACAACAGCATTTTACAGGATAATGTTAACGTTTTTAGAGATGGTTCCCTGAGTGTGTACTATGGCGAACAAAACAGGCGGTATATCAATATTGAAACACAGCATGGTAAAACAGGGCAATACAGGGAAATGCTGAAAAAACTATTGTCTATTTTAGATGATGAGAAGAAAATGGTAGCTAGCCTGCCTGTTGCTGATACAGACCAAACTGCATCCCTGCGGTAAATTATTTTCTTTCTTACTTACCGAACATTTTATCAAGTTCTTCTTTTTTGAAATCGAGGTATGTGGGTTTACCATTAGCGGTAATATTGGGTGTGCTGCAATTGAACAGGTCTTCTATCAGCACTTCCATTTCTTTTCCTGAAAGCATCGTACCCGGCTTAACGGATTGCTGTAATGCCAGTGACCGGATGAGTCTTTCTCTTTTACTGAATTTAAGATCGCTACTGAAATGTTTGTACTGCTCCAGTATTTTTTCAATAGCATTCTTCTCATTCCCCTGGTCCACATCAGCGGGGGTTCCCTGTATTACAAAGGTGCTTTTGCCAAAAGGTTCCAGCAAATAACCGAGGTGATTCATATCGGGTAATAGCGCTTCCAATAATACCGCATCAGCGGCAGCAAGTTCAATGGTTGCTGGAAATAGGCTCTGTTGTGTAGCAATAGGTTTACCATCAATTGCAATACTGAATCGTTCATATAGTATCCTTTCATGTGCATTTTGCTGGTGAACGAGGTAGTAGCCTTTGGTTGTTTGAAGAACGATGTATGTATTGTGAAGTTGGAATAAATTATCAGTTTGAAGTTTGTAGTTTGTAGTTTGTAGTTTGTGCAATTCTGCCTGTTCCTTAGGGTTGTTTTCCAGTGACACAGGTTTCTCGTAAAACTCTTTCCAGTTCTTCAACTCACTTTTACTTTCAATAAAATGCGACTGGTTTTTTTGAGTGAAGGTCTTGTATAAGGATGATGCTGATGCCGATGATCTTTTTTCTTCGGTAAATGGTTTTGACACAGCATCCAGGTTCTGTATGGAAGCATCCAGTTCAAAGTCGAGTGTAGGTGTTATACTAAACTGTGCCAGCGCATGTTTAATAGCACTCTGCACAAAAGCATATACTATCTTTTCATCCTCAAATTTTATTTCCTGCTTAGTGGGATGCACATTGATATCAACCTGAGAAGGGTCAAGATCAATGAACAAAGTATACATCGGGAAACTATCCTTGGCGATCATCTCGTCAAAAGCATTCATCACTGCATGATTCAGGTAAGCACTTTTAATAAAGCGGTTATTCACAAAAAAATATTGATCGCCCCTTGTCTTCTTGGCGGTCTCGGGTTTTCCCACAAATCCATAGATGTTCATATAATCGGTATGCTCCTGCACCGGCACCAACTTAGCTGCATAACTATTCCCCAGTATTTGCACAATACGCTGTTTCATGGTTCCCTTCTCCAGGTGAAATACTTCCTGACCGTTACTGGTAAATGAAAAGAAAATTTCTGGAAACGACATCGCCACCCGTATAAACTCATCAACAATATGCCTTAACTCTGCCGCATTGCTTTTTAAAAAATTCCTTCTGGCAGGCACATTGAAAAAAAGATTTTTCATAGCAATGCTGGTCCCTGCCGATGCAGCTACCGGCTCCTGCTTAATTACATGGCTATTCTCTATCTCTATATAAACCCCCGTTTCTTCCCCGGTCATTTTCGTTTTTAATTCCACTTGTGCAACAGCGGCAATACTTGCCAGTGCTTCGCCCCTGAAACCCATGGTCTTTATGCGGAAGAGGTCTTCAATATTCCTGATCTTGGAAGTAGCATGGCGTTCAAAAGCCATCCTTGCATCGGTTTCACTCATGCCCCTGCCATTATCAATAACCTGTATCAATGCCTTGCCGGCATCATTAACGATCAGCCTGATCTCATCTGCCCCAGCATCCACAGCATTTTCCAACAGTTCTTTTACAGCACTGGCTGGCCTTTGAATAACTTCGCCAGCAGCAATCTGGTTGGCTATGTTATCGGGCAATAATTGAATGATATCGGGCAAAATCCTGTAATTTAGAATGTCAAAAATAACACATCCATCTCACTATAAAATTTTTAGGATACATGAGGAAAATTAAGCTGATATTATTTCTTTTTATAAGCATTACAGGCTTTGCACAGCAAAATGCCGCTTCCCGCTGGGCCGACAGTGTTTTTAAAGCCCTTAGCCCCGATGAACAGATAGCACAACTGATGGTAGTGCGGCTCTCCGAAAAAACTGCAACGGGTTATGTTTATTACGATTCGCTGGTGCTGGAGCTGGTAAAGAAATATAACGTAGGCGGCATTTGCCTTTTCCAGGGAGGGCCCGTTTTACAGGCAAATACGATCAATAAATTACAGGCAGCTTCCAAGACCCCGATACTGATGTGCATTGATGGCGAATGGGGATTGGGGATGCGATACGACAGTGTGCTTCCGCTTCCCCGGCAAATGATGCTGGGCGCCATGCAAGACCCCCGCATTATGTATCAATATGGAAAGATCGTAGGCAATCAATGCAAACGTGCAGGTATTCAGGTAAATTATGCCCCGGTGATGGATGTTAACAATAATCCCGATAACCCCGTGATCAACGACCGCAGTTTTGGGGAAGACAAATACAAAGTAGCTGAATACGGTATTCAATTTATGAAGGGAATGCAGGATGTGGGTGTAATGGCTTGCGCCAAACATTTTCCCGGCCACGGGGATGTATCGGTAGATTCACATAAAGACCTTCCTGTAATCAACAAAACAAGGAGCCAGTTGGATTCACTCGAGCTGTATCCTTTTCGTGAAATTTTCAAAGCCGGGGTGGGCAGTGTAATGATTGCTCATCTCTCCATCCCCTCCATTGATAACACACCCAACAAACCCACATCTATCAGTTATAAGAATGTAACTGAGTTGATGCGTAATGAACTCGGTTACCAGGGACTTACCTTCACCGATGCACTGGGTATGCAGGGTGTGAACAAATTTTACCCCAACGGCGCCGCCTCTGTGGAGTCGCTGGTTGCCGGCAACGATATGCTATGCCTGCCCAACGACATACCGCAGGCAATCGAACGCATTAAAAAGGCGATTGACAGCGGGCGCTTAAGTTGGAGTGATATTGAAGCCCACTGCAAAAAAGTATTGCTGGCAAAATACCAGTACGGACTTTCGAAATGGCAACCCGTAAGTATCGAAAACCTGGCGGCAGATCTCAACAATAACGTTCATTTCATGCGCAAGCTGGTAGCCGAAGAGGCACTCACGGTGCTGAAGAAAACCGACAAACATTTCTTCCCGCTGAAAGAAGGAGAGAAAGAAGTGCTGTATGTTAGCATTGGTACAAATAAAGACAATGCTTTTGCCCGCCGCATGCGCTCCGATTACAATGCCGATGTGATCAATTTCGATTACAGGCAGGATGATTCTAAAAATACTTCCATTGTTGCCAATATTAAAAAGAAGTATAAAAAAATAGTGATCGGTATTCATAACTACAGCCGCACCCCCGCCAATAATTTCGGCATAAGCAAAGCTGCCGTTGACCTGGTAACCCGGTTGCAACAGAAAACAAATGCCGTCTCCTTTGTGTTCGGGAATCCTTATGCCATCAAAAATTGGTGTAGTGCAAAAAATCTCATCGCCTGTTATGAAGACGACAGCATCATACATAATGTGGCCATAGACCTGCTGCAGGGAAAAATTCCTGCTAAGGGAAAACTACCGGTTACTGTTTGTGAAAAATTCAGATATGGTTCAGGAGTTACTTATGCAGCCCTGTCTCCCATTGATCGTTCCAAAATGACACTTGATGCCAACAAACTCACTTTTATTGATGACATAGCAGAGGAAGCGATAACTAAGGGAGCAACGCCGGGAGCAGTTGTGTTGGTAGCAAAAGATGGAAAGATAGCTTACTATAAAACTTACGGCAGTTTTTCGTACGACAATGCCGAGCCGGTTACTAAAGAATCTATTTACGACATGGCTTCTGTCACAAAAATTTGTGCCACCACCATCTCGGTGATGAAACTATACGACGAAGGCAAACTTGATCTTAAAAAAAAGCTTGGTGATTATCTGCCCTGGGTAAGGGGAACCAATAAAGAACACCTGGAAATAAAAGACATCCTGCTGCACCAGGCAGGGTTGGTTGCTTATATTCCTTTTTATAAAGAAACCATTGACGCCAGTGGTGTTCCACTTCCCGGATATTATTCTTCAAAGCAAAATGAATCGTTCAGCATACCGGTGGCAAAAGACCTTTATATGCGTACCGACTGGCGGGATACTATTTATAAAAGGATCTTACAAAGCTCACTTGGCAAATCAAACAGGTATATCTACAGCGATAATGATTTTATTTTTTTAGGAAAGGTTGTAGAAGCCATCAGCGGTTTACCTCTTGATGAATATGTAAAGAAGGCTTTTTACCAGCCGATGGGCCTCACCACAGCAGGCTTTAAAGCAGGTGAACAGTTTAGTCAGAAAAGGATTGCACCCACCGAGCAGGAAAAATATTTTCGCCTGCAATTATTGCGTGGTACCGTACATGATCCCGGCGCTGCTATGTTTGGCGGTGTGGCCGGCCATGCCGGGTTATTCAGTAATGCTTATGACCTGGCTGTTATCATGCAAATGCTGTTGAATGGCGGATCAATAAATGGCAAAAGATTTTTACAGAAAGAAACCGTTGACCTGTTTACTGCATATCACAGCACTATCAGCAGGCGTGGTTATGGTTTTGATAAGCCGGAAAAAGATAATCATATCCGCCCTGATCCTTATCCTTGTTACACAGCATCTCCCCTTACTTTTGGTCATACCGGTTTCACAGGTACATGTGTGTGGGCCGATCCCCAGTATAACCTGGTTTTTGTTTTCCTCAGTAACCGTGTCAATCCGCAGGGCGGTGATAATACAAAACTGCTCAGGATGAATGTTCGCACAAATATCCAGGAAGCAATCTATAAGGCAATGGGTTTATAGTTCTTCCGAATTCTCCGGCAAATGGTCATACTCCCCTTTCAAAGCATACCAGCCAAATATCATTAAGCCAATGGCGATGGGTGTGAAAATACTGATGATGATTATCCAGGGAACGGGCTTATTGATATCCTTAGTTCCTTCGCCGATATTATGTATAGCGCCCATGATGAGAAAATAAATGATCACCGGCGCAATGACCATCCAAACTAAGCCCAATATTTTTTTAACCTGGTTCATATCATTTTATTTTTTACCACAAAGTATCACGAGGGATGTACAGAGATACACAAAATTGCTCTGTAAAGTTTTGTGTGTTCTTTTTGTGTCTTTGTAGCAGGATTTAATCATTAATGTCTTTATCAATTTTATTACTGAGATACAAAGCGCCTATTACAAAACATAATCCTGCCACGCCAATCGGGTACCATAGTCCTACCAACGGATCTTTAGCGAATGTTGTTGCCAGTAATGTGGCAATGAATGGCACCAATCCTCCAAACACTCCATTGCCGATATGATAAGGCAGGCTCATGGAAGTATAGCGAATTTTTGTTGGGAACATCTCCACTAAAAATGCAGCGATGGGGCCATAGGCCATCGTTACAAAAATTATCATTACCCAAACGAGGAATATGAATTTCCATTTTAACGAAGCAGAAAGTATTTTATCCAAAGCAACCGGCTTAGCATCCGCTTTACGTATATATTTATACTGAAATTGAGGGACTGTATCTGCGCTTGTGATTGAAAATCTTCTTCCATCTTTATGAATAAATGTTGCTTTGACATGTTCAACGATCAGATTTTCAAAAACATTAGGGCTCCTGATCGTATCTCTTTTGGTTATGTCCGTTCTTATGTCATATTCCAATGCTTGTTTATTATCTTTTATCCACTTTGTTACATCCGCACTCTTCATCATTTCTCCGAATATCGGCC
>CAYTQB010000024.1:0-5549 GCA_964439615.1 uncultured Ferruginibacter sp. | reverse complement strand
GCATGTTCAGCTACATAGGTTGCAGCACCGCCATATTCTCCTCCCAGTGCAAGGCCCTGTATCAATCTTAATAATAGAACCAATAGTGGCGCTGCCATACCAATGGCTTTATAAGATGGGACAAGCCCGATCAAAAATGTGGATCCGCCCATTAAAACCAATGTAAGCAGGAAGGTGTATTTTCTTCCGATCAGGTCTCCAAGCCTGCCAAAGACCAAGGCGCCAAAAGGACGAACCAAAAAGCCTGCTGCAAAGATGGCCAGGGTACTTAGCAGGGCTGCTGTATCATTTCCTTCGGGGAAAAACTGCACCGATATGGTTTTGGCCAACATTCCAAAAATGTAGAAGTCGTACCACTCTATTAGAGTGCCCAGTGAAGATGAAAAAATGATTTTACCAATTCCTTTTACCGGTTCAGTAGCCATGTCTGTCTTTTATCCGAAATTTGAAGTTGTCAAAACCGAATGCATAAATATATTAAATTGCTGTCAAAGTAAAAACCGCAGCTATGTCATACCCCTACCAGATAAAGTCGCTAGAGCAATATCATGAAGATTATAAGAAAAGCGTGGAGGACCCGGAAAGTTTTTGGGGATCTATTGCCAAAAATTTTCAGTGGAAAAAAAAATGGGATAAGGTGCTTGACTGGAACTTTACTGAACCTAAAATAGAATGGTTCAAAAATGCCAAACTGAACATTACGGAGAATTGCATCGACCGCCACCTGTCAACTATGGGAGATAAGCCTGCCATCATCTGGGAACCTAACAGCCCCGATGAAAGAGTACGTGTGGTTACTTATAACCGCCTGCACAAAAGGGTTTGCCAGTTTGCACAGGTATTAAAGAACAATGGCGTAAAAAAAGGCGACCGTGTCTGCATATACATGGGTATGATACCGGAACTGGCTTATGCAGTGCTGGGTTGTGCCAGGATCGGCGCTATTCACAGTGTGATATTTGGCGGATTCAGCGCACAAAGTATTGCCGACCGACTTGAAGATGCACAGGCAGAATTTATTGTTACCTGCGATGGTGCATATCGTGGCGGAAAAGATATTCCGCTGAAGTCGGTGATTGATGATGCACTGATCGGCAATAAAACAGTAAAGCGTGTGATCGTTTATACAAGAACAAGAACACCCGTGAGTATGATCAAAGGAAGGGATGTTTGGTGGGAAGATGAAATGGAACATGCGGAACAGCAATTAGAAGCCCCTTCCCAACCTTCCCCTGTGGGGAAGGAGCAGCGACTCCGAGAAACTGCCAGGAATTCAACCTACAACCAGTTTAAAGAGTTTAGCCAGCAATTGAAAGACAACCCTACACATGAAGAAAGAATATTGTGGGAAATGCTAAGGGCTGATAAAACAGGTTATCACGTCAGGCGTCAGCATATTATAGATGAGTTTATCGTTGATTTTGTTTGCTTAAAAAAGAAATTAGTAATTGAAGTAGATGGCGATTATCATAATTCTGCAGAGCAACAAGAATATGATAAAGCAAGAACAAAATTTTTAGAAGAGTTAAGCTATACAGAAATACGTTTTACAAATGAAGAAGTACGGAACAATGTTGTTGCAGTTGTTGAAAAAATAAAACAAAAGCTAAATAGTATGCCCGATGCCGGTAAAGTCCTCCCCTCGGGGGAGGATTTAGGAGGGGCTTTTACTGCTGAACCTATGGATGCAGAAGACCCTTTGTTCATATTATATACAAGCGGCAGTACAGGAAAACCAAAAGGCGTGGTACACAGTTGCGCCGGCTATATGGTCTGGACTACATACACTTTTGTAAATGTTTTTCAATACAAACCCGGCGATATATTTTTTTGTACGGCAGATATAGGATGGATAACCGGGCATAGTTATATTGTTTATGGGCCTTTATCCGCAGGCGCTACTTCAATGATGTTTGAAGGCATTCCTACCTGGCCCAACACCGGAAGATTTTGGGATATTATTGACAAACACAAAGTAAATATCCTGTACACGGCTCCGACAGCCATCCGCAGTTTAATGAGTTATGGTTTGGATCCATTGAAAGGAAAGGATCTTTCATCTTTAAAAATATTGGGCACAGTTGGCGAACCCATCAATGAAGAAGCATGGCATTGGTATGATGAACATGTTGGTAAAAAGAAATGCCCCATTGTTGACACCTGGTGGCAGACAGAAACCGGTGGTTGCCTTATCTCCAACTTCGCAGGCATAACGCCAGCCAAACCAAGTTGGGCCACATTACCTATGCCGGGTGTGCAACCTGTTTTAGTAGATGAGAGAGGTGCCCCCTCCCAGCCTCCCCCCGAAGGGGGAGGAGTAACATCCGGTAATTTATGCATCAAAGCACCATGGCCTGGCATACTAAGAACTACCTGGGGCGATCATGAACGATGCCGCACCAATTATTTCGCAACTTACCCCGGTTTATATTTTACGGGGGATGGTGCTTTGAAGGATGAACAGGGTAATTATCGTATCACGGGCCGGGTTGATGATGTACTGAATGTAAGTGGTCATCGCATCGGCACCGCCGAAGTGGAGAATGCCATCAACATGCACGCCGGCGTGGTGGAAAGCGCTGTAGTGGGTTATCCGCATGATGTAAAAGGCCAGGGTATATATGCATACGTTATTTATAATGGCCATCATGGCGACGAAGCTTCAAGAAAACAGGATATTCTGCAAACGGTTACAAGGGTCATTGGCCCTATTGCCAAACCTGATAAGATACAATTCGTGACCGGGCTTCCAAAAACAAGAAGTGGAAAAATAATGCGTCGCATTTTAAGAAAGATCGCTGAAGGTGAGATACAGAATTTAGGCGACACCAGCACCCTGCTTGATCCGGCTGTGGTAGATGAAATAAAGAACAAACGATTATAAAGGCCACTGCAATTGTCACCCCTCTCCTTTGGAGAGGGGCCGGGGGTGAGGTCTTGACCCTGCGGTGGTTGATGAAATTAAACAAGGAAAATTGTAATGAAAAATTTATACAAACATATTTCATTTAGCCTTTTATTTTTTATACAGGTTTTCATGCCTGTTCACGCCCAGATGAAAAGTTGCTGCGAACCCGATGGTGTTGTACTTGTTTCTACGGTGAAGCAAACACCAGGTACTTTAAAAATGGTGAAGATACTCGACAGCATAAGTAAACATGCCAATCCCGTTGATTTTTATGTAATGAATACGGCACGTGCAGAATTATTCAAGAAACAAATTGCCATAGAGAAAGATCCGAACAAACGGGTGAGTTTGTATTTCCAATATGCCGTAGAGTCGTTAAATGCAGGCAATACCGATGAAGCCATTATTATATTGAAACAAATAGTTGCGGTACTGGGTTTGTCAACCTCGGATATACCTCCTGACTTTAAATTATTATTCGACCAACTGGCCATTGCTTACATGCGCAAAGGCGAATTGGAAAACTGTGCAGCCAACCACAATGCACAGAGTTGTATCATACCCATGAAGGGTAGCGGTATTCACCAGTTAACTTCAGGATCAGACTCGGCGATAACAATATACAAGATGATCCTTAATAAGTTTCCGAATGATCTGCAATCAAGATATTTATTAAACATCGCTTACATGACATTGGGCAGGTATCCTGCAGATGTTCCTAAACAATGGCTCATTGAATCGGATGTTTTTAAACAACCCGTCACCGGCAATATTGTATTGAAAGATGTTGGCACTGCCAAAGGAGTTGATATGAATGGCATTTCAGGTGGTTGTGTTGTTGAAGATCTTGACAATGACGGGCTGCTGGATATCATGGCATCTTCCTATGGTCTCAGCGACCAGATACGATATATGCACCAGCAAAAAGACGGTACATTTAAAAATGAAACGGTTTCTTCGGGCCTCGTAGGTATTACCGGGGGATTGAACCTCGTTCATGCAGATTACAATAATGATGGTTTGGCTGACTTTGTGATATTGAGGGGTGGGTGGTGGGGAAAGAATGCAAAATTTCCTTTCTCCCTCATAAGAAATAATGGCAACAACAGGTTTGAAGACATAACCATTGAATCGGGGCTTTATTCACCTTTTCCTACACAAACTGCTACCTGGGGCGATTTTAATAATGATGGATGGATAGACTTGTTTGTAGCGCATGAAAATTTTCCCTGCCAGTTATTTGTGAATTATAAAGGAAAATTCAAAGACGAGGCTGCTAAATATGGATTGAACCTCACACTTTTTGTAAAAGGTTGTGTGTGGGGTGATATCAATAATGATGGATATCCCGACCTCTATCTTTCTACGCTGAACTCTCGCAATAAATTATTCCTGAATAAACCCGGCAATACACCCGGAGCAAGGATCTTTGAAGACATCAGTAAGGCAGCAGGAGTGGAAGAGCCACTCTCCAGTTTTCCGGCATGGTTCTTTGATTTTGATAACGACGGGTATGAAGATCTTTTTGTTTCGGGGTACGATACCAAAAGATTTTCGATGGTTGGCGAAGATGCAGCACGGGATATGCTTGGTTTACCACCTTTAGGTGAACTGCCAAGACTGTATCATAACAATGGCAATAATACATTTACCGATGTGAGTGCAGCGTATGGCGTTAATCATATCAATTATACCATGGGTTGCAACTTTGGTGATATTGATAATGACGGCTGGCCCGATTACTATTTGGGCACCGGCGCACCCGAATACACAGCAATCGTTCCGAATAAACTGTATCATAACCTGGGTGGTAAAAAGTTTGAAGACATTACCTATGCCACCAATACCGGGCATATTCAAAAAGGACACGGGGTGGCATTTGCCGATATTGATAATGATGGCGACCAGGATATTTATGAAGTAATGGGTGGTGCTGTTGAAGGAGACCGGTTCAGGAATGTATTATTCGAGAATAGTTCTGTTACCGGTAACCATTGGGTAAAATTAAAATTAGAAGGCGTGCATTCTAACAGGGCTGCCGTTGGGGCAAGAGTGAGGATCAAAGTAAAAATGGCGGATGGCAGTTTCCAGAATTTTTATCATGCGGTGAACACTGGCGGCAGCTTCGGCTCAAAAACATTAAAGGTTGAAGCAGGCCTTGGCAAGGCAGCAGCCATTGAAGAAATAGAGATCAAATGGCCGAATGCAAAACAGAGTACAGAGCTTATTAAAGATGTAAAGATGGATACAATGATAAGGATAAAGGAGGGCTTAGGAAAACAATAAGAAAGATCTTTACTCATTTTTTATTTCTTTAAAAACATTATTACATGCTGTTAATTTAATCTCACCTTCTTTGATTGTTTTCTTATCATCCTCTTCATCTTCTGTTTCATATTTAATTTTATAGATACCAGCTTTCAACTCATAAATAGTTTCCTGGTTCCTGGGCAATATTTTTAATGATAATACACCAGGTTCATACACGTTACCATTTCGCCTGTACACACTTACCAGCAAAGGCTTTTCTGTTGAATTTTTAATAGAAATATCACTTATGTTTTTAACCGCACAACTATCCTTTTTTTCTACAAGCAAAGCAGGTTGTTGAACGATTAAGTTTTTAGGCGTTTTAAAAACC
>CAYTQB010000023.1:45354-46974 GCA_964439615.1 uncultured Ferruginibacter sp. | reverse complement strand
ACAAATTTCTCCGAACCCCCGCATTGCAGTGTGGGTGTAAAAATGAGGAGTTTTATTTTTGACTGACTGGCCATGTATATATATAATAACTACAACCTCGTTTGGTGTATTGCAATATAGTCATCTAATCCATCTATTCGCTTATTATAGTTGCCTGTATGTGTTAGTATGTACCCAAGCTGCTTTAAGAGCTTTACGCATTTTTCCTGTACTCCCGGCAGGTGACAATCATGTGTGGCCAGTAAGATACCCGGTTTATAGTGTTGAAGGGTGTTAACAGCTCCCTGCAACACATCATACTCTGCTCCTTCCACATCTATCTTCATCACATCCGGTCTTTCAAAACCCTGCTCCAGCAAACCGTCAACAGAATAGCACTGCACGGTTATTCTGTTTTCCGCAATACTGAATCCAGGCGAACCCTTGATATAAGTATTCCCTTCCTTTGGAATGCTGCTGTTGGAAAATTCAATCTGCTTTTTCGTATCGGATATGGCAAAAGGCAATAAGCTAATATTATCAGCGGTTATTTTATCTCTGTTAAGTTCCTGGTGTTTTTCAAATAATTGCCTGGCAGCAGGTGAGGGTTCAAAAGAATAGATCTTCCCTTCGGTGATAACCCGGTTCGCCATCAGCGTAAAGTAACCTGCATTTGCACCCAAATCATAAAACACAGAAGCCGGTTTAAGCCAGGATAAAAATGTATCCATTGTTTTGGGGTCTTCATAATTTCCCAGGATATATTCATAACTGCCGGCTGTTGACCACTGATAACCCTTCAATGGCCCAGCCATCACCCGCAGGTATTTTTTTTGCAGCAGGTAGCGGCAAAATTTAATGTACCATCTCTTAAAAAAATCGTTTCCCTGCATGACGAATCAGCTGGCCCAGCTCGGTATTGAGGTTAAAGATCCTGTTCAGTATAAGTAAGATAACAATATAAGCCAGGAAACCGGTGATAACATTACCCAAATTACCGGCATTGTAATAACGGGTAAGCAGCAGAAGCCCGCCTGCAATAAGCATATTGAAAAAAAGGATGAACGCACAGTAGGTAAGCAATGCGGCATAATCAATGAACGGAGCCAGTTTTTTGCAGACGAAATACATACCGAAATAATTCACCAGGTTCACAATGATGATACCATAACCATATCCATAAGCCCCATAAGTTTTGGTGCAAAGCCAGGTTACTATAATGAGCAGCACATTCAGTATCACCTGGTAAAAGAATGCCTGCCTGATAGCCTGTATGGCAATGAATACCCTTGTCACCATAGTATTGATGCCCGTAATGAAAAGGGTTATGGCCAGCAGTTTTAAAAAGAACGCCGCTTCACCAATGGCGGCTTCTGTAAAATTCCGGTTCTGGTAAAATATTTCGACCAGCGGAGTAGCAAACACAAAAAGATAAAGGCTCATTGGCACCAAAATGAACAGCAGCAGTTTGGATGTCCTTAAAAAAGTATCGTTCATGGCGTCATGATCATGCCGGGCTACTTCTTCATTTAGTTTGATGCCGCTAACATTGCTCACCTGTGTGGTCACGAGTGTATTGGGTATGTCGGCAATATTTTTTCCATAGTTCATCAGGCTGATGACACCACTGCCGAAACCACT
>CAYTQB010000023.1:3220-45254 GCA_964439615.1 uncultured Ferruginibacter sp. | reverse complement strand
TTGGTGAGCAGGTGAAAGATGAAGAACAACGACCCTGTCCAGAAATAATTTTTATAGGTCAGAATATCCTCTTCGGAAAATTTTGAAATGAGCCCGAACACATCGGTGCCAAAAAAATACATCAGCAAAGTGAACAACAGGCCAATGAACAGGTAAATGATAAGAAAAAAATTGAGGAAGGTTGTTGCAGCCCGATTACCCTCTCTCTCCCTCAGCCGCATAGATTCGGGTATCAGTACAGTAGCATCAATATTATTGATGAAGCCCGAGAATAACAACATGGCGCCAAAGACAAAGAAATAAATATCGGTTTTGATATTGCTGCCGAAATAACGGGCAATGATGATGGTCATCAGGAATAAAGCGCCCTTGGAAAGAATATTGAATAAAACAGAAAGCGCCGTACCTCTTTTATAGGACTCTGCTTTTATCAACCTGCTAAAATTCATGGAACACAAATTACACGAATTACACTTATTACACCAATTATGCATAGAGCACATTTAAAAATTCGTGTAATTCGTTTTTAATTAGTGAAATTTGCTCCCTATGCATTATGCTTCTATAGAAAACATCAGCAAATCTTTTGGGATAAGGGTTTTATTCAGCAACATAACTTTTTTTGTGGAGGAGGGCGATAAGATCGCTTTTGTGGCCCGTAACGGAAGTGGTAAGAGTACCCTGTTAAAGATCATCTCCGGGCTGGACACGGCCGACAGCGGCACCGTGCGGGTACATAAAGATATTAAAGTTGTGATGCTGCAGCAGGATACCCATTTTGAAGAAAAGAAAAGCATCTGGGATAATATATTGCGGATGGATAACCCGGTGGTGAAAGTGGTGAAGGAATATGAAATGTGCCTGGAAGACGATGCGGAAAATATAGACAAGCTCACCACCCTGATGGCGAAGGTGGATGAACTGAATGCATGGAATTTTGAAAGTGAACTGAAACAGATACTCGGCAAACTCAACCTGCACCATTTGAATGATCCGGTAAGGAACCTGAGCGGCGGCCAGCGAAAAAGGGTTGCACTTGCACAGGCGCTTATTGAAGCGCAACTGCACGAGGGAAAATGTTTATTGATACTGGATGAACCCACCAACCACCTGGATGTGCAGATGATAGAGTGGCTGGAAGATTACCTGAGTGCACGGAAAGTAACCCTGCTCTGTGTAACACATGATCGTTATTTTTTAGATGCCGTTTGCAACGAGATACTGGAAATGGACGATGAAAAAATTTATGTGTACAAAGGCGATTATGATTATTTCCTGGAGCAGAAGAGCCTGAGGCAGGAGATACAGGCCAGTGAACTGCAGAAAGACAAGAATATTTTTCGCAAAGAACTGGAATGGATGCGCAAGCAACCCAAGGCAAGAACCACCAAATCAAAATCACGGCAGGATGCTTTTGCCGATATTGAAGAAAAGGTGAGCCAGCGTAAAGAAGAAACAGAAGTAAGCCTGCAGGTAAAGATGACGAGGCTGGGTGGCAAAGTGCTGGAGATGAAAAAAGTGAACAAGAGCTATGGCGATAAAATTATACTGAAGGGTTTTGACTATACCTTTAAAAAAGGCGAACGCATTGGTATTGTTGGAAAGAACGGGATCGGCAAATCCACTTTTTTAAAAATAGCATTGCAGCAGGAAAAACCCGACAGCGGAAAAATAAACCATGGCGATACGGTTGTGTTCGGCAATTTTAACCAGGAAGGTTTGCAATACAAAGAAGACAAGCGTGCCATTGAATACGTAAAAGATTTTGCAGAATTTTTTCCGCTGGCCGATGGCGGCAAGATCTCTGCCACGCAGTTCATGGAAAAATTTGGTTTCAGCGCCGAGCAGCAATACACTCCCTTGAGTAAACTGAGCGGCGGAGAAAAACGGAGACTGCATTTATTAAGCATACTCTTCCTCAACCCTAATTTTTTAATACTCGATGAACCTACCAACGACCTAGACCTGCAGACATTGAGAACACTAGAAGAGTTCCTGCTTGATTTTCCGGGGTGTATATTAATTGTAAGCCACGACCGGTATTTTATGGACCACATGGTAGATCATCTTTTTGCATTTGAAGGAGATGGCATCATTAAAGATTTCCCAGGCAATTATACATTATACAGAGAATGGAAGGAAAAGGAATTGACCGTTGATCGTTGGCCGTTGGCCGAAAAAAAGACTCCTGAAGTAAAAAACGAACAACGAACAACGAACAACGGGCAACGAAAATTTACTTTCAAAGAAAAATACGAATTCGATCAACTTGAAAAAGAACTTCCGCAGTTGCATGATGAGAAAAAAATACTGGAAGAAAAAATGAACGGCGGTAATATGGGTTACGATGAATTGCAGAAAGCCGCAGAACGCATCAGCACCATTGTACTATTATTAGATGAAAAAGAAATGCGCTGGCTGGAACTGAGTGAAAGGGTGTAATACTATGTATTGTAAAAATGATTTTGTAAATTTGGTAAAACCGGTTTTATGAGCAAAGAGAATCTTAAAAAAGAGATCCATAGGCTTATAGATGATACAGAGGATGAAAAACTATTGAATATGGTTAAAGAAGATCTGGTTACTTATTCTGTGGGCTCAAAAAAAATTGATGACTTATCTGATCTATCTCCTGAAGACAAGGCAGAACTGGAAGAACAGTTTAACGAAGACCCTATGAAAGACACTGTTGGTTTTGAAGAATTTAAAGCCGAAATGAAAGAATGGCTCTCCAGATTATAACTAAGAAAAGGTTTTTAAACAGCCTTCAAAAAACGACAAAATATCTGAAAGAAGAATGGAGTAAAAAAGTAGCTGAGGAATTTACAATTCTGGTCATTTACAAAATTCAGCTGCTTTCTAAACAACCACAAATTGGCAACAACACATCCTTTAAAAATATAAAATCTGTTCTTGCAGGAAAGGGTTATCAGCATAAAATCTACTACCGTGTTGAAAAAAATAAACTCATCATCATAAACATGAAAGATACCAGGGGAAATCCTAAAATGAATCCTTTTAATAAAACTGCATGAACCAACGCTACTACTCCCTCGATGTATTCCGCGGCGCTACTGTTGCACTCATGATATTGGTAAATAACCCCGGCAGCTGGGGCCATATCTTTCCGCCGCTGGAACATGCAGCCTGGCATGGCGTTACACCCACCGACCTTGTCTTCCCCTTCTTTTTATTTGCTGTGGGCAATGCCATGGCCTTTGTGATGCCCCGGATAGAAGAAAAAGGCGAGGGACATTTCTGGTTCAAAATAATTAAACGCTCCCTGCTCATTTTCTTTATCGGTTTGTTCCTGAACTGGTTTCCTTTTATAAAGTACGACGATGCCGGGCATATTGTAATGAAGCCCTTTGAAAGCCTGCGCATCTTTGGTGTATTGCAGCGCATTGCCGTCAGTTATTTCTTTGCATCCGTTATTGTTCATTATTTTAAAGTAAGAGGCTCATTTGTGGTTGGTGCATTCATATTACTGGGCTACTGGTTCCTTTGCATTGCTGCAAACCCTTCCGATCCATTCAGCATTAACGGTTGGTTTGGTACCAACGTTGACAAAATGGTCATTGGTGAAAAACACATGTACCACGGCGAGGGTGTTGCCTTTGACCCCGAAGGGCTGATGAACAGTTTTGCCGCCATTGTGCAGGTGATACTCGGTTACTTAGTGGGTAATTATATTGTACAAAAAGGCAAAACACAGGAGATGCTCAACGGGTTATTTGTGGCAGGTTGTGTATTGATCTTTGCCGGCTTTTGCTGGGACATGGTATTCCCCATCAACAAAAAAATATGGACAAGCAGTTATACCATTTATACCACCGGTCTTGCGCTGATGATATTGTCGGTAATGATCTACCTGATAGAATTTAAGAACAGCCGTGGCGCCTGGAGCCGTTTCTTTGATGTGTTTGGCAAGAATGCCCTGTTCATCTTTGCCATGAGCGCCCTCATACCCAAAACGCTCTGGCTCATCCGCATAAGCAATGGTGTAAATGCTGCGGGCAAGCCCAGATATCTGAATCCCCTGAGCTGGTTCAATGAAACCATTTGCAAACCCATCCTCCCATCCGACCCAAGAATAGGTTCTTTAATGTATGCCCTTTGCTTTATTGCCATGATGTGGTTTTTGGCGTGGCTGCTGGATAAGAAGAAGATCTATATTAAGGTATAAGGACTGCAATGATTTTTTAAACTGCCAAAATACTCATGAATAAGATGGTTTCTCATTCCTTTTATCAATATGTCTTCAATAATAACTGAAGGTTTACGCTCATACATACACAATATCTTTTTCCACGTAGGGTAAATATTTTGCTTTGATAGAACGTTTGGGCACCACATCTGTCTTTATTCCAAATAATTTTTCTATTTCATCAGCCATCGCAACAAAATCCAGCCCCATTGGTCCGTTCATCTCTACTGCAATATCAATATCGCTTTTTTCTGTAGCCTCTCCTCTTGCATAAGAACCAAACACACCTAGACGGGAAATAGGATATTTCCGTTGCAGTTCCGGCTTATGTTGCCGTAGTATCTGTAATATGTTTTGAAGGGTTAACATGAATGTAAAACTAAAAAATATTCGTGGGCTTGGGTAACTTATTAAAATGCTATAAATAAATGCCGCCGTGCCTTAAAACATACCACTTTGCTACTTACAGAAAAATAAATTTGAGTGCACGGTAAAAGTGACTTAAAGGCAAATGTACTTTAACTCACATAAGGTAGCATTGCTGTATGAATATTAAAAAAAATAGAACGTACTCATTGTGTGAAGCTGTTGCTGAAATTTCCTACATAGCCGCAACCGAAAATTACGAAACAACGGACAGCAGAGATAAGTTTGCCCAGTTTATTGAGTGGGCTAAAGAATTTGAATATTTGCATCGAAATGTTGAATGGGGAGTAAATTTTCTACCTGAATACATTGATTCCATTAGATATTTCACTATGTTTAAGATAAATCAATGGAGTAATTTATGAAAGAAGGGCAAAAACTATGGACAAGGGACGAATTAGTTCTTGCAATAAATCTTTATTGCAAATTACCTTTTGGCAAAATGCATAAGGGTACTCTGGAAGTTATAAAGTTTGCAGAGTTAATTGGAAGAACTCCTTCATCAATCGCATTAAAGCTTGTGAATTTTGCAAGTTTTGATCCAACCTTACAGGAAAGAGGAATCAAGGGGGCATCAAATGCAAGTAAATTAGATAAACAAATATGGGATGAGTTTTATAATAACTGGGATGCTGCTTTATTAGAAAGTGAAAGGTTATTGGCTAAAGCGAAGCATTCAACAATTGAAAAATTAAATATGATTGAGATAGATGATTTGCCAAAAGAAGGAAAAGAGAAAGAAAGACTGATCAAAGTGAGAGTGAATCAATCAATTTTCAGAACTATGATTTTAGCAACATACAATTACAAATGTTGTGTTACCGGAATCGACAATGCAGATTTATTAATTGCAAGTCATATTGTACCTTGGAGTAAAGATGAAAAGAACAGATTGAACCCAATGAACGGCCTTTGTTTGAATGCATTACATGACAAGGCTTTTGATAAAGGATTAATTACAATTTCAGCAGATGATTATTGCATTAAGGTTTCCTCAAAATTAAAAAGGAAAAATATTCTTGAAAGCATAGAACAGAATTTTATGAATTTTGAAGGTCAGAGTATTTTGCTACCTGCTAAATTTTTGCCTTCAAAGGAATTTTTAAAAATTCACAATGCTTATTTCAAACCATAATATATGCTGTTTGCCTTGGTTCGTGCCATCACGAACTATATTCGAACCTAACTTCACTTTAATGTACCTTCATTCACCAATAATCAAAATCAATTGTACCTCCCCGGTAACCTTATCTGGCTCATCTTCGGCGGCTTTTTGTCGGCGCTGGGTTATTTGTTTGGTGGTATCTTTTTATGTATTACCGTAGTGGGCATTCCCTGGGGTCTGCAGTGTTTTAAACTGTCCGGGCTGGTGCTATGGCCCTTTGGTAAAGAAGTGGTGAGCAGCTCCCGTAATACCGGGTGCCTTTCAGTACTCTTTAATATTATATGGCTTTTATGCGGCGGGTTGTACACGGCGCTGGTGCATATTGTGTTTGGCCTGCTGCTTACCATTACCATCATTGGTATTCCCTTTGCAAGGCAGCATTTCAAGCTAATAGAGATTTCGATGATGCCTTTTGGAAAAGAGATAAGGTAAGAGCGGTGCTGGTATCTTCCACGGCCAATACACTGAGCGTTTAATATTTGGTGGCGCATCTCCCGCCAATGCGGAACAAGTTGTGCCAATGCAAGGAGCTAAGAAACATAAAGGTAAAAGCAAAGAAATCAGGAGTAAAACAGTAAGCTAAAATTCAGACATTTAGCCTGATTTTTTGTAAATTACAATGTGAAAAAAAGAAAAATAAACTACCTGGATTTTGAGGTTGATAAGCTCACAAATTCAATCCGGAACACAATTTCCGGTGATAGCTTCCCAACAGATGTTAGCCGGGTAACAAAAGATGATTTAAAACAGGTAACAAAGAAAAACGGATGGGCATTTAATTGGAAAGCAGAACTTGAAGACAATACAAAAGAGGTTTACAAACTGACAATTAGTAATAACCCCAATATTATCCAGGGACTTCTGAGCCTTACTATTGAAACAGACCATGTATATATGGACTTGTTGGAAAGCGCATCCTTCAATCGTGGAAAGAATAAATTATATGAAGGAGTTCCGGGAAACTTAGTCGCCTGGGCCTGCAAAATTTCATTTCAATACGGATTTGACGGATACCTTTCTTTTACTGCAAAAACGAAGCTTATTAACCATTACATTAAAACGTTAGATGCTTATCATTTTGGCGGACACCTTATGATAATAAACACTATTGCGGCAAACAATCTTATTGACAAATATTTTAAAAGCATATAAAATGGCGCACATTAAAGAACCAGACGGCGTTGACTTTATTATTAAGGGCAAACCTTTGACAGAAAAAGAAAAAAAGGCAATCAGTGAATTTATTAAAGCTGATAAAGTAAGAATGGCGAAGCAAAAAAACCGTAGAACAAGCGTTGCCAAAAGAACGAAAAGAAAGATTGCCTGATACAGCATTCTGATCCGGAACAGGAAGCACGAAGCATCACAAATGGTCTTCTGCATTACCGGCAAACAAATATATCCTCCGCTTTTGTATTATTATCATCACCTTCCCGGGCTCAACAATCCATTTACAAATAATAACATCGTATGCAACCAAAACAACTGATACAAAAATGGGTGGAGACATTCAACAGTGGCAACCCCGATGCGTTGGCGGAGTTCTATGCAGCCGATGCCATCAATCACCAGGTGGTGAATGAGCCTATACATGGTAAGGCAGCCATACATAAAATGTTCACCGAAGAATTTGCAAAGGCGGAGATGGTCTGCATAGTTGAAAATATTTTTGAAGATGGCGAATGGGGCATACTGGAATGGAAGGACCCGAAAGGATTAAGGGGCTGTGGTTTCTTTCACATAAAAAACGACAAGATCGTTTTTCAAAGGGGTTATTGGGATATGCTGAGTTTTTTGCGACAACAAAATCTTCCGCTGCCTGTTGAATAATAATGGGCGCCTGTTATTCCCTCATCCAGGATCATATCAATCCCGCCACACCTGCCTCAGAAAACCCATAAAATGACTCATGTTTTTAGAACATAAGTCAAAAATTGCGTTTTTTGACCTGCATCAGTTGATCTATCAAAAATAGTTCTGGTTTTAAAAAACAATCAGTAAGTTTACAGTTGATAGTAAACTGTAAACAGTGTCAATTGAAAATCAAATAGTTGATTATTTAAACCTACATCAGGAAGCTTCTGTAAATGAGTTACAGGGTCAAATTCAGGCTTCAAGGCAAATGTTGCACCGGATACTAAGCCGTATGCTTCAGGAAGGGTATTTGCAAAAACTGGGCAGGGCTCCAAAGGTTTTTTACCGTTTAAACAAGCAACCGGCTGACAGCAAAGAAGCTCATCTTAATTTGAAAGAAGATGAAATTGCTTTTTTACAGGAGCATTTTTTACAGGTATCGGAAAGGGGCGAAAAACTGGAGGGTGCTGCAGCAATGATAGCATGGTGCAGCAGGCAAAAACTGCCCCCCGAAAAAACAGCCCGTGAATTTATTATTACACGGAAAAAATACCTGAATTATTTTTTACCCAACGGACTTATAGACGGAACGGCTAAACTGGCCGGTACAAAAGGGTTTGAGTCGATGGCAGTTGACAGGTTGTTTTACTGCGATTTTTATGCCATTGAGCGCTTTGGAAAAACCAGGCTGGGCACATTGCTGCATTATGCCAAGCAGGGGCAAAACCAGCCTTTGATGCAGGAAGTTATTGCCGGCACTAAAGAAAAACTAACTGCACTTATAGAAAAAGAAAGTATTGATGCAGTCGGGTACGTTCCGCCAACTATTAAAAGACATTTGCAATTAATGACTGCGCTGCAAAAAGGATTTAACCTGTCACTGCCACATCTGAATATTGTAAAAGTATCAGGAACTATTCCTGTGCCGCAGAAAGCACTGAATAAAATTGAAGACAGGATCGACAATGCAAGGGCCAGTATTGTAATTAAAGAAACAAGACGGTTTAAAAATATACTGCTGATTGATGATGCTGTCGGCTCGGGAGCAACAATTAATGAAACCGCCGCCAAGCTTAAACAAAAAGGAATTGCACAAAAAGTGATCGGGCTTGCTATTGTAGGCAGCTTTAAGGGGTTTGATGTAATTCAGGAAGTATAATTTTCCTCATTCCCGGCAACGCCTCATCCACAGGTCTGCGGGTTTGGCTGGGACATTGAGTTTTTGTAGTACGCAATGTCCCTTACGGAGACATTGCTGAAAACCAGGAACCCGGTTTCGACAAGCTCAACCTGACAATTCGTTTTGAAGAAGTATCCTTTTTTCAAACTGATGTACTATCATGCCTTCTTTATTTTAAAACATCTCCATAAAAATCCTCAACTTTGAAGAAGCCTGAAAAAAATGAAAGATATCCCGATAGCCTTTATCATTTATGGTGAGCCCGGCGCTGCCAGGAATGCACTCACCGAAGAAAAATATACAAACCTGGCTGCAGGCTTTACCGAAAAAGGATTTGTAGTTGATTCCGTTTTGTACCACGATTCGGTTGCAGGTACACTTGCCAAAGAACTTTTAAAATATAAGGCCCTGCTGGTTTGGGTTAATCCCATTGAGCAGGGAACAGGCAGGAAAACACTTGATGCCCTGTTGGCAGATCTGGCATCAAAGGGTTGCTTTGTTTCTTCCCATCCCGATGTGATACTGAAAATGGGAACCAAGGAAATACTATACCTGGCCAGGGATACTGAATTCGGCGGGGATGTGAAACTTTATCCTTCTTTCGAGGTATTTAAAAAAGATTTTCAGGCTGCTGCGATCAATAAAGAAACGAGGGTACTGAAACAATACCGTGGCAATGGAGGAAGTGGTGTTTTTAAAATTGATACAACCCGTTTTGCGGAAAACAAGATCATCGTTATCCATGCAACAAACGGAAATGAAGAGATAGCCATGACCGTGGATGAATTTCTTACGAATTTTGAATCGTATTTTGAGAACAAGGGCATGCTTATTGACCAGGCATGGAACCCGAATATCATCAATGGCATGGTGCGTTGTTATATAAGTGGTAACAAAGTGGCAGGTTTTGGTTACCAGGAAGTGAATGCGCTGTTTCCGAAAACAATTGATGCTCCTCTGTTCAAACCACCGGGCAAACGGTATTATTACAGCGAGGACTGTATGTTGTTCCGTGACCTGCGGGATATTATGGAAAACAAATGGATAGCAGCGTTACAAAAGGTCGCCGGTGTAAAAGATGATATGCTTCCTGTGATATGGGATGCGGATTTTTTTATTAACAAGGTCAATGCAGAAAATACAGCGGAGAAATATTCTCTCTGTGAGATCAATGTAAGTTGTGTATCTCCTTTCCCCGAAAGCGCCATACCCCATATCATTCACACGGTGAAGAAAAGGATCGGTGTATGAGTTCCCGGTGGCTCCCCCGGCTCAGTTATGCTAATTACTTATTCGTCTTGTTCCGTCTGCCGTTTCCACTATATATGCTTCGGGTAGTATATTGAAGCGTTTCTTATAGGCAAGAGCTGATTGTTCAATAAACGCATCAACTGCTTCTGCCTTCACTAAGTTAATGGTGCAACCGCCAAAGCCACCACCCATCATTCTTGTTCCTATAACATGCGGATTCATCTCTGCCTGCTCAAATAGGAAATCAAGTTCGGCGCAGCTTACTTTGTACAGTTTACTTAACCCTTTGTGTGTTTCAAACATCAGTTTACCGAAAGCAGCAAGGTTGTTTTGCTGTAAATAGGAAGCGGCCTTTTTTGTACGCAGTATCTCTTCCACTACAAAGCGGCAACAATCATAAACCACAGGCCTGAGCTCATTACTACATGCTTCTATCATTTTCACATCGGTAATATCCCTGAATGAACTGATCGCCAGCCTGTTTTTCAGCAGGGCCAATCCTTCTTCACAATATTGCCGTCTTATATTATACTCCCCACTTGCAAGTGAATGATGCACTTTACTGTTGAGCAGAACAATTTTATATCCCGATAACTGCAATGGGAAATATTCGTGGCTGATATTTTTACAATCCAGCAACAGCACATGGTCTTTCTTGCCGTTCAGGCTGGCATACATGTCCATGATGCCGCACTTAACCCCTGGATAATGATGTTCGGCACGCTGGCAGAGCAGGGCCAGTTCAATACGGTTCAATCCAAGATCAAAAATATCATTGAGTGCGAAAGCCAGCCCACCTTCTGCAGCAGCCGAAGAACTCATTCCCGAGCCAATAGGAATATCTCCTGCCAGTGCACAATCAAATCCTTTTACAGGTTTATTCAACAGCAGAAATTCGTGCACCACCCCCAGCACATAATTCTTCCACCCTTCATTTTTTTGCAGGTTATTAATACTGGCAGAAAATTTTTCCTCAAAGTCGGCAGCATAAAAATTTATTTCATCGCTGTTGTTGGGTGCAACTGCATAATAAATACCCTTATCGATGGCTGCAGGCATCACAAAGCCATCGTTGTAATCAATATGCTCCCCTATCAGGTTTATGCGGCCCGGCGAAAAATAAACTGCAGGCACAGCAGTAAATGCTGAGGAGAAACGGTCTTTAACTTTTGCAACCATTGTATTCATGCAACTAATTTAAGGCAGTTAATGTAAACATTGGTTTTTCAAAGCAAAATGAAAAGGCCGGAATAAGGGAAAAGAATTTGGTCTGATGTTAAAATAAAAGCTGCTGCAGAACTGCAGCAGCTTTTAAATCAGGTATAAAGGTATCTTAGTCTGTATATCTATGGCCCGCAGCTATCCAGTTTAATATCTTCTGTTTATCTGCTGCTGATAACTGGGGATTTGGTGGCGGTGGCATAAAAGAAGGGTTGCCATCAACAGCCCTTGCTTTAATACGGTCCCAACTGCCAACAATAGTACAATCCAGTGTAAAATTTAAACCACCAGTTGGGCTTGAGCCGCTGTGGCAGCCACTTAAAGCGCAATTGGCCTGTAATACTGCCCTGACAGCAGAAAAATTAAAGCCGGCCGGGGCCTCATTAACTGTTGCTGATCCCGTTTTAATACAGCCATCAATATCCTTTGCAGAAATTGAATACGTATTTGGCGAAAGCCCGGTAAATACATTTGATGCCTGGAATGCTCCGCCATTTAAGTTATATGTAAAGCCCGTTCCCCCTGTTGCTGTAATTGTAATGGTGCCTGTACCTGCAATTGAACATTTATCATGAGCTGTTGTGGCTGCACTAATCGTCAGCGTTTTACCTAAGCAGGGGTCAAGGGTTATTGTAAAGCTTTGGGATTTTGTACAACCATCCAGATCTTTTGCAGTAACCGTATATGAACCTGCTGTAAGTCCGTTAAATGTGCCGGATGCCTGGAATGTACCTCCATTGAGTTGGTAAGTGAATCCTGTACTCCCGCTTGCTGATGCAGTTATTGATCCGTTTGATGAACCGGTAGCGGGCCCTGCATTAACAACTGTTCCGGTAACTGTTATTGTTTTGGTGCTGCAAATATCAACAACATTAAAAGTCTGGATTTTTAAACAGCCTTCAAAATCTTTGGCCGTAACAGTATATGTTCCGATGGCTAACCCCGTAAATGTGCCGGATGCCTGGAAAGCACCGCCATTAAGGCTATAGGTAAACCCTGTACTGCCGGCTGCGGTTGCTGTAATAGATCCGCTTGATGTACCTGCGGTAGTATTTACCACTGTTCCCGTAACGGTTATATTTTTTATGGTGCATGGATCATTTACCGTGAACGTATTTGTGCCGGTACAGCCGTCGGCATTTTTAGCTATGATCGTATATGTCCCTACAGGCAGGCCTGTAAAATTTCCTGAGGCCTGAAAAGCCCCGCCATTAATATTGTAAGTAAAGCTGCTGCTGCCACTTGCTGTTGCATTTATTGCACCAACCGATTGCCCGGTTGTGGTATTTGTAACCGTACCGGTAACTGTAATTGTAATTCCTGTACATGGATTTGGTGGTGGTGGGGTAACGCCCCCGCCTTTATCGCCACAACTGTTGATCATTAACATTGAAATGAACACAAAGGCCGCAAGCAGGAAATAAGTTTGTTTAAATACCTTCATAAAATGAGTTTTTTTATTTTATAATAACCGCAGTAAAGGGCTAAAAGAAAATCCCGGAATGGGTTATTTTAAGCTATTCTCTTTGCTTCAAACGGATTTTTTTTAATTCAGGTTGCTTTATCAAAATATTAATTCCCCATTTTTTATTTCTCTTCATAAAATATAAAGGGCTTCTTATTTAAGAAGCCCTTTATATTTCATTAAACCAAAACCCAATGATCACTTTCTTTTAGCAAATGGTTTTACTGCAAGGCTGAATAAGATACCGGCGCTGTTCAGGTCAATTTTGCCAAGGCCAATACCGATTAAGGGAAGTTTAACATAAGGTTCGGCCTGGAGCGAAACCCGTTTATTGAACATGTATTGATAACCACCTGAAAGAGTAAGTACCGAAAAGTAATGTTTATTTTCATTACTTGCTTCCTTTGAATACTTATATGTATATCCTGCCGGTGTTTTATAGTTATAGTCATATCGTTCATTCTTCATCAGCAGGGAGGAGATCCCGATACCGGCAAACCCGCTATGTTTCTTCTTTTGTATAAAATTATAACTCAGGCTTACCGGTATTTCATAAACCCTGCAATCCGCATCTACTCCTGTTAGGTAGGGATAAGTTACACCTCCCGGCATATGATACTCATCCGGCTCTGCAGAATATATTTTTTTAGAAAAATAAAACCCTGCCCTGGCAGTAAATCTTTTGGCAAAACTATAGCTAAGTCCTGCACCATAGGCCAGTGTTACGTTCCCGGGTCTATTCAACTGAATAAAACTTACATCAGGGCCAGCAGAAAAAGTTATACCAAGATTATCTGCAAAACTTTTTTTAGATCTCTTTTTATCCGGTGATGGAGAAGATTTTTTTTCTGCAGAGGGTACATCTTCTTTTTTTATGTCCGGATTTACTTTTACAGCTTCTTTCTTTTGTTCATCTATAATATCTTTCTCCGCATCCACAGGATTTGCTGTTGGATTTTCACCTTCCCGGTTTTCCGGAACAGCAGGCGTTATGGCAATATTCATTTTATCCGCTGTGTTTCTCTTTACCGGGGCGTTATTTTCCGTTTTCTGCTTACCGGCTTTCTCTGATTCATCTACAACATCAGCAGCCGTAATACGCATTTTCGATTTCGCTTTGCTTATGCCCGGTGACCTTTTCCTTTTTCCGGATCCTTCTGTATCCCGGCTATTTTTACTGTCTTGCTGCCCGGTATTGGTTACGCCATTCAAGGGATTGCCGACAGTTTCCTTTGTTACATTTATATTATTGCCGGCAGTATTTTCACTATGATCCGTAACAGGTACGGTTTTTTGTGATATGATCTCTGTTGACGGTTGTTTATTTTCATTACTTTGAGTAATACCGGTACTCATGGAATTTTTACTCCCCGAAAAATACATGGAAGCAAAAAAAGCCCCGCCACCCAGCAATAAAAAGAACAACAGGAAGAAAATAAATCTTCTTCTTCCCTCTTTTTGGGGCAGGTGTTTATCCAGTTTTTTCTCCATCTTCTCCCAGGCTTTATCATTATAAGCCGGGTGATGTTTATCTACTGCATCCCTGATTATATCGTCCATTTCTTCATCCAACATTTTTTATTTCTGCTATTTGATTTTGACTGAATAGTATTTTTTGTAACTGCTTTCTTGCTTTTGCCAGGTTTGATTTGGAAGTACCAATGGATATCCCAAGCTGGTCAGCAATTTCCTCATGGCTAAACCCTTCCACAATAAAAAGGTTAAGCACTATCCTGTAACCCGGCGAAAGGTTCTGTATAAACCTGATGATCTCATCATACGACAATTTATCAAGCCCGTTCTCTTCCTGCACCGAAGTTTGCACCGTGGTAATATCCAGTTCGCCAACCAACCTGTGCTTTTTATTTTTTCTGAAATGGTCAATAGCTGTGTATACCATGATCTTGCGCAGCCATCCTTTGAAGGAATTTATTTCATTGGTGTAAGCTGGTTTATAACGGTGTATCTCTTTGAATATTTTCAGGAACCCGTCATTTAATATCTCCACAGCATCATCTTCATTGTTGGCATAGCAATCGCAAATGGCCATAGCATAACCATAGAAAGCGTTATAAATTTTTTTTTGGCTCTCTCTTTCATTCAGGGCACATCCCCTGATGAACAAGTTTAGTTCGTCTGCCGAAAGCAAAGGCTCGTTATTTGCCAAGTAAATCGTAAAGTTTGGTTATAAAGTTGCTTTTTATGATTATAAATTACCTGGAACACCGGGTTTTCAACGGGTTGACCGGTAATGAAGTAATGGGTTGGAAGTATAAATATCGGAAAAAGAAGTAATATAGTTGCCTGGCTAAGGATTACTTTCCGTAAAAGATGGCTTATTTTCAGGTTGTGTTGTTGTTGTATGTTGGTCAGGGACACTTTTTTATTAGTCTAAGGATAATTTCTTTTTTGATGGTCTGTCCGTGAAAGCACGAAGAACAGGTCGGCTATGTAACCTGTTTCGTTCTTTATACAGTTTTCTAAAACACCATATTGTTTGAATCCATGTTTTTTATAGGTAGCAATTGCCCTGTCGTTTGTTGACACCACAGTAAGTGTGATCTGTTCAATCATACTGTTGGAGAACGCTTTTTTAACTGACTCCTCTAAAAGTTTCCCTCCTATTCCTTGTCCGCTAAATTTATTGCGCACAAACATTTGTGTAATATGGCCTCGGTGTTTTGTCTTTTTCATTCTTTCAGTTATAAAACCACAAATGCCGACAAGTTCATCTTTACTGAATGCGCCGAAAACAAAATCGTTGGTCCCGGAATCATTGAACACATGAGAAAATTTAAGTGTCGTATTTTCCGATTCTTCTTCATACGATGGGCCAAAATTATCCGGGAATGTTTTCAAACATTCCAGCCAGATATCCCGGTATTTATCAAATTCATCTTTATTAAGTACTCTATAGATGGGGTCAGTAATTGTCATAATTAATTTGTGCTTTAATCCACTTGTATTTATCAGAAAAGAATTTGCTCAAACCCTTTTACAGGAATACATAATCAATCAGTATTGGCCAAGCTTCCTTTTTGAATGCTGCCAGAATAGTTAAGTGATGAAACTATTGGTAACATGACTTGTTATTAGTTGTAGTAAGTATAAGTTGCATGATTTTATTAAAGTTAACAAAAAAGGAAGTACGGTTGTACTTCCTTTTTTGTTGTCCCGCCAATCTGCCGGCCTACCTCTGCTTACTCCAGCTTTTTCAGCACATCTTCTTTACTGATATACCCTGTATTGCTCCAGGTTAAATTTTTGTTTTTGTAAAGTTGCAGCACAGGCAAAGCATCAATATTTAGTTCTTTGCAAAGCTGCTGGTTGTTATCTGCATTGATGCGTATAACAGCAACCTTGTCTGACATCGTGTTTGAAATTTCATCAAGATATGGCTTCATTTTTTTGCATGGTTCGCACCAATCCGCATAGAAATCTATTAACACCAATTTGTCTGAATTTATCAGCTCATCAAATTGGAGTCTGCTCATGCCTGGTGATTTTGTTTTGGTATCCGTTGTTTCGGGAAGATTGGCTGCCCTCCATTTCAAAATGCCTCCCTTCAGTTCATACACTTCTTTAAAGCCATTTGACCGCATTTGCCCTGCAGCTGAAGCGCTTCTTGCTCCGCTCAGGCAATACACAAAAACAGGTTTCGATTTATCGAGTTTGGAAATCTCAGTTTCAAAACCGTCTCCGTTCCAGTCAATATTCAGGGCATTTTGCAAATGCCCTTTCGAAAATTCTCCCGGTGTACGCACATCAATGACAGGCGCACCCGGAAGTTGATTGATCTTTTTTTCAAAATCCTTAGCCGAAAGACTGGTATTTGAACTTTGCGATTGCCCATTGCTGCAGCTATTAAAAAAAAATAATGCGGATGTAAAGAATGCCAGGAAATATTTTGCCATGTTATTATTGATGCTGGTTTATGATCTGTTCTAAATAGTTTGCTGTAACCACCCCCGCCTGCCGCCACTTCACTTCTTTGTTTTTAAAAAGCATGAGTGTAGGAACGCCTTGTATGTTGTATGTACTTGCTACCGACGGATTTTTATCTACGTCAATTTTTAAGATGGTGGCCTTGTCGCCAACTTTGTGTTTCAGTTCTTCCAAAACAGGTTTCATCATTTTGCAGGGGCCGCACCACTCAGCAAAAAAATCAACCAGCACGGGTTTGTCCTGGGCAATCATTTCGGAAAATGTTTTTGGGCTTGATGCAGCTTTCATTTCAGGTTTATTTTATCTCTTCAAATTTAATTTTTTCTATTGATGCTGAATCCCGTTTTGGCCCGCTGTAGCAACTTCCGGCAGCACAACCAAATGAGAATATCCCCATAGCGGCAAAATATCCTCCGGGAAGAATTCCAATCCATTCTTGCTGCATAACAGATTGTACAATGATGAATATTCCCGCCAGTGCATACAAGGCACGGCCTAGAGTCCACCCGGTTAAGATCCTTTTCTTCATTTTATTTATTAAGGTATGCCGAATACATCCACACAAATTTTTCCTGCTCCCGTATGTAGTCGCTCATCAGTGCATTTGTGCCTTCGTCATTTGCTTCTGAAGAGAGATCGAGCAGTGCCCGTTGTTTGATGAGCAGTGTTTGAAACGAATCAAGGATAAGTTTCACTGCTTCCCTGGGAGAGGAGATGTTTTTTCCGCTTTTCAGCGAAGAGGAACTGATGTAATCTTCAAAAGTGTGAAGCGGTGTAGCTCCAAGTGTAAGAATGCGCTCTGCCACTTCATCCACTTTCAGAAGAAGGTTGGTATAGAGTTCTTCAAACTTCAGGTGCAGTTCAAAAAATTTTTCACCCTTAATGTTCCAGTGTAGTCCCCTGGTGTTCTGATAGAACAGCATGTAATCAGCCAGCAGTGCATTCAGCTTTGCTGAAAGTTTTTCTGATTTCTTTTTGTCAAGACCAATAGAGTTCATAAAATTTATTTTCAATTATTACAAAATTCTATTCTGCAAACTCATCCAGCCCCCTCCATTGTACACTTCGGTAAACCCGTTTGATTTCAGGATTGATTTTGCCGAAGCGCTTCGCATACCCGAAGCACAGCAGGTTATAACCGGTTTGTCTTTTTTAATCTTTGAAAGATTGCTATTAAGGTTTTGCAAGGGAATATTCACTGAGCCCCGGATGTGCCCGCCCTGGAATTCATCTCTGGTACGCACATCAATTATCTGTGCTCCTTTTTTCATGAGTTCTTTCAAATCCACTTTCGGGCCCATTCCGAAAATATTTTTAAGTAGTTGTATCATTTCAAAGATCAGTTTTTATTTAACATATGGTTTACATCGGACCAACTGCCACCGTTTTCGCAATCAATACCATTGCTGCGGAGGAATGCAGTTGCCTGGCCGCTTCGAATGCCGCTGGCGCAACACAGCACAATTGGCTGCGGTATTTGTTTTATTTCACTCACCCGAAGTTGAATTTCATTGAGCGGAATGTTGATGCTTCCGGCAACATTACCTCCCTCGAATTCTGCGGGGGTGCGAACATCAATTACTGTTTTGTTGTTTTTCATCTTTGAAATTTTTGTTATTGGAATTCTCCTTTTCAAACCCGGTGAATAACAGCGAGCCCAATATCGCACCATAAGCAGTGCTGTTGAATGGATGCGAAGTGATGGGGCAAGTGCCTGACGAACAGCCTACAAAATAATAGTAAGCATAACCGGCAGCAGCACCAAGGGCAACTCCAATGAAAGTAAGTTTGTATTTTAAAAGGAATTTCATTAGTTCTGTTACGCAACCTGTTGAGTTGCATTATTAAAAATTTCTTTCCCGTTGTAAATGATTTGCCAGGTGACCGGGATAATTTTTTTGAGCATATGACTCACCCCGCAGATCTTTTCCTGTGAAGTCATCACAGCATCAAAAGCTGCCTGTTGGTCTTCTCCACTTCCGGTCATTTCATACACAATATTTACCGATACGTATTCAATGGGTGGTTGCTTGCTGATCTCACCCGAAACTTTCAGGTTCAATCCTTTTAACTCTTTTCCCTGCTTACGCAAAAGCGCAATCACATCCATGCCTGTGCAACCACTGAGCGCTGTGAGTACAAAGGGCTTGGGAATAGGTCCGTTGTCTTCTCCTCCAACCCGTTCAGGCGCATCCATGATGACAGTGTGACCATTTACCAATGCATTGAACTGCATTTTTCCCATCCACTGGGCTTCTAATTCGTGTTTCATACCTGTCGTGATTTTTTTCTTGTTGAGATTCCAAAAGGTAAATACAATGGGCAGAAACTCATGAAACTGGTTGCTATAAAAATTATTGCAACTATTCCGAGGATGACTGCAGTCGTTCCATTGATCAGATTGATGAAATAAAGAATTGCAATTAAAGCCGCTGCCAGAAACCTTATGATCCTGTCGGCATTACCCATGTTCTTTTTCATTGTTAAACCTTTTAGTGTTTGAAATTTTACACCACAAAGTTCGGTCAATGCAAAATACTAAATAGTGACTTTGGTCACAATTCTCTCATGAGCTTGATTTGGTTACGGTAAAGCAGGACCTTTTTATTGTTCTCTAATTTTTTCAGCAGGCGGGAGATCACTTCCCGTGACGAAGCCATCTCAGTAGCTATTTCTTCGTGTGAAAGGTTGATAAGTGGGGAGCCGGTTGCTTTTGATTTCTCTTTAAGGTAATGCACCAGTCGTTCATCCAGTTTCTGAAAAGCGAGCTGGTCAATTGCCTGGAGCAATTCGTTGAAACGGTTGCGGATGGTACGCATGACAAAACTTTTCCATGTCGGGAATTTTGACAGCCATTCATCCATCACTTCAATAGGAATTGAAATGTATTCAATATCGGTTTCCGCAGTGGCTTTTATCTCGCTTGGGTATTGCTGCATACAACAGGTAAACGTCATGGCGCAACTTTCATTTGCATGAACATAGTAAAGCAGCAATTCTTTCCCGGTATCATCTACTCTTGTAATTTTCAAAATACCATTCATTAACAGCGGGATCAGCCGCACGGTTTGCCCGATGCCGAGGATCACATCACCTTCTTTCCCCGAAACAATTTTTCCTTTGCGTTCAATTTCACAAAGCAGTTCGGGTTCAAAAGTATGTTTGAATTTTTCGGAGATGTTCATTTTTCACCATTACAAACTACAATATACAACAGAAAATAAATCAGCTCTGCTAATAAAAAACATGGAAGTACTGGTTCCCTCAAGGTTAGCTGATGAAAGTTTAGTAGCCCCGACAAGAATCCCTGCCAGCAGGGAACTTGGTCTAATGTTTAGAAAATAAAAAAGGAAGCACAATTGTACTTCCCTGGTAGTCCCGACAAGAATCGAACTTGTATCTAAAGTTTAGGAAACTTCTATTCTATCCATTGAACTACGGGACCAAAGATTTTAAAAATTCTTTTCCAACTCCTGATTTCAAATATTTTTCTTTTTTTCTCGCTGCTTCCCAATCGGGTTGCAGTTCTCGATAAATTGTTTTCCACGGTACCAGGCCTTTTGTGTACCTGTTTTTACCATAGTTATGTTCTTTTAAACGAAGGTCGGCATCTTTTGCAATTCCAACATAAATGTCGTTATTAACCCACTTTTTATAGCATATACAGTTATCATAACTTCCGGCTAAGAATCCCTGCCTGCCGGCAGGCAGGGAACTTGTATCTAAAGTTTAGGAAACTTCTATTCTATCCATTGAACTACGGGACCAAAGATTTTAAAAATTCTTTTCCAACTCCTGATTTCAAATATTTTTCTTTTTTTCTCGCTGCTTCCCAATCGGGTTGCAGTTCTCGATAAATTGTTTTCCACGGTACCAGGCCTTTTGTGTACCTGTTTTTACCATAGTTATGTTCTTTTAAACGAAGGTCGGCATCTTTTGCAATTCCAACATAAATGTCGTTATTAACCCACTTTTTATAGCATATACAGTTATCATAACTTCCGGCTAAGAATCCCTGCCTGCCGGCAGGCAGGGAACTTGTATCTAAAGTTTAGGAAACTTCTATTCTATCCATTGAACTACAGGGCCAATTGAATTTTTTAAATTCGGAGGGCAAAAATAAGCAAATACTCCTTTAGGTTTTCATTTATCCGGGTTTTTATATGTAATCCTTATCTTTGCCGTCCAAAATTTTAGATCATGAAGTGGTTGAATTTCCTTATCAAATACCGTTTGTGGCTGGGCATTGTTCTACTGGCCCTTGCCATATTCACTCATATGCAAACCAGTTTCTGGCCTTCGTTTGTTTTGTATTTCATTGCCGTTATTGCCATTGTAGGTCATTTTTTATTTGGCCCCATGCGGCTGATACAAACCTATATGGAAGAAGGCGATATGGAAGGCGCAAAAAAAGTAGTGGATTCCATCTGGTTCCCTGGTTTGCTCATCAAACCTGTTCGTTCGGTATATTACACCATCAAAGGCAACCTTGCCATGGTAGACCAGGATTATGACGGGGCTGAAAAACTCATGAAAAAAAGCCTTGCCCTCGGCGGCGGCTCGTTGACCAAGCAGGCAGAAGGGCCAAACAAACTTCAACTGGGTATGCTCAGCATGCAAAAAGGGAATATCAAAGAAGCAGAAAGTTATATCCGCCAGGCCATAAGAGCCGGTTTACCCGATAACGAAAATAATGCCGCCGCTTATTTACAACTCTGTTCTATCATGATGAACAAAAGAGAATTCAGGGCAGCCAAGGAATATTTTAAAAAGGCAAAGGGTTTTAAACCTACTACGCCGCAGATCGTTGACCAGATCAAGCAGATTGAGAAATATATAACCCGTATGCCTGGCTAATAGATACGCTGATGGGACTGATTTTTTCAGATTACAACAGATTTTATTCCGTGTTAATCAGCTAACTCCGTGTAATCTGTGTTTCTATCCATAACCCCAAACAGCTTCTCAACTTTTTTAAAGCGGTAATCAAATATTTGCTTCAACTGTCTTTTTACAAACAAGCTGTTGGCTATGTTTCCCAAAAACCAAAGCGGCAGTTTGTAATGTACAATATCAATCATTTCCACACCGCCTTTAACAGCACTGAAGTGATGCTGGTGATGCCACATGCTGTAAGGGCCATGGCGCTGTTCATCTACAAAATATTTTTTGTCTTCCACATGGGTTATCTCTGTCATCCAGTATAAAGGAATGCCCAACAGCGGGCTTACTTTATATTCAATGACCTGCCCGGCATACATCCTGTTACCATGAAATTGAGAAATGGTCTTAAAGCCCAACGAAGCCGGTGTAATGGTTGCCAGGTTGGCCGGGTTGCTGAAAAAATCCCAGGCAGCATCCAGACTAAGAGGAATTGATTGAACTGTTCTAAATGAATAAACTTTACTCATAGCCTATATAACAGCCGCTGTTGTTTTTTGTTTAGAAAATTTGGTGACAGCTATGGGCTATCCAGTATCTTTGGCTATGCCCAACTACCGGGAAATATTACAGAAAAAATTCGAGGAGGAATACAAGAATCTCAACGAGGCTCAGCGCAGCGCCGTGGATACTATTGAAGGACCGGTAATGGTTATCGCTGGTCCGGGTACAGGTAAAACACAGATACTTGCGGCCCGTATTGGAAAGATACTACTGGAAACCGACGCCCTGCCGGAAAACATTCTCTGCCTCACTTACACTGATGCCGGTACCATTGCCATGCGTAAGCGGCTGCAACAATTCATCGGTTCAGATGCTTATAAAGTAAACATATATACTTTCCATGCTTTTTGTAATGATGTTATACAGGACAATCTCAACCTCTTTGAAAAAAATACACTGGATGCTGTTTCGGAACTGGAAAGTATTGAACTCTTTAAACAACTCATTGATGCTTTCCCGAAAAATCATCCGCTGAAACGATACCGTGGCGATGTGTATTTCGAGATCAACAACCTGCGTAACTTATTTTCTTCCATGAAAAGGGAAGGCTGGCCACCTGCATTCATCAACCAGAAAATTGATGAGTACATAAGCGATCTGCCTAACCGGGATGAGTACATTGCCAAAAGAGCAGTGAAAGATTTTAAGAAAGGCGATGTACGCACAGATAAGATAGCAGAAGAAAAAGAAAAAATGGAAAAGCTAAAGGCTGCGGTAAATGAGTTTGATAATTTTCAAAGCCTGATGCGCAAGAGAAACCGCTATGATTTTGATGATATGATCAACTGGGTGATCGCTGTATTTGAAGAAAATAAAAACGTATTAGCCAACTACCAGGAAAAATTTCAATACCTGCTTGTTGATGAGTACCAGGATACCAGCGGTACTCAAAACAAGCTGGTACAGTTGCTCATCAGTTACTGGGATAAGCCCAATGTGTTTGTAGTAGGCGACGATGACCAGAGCATTTACCGTTTCCAGGGCGCCAACGTGGAGAATATGCTTGAGTTTGCAAACAAATACAGCAAAGACCTGAGGACTGTTGTGCTCACCAATAATTACCGCAGCACACAACCCATTCTTGATATTTCCAAAACGCTTATCAACAGGAATGAAGAAAGACTGGTGAAACAAATTGATGGATTAAGTAAAGAATTGGTTACCTCAAAAAAAGAATTGGCCGGGCTGAAAAATAATCCTGCCCTTCGTGAATATCAATCAACTAAAGAAGAACTGGCCGACATTACCAACCGGGTCTATGAATTGCTGCAACAAAAAACCGAGCCGGGAAGGATCGCTGTCATTTACAAGGAAAATAAATATGGCGAAGAGCTTGCTGCCTATTTCCGCCTGAAGAATATCCCGGTGTACAGCAAACGGAGTATTGATGTACTTACGCATCCTTTCACTAATAAGATCATCCAGCTGCTGCGCTACCTGAATGCCGAGCATGATATTCCTTATGGTGGCGATGAAATGTTGTTTGAGATCATGCACTATGATTTCTATAACATTCCGCCTATTGAAATTGCCAAACTTACCGTGGAAGTCAATAATAAGAAATACAATGGCGAGCTCACTTCTATCCGCCGGTTATTATCAGACAAAGCCAATACGCCTGCACAAAATTTATTCGATAGCGGCATACATGAAGGGCTGAAAAACTTCAGCCGTATTATTGAAAATTTAATTGCCGATGTTCCCAACATTACCCTGCAACAGCTTTTTGAACATATCGTTCAGCATGCAGGTGTACTAAACTATATCATGCAAAGTGCCGATAAGGTTTCCCTGATGCAGTTGCTGGCTGCATTATTTGATTTTATCAAGACAGAAACAGCAAGAGACCCTCTGTTGCATTTAAAAGAGCTGATCAATATTTTTGACCTGATGGAGAAAGAAGGAATTGCTTTATCCATGAACCAGGTAGCCGGAACCGACAAAGGCGTGAACCTGTTGACAGCACACGGCAGCAAGGGACTGGAGTTTGAACATGTTTTCTTTGCAGGAGCCAATGCTTCTTTGTGGGAGAAAAAACGAAAACCCGGCGGCGGTTATAAATTTCCCGATACCATGTTTGTCTCCTCCCCCTTCGGGGGAGGCCGGGAGGGGGTAGAGGCTGAAGAATTGCGTCGCTTGTTTTACGTAGCATTGACCCGGGCCGAGAAACACCTGTACATATCTTATTCAAAATTCAGGAACGACGGAAAAGAACTGGAACCTTCCATGTTCATTGCCGAGATACTGGAAGAACATGAGTTGCCTGTTGAAAAGATTTCGCTTACAGAAGCGCAGCAAATGGAATTCGAACTCTTACATTTTACCGCACAGGCACCCGAGATAGAACAGGCCGAGGAAGATTTCATCAGTGAACTGCTGGATAAATTTGTGATGAATGTAACGGCGCTTAACAGTTACCTGAACTGCCCGCTGAATTTTTATTACCGCAACCTCATCCGCATACCTTCGGGCAAAAGCGAGGCCACTGAATTTGGCAGTGCCATACATTATGCGCTGGAAAAATTATTCCGCAAAATGCAGGAAGGCAGAAAAGATATTTTTCCGCCAAAAGAAGAAATGGTTGCAGATTTTAACTGGTATATGCAACGCCACCGGGAAAATTTTACCAAGGAAGCATTTGACAGGAGAATGGAATACGGTGATGAAGTATTGCGCAATTATTACGATAAATATATAAAGAGCTGGAATAAAGTAGTGGCAGTGGAACGTAATATAAGAGGTGTTGTTTACAATGGAGTTCCCTTAAAAGGAAAGCTGGATAAACTGGAGTTTAACGGGAAGGAAGTGAATGTGGTGGATTATAAAAGTGGTAATATAGATAATGCCATACCTAAAATGAAATCGCCGCATGAAAAAGATCCCAATGGCGGTGATTACTGGCGGCAGGCGGTCTTCTATAAAATTTTAGTAGACAATTACGAACAAAAAGAATGGAAGGTCATAAGTACCGAGTTTGATTTTATTGAGCCTGACAAAAAAGGAGAATTCCGCAAAGAAAAGATTACCATCAGTCCGCAGGATATGGAAACAGTGAAACAACAGATCACCGAAGTGTGGAATAAGATACAGGCCCGTGATTTTTATACCGGCTGCGGAAAACCCGATTGCCACTGGTGCAATTTTGTAAAGAACAATAACCTGGCCGTAGCGCTGCATGACCTGGAAGAGGAAATTGCAGATTAAATGTTTTTTATGATTTTAAAACAAAACAAACAATGCAAACCCGTTAAGTTTGTATTTTAAAATAGCTGAATGAGGTTAATTCATATTTTTTATACGCTTGCCATTGGTTCCCTTTTGTATGGTATGGCAATAAGTAATGCAGGCTGTGCCCAGATAGGCGCTCCCACAGGCGGGCCCAGGGACAGCATTCCTCCGCAGCTGGTAAACGCTTCTCCCAAATTGAACAGCACCAATGTTACCGGGAACAAGATCACCCTCACCTTCAATGAATATGTTGAAGTACGGGAAGCACAAACCAATGTTTTAATATCTCCGTATCCTAAAAGGTCGCCTTCGGTTGACCATAAATTAAAGACGGTAACCGTAAAACTAAGGGATACCCTGATGCCCAATACAACATACAGTATAAATTTTGGCAGCGCTATAGTGGACAATAACGAAGGAAACCCTTTAAAAGATTTTACCTATGTTTTTTCTACCGGCAATGCTATTGATTCATTAACACTCAGCGGAAGGGTCATCATTGCCGAAACAGGGAAGTATGACAGTACCCTTGTTGCCCTTCTTTACCGCAATGCCGATGATTCTTCAGTGCAAAAAAGAAAGCCCGATTATATGGCCAAACTTGATGGCGAAGGAAATTTCACTTTTATCAATTTACCACCGGGCATTTTTTATGTGTATGCATTAAAGGACGGGGATGGCGGCAAAACCTATAATTCAAAAAAAGAATTATTTGCTTTTACAGGATCAACCACAACCGTTTCTGCAAATACGGATACTATTTTACTCTATGCATCTGCCATTGAAAAAGAAAGTGAAACGACTACCCGGAACAGGCCGGCTGTTGCTGAAAAAAAGCTGAGGTATGGTTTAGCGCCCACCAGTTTAATGCAGGACCTGCAGAGCCCGCTGGAGATCGGATTTAATAAACCCTTAAAAAAATTCGAACCGCAGAAATTAATTTTAACAGACACAAACCATAAACCCATTCCATTAACTTCATGGTCTATCGACAGCAGCAGGACAAAGATCTCCCTCTCTGTAAAATGGCAGGAAGAAACGCAGTACCTGCTGGTAATGGACACTACCGCTGTTTCAGATTCTTCCAATAACAGTATTGGCAAAGCAGATACCATCCGGTTCATTACAAAAAAGGAAGCCGATTATGGCCACGTGGTTTTGCGGTTCAGTAATATAGACCTTACTAAGCACCCTGTCTTACAATTTGTGCAGGGAGAAGAAATAAAAGAGAGCCACCCCCTTACAAGTTTGGAATGGAGTAAAAAATTAATGAACCCCGGCGAATACGAGATGCGTATCTTATTTGATGATAATAATAACGGCAAATGGGATCCCGGTGATTATTCTAAAAAATTACAACCCGAAAAAGTAATCTCTCTCTCGAAGAAACTGTCAGTAAGAGCGAATTGGGATAATGAACGGGACATTAAATTATAGTGTCTTCTTTTATCAGGCAGGGTTTACCAATACAAATGTTTGCGAAATAATTGTTTATTGCTATTAGCTACTGTTTTCGGTAAATCCGGATTATAGCGATCGAAAGCAGGATAAAGGGCAGGCAGGATGATATCATTTTAACATTCAGGCTTAGAATGCCTGCGAGGAAAATAAATAAAACCAAAACAGACATAAGTATCATGCCGGTGAATACAAAAAATTTTGAGCGTCTTTTTGAGAAAAGAGAAAAAAGAATACAGAGTTGTCCAAAAAGAGGAATCAATATTAGCGGGTGTGTAAATGAAGAGTGGGTATCGGCAGTTTTTACAAAAAGGTAGTATTCGGTTTCAAATACAAAAGCAGCGTTTGTTTTTCCCCATTCCATATAGCAAAACAGGAAAGCAATAAGTAAGAGAATACTCAATAACTTTTTCAAAGCGATTAAATTTTTTCAAATAAACATGACACTAATGTCCGGGTATTGCTGCGCCTGCCTGAAACTGACCATAAAGGAACGAAATTTTGAATTTATGGAAATCCTGCATTTTAGGATCTAAAGTAAAACTAATTCTATGGCAGAGATATCAACCCAATCAAAGCCTGGCAGGAAAGGCTTTTCCAAAAACAGGTCCACTCACCGCTCTACCCGTATTGACCTTACACCGATGGTAGACCTTGGTTTCCTGCTTATCACTTTCTTTGTTTTTACCACTTCCTTAAGTGAAGCGAAGGTGATGGACATTGTTGAGCCAATGGATAAAGGCGAAAAACCCACAAAGGAATCCGGGGCAATAACCTTCATACTTTCTGAGCATCATAAGATATTCTATTACGCAGGAAAGTTTGAGAAAAGCAAAATCAAAGAGACAAATTTCAAGGAACTCAGGTCAACAATTTTCAACAAAAAGAAAATCACTGATCCTGATTTTCTCATGTTCATTATCAAAGCGACTGGGCAATCAACATTTGGTGATAATATAGATTTGCTGGATGAAATGTCCATTTGCGACATTAAACCTGGGCATTATGCGGAGGTAGGTTTGAGTAAGGAGGAGTTTGAATTTTTAAAGGCTGGTAAGCAATATTAATGTTTAGTGTTTTTTGTCCAGGCCCAATTGTGCCAGGCCTTTTGTTAGCCGCTGTTATATTGTCTTCCCTTCGATTGCCATCATTAAATTTTTCATCACTTCAGGAAATTCATGGAGCCTATGATGATATTCACAATATTTATCACCCCTCTTTTCAGGATCTATATATAAATTGTTTTGGTAGAATAAGGCTATTTGAGAGTTGAATAGGCGTATCTCAGAATTTGTAAAGTATTCATTTTGTTTAATAAAGTCCAGGAGTTTATCCATCGAATCTAGGATTTGAAGTATTGCTTTATAAGAATCCCATTCTTCAAAGTCTTCTAGTTTAACAAATTGGTCATTAAGGTATCTTACCATTAAAACTAATGCTTCCCTTCCATATAAGTGAGTTTCTTTTCGATCAGCACCCGATCCTTTCGTTTCAGAGATGGTAACTTTTGCGAATTCTGATTTTATGTTATTGAACATTTCTAATGTTAATTCCTTTTCGGTATTTTTCTTGTCGCTTCTACGTTGATAGACATAAGTAATAATTACAATAAGGATAGCTGAAATATTAACAAATGGAGCTGAAGTTCCTCCCAAGGCATCGCCAATTTGTCCAGCCGTTGCTTTGTCATTGACTATTAAAAATACTACGAATGGAGTGATGACACTCAATGACAAGATTATTACTACGATAACTAATAAAAAATTTTCAGTCTTCATAAAAATAATAGTGGCTAGCGGTCATGGCTTGGCGATGTGGTGGTATTTGTTGTTTGCCCAGCCACCATGTTCGCAAATGCTTTTGTTTGTGGCAGCCCTTGTTTAACCGCTAACTTTAATTTTATATAATAGAAGTTTTCTTGGCAATACATCATCAAGGTTTTCAATATCCTTGTCTCTTAGTTCAATTAGTGGCAAATCGTATTTTTTATAAAGCTCTATTTTCTCCATCATTCTATCCTGGTAATTTTGATCATTTTCTAAACCCCAATATTCAATATAAACAGCTTGAGGCCTACCATTTCCAGAAGGGATATAAAAATCTGATACCAAATCTTCGTCAATCGGGAGTTTCTTTTCATACGAGTGTACTAATCCTGAAATATAGAGCCAATTGTCAATAATTACTTCAGATTTTGAGCGAACAAAATGTCCGTCTTGTGTACGATAGATTGCTGGATACTTATGTCTGAAATTGTCTGATGTTGATTGTGAATTTGGTTCTTCGAGCTTGACAATGTTTTTTTTCGACTGCTTTTTCAGGAACTGTCGGATTAAAAACCTGAACTAAATTTTTATTAACAAGAATTGATTCAGGCCACATGACATAAGATTTTCCAGATTGCTCATGTTGAAATTGCTTACCTCCTAAGCTTTTGCCAAGTCTTGTTACTTCCCAGCCAGCAATGTCATTTTCCTGAAACCCCAATTCAGATAGAATGAGATTTATTCTTTGAGATGAAACATTAAAATGCTTTCCGATTGTAGTTGCAGTAAGTAATGATGGCATAGTTTCTTTTATTGTAGTGTGTCGCTCAAGGTTGCCAATAGCTCATAAATATACGCTACTCACAATATACAAAAAACCGGCAGGCTTACCCATCATCCCGGTCAATACCCTATTTTTGCCACATGATCTTCTCTTCCTCGCTTTTAGAAAATGCCGTAAATGAATTTGCCAAACTACCCGGTATTGGTAAAAAAACAGCCCTGCGCCTGGTGCTGCACCTTATTAAACAGGATGCAGCTGAAGTATCACTGTTCAGCGAGACCATTGCTAAAATGAGAAGGGAGATAAAATTCTGCAGCCGCTGCCATAACATATCCGATAAGCCGCTTTGCAATATCTGCAGCAATACCCTGCGCAAACAGGATATGCTCTGCGTGGTGGAGAACATACGGGATGTGATTGCCATTGAAAGTACGCAACAGTTCAACGGCATTTATCATGTATTGGGCGGTATCATCTCCCCGCTGGATGGTATTGGCCCCGAACAACTGACCATTGATGCACTGGTTGACCGGGTATCAAAAGAAGGTATCAGTGAGATCATCTTTGCACTCAGCCCCACCATACAGGGCGATACCACTATATATTATATCAGCAAGAAACTAAAATCGCAGCCGGTAAAGATCACTACTATTGCCCGTGGCATTGCCTTTGGCGGCGAGCTGGAGTACGCCGATGAAATGACCCTGGCCAAAAGCATCAGCAACCGCATACCGGTAGAAAATTTTATTGTTACTGGCAACTGATTAGCAACCTTTTTCTCCTGAATCCCGTTTCATACAAGACCAGCATTGTATGACAAAAAAAGCGAAGAAAATATTTCTTGTCTCAGGGGCAGCTGTTATTGTTATAGCTGCTGTTACCGGGTACATGATGTGGAATAAGCCCCATAAAAATGTTCAGGATGCAGATGCAGTTAAAATAACAGCCGTGGACCTGTACAATAGTTTTATTACTGATTCGGTAAAGGCAAATACATTATATGCAGATAAAGTAGTGTTGGTATCCGGTGAGGTAAACCGGGTTGCCCTGAACCAACAGGCACAACAGGTAATCCTTGTAAAGACCGCTGTTACCGGTGCATTTATAAACTGTACTATGGAAGAAAAAAAGCTTGGCGTTAAAACAGGAGATAATATTGCCATTAAAGGGATTTGCAGTGGTTACATCAGTGGTGATATGGAGATGGACATGCCCGGTGATGTTTTTTTAGTAAGAGGTTATCTTTTAAAAGGGAAATAAAAAGCAAGATGAAAAAAATTGCAATACTGGTTCTGATATTGTTCATAGCCTGCATTAACTGTACGGCTCAGTCATATTTTACAAAAAACGGGAAAATCTCCTTTTTTTCTACTGCTCCATTTGAAGATATTAAAGCTGATAATAACCAGGTAATAAGCATAATCAATGGATCAACGGGAGATATCCGGTTTTCCTTACTCAATAATGCTTTTCATTTTAAAAAAAGTGTGATGGAAGTACATTTTAATGAAAGCTATATAGAAAGTTCCAAATACCCAAAATCTTCCTTTAAAGGAAGGATCAATGACCTCTCGAAAGTAAATTTTACAACAGATGGCAGCTACCCGGTTGTTGTATCCGGTGAACTTACCATACACGGTGTTACAAATAAGGTCAGCATTTCCGGAACAATATCTGTAAGTGGCGGAGTTATCACCGGTACATCAAAATTCAAGGTAAAGCTGGCTGATTATAAGATCAGCATACCCAAGGTTGTAAAAGATAATCTTGCAGAAGTGGTTGATGTGGATGTATCCTGTGTTTATGAAAAAAAATCTAACTAAACCAATACTACTGATCATGAAATCAATCAAACTAATTATTGTTTTTTTGTTTTTTTGTGCAACATTGGTTGCACAGGATGACGCAGACCTGATGAAACAGCTGGAAAAAGATTCGAACAAAACAAGTTATACTACCGCAACTTTTAAATCAACCAGGCTGATCACTGGTCACACCATTGAAACACTGGGTAAAGGTATTCTGGATGTAAGAATATTACACCGTTTTGCCCCTATCAACAGGGGATTGTATGATTTCTTCGGGCTTGACTATGCTTCCATGCGTTTGGGATTTGATTATGGCATCACCAACAATATCATGGTCGGTATTGGTCGCAGTACCTGGCAAAAAACCTATGATGCATTGTTTAAAATAAAAATATTAAAGCAATCCACTGGTGCTGTAAATATGCCTGTTACCCTCACATTCGTATCCACCTTTGCAACCCGTAGCGACCTGGCCAGAAAGGATACTTTAAATAACAGGATACTCATCAATTTTGCTGACAGGACCAGCTTTTCAGAACAACTGATCGTCAGCCGCAAGTTTTCAAATAATTTCTCTTTGCAGTTTATGCCCATCTTGATATTTAACCATAACAAGATAGACAGCATCAATACCTATACAAAAAACAAGGATAACATTGTTTATGGCCAAAAGCGGAAAAACAATTTTGCATTAGGTTTTGGCGGCCGGCTTAAAGTTTCCAAGAGGGTAGCCATTAACCTGGAGTATTATTACCAGATGCCGGATGCAAAACCCGGTATCAGGTTCAATAGCCTGTCACTGGGTGTAGATATTGAAACCGGTGGGCATATTTTCCAGATGCATTTCACCAATGCAAATGGCATGACAGAAAAGTCATTTATTACAGATACTGATGACAAATGGAGAGACGGATATATCCGTTTTGGGTTCAATATTTCACGGGTATTCAAAGTTGGTAAACCCTGACATCGTTAGAAATTCCTGATTTTCGAATTTTAAAGCCGTAACATTTTGTGTTACGGCTTTGTTATTATAAATTTGCACTTCCAAACAGGCAGATTTGTTTATTGTTCAGCCTGTTGATCATTCCACCAATTGAACTAATAAACGAAAGCCATTCTGCAACACATCTCCAGATTGATTCTCGTTTAAAGTTTTGCGGCGAATATTTTGATCAGCTTATGCTTAATAAGTGAGTACATAAATTTTTATCGGATGAAAACATTACAAGACTGTTTAAAAGAGCGTATCCTCATCATTGATGGCGCTATGGGCACCATGATACAGCGCTATAAACTGAAAGAAGAAGATTACCGTGGAGAAAGATTCAAAGACTGGCTTACGGACGTTAAGGGCAATAACGACCTGTTGAGCATAACCCAGCCCCATATCATTGAAGAGATTCATAAACAATACCTGGAAGCAGGTGCCGACATTATTGAAACCAATACTTTCAGCAGTACTTCTATTGCCCAGGCAGATTACGATATGCAATCCCTGGCTTATGAACTGAATGTTGCTTCTGCCAGATGTGCCAGGGCTGCGGCTGATGAATACACGGCAAAGAACCCAACCAAACCCCGTTTTGTTGCTGGCGCCATTGGCCCGTTGAATAAAACATTATCGCTTTCCCCCGATGTAAATAACCCGGGGTTCAGGGCGGTAACTTTCGATGCTGTCGCAGCGGCATATACCGAACAAATAAAAGGATTGGTTGATGGTGGCGTGGATATCATTTTAATTGAAACCATTTTTGATACGCTGAATGCAAAAGCTGCTATTTATGCAACCAAAAATTATTTCAGGGCTGCGGGCATTCCCGAATTACCGATCATGATCTCAGGAACCATAACGGATGCCAGTGGCCGTACTTTAAGCGGGCAAACACTGGAAGCTTTTTATGTTTCTGTTATGCATGCCAAACCATTAAGCATTGGATTGAATTGTGCACTGGGTGCATCGGAAATGCGGCCGCATATTGAAGAGTTGAGCCAGATAGCAGGATGTTATACATCGGCTTATCCCAATGCTGGTCTGCCCAATGCTTTTGGTGAATATGATGAGCAGCCGCACCAGACAGCACATATAATTGAAGAATGGGCCAAAGAAGGTTTTGTAAATATTGTAGGCGGATGTTGCGGTACTACGCCGGATCATATAAAACATATTGCAGAAGAAGTAAGTAAGTTTAAGCCAAGGGAGTTGCCGGTGGTTGAGCTCGAGTTGGCTTGAACCACGAAGGCACGAAGAAACACAAAGTGTATGTACTTAAAATTATCAGATAGAGAAGAATGGATAGCAAAACAGGTAGTTGATATTGCTGTCAACATTCATAAGCAACTGGGGCCGGGATTATTAGAAAGTGTTTATGCTAAATGTTTTTATTACGAATTATCAAACAGGTCTTTACATTTTGAGAAAGAAAAAATGGTTCCGATAATTTATAACGAACTAGAGATTGATGACGGGTTAAGATTAGATTGTTTAGTAGAAGAATTGGTTATCATTGAATTTAAAGCCCAGGAAAACTATCATCCCGTTTGGGAAGCCCAACTGATGAGTTATTTAAAGTTAACTGACAAGCGTTTGGGTTTTTTAATAAACTTTCATGTTCCGTTAATGAAAGACGGGATCAAAAGAATAATCATTTAAAACTTAGTGCCGCTTCGTGCCTTTGTGCCTTAGTGGTTCCAAACAAAATGAGTACGATCAAACCATATTTAAGATTAAGCGGATTAGAACCTTTAATTGTTCGCCCCGAAAGCAATTTTGTAAACGTTGGTGAAAGAACGAATGTAACAGGCAGTAAAATGTTTGCACGGCTCATCCGTGAGGGACAATATGAAGCCGCACTGGCTGTTGCCCGCCAGCAGGTAGAGAATGGTGCACAGGTGATTGATGTGAATATGGATGATGCGTTGCTGGATGGTGTACAGGCCATGACCACGTTTTTGAATCTTGTACAATCAGAACCGGATATTGCCAGGATCCCCATCATGATCGATTCATCCAAGTTTGAGATCATTGAAGCAGGCCTGAAATGTGTGCAGGGGAAATGTATTGTGAATTCCATTTCGATGAAGGAGGGTGAAGCGAAATTCATTGAACAGGCTTTCATTTGTAAAAGTTATGGCGCTTCGGTAATTGTAATGGCTTTTGATGAAGTAGGACAGGCAGATACAAAAGAGCGTAAAGTGGAGATCTGCCAGCGGGCTTATAAAATACTGACCGAACAGGTTGGTTACGATCCGCAGGATATTATTTTCGACCCCAACATTTTTGCCATTGCCACCGGCATTGAAGAACATAACAATTACGCCGTGGACTTCATTGAAGCAACCCGGGAAATAAAAAAATTAATGCCCCTTACCAAAGTAAGCGGCGGGGTGAGTAATGTTTCTTTTTCATTTAGGGGAAATGATCATGTACGTGAAGCTATACACAGCGTATTCCTCCTTCATGCCATCAAAGCCGGTATGGATATGGGTATTGTAAATGCTGGGCAGCTTGTTGTTTATGATGAGATAGAGCCCAATTTAAGGGCGCTTTGCGAAGATGTTATCCTTAACAGGAACAACGATAACAATGAGACCACAGAAAAAATGATCGCTTTTGCAGAGACTGTTAAAGCAAAGGGTAAAGAAATAATTAAAGACGAAAGCTGGAGAAAAGAATCAGTAGAAAGCCGTTTATCGCATTCTTTGGTAAATGGGATAACAGATTATATAGATGCGGATACCGAAGAAGCAAGGCTTAAATATCCAAAGCCACTGGATGTAATTGAAGGCCCTTTGATGGATGGGATGAACATAGTCGGAGACTTGTTTGGTTCAGGAAAAATGTTTTTACCACAGGTGGTAAAAAGTGCAAGGGTGATGAAGAAAGCCGTTGCTGTGCTTACACCATTTATTGAACAGGAAAAAGAGGAAAGAAAAAAAGCACATTTAGCTGCAGGTACCACAAATGAAGAAGCAGCAGGGGCTGCAAAAATTTTATTGGCCACCGTAAAAGGAGATGTGCATGATATCGGAAAGAACATTGTAGGCGTTGTACTTGGTTGCAACGGGTACGATATCATAGACCTGGGCGTGATGGTCCCAACAGAAAAAATACTGGAGACTGCTGTAAAGGAAAAAGTTGACATCATAGGATTAAGCGGCCTCATCACTCCTTCGCTGGATGAAATGGTGCATGTGGCGCATGAAATGAAAAGACGTGATATAAAACTTCCGTTGCTGATAGGTGGCGCTACCACTTCCCGTATACATACTGCAGTAAAGATAGCGCCCCAGTACGACGAAGGCGTGGTGCATGTATTGGATGCCAGTCGCAGTGTGACTGTTGCAGGAAGCTTACTGAGCAAAGAACAGAAGCCGGACTTTTTAAACAACATTAAGAAAGAGTATCAAAAACTCCAGGAAGATTTTGGTAATAAGAAATCTGTAAAACAATATTTATCTTTTGCTGATGCACAGAAGAACGGGGCTGCTATTGACTGGAAGAATTATAAACCGGTTACCCCAACATTTACCGGCACAACCGTTTTGGAAAACTATTCATTAAAAGAGATAGCTGAATATATTGACTGGCAGCCATTCTTTATTGCCTGGGAAATGCACGGGAAATTTCCACAGATATTGACCGACAGTGTTATCGGCTCCGAAGCCACAAAGCTTTACAACGATGCAAAAAAATTATTGCAGCAGGTAATTGATGAAAAATGGCTGACGGCAAAGGGAACTGTCGGATTTTGGCCAGCGAATAAAATTGCTGCGGATACGGTTGCTGTGAAAAGTGATTCTTCAACAATGAAACTGGAATTCCTGCGGCAACAGGTTAAAAAAGCGGCGGGTCAACCCAATTTATCACTGGCTGATTTTATTGCTCCGGCTGAAACTAATTACCAGGATCATATCGGTGCATTTAGTGTAACGATACAGGGCATTGAAAAACATATCAAAAATTTTGAAGCCAGCCATGATGATTACACTAAAATAATTCTACAGGCGCTGGCCGACAGGTTAGCAGAAGCTTTCGCAGAATTGCTGCATAAAAAAACAAGGACCGAATATTGGGGCTATGTAAAAAATGAACAACTCAGTAATGAAGAACTGATTAAGGAAGAATATATAGGCATCCGCCCTGCGCCAGGGTACCCTGCATGTCCGGACCATACGGAAAAATATAAATTATTTGAGTTGCTTGGTGGCGAAGAAACAACCGGTATCAAACTTACTGAATCCCTGGCCATGTACCCGGCAGCTTCTGTCTGCGGCTGGTATTTTGCCCAGCCCGAGAGTAAATATTTTGGTGTAGGTAAAATTGAAAAAGACCAGTTGGAAGATTATGCCAGAAGAAAAGGAATGAGTTTGGAAGATGCAACAAGATGGCTGAGGCCAATACTGGAATAGCTGTTATCTTGATTTAATAACCATTGTATCAGTCCAGCTATCATGCCATGTCAGCGTACTAAATCCACTAAAAACCTCGAAAGGAACTAACCGGCTCAATGATCTTAGCAAAGCATTTTTAAAAGTAAGCTCTTTACCATCCTGGCGAATTGCCCTTGTTCCCGTAATTAATTTACCTAAGGTATAACCTCTGAATAATTTTTCACAGATAGTATAATAGACAATATAATTCACATAAGCGATCAAAATACCTATAAAAAATATGGGGCCGCTCATTTCCTCAGGGTCGGCGATGTTTTCAAAAAAATCCGGAGCTATAATTGCAATAAGAACCCCAACTGCCATGCCGGTCAAATAACTTAATCCATATTGCATTAAGAAATTATCAATTAACCAGTTTAAAAACCTTTGTCCCTGGGTGGCATATACAAACTGGTCAAGTTTGATGGACTCTTCAGATAAAAGATCCTGTTGTTCGGTCATCCCGGTTGGTTCATTGTTATTTTCCATTGCTTATATTTGTTTATACAACAATAATAATAAAAATCTTTTACCGTGCGTATTATTTCCTACAATGTAAATGGCATTCGTGCTGCAATTAAAAAAGGTTTTATCGACTGGCTCAAAACCAACCCTGCTGATATTATCTGCCTGCAGGAAACCAAGGCCACCAAAGATGATGTGGACCTGAAGCAATTTGAAGCACTGGGTTTTCATCACTACTGGTACAGCGCTCAAAAAAAAGGATACAGCGGTGTTGCTGTTTTCTCTAAAATAAAACCCGACAATGTGATTTATGGCAACGGCCACTCTGCAAGCGATGATGAAGGCAGGGTGTTGCAACTGGACTTTGGCGATATCCGCCTCATCAATGCGTATTTCCCGTCGGGTACCAGTGGCGACGAAAGGCAGGCATTTAAATATGTGTGGCTGGATGAATTTCATACTTACCTTACCAAACTAAAAAAGAAGTTCCCAAAAATCATCCTGGTGGGTGATTATAATATTGCTCATAAGGAAATTGATATCCACGACCCAAAAGGGAATAAGAACAGCAGTGGTTTTTTGCCTGAAGAAAGAGAATGGTTGACTAAATTCTTAGCCAGCGGATGGATTGATACTTTTCGTGAGTTTCATCCGGAACCACACCGCTATAGCTGGTGGAGTCAGCGTTTTCCAAGTGTAAGGCTTAATAATAAGGGCTGGCGTATTGATTACATCACTGTAACCGAGCCATTAAAAAAGCAATTGAAAGCTGCTGATATTTTTCCTGATGTAAAACACAGCGATCATTGCCCCATTTATGTAGAAATAAAAAAATAGTTCCCTGTTATGTTTATATATAACGTTACTATAAAAGTGCAGGAGTCTATACAAAACGATTGGCTTCACTGGTTAAAAGAAGAGCATATTCCTGAAGTGACCGGTACGGGTTGTTTTACCCATGCCGTTATTTTGCGATTGATGGAAGTAGATGATTCGGAAGGGCCCACTTATGCCGTACAATATCATGCCCAAAGCAAAGCGCTTTACAATAATTATATCGAAAACCATGCGCCGGAAATGCGGCAAAAAAGTTTTGATAAATGGGGCGATAAATTCATTGCATTCAGGTCGGTAATGCAGGTTGTTAACTAATTGTGCAAAACAATCAAAATTTAAGTTTTCATTAATTTCTTTATTTCCTTCCCTGCTTAAAAACCGCTTTGGCAAAGGATTTCAAAGACCATTCTCCTGAAAACCTTACTGGTAAAGGGTTTGACAAAATCAAGTATGCATATACAGTTCTGTTCGTAATTGCCGGATATTGCCAAAATGCTTGTTCCTTGTGGATTTCAGCCCCTCAATACAAAAAAAATATTTTACAAAAAAAATTTTGTTGCAATTAAAAACCTTCTATATTTGTCGCAATTAAAAAATTCAAAAAAAATTATCATGAACAAAGCCGAATTAATTTCAAAACTTGCTGACGATGCAGGCATTACAAAAACACAGGCAAACGATGCTTTAGACTCTTTTGTAGAAGCAGTTACTAAAACTTTAAAGGGTGGTGGTAAGGTTACATTAGTTGGATTTGGTACTTTTTCTGTATCAAAAAGAGCTGCCCGTAACGGCCGCAATCCTCAAACTGGTGCTGTTATCAAAATTAAAGCAAAGAAAGTTGCTAAGTTTAAAGCCGGTAAAGAGTTATCAGCTAAAATGTAATTTTGTGTCAACCACTAAAAAAGCAAGGTGCAGTTGTGCCTTGCTTTTTTTGTAAACTTTGTATTCACTCACTAAAAATCTATTATCATGGGACGTGGCGATATCAAAACAAAAAAAGGAAAAATCTTTAGCGGCTCTTTCGGTAAAAAAAGGCCCGCAAAGCGTGCCAAAAAAGTTGTGACAGCAACTGCTGTAGCAACGCCTAAAAAGAAAGCAACTTCTAAAAAGAAAGCCTGATAAGTATTTAGGAATTGGGATTAGGAATCAGGAAAGCGTTTCGAATTTAAACCCCAACCTGCCCGTCCGATAGGCGGGTTTCAAATTACAAATTCCTTTTAAGTTAAGGCGCCAGGCGCTCAATTGCCCAGGTTCCCTTTTCTGTTAATGTGTACAGAATACGGTCGTGAAGCCGGTTGGGTCGGCCCTGCCAGAACTCAACCTTAAAAGGTTTTACCCTATACCCTCCCCAATGCGGCGGTTTTGGAATTTCCCCGTGTTTAAAACGTTCCCTGTAATAATCAAAAGTTTCCTTTAGCCATGCTTTACCAGCCACAACCAGGCTCTGCGGCGATGCCCATGCGCCAATTTTACTTCCGTCGGGCCGGCTGTTGAAATAAACAATATTTTCCTCTGTACTTATTTTTTCAGCAATGCCAGAAATACGCACCTGGCGCTCCAGTTCTTTCCAGAAAAATACCAGGCAAGCCCGGTTATTCCTGGCTAAATCATTTGCCTTCCGGCTATTGTAATTGGTAAAAAAAACAAAGCCTTGCTCATCAAAACCCTTAAGCAGTACTATCCTTGCTGAAGGAATCCCGTCTGGGTCAACTGTTGCCAGTGTCATGGCATTCACTTCATCTATTTTACTTTTCAGGGCATCATCCCACCAGTTATTAAACTGTTTAAACGGATTATCGGCAACTTCTGTTTCCAGTAAACTTTGTAATTGATACTCTTTCCTGATACCTGCTATATTTTTTTCCATTTGTTATTTATATTCCACTACAAAATTGAGCTAATTAACCCAAACAAAAAAGCATCCCGGTTAGGCGGGACGCTTTGCAGATATAACTTCATTTATCAGAACAAGCCACCCGCTGCCATGCCCATAGCTGCGAATAAAACAGCCCCCAAAATAGCAACTAAAATAAAATACAGTACTATCATTATTAAAAATGCTACTATCATGTATATCACTTTCTTGTCTTCCGGTGTTTTCTTTAAAGGCCCGATGCCCAGGTACATCAGGTAAATTCCATAAGCCCAGGCTGCAAGGGAAACAAGAAAACCAATTACAGGAATAAAAGATAACAAAGCGCCTATGTAGGATGGTGTGCCTGAATAAGCTACCAACTGCGCCGATTTGTTCATATTTCTTTCAGAAGCAAAACTTGGCGCCAGCATATCGATTATGATAACCGATAAATAATAAGATACCACTGAAGCAACAAAAGCAATTACTCCTGATATGGCAAAATATTTTAGCCCGAAAGTTCCGGCAAATAAAAGCCCTTTTAGTAAATACCCTGCAGCAGCTACAATCGCCAGAGGAAAAACATAGCCCATTAACAAAGATTGTGCGGTTGCGGTTTCTCCATTAATTACATCCCATTCGGTTTTTGGGGTAATTAAAATATTTTTTACTCTTTCTATTATATTCATATGCAATAAGTTTTAGAGTAGTAAAATATAAAAATGGTTTCAATAATGCAAGGCTTTGCCGGCTTATTTGCGTAATGTACATAACAATCCGGCTATAGTTTAACCTCTTTTAAATATTGCTGCGACTCTAATGCAGTTACCCTGCTCTTCAAGTCATCTCTTTCCCTCTCTGTATTCTCTAATTTGCTTTCCAGTTCGCCAATGCGCCCCGTTATTTGCTGAAGCTGAAGGTTTCTTTTATTTACCTCCGTAAGTTGAGATTGTATATCTATGAACTGAGAGTGTAAGTAAGCATATTGTTTAGCCAGGTCGTTACACTGCAGTTGCAGCCGGGCAGCTTCGGTTAATTCCTGTTGTAATTCTATCTCCCGTTCTTCGGCACCTTTTACCTGTTGTTGCTTTTCGTTAAGCCGGTTTTGTATGCTTTGAATTTCATTCAGTTGACCGTCGAGTTTGCTGCGTAAAGCTGTGGCTTCGGCAATACTGTTTTTCAGTATATCAAGCTCCCTTTCCCGGTCACTAAGCACCAAGTTTATATCCTGTAGCTGTATCTGCAGGCTTTCATTTGCCGAGACTAATTTTTTTACCTGTTCCTCCGATAAAATGGTCATGGATGCTATTTAAACTGTTCAAATTATAGTTTTTAGGGCTAAAACCAATAAAACCAGGCGTTTTTTGTACCTTTTAAGCAATAATCCCCTCTTGGGCAGCGTATAGAAGTATCCGGGTATCTTGGTCTATAAATGCCCGATGTAAACTTAGTAATAATTGACGGAAGACGAACTCATACGTGGATGTATAAAGGGTGATGGCTCCTGTCAAAAGGAGATTTTTCACCGTTTCGCCAGCCGTATGCTTGGTGTTTGTAACCGCTATGCCCGAAACAGCGGAGATGCGGAAGATATATTACAGGACGCTTTCATCAAGGTATTTGACAAGTTATACCAGTTTAAATTTGAAGGTTCTTTTGAAGGCTGGATAAGACGAATAGTGGTGAATACTGCGTTGAAAAAATATTCATTACGCAGGTATGAAAAAGAGGTTAGCGGCTACGAAATAAAAGACAGGGACGAAAGTGGCATGGAACCGTCGGCCTATTCTCATTTGACGGAAAAAGAACTTTTGGACCTGATAAATAGTTTGCCCGATGGCTACCGGATCATTTTTAACCTGTATGTGATAGAAGGTTACCAGCACGATGAAATAGCAGAGATGCTGGGTATACAATCGGGAACAAGCAGGAGCCAGTTGGTAAAAGCACGCAGTATGCTGCAAAAACAGATTTTACAATTACAAAAAGTTGCGGTATGATCAATAACCAGCAGTTTGATGAACATATAAGAGAGCAGTTCAGCAGCTATTTACCAGATGTACACCCACGCATTTGGGAGAATATCATTGCTGAAAGAGAAAGAAAAAGGCCTGTTGGTTTCTGGTCCTCAATTTTCAATGATAAGGGCAGGTTACTGTTGGTTGGATTATTGCTGGCAATCAGTACCGGCGCTACCTGGATGTATATAAATAATAGCTTTACCGGTACAAATACAAAAAG
>CAYTQB010000023.1:0-3120 GCA_964439615.1 uncultured Ferruginibacter sp. | reverse complement strand
TCGGGTTTTAGTGCAGGGATACGCTACACCAAAGTATTCAACAATTCTATGAGTGTACGGGGCGGTGTCAACTATAGCCAGATCAATGAGAAATTCACTTTTGCCCAGGGCAACCTGGTGCAGGTAACTTATATCATTAATGCCAGTGGCGATACTGTGGGCAGTTACATTACAACAGGCACCCGGTACAAAACCACTATTAATAAATACCGGAGTATTGATGTGCCCATTGTGGTGGGTTACGAGTTGGGTAATGGAAAATTGCATGCCAATATCAATGCCGGAGCTATAGTTAATATATATAGCTGGCAAAAGGGAGAGGTTTTGGACACTGCCCTAAACCCGGTAAGCATAACCACGGGAAAAGGTTCTTCGCCTTACCAGTTTAAAACAAATGCAGGGGTGGGTTTCATTGGCGCTGTGTCTGTCTACTACAAATTGAATGACAGGATACATGTGATGGCCGAACCTTATTTCCGTTACAATTTTAGCCCTATGAATAAAGAAAGCATTACATTAAAACAAAAGTATCATACTGCCGGCCTGCGATTAGGTATACGATTAGATTTAAAATAACAGGCAGCATAAATTATTATTGAAGCATCTGAATAGAGAGACCACAATTAAAAAAAATGAGACTGATGAAAAGAAAAACAATCATACATGTATTAATAGCAGGCACCCTCTTCTTAAGCGCTTGTGAAAAAAATACAGATATTTTTGTACCTGATCAGGGGCAAACAAATGGCCCGGACACTGCCTGGCATAATACCATTACAGCTGCCATGCCGGTTTCAAACCTTAAAACCAGTTTATCTTTTGCACCTTATATAGACAGTATTGAAGTAAACAACAATATCGCCGCCGTATTAACCCCCTTTGGCATACAGGTTAATTTCCCAGCAAACAGTTGTGTAAATGCTACCGGCCAACCCATTACAGGCAAGGTACGGGTAGAGATCATGCTGCTGAAGAAGAAAGGAGATATGGTGCGTTTGTCAAAACCAACAACCTATAACGATAGTTTGTTGGTAGCCGCAGGGCAAATTTTTATTTCCTTAAAAAAAGATGGCCAGACCGTACAACTGGCGCCCAATGCTAAAATAAATATCCGCTATACAGACTTCCCTACAAATCAACTGATGAAATTATTTGCAGGCGACGAATCAAATCCGCAACAGTTTAACTGGATACCAAGCCCGAATTCTGCAAACAGTATTTTTAGTGTTGGCACCCAGAATTATGAAATTTACACCAACCACCTTCGCTGGACAAGTGTTGCTTATGGTTTTGACCTGGCCGCTGTTGCCAAAGTAAATGTTACTGCAAACCTTGCTCCTTATTTTACTAATGCCAATACAGTTGCTTTTGCTGTATTTAAAGATATGCGTTCTGTAGCTGGCATGTATGGAAATATAAATACCAGGAAATTCAGTTCAGGCGGTTTGCCGGTAGGCAAAGCAATTACTATAGTAGTTATTTCCAGGCAGGCTAATGATTATTACTTAGGTTTCGAGAGTACTGTTACGGCATTACCTACAACAGGAACCAGCGTGCAGACAGTTTCTGTAACCCCCATAAAGAGATCTTTACCCGACATATTATATTACCTCGGCACGCTTTAGTTCTGAAATTGAGATGAGAAAAAAGGCTGCAACTCTTTGCAGCCTTTTTAATTTCCTGGATTATTTTTTATTATCAGTTTACCAAGGTACCTACTTTTTCTCCGGTGACAACCTTTAAGAGATTTCCCGATGTATTCATATCAAATACAACTATGGGTAAATTATTTTCCATGCATAAAGTAAAAGCGGTCATATCCATTACTTTCAGGTTTTTCTGGATACAGTCTGCAAAAGAGATGGTTTCATATTTTGTAGCTTTTGGGTCTTTTTCCGGGTCGGCCGAGTAGATACCGTTCACCCTTGTTCCTTTTAAGATAACATCAGCTTTAATTTCTATAGCTCTTAGCGAACCTGCTGTATCTGTTGTAAAATACGGGTTGCCCGTGCCCGCTCCAAAAATCACAACCCGGCCCTTTTCCAGGTGCCGCATGGCCCGGCGGCGGATATATGGTTCCGCTATCTGTTCCATTTTAATAGCGCTTTGTAACCTCGTATAAACACCGGCTTTTTCTAAACCACTTTGTAATGCCATACCATTAATCACCGTGGCCAGCATTCCCATATAATCTCCCTGTGCTCTTTCTATCCCGGTTTCAGCTTCGTTCATTCCCCGGTAGATATTGCCGCCACCAATTACAATGGCTACTTGCACCCCGAGTTCAGTAATACTTTTAACATCCTGGGCATACCGGGCAATCACATCGCTGTCTAAGCCAAAATTTTTATCGCCCATTAAAGATTCGCCGGAAAGTTTAAGCAGGATCCGTTTGTATTTTGGAAGCATCTGTCGTTATAATTTTAGCGAAGATATATTTTTCTACCGGGATTGTTTAACAGCCTTTATAGAATACATGATAGGAAGTTTCTCGTTCATGCCAATGATTCGCCACATACCGTCTTCTCCCTGCTCCATTTTATTGAAACAATTATATGGTGAGAAAGAGAATTCATTGAATTGTGTTACCTGCAACCCATGACTGATAAGGGAATTGATGATCTCTGTGAAAGGATGATTCCAGCTATGTTCAGTTGAACGGATGGGTGCATTGCGGTCGGAGTAAGAGCCCGATATTTCCTCTGTGATCACTTCTGTATTGAAGTAACTGTATTTGATATATTCAAAATCATTATCCATCATCCACATCGCCGGGTGGAAGTCGGCGATGTAAAATGTACCGCCGGGCTTTAAGAACCATGAAACAATCTCTGCCCAGCGATCCAGATGGGGTAGCCAGCCAATGGTTCCGTAGGAAGTGAAAACGATATCGAACCCGGCCTCCCTGAATCCCTCCAAGGGAGGGACTTTAGAAACATCTTTTAAATCGTAGACATTGGCACAAATAAATTCAGCGTTCAGATTTAGTTCGTCCCTTACTTCTTTGGCAAGCTTGATCGCCTCATCACTCAGGTCCACTCCGGTAACGATGGCCCCCTCCCTCTCCCAGCTCATGGTATCCATTCCAAAATGGCATTGCAGGTGAAGCAGTGTCTTTCC
>CAYTQB010000022.1:45653-47866 GCA_964439615.1 uncultured Ferruginibacter sp. | reverse complement strand
AGCGGCTATTGTTGCACGTCAAAAAAACAGTTTGTATATTTCGTAATCATTAACCAAAACTGTTCAACCATGATGACAAATTTCGATTACCTGAACTGGCCTGCTATTGCTGTAGCGGCACTTGCTTACTTTGCCTTAGGGGCATTATGGTATTCCAAAGCTATGTTTGTAAAACGCTGGATAGCCGATCTGAAAATTGACGTGAACAACCCCGATGCTAAGAAAGGAATGGGTATGATGTTTGGCGGTTCCTTCGTATTGATGTTTGTGCAATGCCTGGCCCTTGCCATCATTGCCGAACGCCTGGGAATTCGTGGAGCAGGCTGGATGAGCGGCGTAAAATTAGGCGCCATTACCGGTGGTTGCTTCGCTGCTGCAGCTGTTGGTGTGAATTACCTCTACGAGAAAAAACCGCTGAGTTTGTTTTTGATCAATGGTGGATATGCGGTGGTTGGAAATATTATTGCAGGTATAATTATATGCAGCTGGGAATGAAAGACTGTTTGTAGTTTGTGGTTTGTTGTTAAAACGAAGCCTGCTCCCTCAACTATAAACCACAAACTACAAACCTTAAACTAATCAACTGTAGTAACTTTTACAATATTTGTCGGCAGGTGAAGTTCTACCGGTGTACTTCCGGTATTCACCACCACTTCGCCTGGTTTTAAATAGCCACGTTCTTTTAAAATATTTATCTGGTCAAAAATAATATCATCTAAACTTTCTTCTTCGGCATAGTACAAAGCCCTAACACCCCAGCTTAAACTTAATTGTCCGATCAGCGATCTTTCTTTGCTGAAAATATACAAAGGCGCTTTGGGCCTGTAGCTGCTCAGCATAAAAGCAGTGTAACCACTTTGCGTCATACCTACCAGGGCTTTCGCCTTGGTATCTTCTGCCAGTTTACAGGCGCTGTAACAGATGGCATCACTTAAAAAAGAAGGAGAGTGGGGTTGTGGCGCTAAAATATCATCCCTGTTATAATCATAAACCGTGTTCTCTACTTCTAAAATTATCTTGCTCATGGTTTCCACAACCAATATAGGGTATTCACCCATGGCTGTTTCACCACTTAACATTACGGCATCAGCGCCTTCCAGTACTGCATTAGCCACATCGCTTACCTCACTGCGGTTGGGTTTGGTATGGTCAATCATACTTTCCATCATCTGCGTGGCAACGATTACGGGTTTTGCCCGGTGCATACATTTACGTATAAGTTCCTTCTGTATTAGCGGAACCTGTTCAACCGGCATTTCCACACCCAGGTCGCCACGGGCAACCATGATACCATCGCTTTCCACAATAATATCACGGATATTTTTCAGGGCTTCGGGCATTTCAATTTTAGCGATCGCTTTTACCTTGCTGCCTTTTTTATCTATTATTTCTTTAAGTGCAATGATGTCAATTGCCTTGCGAACGAAAGAAAGCGCAACCCAGTCCAGTTTTTGTTCAATGATAAAATCAAGGTCGGCAATATCTTTTTCAGTAAGCGAAGGCATCGTTAGTTCTGAATCGGGAAGGTTAACACCCTTTTTCTGCAACAGTGTTCCGCCAAGTGTTATGCTAACCAGTAATTCTTTTTCATTCAGTATCTTTTTTACCTTTACCTCCATCTTGCCATCGTCTAAAAAAATACGTTCACCAACTTTTATATCTTTGGTGAGGTTGGCATAAGACACATAAATTTTTGATGCAGTGCCCAAGCAGTTCTCGGTAGTAAAAATGATATCAGCGCCGTCAGTCAGTTCAATTTGTCCGCCCTCGAGTTCTCCAACCCTGAGTTTTGGGCCCTGCAGGTCTCCCAGTATGGCGATGTTGAAGGGTTGCGACTTATTGATCTTACGGATATTCTCAATTACTGTTGTCTTGTTCTCGTGGTTTCCGTGAGAGAAATTTAAACGGAAAACATTTACCCCGGCCTTTGCCAGCTCCAGTAGTTTTTCAAAACTCTCACATGCCGGTCCTACGGTAGCTACTATCTTTGTTCTTTTTTGTGAGTGGGAAATTCCTGCTTCCTTATCCATCTGCTGGTGCAGGTACTTGGAAATATGTTTGCTCATTTATAAAAAATTCAAAAGTCAAAATTTAAAATTCAAAAGGACTGTCAATTCCAATTCCAATTCCTAATTCCTAATTCCGCATTCTTATGTTGCCAGTATCTTCACGATCTTCAGCCATTCTTCACTGATGCGTTGTTTTTTCTTCAC
>CAYTQB010000022.1:3804-45553 GCA_964439615.1 uncultured Ferruginibacter sp. | reverse complement strand
TGACTGATGATGGTTTCAATTTCTGTTTTTCTTTCCGGTATCAGGATATTTTCTGCACCTGTAGCAATACCGCTGTGCAATGCAATGTATCCGGCATCGCGGCCCATTACTTCAATGATGAATAAGCGGTCGTGTGCTTCGGCGGTATCACGTATCTTGTCAATGGCTTCCACAGCTGTGTTCACTGCAGTATCGAAACCAATGGTAAAATCGGTGCCGGCAATATCCTTATCAATGGTACCGGGTAAACCGACGCAGGGTATGTCAAATTCGTTACTGAATATTTGTGCGCCCCTGAAACTGCCATCGCCGCCAATGATGATGAGGCCGTTTATTCCACGTTTTTTTAAATTTTCATAAGCTTTTTTTCTTCCTTCATATTCCATGAATTCCTTGCAGCGTGAAGTTTTTAAAATGGTGCCGCCACGCTGGATGATGTTGGCCACACTACGACTTTCCATTTTAATGATATCATCTTCTACCATGCCACTGTATCCTCTCATGATACCATACACTTCCAAACCATGATAAATACCGGTACGTACCACTGCACGGATACAGGCATTCATTCCGGGGCTATCGCCTCCCGAAGAAAGCACCCCGATCTTCGTTACTTTTTTATTCATGCTTCAAAAATAAGATAATCAACCGACTTTGACGTGTTCAAACTACACATTAAGCAACTGCTTGTTCTGGTAAACTGTTTTCACAGGATACCTTGTGCCGGCAGAAAATACCAGCTGGTGGGTATTGGGCAACAATTGAGGGCTTACTACATTTAGTAAAAAATACATGATGAAAATAAAACTCCTGCTTTTGGCAGCAACTTTATGTTTTTCAACGCTGAAAGCACAGGATAAGATACTGATCGCTTTCCCGATCACCGATTACATTATTGAGCGTGATTCTGTCACCGTTGTGCAGGTGAAATTGCCTGTGGGGCTGAGTCTGGTGGAAAAATCAATGGGGATACTCCGAAAAGCATTTTCAGGCACGGATACATCAACTGCGATGATTGGAAACGGAAGATGCCAGCTTATTAAGGGAAGTTATTGTTATTTTGGAATGATAAAAGCCAACCTGAAACAAAAGCCAACAGCCGGTAACCTGATGTACTGCTATGTACATCAGCCAACAGCATATACAGGTTCATTGTTCGATGTGGTAAAACATGCCGTTGTGTTGCAAAGTGTGGAAGCGAAAGTCATCGCTGATGTAGAAGTATTATTGAAACTTAAAACGAAGCAGGAAGAAACAGCGGTACTTGAACAACTGGCTACTGATGTACGTTACACAGGTACGGAAATGGCCAGGCAGAAAGACATGCAGGATATTATGATTGGCAGCGGTAAGTACAAAGGCAAAACCATTTTCATTGCTATGCAGGCAGTAAACACGAACGATGTGCTGGATTTTCTCAAATACATCAATGCCCGGCCAGCGAAATACGCAGGTAATACATGGAAGTTCAGCGAGATCATGGCTACCTGGATGGATGCAGGCGCCCCGACAGTTATTGAGTAAGATCACATCCTCTCAGGTACTTTAATACCCAGTAACTGCATACCACTCTTAATAATATTGGCTGTAAAGGTTGCCAGTTGAAGGCGTAGCTGTTTCTTTTCATCACTTTCTGCATTGGCAATAGAATGTTCGGTATAAAAAGAGTTGAATGTTTTGGCCAGGTGAAAAACATAATTCGCAATTACAGAAGGGGTATGTTCGGTACTGGCCTGTTCAATAATTGCAGGATATTGTTCGGCAGCAATGATGAGTTCTTTTTCAAGAGGAAGCAGGTTTGAGGTTTGAGGTTTAATCCCGATAGCTATCGGGATTGAAGTTGCTGTTCCTTCCAACTTCCGGAGAATACTCTTTATTCTTGCGTAGGTGTATTGAATGAATGGTCCGGTAAAACCATGAAAGTCGATGCTATCTTCAGGGTTGAAGACCATTGTTTTTTTAGGATCAACTCGAAGCAGGTAAAATTTCATTGCACCCATACCAATAGTATTGTAGAGTTCCTTCAGTTCTTCTTCGCTGAAGTCTTTTACCTTGCCTAGTTCTTCGGTATGTTGTTTTGAAGTAGCCACCATTTCATCTACCAGGTCATCGGCATCCACCACGGTACCCTCTCGGCTTTTCATTTTTCCGGTGGTGAGTTCCACCATGCCATAACTCAAGTGATGGATATTTTCTGCATTGGGCATTCCCAGTTTCTCTGCAATGAGTTGCAGTACTTTCATGTGGTAGTTCTGCTCATTGCCTATCACGTAAATGCTCTGGTCTATCTTGTACTGTTCATATTTCTGCAATGCCAGGCCAATATCCTGGGTGATATAAACCGAAGTGCCATCCTTGCGCTGAACAATTTTTTCATCCAGCCCATCCGCAGTAAGGTCTATCCAGATGCTGCTGTCTTCTTTCTGGTAAAAAACTTTTTTATCCAGGCCCTGCTTCACAATATCTTTTCCCAGCAGGTAGGTATTGCTCTCGTAATATATTTTGTCGAAGTCGCTGCCGATCCTTTTATAGGTAACATCAAAGCCATCATATACCCAGCCGTTCATTTTTTTCCAGAGCTCCATCACTTCGGGTTTACCGTTTTCCCAATCCAGTAACATTTGCTGGGTGGCTTTCATGATGGGCGCTACTTTCTCTGCTTCATCTTTTGTTTTACCAACTGCGATGAGTTCATCCACTTCTTTTTTATACGCATCATTGAACTTCACATAATATTCGCCTACAAAATGATCCCCTTTAATGCCGGTGCTCTGCGGTGTTGCGCCATTGGCAAATTTTTGCCAGGCGATCATGCTCTTACATATATGTATGCCCCGGTCATTTACAATACAGCTCTTGATCACTTCATAACCACTGGCTTTTAAAATTTCCGCTACACTCCATCCCAAAAAATTATTTCTTAAATGGCCAAGATGTAAAGGCTTGTTGGTATTGGGCGATGAATATTCCACCATCACCTTTTTTCCATTCATTGCTTTTTTGCCATAGCAAATGTCATTGTGATTTTTATCCAGCAGGTCCAGCCAATGCTCATCGGCCACGGTAAGATTTAAAAACCCTTTGATGATATTGAACTTGCTGAAAAATTGAGGGTAGTTCTTTACCAGGTGTTCGCCCAACTGGTTGCCAATAGCATCAGGCGAAAGTTTCAACGATTTCACCAGGGAGAACATCACCACAGTATAATCCCCTTCAAATTCGGCCTTGGTCTGGTTTACCTGGAAATCCTTTTCGGTAAAGCTTTGATTGAATAAAGCCGATAAACTTTCGATGGTGCATTTTTGTACGCTGCTGACTATTGACATGCGGCAAAGATAATTAACAGTTTGAAGTTTGAGGTTTGAGGTTAAATTCCCACGAACCCGGGAGCTCTTCTTAACCTCAAACTTTAAACCTTAAACTTCAAACTTGCAACCTCCAAACCCTTATCTTTGCGCCTCTTTTTTAAGATTATGATAAGTGCAAATAATATAACGCTGGCCTACGGCAAAAGGGTTTTGTTCGATGAAGTGAATATCAGTTTTACCAGGGGTAACTGCTATGGCATCATCGGGGCCAATGGCGCCGGTAAATCCACCTTCCTGAAAATCATTAGCGGAGAAATTGAACCTAATAAAGGTACCATCGACATCAGTCCCGGCGAAAGGATGGCCGTACTTAACCAGAACCAGTTTGCTTTTGATGAAGTGACTGTTTTAAATACGGTGATGATGGGCCACCAGAAAATGTGGAAAGTGATGCATGACCGGGATGCTATTTATGCCAAAGAAGACTTTACCGAAGCAGACGGAATAAAAGCCGGGGAACTGGAACATGATTTTGGTGAGATGGGTGGCTATACCGCCGAAAGCGATGCTGCTACATTATTAAGCGAACTGGGTGTTAAGGATGAACTGCACCAGCAACTAATGAAAGATATTGCGGCCAACTTAAAAGTAAGGGTATTGCTTGCGCAGGCATTGTTCGGCAATCCGGATATCTTATTACTGGATGAGCCTACCAATAACCTTGACGTGGAGACCATCAGCTGGCTCGAAAATTTTTTAGCCGACTATGAGAATATTGTACTGGTTGTAAGTCACGACCGTCACTTCCTGGATGCGGTATGTACACACGTAGCGGATGTGGACAGGAATAAAATAAAAATATATACCGGTAACTATACCTTCTGGTACGAAAGTTCGCAACTGGCTGCACGGCAAATGAGCGATAAGAACAAGAAGATGGAAGACAAGCGTAAAGACCTGTTGGAATTCATTGCCCGCTTTAGTGCAAATGCATCCAAGAGCAAGCAGGCTACTTCACGTAAAAAAGCTTTGGAGAAATTAGTGATCGAAGAGATAGCGCCCAGCAATCGTAAATACCCCGGCATCATCTTTAAGCAGGAGAGGGAAGTGGGTAATGAGATACTGAGTGTAGATAATCTTTCTTATTCTGTTGAAGGCAAAACTATTTTCAGCAAGATAAAATTTGATATACAGAAAGGAGAGAAGATAGCTTTCATTAGCCGTGACCCGATGGCGCTCACCAGTTTCTTCGAGGTCATCAATGGCAGGATAAAGGCCGACGGCGGCAAATACGAGTGGGGTACAACAGTTACCACGGCTTACCTACCCAATGATAACAGCGAATACTTTGAAGGCAGCAAACTGAACCTGATGGACTGGCTGCGTCAATATGTTCCGCCGGGAACCAAAGATGTGGATGAGGATTTTTTACGTGGCTTCTTAGGAAAGATGCTCTTCAGCGGCGATGAGATCTTAAAGAAGACCAATGTGCTGAGCGGTGGAGAAAAAGTGCGCTGCATGATCAGCAAGATGATGCTGCAAAACCCCAATGTGCTGATACTGGACGAACCCACCAACCACCTCGACCTGGAAAGTATCATCTCTTTCAACGATAATATGGTTGCTTACCCGGGTATCGTGTTGTTCACTACGCATGACCACCAGTTTATGCAGACCGTAGCCAACCGCATCATTGAGATTACACCCAAAGGAATGATAGACCGGCTGATGACCTACGACGAATACCTGGAAGATGCAAGGGTGAAGGCGATGAAAGAAGAACTTTATAATTAATTCAAAAATCAAAATTCAAAAGTAAAAAGTCAAAAACCTGAGTCAGCCGATTGCTGTCTTTTTTGACTTTTGATTTTTTACTTTTTACTTTTTACTTGTTTTGCGTGCGAACAGCATCATATCATTCATTGATCTCTTTTACCCCCCGTTCAAGAGGTTCATGCCGGAGCAAACCTTCCGTTATGCAGCCTGTGGTGGGGCCAATACGGTGCTGGGGCTTGCCCTTTTTAAGATATTACTGGTGTTTGTATTTAAGTTCGAAAATGTAGAGCTGGGATTTTACACCTTAAAGCCACACAATGCGGCCCTCTTCATTTCTTTTGGCGTCAACTTCGTGGTAGGATTTATTTTGATGAAGTATGTGGTCTTTGTTGATTCCAACCTTAAGGGAAGGATACAACTGTTCCGGTACTTTCTTTCATTTGTCATCAACCTTATCCTCAACTATTTTATCCTGAAAGTATTTGTGGAAGTATTCGGCTGGTGGCCATTCCTTAGCCAGTGCATCACTACCTGCATCATCATTACCATCAGTTACCTGAGCCAGAAGCATTTTTCGTTTAAAACGAAGAATAATTCAAAATTCAAAATTCAAAATTAAAAATTCCTTAGACTTTATGCAGCATGCTCTATATGCAGACATGTCATTTTTTGACTTTTGACTTTTGACTTTTGACTTTTGATTTTTGACTTTTGAATTCCCAATTCCTAACTCATAATTTCTTATAGTCTTCTCTTACCGGCGTAAACACATCCACCACCGTACATGCAGTAACGGCAACCGCCCCATGCGGTGCATTGGAAGGAATATAAGCGCCCATGCCCGAAGTGAGCAATTGCTTTTCACCATTCAGGGTAAATTCCATCTGCCCCTCCAATATAAGTGTCCATTGTTCATGAACATGGTTGTGAATGGGCACCACCGTTCCTTCATCCAGCTTTACGTGGCCATAGGTTATTTGTTCACTGTGCTCCATGGCGCTGTGCACCCCCGGGAAAATGGTAACCCGGTTCTTCGTATTGTAATTGATAAAAGCCATAAAATGTATTAAGGCTTCAAATATAACCTTTGAACCACATAAACACATAGAAAGCATAAGAAAAACACACAGCTTGTGTACTATGTTTCTATGCGGTTCAAAACTAACCACGTAGGGGGACTGCCATTTTTTCACAATAATCCCCCGTGGCACAATCATTGACAACCATATATAAACAATCTAAAAAATCATAACATGGGAAAGATTATAGGAATAGACTTAGGAACCACAAACAGTTGTGTTTCCGTAATGGAAGGCAACGAGCCGGTGGTTATAGCCAATGAGGAAGGACGCCGTACAACCCCGTCGGTAGTGGCTTTCCTTAAAAATGGCGAACGCAAAGTGGGTGACCCCGCCAAGCGCCAGGCCATTACCAACAGCCATAATACCATCAGCAGCGTGAAGCGTTTTATGGGCCGCCGCTTTGATGAAGTGACAGAAGAGATAAGCCACTGGGCTTATAAAGTGGTTAAAGGTGACAATAATACTGTTCGTATTGACATAGATGGCAGGCAATATACACCCCAGGAAATAAGCGCCATGGTGCTTCAGAAAATGAAGAAGACCGCCGAAGATTACCTGGGCCAGGAAGTGACCGATGCAGTGATAACTGTTCCGGCCTACTTCAACGACTCACAAAGACAGGCAACCAAAGAAGCCGGTGAAATTGCCGGGCTCAATGTTCGCCGTATTGTGAACGAACCGACAGCGGCAGCGCTTGCTTATGGATTGGACAAAGGTGGTAAGGACCATAAGATAGCCGTGTTTGACCTTGGTGGTGGAACATTCGATATCTCGGTACTTGAACTGGGCGATGGTGTGTTTGAAGTAAAATCTACAAACGGTGATACCCACTTAGGTGGTGATGACTTTGATAAAGTGATTATGGACTGGCTGGCCGATGAATTCAAAAAGGATGAAGCCATTGACCTGCGTAAAGACCCGATGGCTTTGCAGCGTTTGAAAGAAGCTGCTGAAAAAGCAAAGGTTGAACTTTCTTCTTCTTCCGAAACAGAAATTAACCTGCCCTATGTAACCGCAGTTGACGGTGTACCCAAGCACCTGGTGAAAAAATTAAGCCGTGCAAAATTTGAATCGCTTGCTGATAAACTATTCGACCGTTGTTTAAAACCATGCGAACAGGCATTGAAAGATGCCGGCATGAGCACAAGCGAAATTGATGAAGTGATCATGGTGGGTGGTTCTACAAGGATACCCAAAGTGCAGGAGATAGTAGAAAAATTCTTTGGTAAAAAACTGCACAAGGGTGTTAACCCCGATGAAGTGGTTGCCGTGGGTGCAGCCATACAGGGCGCCGTGTTGAGTGGCGATATTAAAGACGTGTTGTTGCTCGATGTAACACCGCTTTCACTGGGTATTGAAACTATGGGTGGTGTAATGACCAGGCTGATAGACAGCAACACAACCATACCAACAAAGAAATCAGAAGTGTTCTCAACCGCCAGCGATAACCAGCCCGGTGTGCAGATACATGTACTGCAGGGTGAGCGCCCGATGTCCAACCAGAACAAGAGCCTGGGTATGTTCAACCTTGATGGTATTCCGCCGGCGCCACGTGGTGTACCGCAGGTGGAAGTTACTTTCGACATTGACGCCAACGGTATTTTACATGTAACGGCAAAAGACAAGGGCACAGGCAAAGAACAAAAGATACGCATTGAAGCCGGCAGTGGTTTGAGCAAGGAAGAAATTGAAAAGATGAAGAACGACGCCAAAGCCAATGAAGCAAGCGATAAGGCAGAAAGAGAAAAAGTAGATAAAGTGAACCAGGCAGACAGCCTGATATTCCAGACAGAAAAACAACTGAAGGAATACGGTGATAAGATACCTGCCGATAAAAAAGGCGCTATTGATAATGCATTAACGCAGTTGAAAGAAGCACATAAAGCACAGGACCTTGCCGCTATTGATGCAGCCATGGCAGCAATGAACGCCGCATGGACAGCAGCCAGTGAGGATATGTACAAAGCCACACAGGAACAACCGGGAGCACAACAGCCCGGACCTGATGGCCACGGGGCTAACGCAGGCCATGAGCAACCGCAAGGAAGTGAAAGTAAAGTAGAGGATGTGCCTTTTGAGGAAGTGAAGTAAAATAATTTAAGAAGGTAATATTAGCATATTGGTAAATGCATCCGGTTTAGGCCCGGAAGATATGGGTTCGATTCCCACATATTATTGGCCCTGCAGAGATGCAGGGCTTTTTTATAGTGTAAATTTCATGAAAGCAAAATTCTTAATTCGCAATTTGCAAATTGCGAATTAAATACTTATCTTTGAATTATGAGAAAACATAATGGCATGCGCCCCCAAGATGTTGTTGTTCTTTTAAAAATCGTTTCAAAAAAGGATCAACCCTGGCAGAATAAAGATTTAGCTAATGAGCTTTTTATTAGCCCATCTGAGATATCGGAATCTCTGAATAGAAGTTCCATGGGGGGATTGATTGAAGGAGGGAAAAAGAAAAAGGTATATAGGAAATCGTTGATAGAATTTATTGAGCATGGACTTCACTATGTTTTTCCAGCATTACCAGGCAGTATGGTTAATGGGCTTTATACAGCTCATTCGCATCCGGTTATGCAACAATATTTTTCAAGTGAATTAAATTATGTCTGGCCAGATGTAAGGGGGATAGTAAGAGGTTTAAGCATAGAGCCTTTATATAAAGAACAGGTTAAAGCTGCACAGAAAGATTCTGAGCTATATCTCATGCTGGCCTTAATAGATGTTATCAGGGTAGGCCGAGTAAGGGAATTTGATATTGCTATAAAGAAATTAAATGAAATGATCTTATGAGTCATGAAATCAATATTGACCGAATTAAAAAGTTGCATAATGCTCTTGGAGAATTGAGGAATCAGGTTGTTTTTGTTGGTGGAGCAACGGTTTCTTTATACGCAGACAGAGCTGCCCCCGAAGTGAGAGAGACAAAAGATGTAGATATTGTGATTCAAATAGGATCTTTGCTAGATTATCATGAAATTGAAAAAAAATTATGGGAACTGGGTTTTCAAAATGATACTGATTCCGGGGTTTTATGCCGGTATTTATTTTTGGATATGATAGTGGATGTAATGCCAACGGAGGGAATACTTGGATTTTCAAATAAATGGTATGCAAAAGGTTTTGAAGTTGCTGAGGATAAAACTATTGATGATGAATGTAAAATAAAAATATTTACACCTCCATATTTTATTGCATCAAAAATAGAAGCTTTTAAAAGTAGAGGTAATAACGATGGTAGAATGAGCCATGATTTTGAAGATATTGTATTTATTCTTGAAAATAGAAGTTCAATTTGGAAAGAGATGAATGATACTGAAGCACACTTAAAGGATTATTTAGTAAATGAATTTACTAACCTCAATAAAAATCAACATATAGAAGAATGGATTGGTTCTCATTCTAGTTTTTACTCACCACCTAGTGTCTATTTTATAATAGAGGATATGAAGAATTTTATTGGAGCGTGAGTATTATTCTATATATAAATTTGCCCTCCTTGTATATGGCCCAAAATCGATGTTCCTTTTTTGATTATCACTAAACCCGCTATGTTGCACTGCAACCATTGGGTTGCACACAATAAATCTCCCTTTCATTGCTAAAGCTCTGTCATAGTCTTTATCTTCTGGTAATGATAAAAGAACATCATAAAATCTTTGATTCGCTAAATATAAAGTAGTCCCTGAGAAATCATTTACACTGTTATCTTCTTTCAGTTTCCCCCAAATAATGCCACCTAAATATATGTCGCAATTAACCGGCTTGTTTTTAAGATAAAAGGCAAATGCGGAAGTCGAAGTGAATTTTATATCATCTTCTGCAATTAAAACTTCGGTTAAATTTTCATGCTTGGCAAATTGGATTATTTGTTTATGTGCCTGTGAAATGCCTCTGCATGGATTTTTCGGATCAATAATCCCATCCCAAATTCGATAATCTGTTATATTTTGTATTTCCAGCTCTTTTTTTAAAATTTCTAGTCTATCCTTTCTATTGGGTAGATGAATGATATGTAGTGTCATATGTAATCTAAAAGCAAAAATATTTTTTTCTTAATTTATAATTTAGTTTTTATCCTTAATAGTTTAAACCTTCGGCCAATGGCTTTCTGCCGCCGCAGGTAAATCGCTCATTGCTGTAGTTTGGGCTTTGACCAACGACGAATTGAGACCTGGCATACTTCCCCCAACTGGCGCGACATACAGTTACTGACGCAGATATGCAGGGCGAAAAAGAGCGTTGGTGTATCTGTGCCCACTAATTCAGTTACAATAACAACAGCCAATCTAACAATTTAAAAGCTTTTATGTCGGCACGGGTACCCCTTTCTTCTGCAGCCTAGGAAAGCCGTTGCATTGCCGTCTGGCTTTTAGCTAATGACGTATTGTTCTTTTGCAATAGCTTTATTTTTTGTTTATATTTATGAATTGTACGTAAGTTGTCATAACATTACTTAAATCTTTCAAAAAGCAACCAATGAATAAAGTTTTAATTCACGCCTTTTGGGTTTTACTTTTTTCCTTAAGCATTTCGAGCTGCGCTACAATTTTTGGAAAATCAAAATACCCGATTACAATTAAGTCAACTCCTAATGCAGCTAACATAATAATTACAAACAAAAAGGGGGATACAATTTTTAAAGGAACAACCCCTGCAGTAGTAACATTAAAATCGGGCAATGGATATTTCAAAAAAGCAAGTTATCTTATCAGGCTTTCGGCCCCGGGTTACTCAGAAAAAATATATCCAATAGATTTTATACTAAGCGAATATTATTTTGGGAATATTTTGATTGGTGGCGCTATTGGAATGCTTATCATAGATCCATTAACGGGATGCATGTGGGCGCTTCCAGCAAGAAGGAATAATATAAATGGCATTTTAACCCCTATTAATTCAAGCCCCACAGGCTCAATTGAAATAAGAGATTTGAAGGATATTCCTTATGAAGTCAGAGAAAAATTAATATTACTCCAATGATCCCACAACTTCTTCCCAACAACGTCTTCTACAAGGTTGCGTTACCGTCCTGCCGGGTAGGTAAACTGTTTTCGCCGCTGTTGGTCTTCGCCTCCATTTCCGCTGTTTTTGCCTCCGTAGGTAATTGCCCCGTCTGGGCTTTGACCAACGGGCAGCATACTTCATAAATAAAAAATAAAATGAAGTTCAATTTAAATCGCCATTGGTCGGGAGGCCAGACGGCGGCAATAAAACCCCACTGGCGGAAGTGTTCCCAACAAAATCATTAAACCCAAACATAAACTCAGTGGGATCACTTGATGCCGTTTAATTCTACCGGACTGTGCCCGGTATTTGTGCACCACATACCCCTACTGGCGCAAAAGCCACAGGCTCGAACACCAACAACGGCAAAGAGATGGAAAATTTTATGTAATAAAAGGGATAAAAACCTGACAATAGTTTTTTCATTAACCTTAAACTACTGCCAACTCAATCAATGCCTTTACAAACTGATCTAATTCTTTTGGAGTGGTATAAACATTGGGGGTAATGCGGCAACCATGCACATTGGCATAATCAATAGCCACTGTATAAATTTTATATTTTTTCAGCAATACATCTGCAAGATCTGCAGGTTTCATAGTCGTGATACCCACATTGGCAATGCCACATGAACGTTTAGCATGTGCAGGGGTATTTACAATTACATTTTCCAGGTTTCTTACTTTATCTGTCCAGTAATGCTGCAGGTAGCGAAGCCTGGCTTCTTTTCTTTCAGCACCAATTTTCAGATAATAATTGATTGCATTTGTTATGGCCAGGTAAGTATGAACAGGAGGTGTGCCGGTATGATTCAACCGGCGAATATCATCTTCCTTGTAAGCAGAGTTCGGGCCCAGCAAGGGCCATATGTCTGCAATGTTTTCTTTTTTTACATATAAGAAACCTAAACCAAGCGGAACACTCATCCATTTGTGCAGGCTGGTGCCATAATAATCGCAATGCAAATCCGGAATGGAATATCGGAAATGACCAAAAGCATGTGCCCCGTCCACCAGCACCTTTACACCTTTGCTGTGCGCCATATCGCAGATCTTTTGCACAGGAAGTATCTGGCCGGTAATGTTGATGATATGGCATACCATCAGCAATTTAGTTTTACCAGTGATAGCATTGGCATAGAGATCCACGATCTCTTCATCTGAAGCAGGATGATTGGGGATGGAAATGATCTTATTGATAACACCATGTCTTTTGGCCACCAGTTTAAACATGTCGAGCATAGCGCCATAATCCTGTTCGGCCATTACAGCCTCATCACCCGGCTGCCAATGTGTGCCACCTATCACCAGGTCCAGCGATTCCGTTGTATTTCTTGTGATCACTAACTCTTCATTGGAACATCCTGCCAGTGCCGCCAGTTTTTCGGCCATGGCTTTATTGTCGTCAAACCTTTTTGTACGCATATAGTAAGAACCCTGGTAATTCACCTCCCGTACATGGCTGATAAAACTTTCCAGGACTTCCTCTGAAAGAAAACAATAGTATCCATTTTCAAGGTTGATATAATCCGGCTTCAGGCGATACCCTTTTCGGATGCCTTCCCAGAAATCTTCATCTGCGGCCAGTGTTTCCGGTTGTATGTGTTCATACTTTGCTATCCATTTATCCAAATGGCTGAAGGCGGGAGTAATGCCAAGCAGAGAGATATTTTTTATAAAGGTTCTTTTATCCATACCTGAATGTACGAAAATATTTTTTTTCTCTTTGGTCGGTGTCCCACCGACCGGAACACAATCTTTTTCGCCACTGTTGGTCTTCGCCTCCATTTCCGCTGTTTTTGCCTCCGTAGGTAATTGCCGCCGTCTGGGCTTTGACCAACGGGCAGCATACTTCATAAATAAAAAATAAAATGAAGTTCAATTTAAATCGTCGTTGGGCGGGAGACCAGACTGCGGCAACCCCACATGCTCCAATCCCGGAGATTAAACTAAATTGATAAATCATTAACTTGTGTACAATGAGACTGCTTTACCTGATTTTATTTTCCTTTTTACTGTACGGAACTGGCGGTTGTTTTACCGTGCGCAGCAATAAAGATTTTTCGTATAGCAAACTCAGCCCGGCTGAATATGCGGCTTTTTTAAGAGATAGCAGTAATTATTACCTGATTGACGTTCGCACGGCTGCAGAATACAATCGCTCTCATTTGCGTGGTGCTGTTAATTTCAGTTATTTAAATTTTCATATTGGCCGGGATGTTGACACACTGGACAGGAATAAAACGGTACTGGTTTACTGCCAGACCTGTCACCGCAGCCCATTGGCAGCCCGTAAAATGAAAAAGATGGGTTTCAGGAAAGTAAATGATCTGAAGGGAGGTTATAAAAATTGGATGGCAAGCCGTTCCAATTCGTAGCCCGATTTGCGCCACCCATGGGAATAAAAAATTCCCCTACTGGCGCAGATATGCAGAATAGCAATGTGTGCTGGCGTATCTGTGCCATTAAATTATCTTAGTGGCACAGATACTCATTTGCTGCCTTACCCATGCCGCTTATCTGCGCCAGTAGTGCGCCTTATGGATGTTCCGCCGGGGTCTTCACAGCCGGGCAATAAGATGGGATGATACCCGGCGTATAAACCAACCCGCCAATAACAGATATTTACTTTTCTAGAATTGTTCAACCACTATGCCCAGGCCCGGAGAATCTGTATAAATAATTTTACCAAAGTCAAACTTCACTCCTGCTGCAATATCTTCTGCCAGTAATAATGGCCCGTCCATATCCACATGATCAAGCAGGGGTGCAAGCTGAGCAATAGCAGCCGTACCCACCGAGCTTTCATTCATACAACCCACCATCACTTTCATACCAAGCTCTTTTGCTTTGGTTATCATCCTGCGTGCAGGTGTAATGCCGCTGCACTTCGTTAATTTAATATTGATACCATGAAAGTACCCGTAACATTTTTCCACATCGGCTTCAGAAACACAACTTTCATCTGCCATCAACGGCAGTGGAGACTGTTCAAACAAAACCTTCATTCCTTCCCGGTCATCTTTTGCCAGGGGCTGTTCCACAAACTCAACACCCAGTTCTTTTAAAACAGGAATTTTTAAAAGCGCCTGTTCCAGAGTCCAGCCGGCATTGGCGTCCACACGAAAAACGGCATCGGTATGTTTGCGTAATTCACTTACCATTTTTATATCCTCTTCCACACCCACTTTTATTTTATACACGGGCCATTGTTTTTCTTTCATTTTCTTCACCATCTTTTCAATGCTGTCTATGGCAATGGTGTAATCAGTTAAAGGGGCAGTCGCAGTATCCAATCCCCATAATTCATATAACTGTTTTCTTTTCAGCTTACCATAAATATCCCAGCCAGCCATATCCAGAGCACAAACCAAAAACGGGTTTGCCGGAAATAAATGGTGCAGGTAGTGCCAGTACCTTTCCGGGTCGGAGAAAGCGAATTTTTCTATAAATACTTTTTTACGTTCAAGGTCTTCTTCCATTTTCTCTAACGGAATATTATAATAACTGATGGCAGGCGCTTCGCCGTAACCCTTTATGCCCATGAACTCAATTTCAACAATAAAGGTGGGTTGATGTGTTTTTGTTCCCTTGGAAATGGTGAATGGATGATGGAAGGGAAGGTTGTATGTTTTGTATTTTACTTTCATCGTATAGCGTTTTGTCATCCTGCCTGTCCCGCCAAATGGCGTGGAAGCGTCAGCAAAGGATCTCATATACGAACAATGAGATGCTTCGTTCCTCAGCACAGGCTGCGGAGGAATCTGCCAGGCAACGGAATAAATGATGAACATATGTACAGTACCTCAGGAGATTCTTCGCTATCGCTCAGAATGACAGCACAATCATCTCCCGCTTGCCTCCACATAACCCTTTAACTCATCATTGAAAGCCGATTCTTTAAGCAGGTCTTCAAGATTAATATGCATGCGATAATTCCAGTAGTGTTCCGACTGCGAAGGGTTATTTATCCTTTCTTCCATCGGATCTTCTCTGCGGAAGGAGCCACTCATGCCCATGAGGTCCTGCAATTGAAAAACACTCCACATTGCAGGAGAATACAGGTGCTGCAGGATGATCTCCTTATTTATCCAGGGTTCACAAAATGCAGGAGGTTCACCATTATGTCCCATCAGCAGGTTATAAAAACGTTTTGTTTTAAAACTGTCTTCTTCCCACCAGGCACGAATGGTGCTCATATCATGTGTAGATGGAGATACCACGCTTAAATAAGGGGCATCCTTGGGATGAAAAAATTCTATCCCGGTTTTCTTAGGCATACGCTGTATTTCCAGGCTGAGTATCCCAAGCTGCTCCATCACTTCCGGAACACAATGCGGCACCATGCCCAGGTCTTCGCCACAAACCAGCATGGCCGTGTTACGTTTAAGGCCCGGAAGCTTTTTCATGGCTTCCTTGCGCCAAAGCTCATCCTGCCGGTGATAGAAATAATCAATGTATAGTTTACGCAGTTCATCCTGCGAATGCTTGTCCAGGTGTTTAAAAGATGAGGTTTCTTCCATAGAGATCCGGAAATGAAACTTCTGCCCGTTCGAATTGTCCACTTCAAAGAAAATGACGTTGCTGATGATATCATATAATCCCTGCTTTACGGAATGACCGAAAGTATCGTTCTTCGAAAAAAAATCTTCCACCTTGCGTTGGGTATTGAAATTCTCTTTGAGTTTATTGCCTGTGAAAAAAGTTTTCTTCACCGCATCTTTCTTCTTATCGCCAAATATCTCCAGCAGGATGGGATCTGTCACATAAGGTTGTGTATAACGATGCCTTTCAAAAGCGATACCCTTTTCAAATATCTCATTGATGGATACGGGAAGGGCAGGAACAAACCTGGCCATGATGCCTTCTACGGCATGTGCAGGAATGCTCCAGATTCGGAAAAAGCCGAGTATATGATCTATGCGGAAGGCATCGAAATAATTACTCATCTGCTCAAAACGCTTGCGCCACCAGGTAAAATCATCTTTCTGCATGGCTTCCCAGTTATAGGTTGGGAACCCCCAGTTTTGTCCCTTGGCTGTGAACGCATCTGGTGGCGCACCTGCCTGTTCATCCATATGATACAGTTCCGGTTCTATCCATGCATCCACGCTGTTGCGACAGATACCGATAGGGATATCGCCCTTGATGATGACTGAATTTTTGTGTGCATATTCAGTGGCTTCCTTCAACTGCAGGTGAAGGTGGTACTGTGTAAAGTAATGCAACGCTATTTCATCATAATGTTTCTGCGAAGGAGCTACCAGTTTACGCATCTCCTCTTCTTTATAAACCGCATGTGTCTTCCAGGTACTGAAATCTGCTGTTTTGTATTTATCCCTTAAATAAGAAAAGGCCGCATAAGGCTCCAGCCAGTGCCGGTTCAGTTCAAAATATGTAAAGAAGTTTGCTTCATTCCTGAAGCTTTCTTTCCTGAGCCGGTATAACTCACGGATGGCAGCCATTTTACTTTCCATCACTTCTTCATAATTGATCTCGGCCAGTTTATTCAGTTGTTTTTTTCTTGATGCCAGCGCATCTACCACTGCTGCATGTTCTTTGCCGGCCAGGTCTTCAAGATTGAGGAAAAGCGGGTGAAGGGCAAAGGCCGAAATGGCTGAATAGGGATAAGAATCCTTCCAGGTATAAGTGGCTGTGGTGTCGTTAACAGGCAATAACTGTATCATCTTTATCCCTGTTTTTTTAGCCCAGTTAACCAGTAGCTTAAGGTCGGTGAACTCACCTGTACCAAAACTTTTTTTACTGCGAAGGCTGAAAACAGGAATGGCCACCCCGGTACCTTTCCAGTTAGCAGTATTCACTTTTGCAAAGCCATCATGGTTGATAACAATGGTATTGACCAGGTCTTCATTCAATAATATCCTGTTATTACCCTCTTCAAACCGGATGAACTTTTTTGCCCTGCTGTTATACACACCATATTTATAAACGACCGGGAACTGCACATTAGAAAGGTTGATACGGGTTACCCACCAGTTATCTTTATTGGTAAGCAGTATCACATTTGTTTTATCCCATTCGTTCAGGGCGGCTGATGACCCGCTGATGCAAAGAATCTCATCTTCGTGCAGCAAAGGCGCTTTCACCCTGAACTCATGTGTGTATGCTTTAGCGGGAATTTTTTGTGCCGGGTATTTACCAGTTCTTTCTTTAAGCAGTACATCCCTGAATGCCGAGGTAAAAAAAACATTTTCAAAATCGCCGGTATGATTCCATACATCAGACAAAACGATGCGGCCTGCCTTTATCTTAGCGATATCAACAATACGGTCATCGCCAAATTCCGGCACCTGTTCTCCCTTTTCATCCTGTAATATATATTTATAGGTTATAGGTTCCGTTACCTGTTTGCTGTTGATCTCAATGCTGCCATGCCATAACTGGTCGTTAAGGTAGGTAAGCAGGAAGGATTTAGAGATATCCCCATTGCCCAGTTCCTTCGTATTGCCACTCACCAAAAGCGTCTGTCCAAACTTAGTGGAATAGCGCAAATAAAAATGTACAATCATCCGAAAGGGTTAAAACGAAACGGCAATATACCACTTTACAAAAAAATTTGACACAGAATCTTATAAAAAACAGCAGATAGAAAGTTCTGCCTTATATTTGCATAAAATCATTCAGATGGAAACAACCAAAAAGAGAACCGGCCTGTACTGGGTATTATTCCTACTTTCTGTTGCTGCTTTTTTTGCAGTGCTTTGGTCTCCCATTGGCTCTTATTGCTCAATGGTATTGCCCTTTAATACTACCTTTTTAGCCAAGGCGCTTGACCTGATGTAATCTTATTTCTTTCGCTATATATATTGCCGGCCTTCACTAATGCGAAGACGGATCAATTAGCAATAATAAAATTGGGGCGGCTGATCAGGCTGCTTTTGTATTTAAACCTGATATTGCTGTTCAGTTCTATTTTCCATGGATTCATATTTCCATTAAGTCTTGGGAAGTAATAGGTCCTGAGTTCAATGGTGCCGAATACCAGGTTTTCGTTACGGGTACGTACTCCCCCGCCTAATGCAGTATATACATCACTTTTTTGCGGACCCATCTTATATGGTTTCACCAGGCTTACATCGGTAAACAAAAATGGAGCAAAGCGAAAGCCGAGTATCTTGGTAGTATTATAAAAAACAGATTCGCCTTTTACCGTTGCCCTCAGGTCGGAACTAACACTGCCATTATTGAAATAAGGGAGTCCGTAATCACTGTTGAGGTATAATGGTGAATTAAGCGACGGATTTGCCTGGGCAGTAATGGCCGAGCCAATGAAAAGGCGATTGTACCAGGCCCTGTTCAGTTTCCTGAGGCGGGTAAAATGATCTACCGAGAATAAAAGATCGACATCTTCAAAACGGCTATGATAATAATATCCCCCCAGCTTCAAAGTAAAGTTGCTGTAGAAACCCTTATTATTGAATCTTGCCAGCGTGGCATCAAAACCACTGTAAGGTCTTTTGGTATTTTGTTTTTTTACAAACCCACCCGTAAGTGCAAAATTGAACCCTTCGGGGATGTCTTCGCTGATACCGAACCCATAAATAAAACTGGTCTTATAAAATACCTGTTTAAAAATATTGAGTGAAGCCAGCGCCCCGGTAAAATCTGTAAAGCGGTAGTCATATACTTTCTGGTACCGGGTGGGCAAGCTGAGGAAGTGTTGCTTAAACCCACGAATGGCAATGAAACGATGCACTCTTATTTGTTTATTAGCATATAGCAAACGCCTGCTGTCCAGGCTGTAACCAAACCAGGCATCTACCTTATAATAAGCATATTTTATGTCGCTCCTGTAAAGCGAATCGACGTCATACACATTTCTTGTTCGCTGGTAACTCCATTCCAAAGCGCCGGTAGTGGGGATATAGGCAGTCACCATTGGTTTTTCAAACCGGGTATACACAATGGTTTCCTGGTTGCGTCCACTGCTGAAAGCATAATTATAATCTTTGTATCCCGATGTCCAGTCAATGAACGAGCCAGCGATATTTCTTCTTATTAATTCGGCGCCAATGCCTGTTTGCGGATACCGGCTTTTTTCATGATAGCCGCTTACCAACAACCTTGTTCCACTGCCCATGAAATTTTCTTCCCTTAATTCTCCCCTGCCTTTTTCCCTGTTACTTATCAGAATTTTTGCGCCGATGGAAAAAACATCTTTGGTAAGCACTACCACATCCACCGAATCAATACTGCCGGCAGCATAACTTACCATTATCCTTGCATCTTTTGTATAAGGTAGTTCCCGCAGGTAGTGTTCATTATCGGCAAGCAGGTAGGGATATACAGGGTCTCCTTCAGTAAAAAAAAGATTATTACGAATGACTTTTGATGAAGTGTTCCTATGCAGTGCTTTACCTGCGTTTACAGCAATTCCTGTTCTCACCCTGCTGGTATCATTGATGTCGTATTCAAAACCAAGTATTATGGTTTCAATGGAGCGGATGATCTTTCCCTGGTATTCCAGGAACGGGTTCTCTACTTTTACCGGGTTTTCGCCATGTGCTGTAGTGGAAATGGATTTTCCCAGGCGGCCCAGTAATCCTTTCTTTTTGGCGAGAAAAAATGTATCGTCCTTTGAGGAAGTTTCTTGTGCGGCAAGGGGTTTACACAATAATAAAAAAAACATACTGCATACCCCGCTATAAAAAACCTTTCTGATCATTACTGCGTTAAAACTGGTAACCTGAATTTAAAACTTAAAGATATTGAAATGAGCGGAATAGAATGTTAACGGCATGACAACAAATTGCTGTTCTGCAACAAGGCCGTTACCTAAACAAAAAAGCTGCAATAAATGGTTTTACCGCAGCTTTAAAATCTCATGCAAAATCACCTGTTTACCTGATCCCTCTTACACCCCTGTAATTACGGGCAGCCGCCTGCTGTGTGGTAACAGATTGTGCACAGGAAGCCAGGAAGATCACAACAAGTAATAGAATTGTAAAGTTTTTCATAGTACAGTTTTTTTTGCTTAAAAATGCATTATAAAAGTAAGGTGATGGCCATTGATTTTTATAAGAGAAACCGCCGATTTTTTTAGTAAAAGCCCTTTGGGGATAATACGCAGGAATATATAATCGCCTGTTTTACAAATCGTGTAAAATGAAAGCGCCCCATAAAGCGGGGCGCATTCATTAAAATAAATTCAACCTTTAATCTTTAACTACCCGTTCGCTGTATAAAACCTTGCCATCGCTTTTCACAATTTTTACAAAGTAAAGTCCCTTGGCAATTTTTTTCAGGTCAAGTGTAGTGAACATATCATTTACAGTTTGCGCATAAATGATCCTGCCGTTGAGATCGTACAACTTCAGTTCTTTTCGGCTGTTATCACCTACAATGTACACACTCAGTTTATCTGCAACCGGGTTAGGAAATAATTTCACTTTCACATCCGGCGTGGAAACCACCGGCAACTCCTGTACGGTAGCTGTTCCCAACTGCACTTTTAAAGTGTAGCAGGATGTGGCGCTGTTTGCTCCATTGTATCCATACACTCTGACATAATAAGTACCTGCCGTGTATGTACGGGTGATGGTTTCATTGGCGGTGCCGCCGTTTTGTGAAATGGCAAGTTGTGTGGTTCCGTTACTGCTGTATAAACGAATGTCATAATCAAACGGCAGTGTGGTTAACGTAATGGTAGCCGTGCCGCCGGTAGTGATTACAAACTTGTAGTAATCGTTATCTCCCGTGGGGCTTATTAAGCCTTTTACATCCGTATTGAATGGAATAGTGGCTGCACCACTTGCTGTTCCGTTTGTACTAACATCCAATAGACCAGGGCAGGTAACAGCTGTAGCCGTTGTAAACTGTGCCTGGCTGTAACTGCTGCTCAATCCAACTGCAGTACAGTTTGCCCTTACTCTCCAATCATATAATGACGAAGCCGTTAAGCCACTTAATGCAACGGAAGTAGATGCAGTAGCCGTTGCTGCATTTATCCAGGTGCCCGAAGAATTCAATTTATAATCCACATCATAATTAGCAGCTCCGCTTACAGCAGTCCAGCTAATAGCAGCACTGGTTGAGGTGATGGATGATGAAGACAATCCTGTTGGGTCGCTACAGCTTGGTGGAGCAGCTGTAGTAAACTGTGCCTGTGTATAGTTGCTGCTTAAACCTATGGATGTACAATTTGCTCTTACCCTCCAGTCGTACAATGACGAAGCCGTTAAGCCACTTAATGCAACAGAAGTAGATGCAGTAGCCGTTGCTACATTTATCCAGGTGCCCGAAGAATTCAATTTATAATCCACATCATAATTAGCAGCGCCGCTTACAACAGTCCAGCTAATAGTAGCACTGGTTGAGGTGATGGATGATGAAGACAATCCTGTTGGGGCGCTACAGCTTGGTGGAGCAGCCGTAGTAAACTGTGCCTGTGCATAAGCGCCTGTGGCGCCGGCACAATTAGCTCTCACCCTCCAGTCGTAAAGCGAAGAGGCAGTTAAGCCACTCAAAGCAACAGAAAGATTGGTAGTAGCAGTAGCCGCATTGATCCAGGTGCCTGAAGAATTTAATTTATAATCCACATCATAGTTCAACGCACCGCTTAAAGCGGTCCAACTAATCGTGGCAGTTGTACTGGTAATGGCTGATGATGCAAGACCGGTAACAGTTCCGCATGATGGCGCTGCACCGATGATAGTACTGAAAACCCCCCTGCCGTGTGTTGCAGCAGCCAATAAACCATCATTGGTCCTGTATTGAAGCATATCGGTACGCACATTAGGGAACCCTGTTTCCGGATCCCAAACGGTTGAAGCGCCATTTATTAAAGATGTTTGCCAGATACCTGTTTCGGTAGCGATGATGGCTTTTGTATCATCACCGGGATAGAACATGGCCCACCTTACCGGCATATCGGGCAGGTTACCGTCAATAGCTGTCCAGGAAGTGCCGCCGTTAGTTGTTACCCAAACATTGCTTACGCCGTAGTTTGAATAAACTACAATGATGTTCTGCTCATTCGTTCCGAGTTCGATGCAGGAAATGTTTGCACTCGCTGTTGTCATTCCGGTACCGATGATACTGGTGAAAGTAGGTGTGGCATTAGCAGCAGTAGCTTTGATCAAAGATGGTGTAATGCCGCTTCCACCACCGCCAAAAAATACCGTGTGGTTGGTATAAGGAGAAACCTTAACTGCCGATACCCTGCCCGAATTCAATCCACTCATGGTTACAGAAGTAAAAGTGCTTCCGCTTTGCGGATTGCTCCATCGTACAAATGCATTGGCATTACCACTGCAGTACATAATATTGTTGGCATCATCATAGTCGGTTGGATTGATGAAACGACCAGCTGAACTGGAATAGTTTACTGATGTCCATGATGAACCGCTGTTGGTACTGCGCCGGTATTGATTATATACATAAGAGCCCCATTGGTATTGCCCCTGGTTTTGGTCAATATGTACAAAGGCACCATCGCCGCCGGTAACTTCTACCGAAGCGCCCATACCGGCATTATTCAACTGGTGTACGCCATTATCCTGTGCGCCTGCTAAAAAATAATTGGCAGATGTGGGATGAACTGCTACGGCATAAAACTGTTTGATTCGTAAACCCTGGTTACGGTCGCTGATGTTGGTGCCACCATTGGCTGAATAATGAATTCCACCATCGCTGCCAAACAACACCTGATTATTGTTACGCCAGGTAATTATCTGCTGGTCGGCATGAACATACTGACCGGTAGTGCCTACCCATTCAGAAATTTTTGTCCAACTGGTGCCACCATTGGTAGTTTTATAACAATCCAAACTGCCTACAATTACATTGTTTGCATTATTGGGGTCAACAGCAACTGCCATACAATACCATGCCTGGCCACTGGTAAAAGATGGTGTAGCTCCTATAGCCGACCAGTTGGCACCACCATTGGTTGATTTATATATAGTAGGTACCTGCCAGGAGGAATTAGAAGGTAATGCATATAATGTATTACCATTACTGGCCAGCGCAACATTATATTGAGTAGGGAATGTTGTAGCAGGACTTGTCCAGCCTGATGCAGTTACCGTAGCTGGGTTATCTGTGTAACGATAGCCCGAATTTGCCGCAGCAGTATTATAATATCCGCATGTGACGTGCAATCTTCCGGTACTGCTTAGTTCAATATCAGGCACTCTTGGATCAAGGCCGGATGGAGTAATATTCGTCCAGGTGCCGGTGGCTTTTGTATAACGCTGCAAGCCGGCGGTGTTGGAAATAGAATTGCATCCAACATATAAATTACCATTAACATCGCAAATCACCTTACTCACATTCCAGAAATTGGCTGTACCCGGCATTACATTCCAGGTAACACCATGGTCGCTACTCATCCAGATTCCTGCTCCTCTAACTGCATCGGCATTAATGGCTTTTTCACCAGTGCCAAAATACATGATGTTAATATCAGTGGGGTCCTGGCAAATGCTGGCAACAGATAAATTACCAAAAAAATCATTTACAAGTGACCAGGTAGCCGGGTTGGCCGTTATGTCATTCGTTTTCCATAAACCACCATCTATACCACCAACCCAAACGGTTTTACCGGTAGCATCGCCAAGGTCTTCCCAAATGGCCCTCATCCTGCCCGATGTTTTACCATTACCCGGCCGTGTGTTTCCATTGCTCGGGCCAACCGCATCACTGTCGGGTCCACGTTCTGTCCACGAAAAAAGTGATGCGGTGTTATTTTGTTTTATACGCTCTGCTCTTACACGATAGGCATCCACCAGCCTGCTCTTTGGTACATAACCAAGTGCGGGGTCTTTGGTAATATCAATTTCAAATTGCAGTCTTGCCGAAATGCCGGCAGGATTTTCTGTAACCTGCTGCACCTGTGCAAATGAAAATGATGAAATGAATGCGAGTAAAAAAGAAAGGAAGGAGATTCTTTTAAGCATACGTTTGGTTTTAGTTTTAAAAAAAGTATTTTTCAAATATATTTTTTTGAATTGTAATTATGTAATAACAAAACAGCTCATTCAATTAATGTGGATAAGTTGAAACAAAATATAGAAATTTGTAGATAGCTTTCTACATCAACTCAAAACTTGTCGAAGAAAAATCAATTGACAAAATTTGACTGAAAAAGATTAATTCATCTTTTAAAATCTACTTCAATGAAAATATTAATAACAGGCGCAACAGGCATGGCCGGTTCCGAAGTGGTTCGCCAGGCAATTGCTGATGATACGATAACAGGTATCATTGCGCTGGTAAGACGACCATTGGAAATAACACATCCCAAGATCACAACAATAATACACGATGATTATTCATTGTATGATGATGTGAAAGACCATTTCAAAAATTGTGATGCCTGCATCTGGTGCCTGGGTATATCGCAGTTGCAGGTAAGCAAAGAGCAATATGCCGTTATAACTTATGACTATACCATTGCTGCCGCCAAGGCCATGCTGGCGATAAACCCTTTAATACATTTTGTTTTTTTAAGTGGCAATGGCGCCGATCGTTCAGAAAAAAGTAAAGTACTTTTTGCAAGGTTAAAAGGGAAAACAGAGAATGCCCTGCTGCGATCTGGATTAAAAAAAGTAACTATCGCCCGGCCCGATGCCATCTGGCCTAAACATAAAAATAAAAGAGCGCCGTTTGCTTATAAACTGGCCATTCCTTTTTTCCCATTGATTGAACTGCTGACTCCCCGTAAGATCATTGGTTCTGTACCATTGGCGAAAGCATTGCTGTACCTGGCCAAAAACCCGGCAGAAAAAAATACTTATGAGAATATGGAATTAAGGTTACTCGGTGGAAAGGGTTAACTATTTAGTATGTGATAAACCTTTGTACAAAATAAAAAATTATCTTTCGGAAAATAACTTGTATGAACCCTGCTAAGGCCCTCTTGCTTTTTTGTTTATTCCTTTGTGCAAACGCACATGCACAGGTTTCGGCTTCAACCGATTCTGTTACCGTAAATTCAAACGACTTTGTAAGAGTAGAAACTGAAGCTTCATTTCCCGGTGGTGAACCTGCGTGGAGAACATTTCTTATGAAGAATTTAAGGACCGCAGTGCCCATTGATAATGGCGCCCCCATTGGTAAATACACAGTAGAAGTGCAATTTGTGGTTGGCAAAGACGGGGCTGTATCAAACATCAAAGCGCTTACCAACCTTGGTTATGGTATGGAAAATGAAGTGGTACGGGTGATAGAAAGATCAGGAAGTTGGACACCCGCAATCCAAAATGGCAAAGCTGTGAATGCATACCGCAAACAGCCGATAACATTCCTTGTTGAACAGGACAATTTCCAGGTGAGTTCAAAAGTACCTTATACACTGTTTGCAGGTATCGACAATGAGATTACAGTTGATGTGAAAAGGGTTGGCAACAGCAATATAAACCTGATGATAACGAAGGGTAATATCATCACCACACCCGACGGCAGGTTTATTGCAAAAGTTAACCAGCCGGGCCGGGTGACAATCACAGTATATAATAAAAAGAATGATAAAGAGATCGGCGCTGCAAGTTTTGTAGTTAAAGCTCAAAACGAGATACCTGCAGGCATGAAACAATAAAACCAAAAAACATACCAATGAAACTGATCCTTTCCTTATGCTGCATACTTGCCCTAACAACCCATTTGCATGCACAAAAAACATTTTCAACCGCAGTTCAATACAACGACTATATTGTTGAAGAGCAGTTAAAAATCGGTGAATCGCTGAAAGAATTCATCAGTGTATTCACTAATTCAAACGATTCGGCAGAAGTACACAAATCCCGAATGAGAATTATAGCCCGGGCCGACTCATCAGTTAACAATGTGAAGCTGATGACCCCATTTAAGGGTGATACAGCCCTTAAAGCAAATGCCATACGTTTATTTTTTTTTATTCAGGAATTGCCGCCAATGAATACAAACAACTGGTCTCCCTTTCCTTCAGCTCAATAAAGAGCAGTGGGGAAAGAAATAAAGAGACAAATGAAATTGTAAAAAAAATCACTGATAAGGAAGCCGTGTTTGACAAAAGTTTCCAGGATGCACAAAAGGCATTTGCCGCAAAGCATAATATTGACCTGAAGGAAAATGAATTTAAATTAGATCAGTAAGCAGTGTTTGTAACCGTCGGGTTGAGGCTAATAATAAAAACTACAAACTTTATAGGTTGAACCAAAAATCATTTTTATGATCATTCTTCAAATTGAACACCCGGTTCCTGATTATGCCGGCTGGAAAAACGCCTTTGACAGCGATCCTATGGGCCGCAAACGATCAGGTGTGATACGTTACAAAATTTTTCGCCAAACCGATGACCCCAATTATGTTTTGGTTGAACTGGAAATGAACAGCCTTGATGAAGCAAATAATTTATTGGTAAAACTTCAGCAATTATGGAAACAGGTTGAAGGAAAAGTTATTACCGGACCAAAGGGAAGAATTATTAAAATGGTGGAAGGAAAAGATTGCTGACACATGAACCCCGGAAACAAAGTTTTATTATGAAATCGCCACCCGTTTTATTTTAGTAACAGGAATGATCCTTCTTTTTGTGTATCCCAAAAATTCATATATCTTAATGGCTCTTTCATTCTTATGGCCTGTGTGCAGGAAGGGCGTAATGCCTGATTGCAAATTTTTATCCGCCAGGTATGTACACAGTTGCTGTGCATATTTGCGGCCTGTATGATCGGGGTGCGTAACCACAGCGCTTATCTCGGTAAGCCCATCCATACACAACCGCTCCCCTGCAATGGCAACTATTTTTCCTTCTTTGAAGATGCCATAATAATCTCCCATCACCGGTGTGCCGGGCAGGTAATAACCGGGAAATACTTCACTAACTAATTGGTACATCTCTTCATAGTTTGATGCATTAAGCAGAACAATATTTTCGGTGATATCAACAGCAACCGGTTTTTCACAAACCATCTGCAAACATTGCACAATCCTTTCTACTTCATAACCCGGGGGTAATGCAGGATAATCATCAAAAAGAAAAAAAGATTCTCCAATTCCAATCACTTCATCAAACTGTTCTGCAATATGCTTTGCTCCTCTTTCAAACCCTGAGAACAAAACAATATACGGGTCATAGCGCCTGAACCCGGCGGTGCCCTGTGCAAACCTTGCATGTCTTTCAGTAAGTGCATACCAGGCGGGGTTATCTAATTTTTTTAGATCGGGAGACATAGATAAGAAGCAAATTAAGAAATAGGAGTTATAAATTAAGGGTCAGGTGTTGGTAGAGTCATAAAAAAAGTTGTCGGGAAAAATAAAGGAACTAAACTTATTTGTATCCTGTCATGAATGTCACAGCGCTTTGAGGGCGGGCCAGTATCTTTCCCTCCTTATCAACTACAAAATAAGCAGGATAAAAAAGTACCTTATACTTCTCCCTTAATTCATCTGTCCTTGTATTGGATATCACACCCCCGGTTTCCCCGGCTGGCGATTGAAGTATATAATGCTTCCAGTTGGGAACGGAAGTTAGGAATGAGAATATTTTATTTTTTCCGCTCAATGCATTTTTCCAGGGAACGAACCGGTTAATGGACAGGCTCATGACCGTGATCTTTTTCTCTCTTCCTGCCAGCAATGCAGCGAATTGTTTCATTTCGGCAATGCAGGGTGCACAGGTGGTAAACCAAAGGTCAATGATGGTAATGTCGGAACCTGTAAAATCAAGCTCAATTATTTTGCCTGTACTGTCGGTGATATTTTCGATGTGGAATTTTTCTCCGATATGGCTTTCAAGCGAAGCCTTCATTTTGGAGTTCATTTTATCGGGCTGCCCATCACATACCAGGCTTGTCAGCGTTAAATAAACTATACAGCAACAGCGAATCATGGTATAAAAGTACGGAAATGAGGAATGACCTGAAGCCTGGTGAAGGAAAAGTGTAAGCGTTAAATACGTTGTTGGCGGGGAGAGATTATGCCCTATACATTTTTTTACCTACATTAGTAACAAATTATAACCTGCTGCGTATTATTGCGGATCAGGGCCCCTGCTTAAGCAAGTACTTAATAAAAAAAATTATGAATAAGGAAACCCAACTGAATACCTGGATTAAAACCGGAGCCATTTGCGGACTGCTGGGTGGTTGTATGTACTTTGCTGCCGCATTTTTAACCATGCCCGACCTGTTGGTTTATATTGCCGCATTTGGGTTCGGTCCCATGCTGGCAATTGGCTGTACAGGGATATATTATTTCCTGTCAGCCGGTGATTCTTCACCACGGTTGCAGATAGCCGTTGTGAGCGCTATTGCCGGGGGCATTACCTTATTATTGATGCTTACTGTACAGCAATCTATTTTTTCAATGATCGAAAAAACACCGGAGGGAAGCAGCGCCGAAATAATTAATATAGGTAAAAGAATAAATAAGGGGTTAAACAGTATTCATTACGGGCTGGATATTGCCTGGGATGTATTAATATCTATTGCCACCATTTTGTTTGGTTACAGTATGATCAAAAAAACAGCCTTGTGGAAAATTTCGGGCATTATAGGTTTGGCATCAGGCCTTTTGTTACTTGCTTTCAACCTGTATCATTTTCCAACACCTCCCGAAAGTGCAGGTTCTATTGACTGGGGCCCGTTTGTGGCAATATGGTACCTGGCAGTATTTGTTATCATGATGCTAACCAGGAAAACATCTTTGCCCGAAAAAAAATAATCTATTGTGGAATATATGAGATGATAAGGCTTGTTCTTCAGGCGAACCAAAGTTACAACTCATGCCTTTAACTGCAGGCAGGCTCGCCACACTACAAAGATGTAAGCAAATCATAAATCAACGAGTCCGTTCTACGCTTCATTCATTGCTGTGAGACCCGTTTGAAAAAGAAAGTTGATATAAAAATATTAACTTGCTGCATAATCTATCACCTGTGCAAAAATACATCCTCCTTCTTCTCATTTTCCACGTATCAACAAAAGGCCTTTGTCAGAAAACTGTTTTTATTGAAAAGTATAGTTTGCCTGCAGAAATAAAAGCAGGACAGGTTATTGTAACCATGCCTTTTGGCTATTCCAATATCCTGGAAGTTTCCGGTGACACCGCTGGCTTAAAAACTGCCGGTGATATTTTTATTGATGTGGCCTGTACGGACTATCCCATCAATGCCTCTTTAGTATCACTGAATAAAAGCAGGGTTGCCTCTTTTTTAAAACGTTTCCGCTTTATTGAAGAAGGCCAGTTGGCACAGGTAAATTTCTTTCAGCAAACTGATGGTGCATTAAGAGAAAAAGCGATAACGATGTTTCATGGTTTGGTCGTAAAGTTCAGGCCTAAACAAACTGTGGAGAACGCAAAGAAAGAAGTGGTTAAGCTGGATGAAATTGTAAAATCAGGCACACCTGCTCCTGCTGAAAAGCCAGCGACAGCAAAGAAGAAAGATAGCGCAACCAGCGCCCTGGAAAGAGTATATGCACAGCGACCACGCAAATTGCAAAACGGCAAATGGTATATACAGGTGGGCAGGGGCGGTATTTCATCAGTAGATTTCGATGTTCCAAAAAAGTCGCCGCTCGACTCGTTTATAGTACGTGACCCAAAAGATGCTTTGGATGAAGGTTTGATAAATAAATCGGAGTATAAAGAATTCAGGCGATCAACTGCAATCCGTATCTATTATCCCCACTGGGTTGCTGAAGATGTACTAATTCCTAAAAAGCCCGTCACAGTTACAGAAAAACCGGCTGTTACCATCAGGATAAGCGGAATCCCTGATACATCCATTTTAAAGATACTGGACAGAACAAAGTGGGATAAGGCAACTATTGTCGGCGATGTTACCGGCAGTATGTACAAATACACTGCACAGCTTTTGCTTTGGGTAAAAACAAATCCCATCGGTAGTTCAGCAAAGAACTTTGTATTTTTTAATGACGGCGATAATATGCCTGATACCGATAAAAAGATAGGCAGTACTGGTGGCATTTATTATAAAACCTGCAATAGCTATGCTGAAGTGGAGGCCCTGATGAAAGCTACCATGTTAAAAGGCGGTGGCGGCGACTACCCGGAAAATAATATAGAAGCTTTGCTGAAAGCAGAAAAAATTTTTCCGGCAACTGATTTTCAGGTGATGATAGCTGATAACTGGGCAGCCATAAAAGATAAAGCGTTATGGGATCAACTTACCAAACCAGTGAGGATAGTGGTGTGTGGCGCCAACGAGTTCAATGTAAATATTGATTACCTGAACCTGGCAAGAAAGACCAAAGGTTCGGTTCATTTAATAGAAGCAGACCTGTACAATCTTTCGGGGTTAAAGGAAGGAGAGATATTAAAAGTTGGTAAGAACAGTTTTGTTGTTAAGAATGGCGTGTTCGTTGAGACAGGTTATGAGTTCAAATAATAAATAGAACACTGATGACACAGATGCGGCGGATTACAACGGATAACAGATCACTATACAGAGATCAACTTTGTGTACTTAGTGAAAATCTTTGTGCCCTTTGTGGTTGATCTGGTTTTACCACAAAGAACACTAAGGAAGACTCACAAAGCACACAATAATATTCGGGGACCCTAAGCCAAATGGAAAAAACCGCCTCACCGGTTCAATAAAAAACAAGCTTCTTAACCGCTTATCAAAAACATTTTCCCGTTGTAACAGGCAAATGATAATTTGTAATTAAACTGTCGATCATGAAAAGAACATATTTATCCTTAATAGCCTTTTTATTCTTTTTTGCTGTAAAGGCGCAGCAGCCCGTTATCGTATCGCCGCAGTGGCTGAATGATAATTTAAACGATCCCGACCTGGTAATTTTATACACGGGCTTTGTTATTAAAGGCGATTTTGATAGGGAACATATTGAAGGCTCCCGCTTTTTGTGGGCCGACTGGCTGGCACCTGATACATACGAATCAAGTATGAACGCTGTGGATGTAAAGACTGCCACAAAACATTTACAGGACCTGGGCATCAACAAAAATTCAAAGATCGTTCTGTGCCATAAAGGTGGGGATGTTACCATTACTGCAAGAATGTTCTGCTCACTGGAATATTATGGCCTGCAGGGAAGAGTATCCTATTTAAATGGCGGCATTGAAGCCTGGAAAAAAGCAGGCTATGCTGTTACCAATAATACCAATGTATATAAAAAAGGAAATTATGTTGCCAGCATTAACCCGGTACTGGTAGATAAAGAATATGTATTGGGTGCATTGAATACTGGATCGAAACTGGTGGTAGATGCAAGGATGAAGCGCTGGTATGATGGCGATGCTACGGGTAATCCCAGGGACGGGCATATAAGTGGAGCGCTCAATATCCCCTATACTGATATGATTGACTCTACCAATAGCATTAAAGCGCCAGCCATACTGGAAAAGAATTTTACCAGCGTTGCTCCCGATAAGAATAAGGAAATAGTGTTGTATTGTTTTATCGGGCAAACTGCCTGTGTGGATTATGTAGTGGGGCGTTCACTTGGTTATACTATGAAGGTATATGATGGTAGTATGCAGGAATGGAGCCGTGATGAAAAACTGCCGATGGAAAAAACGAAGAAGCAATAAGTGGTTTGAGGTTTGTGGTTTGTGGTTTGTGGTTTGAGGTTATCCTCAAGCTAAAAGCGCTCAACTATAAACTACAAAACCATAAATTTCAAACCTTCGATGTAAGAAAACGACATTATCGAAGACCCAACCCTCTTCCTCTTCCTTTGGTTTATATAGGTTTATTACCATTGAAATAAAAATGCACATCATTCACCCTTATCCGTAATATTTTCGTTGATAATCGTATAGCCAATGCGCAAGATCATTTTACCTCTTTTTTTATTGTTTTCATGTACCAGTATTTTTGCCCAGGGGCAGGATAAGCGGAACATACGGATCACTGTATCGAATGAACAGAAAAATACACTACCGGGTTCCACAGTCTATTTACTGAACCAGGATTCGGTGGTCATTCGTTCGGGAGTTGCCGGCACAAACGGCATTTTCGAATTTATAGATCTCAATCCCGGTAAATACATTGTTCGTGCCAGCCAGGCAGGATATAGTGATGCGTACAGCCCATTGATCGACCTCACGAACAAAACCTCTTTTGCTGATATCATCACACTCAGATCCAGGAGTAAGCTGTTGAATGAAGTATCGGTTACATCAAAAAAACCTGCCATCCAGTTCCTTCCTGATAAAACAGTAGTGAACCCCGAAGCCAGTATTTCAAATGCAGGCGCTTCGGTGATGGATGTATTGGAAAAATCTCCCGGCATAACCGTAAGTAAGGATGGATCCATCATTATGAAAGGGAAACCCTCTGTTACGTTATTGATAGATAACAAGCCAACGCAATTGAGCGGACAGGACCTGCAGGCTTACCTGCAAGGCATACCTTCGTCGCAGGTAGATGTAATTGAACTGATCGAAAATCCCGGGGCCAAATATGATGCAGCCGGCAATGCCGGTATCATCAATATTAAAATGAAAGCCAATAAAATAAAGGGTTTCAACGGATCGCTGAACTTAAGCCTGGGACAGGGCTTCTTTACAAAAACGGGAAATTCGCTCAATCTCAATTATCGCAATGGAAGAATAAACTGGTTCATGAACTATGGCATGCGTGCCAGCAGGGAGAAGATGGATCTTTGGACACTGAGGACATATTACAATACCAAGAATGAGGATTCTGTACTGTTGGAACAACCCAATTATCAAAGGAATAACCAGTTGGGACATAATATTAAAACGGGCCTCGATTTTTTTGTGAATAAGAACACCACATTGGGACTTATATTCACCGGCGGTTTCTTCAGCAGGAAAGGAACCAGTACCAGTTCCATTGACTGGATGGACCCCTATTACAACATAGATTCTTCCATCAACACCTGGGGTGATAATAACCGCAAGTTCAAAAGAGGCGGAGTGAATATCAATGGCAGGTTCAAACTTAATAAGGGCAGTGAACTGGCTGTTGACCTTGATTATGTGAACTTCACCATCAAGGGCAACCAACAATACCAGACACAGTTAAGCAACCCGGGCAGTGACATTGATGCTACGAAGGGAAATATCCCTTCCAGGCTCAAGATCTTTACTGCTAAAGCAGATTACAGCAAGCGGTTTAAAAAATTCCTGCTTGAGACCGGTCTTAAAACGGCGATCAACAAAACAGATAATCTTGCCGAGTATTATTTAGCCACCAATAACGACCCCTGGCAGCCTGACCTGCGCCGCAGCAATCATTTTTTATATAATGAGACCATCAGCGCTGCCTATGCAAGTGTTGATGCAGAAAAAGGTAAATGGCACTGGCAGGCTGGCCTGCGTTATGAACATACTTTCTATAAAGCAAACCAGCTTGGAAATGCTATTGTAAAAGACTCAGCATTCAAACGGAATTATGGAAGCATCTTCCCTACTGCATTCGTCTCTTACCAGTTAGATACCAACAACACGATCACCATCCGGGCAGGAAGAAGGATTGACAGGCCTGCATTCCAGCACCTGAACCCTTTCATCACCATCCTGAACAAATACACCTTCGAAGCCGGTAACCCTTACATCAAACCACAGTACACCTGGAATTTTTCTGTAGCCCACACATACAAACAAAAGCTTACCACGGAAGTTTCTTACAGTTTCCTCAGGGATTATTTTTCGCAGATATTCATTATTGATTCCAGCAGCAGTAATCCCAATAAGAACGTCATGATCTATACAAGAGGTAATGTAGGTTCGTTCAAGAATTTCAGCATTTCCGAAACCTTTCAAACTGCTGTCACCAAATGGTGGAACCTTACTGCCGTAGCGATATACAATCATAAAGTGATCCAGGGTGTGGTATATGCTCCGATCACAGCAAGGGTGAACGTGCTTAACATCAGCATCAACAACCAGTTCCAGCTTAAAAAAGGATGGAGCTTTGAACTGAGTGGCTATTTCCAAACAAAAAGCCAGATAGACCTGCAGGAATGGCTGGAACCACAAGGAGAGCTCAATATTGGTGTAGGCAAACAGATAATGAAGAAGAAAGGCACATTGCGGCTAAGCATCCGCGACCTCACTTATTTCGTGAACTATAATGGCTATTCAACATTTGAGAATTCCACTGAACCGTTTACGGTTAAATGGGATTCGAGAGTTGTACGGCTTAGCTTTAGCTGGCGCTTTGGTAAAGCGATGAAAGCGATAAACCGTTCTGAAGGCGGAGCTTCGGATGAGATCAACAGGGTTGGAAATTAGTTTAGAATTTGATGTTTGAAGTTGGCTCTTGCCGATGTTGGTGTTATTCCAACATCAATTGTGGTTTATTTGTTCCTTGTTGGTCGTAAAACCAGACAACGGCAGAGATTGAGGCGAAGACTAACAACGGCGAAAAAACTGCCGATGGAAAAAACGAAGAAACAGTAAACAGGACAGGTTGTTTAATTGTTTAATTCTCCGGCTTGGGCTATAGCCAAACACTGTTGGCATTACCAATTCCTACAGCACTTTAAATGATTGGATCATCCTCCTTATCTTACTAATGTATTTTTCATAAGAACCGCTCAACGAAGTGTAAGTTAGCGTATAAAATTTACCTTTTATGATAGCCATTCTTTGCAGCATGTGCAGATTATAGGTTGTATTATCACTTGTTTGTTTATAGGTATATTCTATTTCGAAGGAACTAACATTGTTCCATTTCGAATAGCCTGAGTTAATGATCTTAAAATCGGAAAAATTTTCAGAAAGTGCCTTTACGGTCTTGTCCTTCGCCATTTGGATGGTAGCACCTTTCTCCACATCCCTTGGTGTTATGCAATTCAAATTTTCCCTGAACTTATCCTCGCCGGACTCCTGGAAACTGGTAACGAAAAAGCGGTTTTTTGGACCAGGTGGTTTCAGTTGCCAGTCGGAAGGGTACTGGATGCTGAGATTATACACAGAATCTTTATGAGTAAGCCATTTTACTTCGGTTTGTGCAGAAGCGAAAAAACTAATTTGCAGGCTGGCGAATAAAAGGAAAATTTTCATACATGGCTTTGTTAGCGTAAGATAAAAAAAGTCAAACCCGTTTTAATGCCGATGTTGGTGTTATTCAACAACATTGATTGTTGTGCTGGTCGTTGTTCGGATTCCCGGCAATGGTACTCAGCTCAACTTACGGCTCAAGGAGAGGCGTTGCTGGTAATAGAATATTTTTCAAACTCCTTTTCGATATCAGTATAACGGGTCCTGTATTTTTATCCCTGCTGTTTCCTTACATATTTAGTAAGAATTACGATCTGCTGGCCTTCAACCTTTCCTTCTATCTGTTCGGTATTGTCTTCCACAATGCGGATATTTTTCACTACGGTTCCCAGTTTTGCGGTGAGGGTAGAACCCTTAACATCCAATGATTTTATCAGCACTACCGAATCGCCGTTTTGTAATACGTGCCCGTTGCTATCCCTATGCAGTTCAACAGTGCCGTCGCTCTCATGATCGCCGGTAGCTTTTGCCCAGGCCAGGTTTTCGTCGGTAAGATAAAGCATATCCAGGTTTTCGCTGGCCCAGCTTTCGTTGCGCAGGCGGTTTAGCATTCTCCACGCAGTTACCTGCACCGGGGCAAATTCGCTCCACATACTTTCAGTTAAACATCTCCAGTGATTACTGTCCGGTTCTTCCTTCTTCTCAATTTGTGCCAGGCATTTGGGGCATAGCATAATGCTGGTATCGGCCGAAAGGCCGTTTTGCGGCGGTACTTCAAACAGTTTTAAATTTTCAGGAGATTTACAAAGTTCGCATTGATTTCCGCTTCGTATGGCCAGTTGTTCTTCTACTTTCATTTTATTTAATTTGATGCAAAAGTAATAGAAACGCTGATAACACGGATGCGGCGGATGAGAACGGATTACAGCTCGCTGAACGAAACACCCCTGCGGAATTTGTCATGCTGAAGAACGAAGCATCCCGGCATTTGCAGATCTATAAATTGTTATTTACAACAACCAAGGCGTATGGTCATAAGACCAGACAAGGGTGAAGATTGAAGCGAAGACCAATAGCGGCAATGGAAAATTTCAACCAGTTTTAAGATCAAGAAACATCAAATGATTCATGTTATAGTGCGTTTCGGTTACATAGAATTTATGGCTGCCTATAATTATAAATCCAGCCTTAAGGTAAAAATCAATAGCCCTCTTATTTCCCGTCCAGGTGTATAAATACATACACGATTGGTTATTATCTTTTGCCAGTTGGACGTTGAATTTCAAAAGCTCAAACCCTAATTTTAAACCGAAGTATTCTTTAAGTAAATAGATCCTGTCGAGCTTGGTTACATTTTCTGCTACGATAGCCGGCTCTTTTGCATTCAATTCTATTTTTGAAAACCCAACCGGCTTACCGTTGTAACTGATGATATGATAGATTTTGTTTTGGTCAGCAAGTTCTTCCATAATGGCATGGTCATTATAATGCTTATCCAGGTACTCGTTCAGATTCTCTGCTGTAGTACTATCCCGGTGAGCTTCTGCTACTGCTACTTTCCCAATGTCAACAATTGACCGGTGGTCTTCTGCATTTGCCCTTTTTATAGAAGTCATTTGAAAATTGTATTGTTATAGAATGGCAATAAAGGTAAAGGCTTATAAGGTTTTGGAAAACATGGTAGTTTTTTAAATTGCAGCACATTTTATTTTTATAAAGTATGCCGGCGCTTTGTGTCATTGGTCATTACTTGTCCCGATCATCACTACTGGCGCAGATATGCAGCATGGGTAAGGCAGCGAATGGGTATTTGTACCACTAAGATCATTTACTGGCACAGATGCGCCAGCCCACATTGCTGTTCTGCATATCTGCGCCAGTAGGATTGCAATTTTCTATACCCGCAGCCTTGCTCCGGGACTAGCACAGATATGCGGCTCAGTTTTGTGTGTGGTATATTTGTGCCAATGGTGGGCATGGCCATTGGTAATGCTATAATTTCTCCAGCGCTTCCAAAACCTTTTTCTCTGTTTCTGCATCACTTAATTCAACCGGCACAAACTTTTGCCCGATGATCTTTTCATACAACTCAATATATCTTTTCGAAATGGTATCCACCCAGGCGTCGCTCATTTCGGGTACGGTTTGTCCTTCCTTGCCCATGAAATTATTTTCGATAAGCCACTCCCTCACAAATTCTTTACTTAATTGTTTCTGACGTTCTCCCTTTTGCTGTCTTTCTTCAAAACCACCGGCATAAAAATAACGGGAAGAATCGGGGGTGTGTATCTCATCCATTAAGATGATCTCATCATCAATTTTACCAAATTCATATTTTGTATCAACAAGGATCAAACCTTGTTTAGCCGCAATCTCTTTTCCCCTGGCAAATAATTTAAGTGCATAATCACAGAGGCTGTTCCATTCTTTTTCGGTAGCCAGGTTTTTTGCAATGATTTCTCTGTCCGAGATGTCTTCGTCATGCCCTTCTTCGGCCTTTGTACTGGGTGTAATAATGGGAGATGGGAAGTAATCGTTTTCTTTCATTCCTTCGGGCAATTCAACACCACATAATGTTCTTTTTCCCGAAGCATAAGTGCGCCATGCATGGCCGGTCAAATTTCCCCTTACCACCATTTCAATTTTAAAAGGTTCACATTTTTTTCCAATGCTTACATGCGGCGCCGGTACTGATAGTAACCAGTTAGGACAAATGTCTTTTGTAGCATTCAGCATAAAGGCGGCAATCTGGTTTAAAACCTGTCCCTTGTAGGGAATGGGGCGTGGCAGTATAACATCAAAAGCCGAAATGCGGTTACTGGCAAACATTACCAGATATTTGTTGGAAATTGAGTAAACATCTCTTACTTTGCCTCTATAAAAACCGGTTTGTTGGGGGAATTTCAAAACTGTCATGCTGCTAAATTACCATCAACAGATTTAAAAGCCCGATAAGCCTCCCATAAGATTTCAACACATGGGTAAAAAATTAATTTTCCCTGAAAAAATAACAATGCGTAATTTGCTATATATTTAAAACCAAAAAACGAGATATGAGAAAAGTCACAAGCTATTTGGTTACTCTCTTGCTTGCCAATATTTTAACGATTGCGGCTTTTGCACAAAATGTAACCATTAACGGTAATGTCAGGAACAGTAATACCAAGGAAGGTTCAGGTGCTGTTTCCGTTTTGATTAAGGGGGGTGAGACCGGGACATTTACTGACGATAAAGGTAATTTCAGGATAACGGTTAAAAGTTTGCCCGTAACCCTTTTAATATCTTCGGTAGGATACGAACTGCAGGAAGTAACTGTTTCCAGCGCCTCGGGTTTAACCCAGGTTGACCTCAAACCAAGCAGTGCATTAGGCCAGGAAGTTGTGGTAGCTGCAAACAGGGTGCCTCAAAAAATAATGGAATCACCCGTTTCTATTGAGAGAATAAGCGCCGCCAACATTCGTAATTCACCCGTATCTAACTATTATGATGTGGTAACCACATTGAAAGGTGTGGATATAACCACTTCTTCACTCACTTTTAAAACGCCAACAACCCGTGGTTTTAATTCCAGCGGTAATACCCGTTTTAATCAATTGGTAGATGGAATGGATAACCAGGCACCAGGTCTTAACTTCTCCGTTGCATCAATCATTGGTTTGAGCGAACTGGATGTAGATAATATTGAGCTTCTTTCAGGGGCTTCCTCTGCTTTATATGGCCCCGGTGGTATGAATGGTACTTTGCTGATGACCAGTAAGAACCCGTTTAAATACCAGGGCTTGTCTTTTTTGGTAAAGGAAGGTCTTATGCATGTGGGAGCCGACAGGCAAAGAGACCCGGGCGCTTATCATAACTGGAATTTACGCTGGGGTAAAAAAGTGTCTGAAAAATTCGCCTTCAAGATAAATGCAGAACTGATACAGGCAAGAGACTGGCTGGCTGTTGATAACAGGAACTACAGCAGATCGGGAACAACAGGAGCGGTTATAGCAGGCGACAGGAAAACAGATCCAAATTATGATGGTATTAATGTGTATGGCGATGAAACCACTGTTGACATGCGCCTGTTCTTCTCTCAAATTGCTGCCAGCCTTCCGGGTGCTGCAAATTTTATTATTGCAAACGGGTTATTGACCAATCAGCAAAATGTATCCCGTACAGGATATACAGAAAAGGAACTGATCAATCCTAATACTGTTAACTTTAAACTTGCCGGATCGGTACATTATAAAATAACACCAAATACCGAAGCCATTTTAGCCGCTTACTGGGGTACAGGTAATACGATCTACACCGGTAGCGACAGGTATTCTTTGAAAGATTTTAAAATGGGCCAATACAAGTTTGAGATCAATAACAAGAACTGGTCGTTTAGGGCATATACCACGCAGGAAAATGCAGGTGAATCTTATAACCTTACGGCAACAACAAGGTTATTCAATGAATCGTGGAAAAAATCAGTTACTACCGACGCAGCCGGTAACCCTACTCCACAGGCAACAGACTGGTATATTCAATATACCTATAATTACCTGAGCAACCGCATGAACGGTATGACTGCATACGATGCTCACCAGGCATCCAGGGCTATTGCCGATGCAGGCAGGCCGAAAGCAGGCTCTGATGCTATAAAGGCCGGGTATGATGCTATCCGTAAGAAACCAATCTCTCAAAACGGGGGCTTGCTGCAGGATGCATCTGACCTGTATGCAGTAGAAGCAAATTATAATCTTACCCATATCACAAAAAGCTTTGCCGATATATTGGTAGGCGCAAATTATAAAAGATATGTGCTGAATTCAAAAGGTACTTTATTTGCTGATTCTACCGGGCCTAAAGGCCTTTCACAATATGGAGCATATATCCAGGCCAGCCGCCAATTAATAGATAGGTTGAACCTGACCCTTTCGGGAAGATATGATAAGGCTGACGACTTTAAAGGCCGCTTTACACCAAGGATTACCGTGCTTTTCAAATTAATGAAGGATAATAATATACGCCTGTCATTCCAGACAGCCTATCGTTTCCCAAGCAACCAGCAGCAATATATTAACCTGCAGGTAGGAAGCACACGCCTCATAGGAAGTCACCCTTCTTTTGCAACTTTATTTGGGTTCCCTGGTAATCCTTTATATACCTTCACATCATCACCGGGTTCATCTCTTCTAACGAATTTCAAAACCTTTAATCCTCCGGCAGTAAAACCTGAATCAGTTAATTCTTTTGAAGTTGGTTATAAAGGTTTGTTACTGGAGAGCAAATTGCTGGTTGATGTATATGGATATTTTGGACAGTACAAGGATTTCCTGGGCAGGGTGAACACAATACAGACAACATCGGGACTTGCCTCCGATACATCAAACCCAAATAAAAGAAGGAATATCTCGGTAGTGGTTAACTCCTCAGATAAAGTAAAAACCTATGGTTTCGGACTTGGTTTGGATTACAGGCTTCCGCTTAACTTTATTGTGGGGGCTAATTTATCATCTGATGTGTTGAAAGATGTGCCTGCAAACTTTGTAGCTTATTTCAATGCGCCAAAGTATAAAACAAACTTTAGTCTTGGTAATACCGGCTTCGGTCCCGGTAAAAGACTTGGCTTCAGTATGGCATGGCGCTGGCAGCAGGGCTTTTACTACCAGGGTGATTTTGCCAATGGCAACCTGCCCGATGTACATAATGTAGATGCACAGATCAGTTTAAAATTGCCAAAAGCAAATAAATCTATTATTAAGCTTGGTGCAACTAACCTGCTGAACCAGAATTATTATAACGCTATAGGAAACTCACAGGTAGGTGGATTGTACTATGTAAGTTTCGGGTATAACATTTATTAATACTGAAGCTAACACAAAAATTAAAAATTAAAAATGACTATAATGAAAACAACGTTTTATAAATTAAAGGCTTATTACCTGGTAATTGTATCCGGTTTGTTTTTAATTACTTCCTGTAATAAAGACCTGGAACAGTTTGCTGCCATACCCAAGCCCGTATATCCTACCGGAAATGGAATTGCTGCAACACTTGCAGCCAATGCCAATTACAGTAACTATGCTGCATTGATCGCAAGAGCAGGAATGACTGCTACATTGAATGATTCCACCAAATCGTTCACTGTATTTGCAACTGATAATAATGGAATGAACCTGTTTGCGACTGCTGCATCCGGTGGACTAGTTCCTTATCCTGCACCAACAGCTGTTGTACTAGGATTTATTAATACCAATTTACCTGTAGCATCAGCAGCAGGTATCGTTCAATACAATACCGTGGGAACAAAATTTCCAGCGGCAAATATCGGTAATGGGTTTCCTAATTATCCATTAACCACTCAAATCATTCTTGATCCAACACAACCTTTTGTACGTATGCCCATCTTCCCGGTAAGGGGTACAGTTTCCTATGTGAATAATGTACCGCTTATTGCAACAGATATGGCTGCTGCAAACGGTATCATTCATACAGCATATAGTATTGCAGCGCCACCTTCGGCTACCTTAAAAACAATGATTGCAGGAGAAGCAAGTTTGTCTTATTTCCGTGCAGCTGTTGCACGTGCAGACAGTGGAGCGGTTGGTTTAAGTAAGTTCGATTCATTACTGAACTATGGTGTTACCAATATGACTGTGCTGGCTCCTAATGACGCTGCATTTCAAACTTTGAT
>CAYTQB010000022.1:0-3704 GCA_964439615.1 uncultured Ferruginibacter sp. | reverse complement strand
GTGTTACCAATATGACTGTGCTGGCTCCTAATGACGCTGCATTTCAAACTTTGATTTTCGGAATGGTATATGCCCAGGTGTTTGCCGCTACCGGAAGTGTTCCCATAGCTACTGCACAGGCAAATGCAGCTGTGGCACTGGGACCATCTATCTTTTCAAACCCGCTATTCTATGGATCAATTCCTGCATCCACTGTAAAAGGGATAGTAGCTTATCATTTACTGGCTTCACTTACATCAAGTACCACCACACCATACCAACCAAATATCAGGGTATTCTCTAATAATGTGCCCGCTGCCGGAACTTTTGTAAAAACGCTGGTCAATAACAGTTTTGCAACACATCCCGGCGTACAGGCAACAGCTACTTATCTTGGGCCTGCTGTTACAAGTTTAAAGTTTGGAGGTGTAGGTTCAATACCTCCTGCGCCACCTTTCACTGTCCCTGCCAATGCGGTAACAATGGATAAACATGCAGTGAATGGTGTATATCATATTATTGACAAAGTATTATTACCTCAATAAAAACTTCTTTAATAATAAAAAAGACTCCCACAAGGGAGTCTTTTTTATTAAGCTAATCATGCCAGTCATTGAAACACCAGCACTAATTATCTTTTACGACTTACACGTTGAACCGGAAGTGCATCACATCACCATCCTGTACCAGGTATTCTTTTCCTTCAATTCTTAACCTTCCGTTTTCACGGCAGGTTGCCTCGGAGCCGTATTTAATAAAATCATCGTAAGCAATCACCTCTGCTTTAATGAATCCTTTTTCAAAATCGGTATGTATTACACTGGCAGCCTGCGGCGCTTTCCATCCTTTATGTATCGTCCATGCCCTTACCTCCTGCACACCGGCAGTAAAGTATGTGGAGAGATTGAGCAGTTTATAAGTTGAATGAATAAGACGGTCAAGTGCAGGTTCGGTCATTTTGTATTCCTCCATGAACATGGCTTTGTCATCCGCATCTTCAAATTCAGCTATCTGCGCTTCAATGGCATTGGTCATTACAATTACTTCATTGCCCTCATTTTTCACTGCTTCAATCAAGGCGTGTGAAAATTTGTTGCCTGTATGCATGCTTGCTTCGTCCACATTCGCCACGTATAAAATTGACTTGTCGGTGAGGAGGAAAAGATCTGCAATAGCCACTTTTTCTTCTTTGGCCAAACCAAGTGATAAGATGTTCTTCCCTTTATCCAGGTGTTCTTTACAGCGCAGTAAAATGTCAAGCTCTGTTTTCATTTTAGGATCGGTCTTCGCCATTTTTTCAGTACGCTGTATCTTCTTCTCCACGCTCTCCAGGTCTTTCAACTGCAATTCTGTTTCAATGACCTCTTTGTCGCTAACCGGGTTAATCGGTCCTTCATCTCTTAAAATATTATCATCTTCAAAACAACGTATCACGTGAATGATGGCATCCACTTCACGGATATTGGCTAAAAATTTATTGCCCAATCCTTCGCCTTTGCTGGCGCCACGTACCAGCCCGGCAATATCAACGATCTCAATTTGGGTAGGTACTGTTCTGTCCGGTTTAACCAATTCGGCTAATTTATCAATCCGGGGGTCTGGTACATTCACCAGGCCGGTATTGGGCTCAATGGTACAGAACCTGTAATTGCTTGCCTGCGCCTTGGCGCTATTGCTTACGGCATTGAACAAAGTTGATTTTCCTACATTGGGTAACCCCACTATTCCTGCTCTTAAAGCCATCTCAAATAAAAATTAAAAAGTCAAAATTAAAAACCGGCGCAAAGGTAAGGGTTTACCGTTCAAAAGGTTTAACGTTTAAAGTTTAAGGTTTTGCAGGAAATGGCTAACTTCAACCCCTAACTCATAACCCCTAACTCTTATGGCATTAAGCAGGATATGGAGTGCTTTCATTATCATCGCTTTCATCGTGGCGGGTATCAGGATGGTGAATGGGGATGAAAAGATCTTTACAAGGATGGTGGTGGGTAAGTCATCCGATAAATACGACAGTATATATTATTATGGTATCGGCTCGCCGCTAAATCAGCAGCTTTCTCCCAGGTACAACGATTTTTTAAAAGAATATGGTTATTACAGAACAGACTCTGCCAGGCAGGCAACTATACTTCTTACTGACAATGCCGCACATGATTCTGTCAACCTGGTCAAATCACTTAATCCCGGAATCAATACCTATACCTATACCGCCATTCAGAAAAAACTTGTGAGAAAGGTTGATGGAGTCATTGAAACAGCCAAGAACGCAGTACTTGATATCATCTTTCCATTGATTGGTATACTTGCATTGTTTATGGGTTTCCTCAACATTGCTGAAAAAGCAGGAGGAGTGAGGGTATTATCAAAGATCATCGGCCCGTTCTTTTCAAAGATATTTCCCGAGATACCAAAGGGGCACCCTGCAACCGGGCATATGATGATGAACTTCTCTGCCAACCTGCTCAACCTGGATAATGCTGCAACGCCATTCGGGTTAAAAGCGATGCAGAGTTTGCAGGAGTTGAACCCGAATAAAGCAGTAGCCAGCAACCCACAGATCATGTTCATGGCACTGCATGCATCAGGGCTCACACTGATACCGGTGACCATTATCGCTTTCAGATCAGGCCTGGGCGCACAGAATCCTACCGATATTTTTATTCCCTGCATGATTGCAACTTTTGTGGCTACGATGGCGGCTATGTTCATCGTATCCTTCAAGCAAAGAATAAATCTTTTTCAGCCTGTTGTACTTGCCTGGATCGGTGGCATATCATTGCTCATCGCATTACTGGTAATGTATGTAACAAGGCTCGACTCATCTACAGCTCAATTATTCTCGGGCAAACTAAGTAACGGACTCATCCTTGGCATCTTCTTTATTATCGTTCTTGGCGGTCTGTACAAAAAGATCGATGTATTTGATGCATTCGTGGAAGGAGCTAAAGGCGGATTTGAAACGGCCATCCGCATTCTTCCATATATAGTGGGAATGCTTGTTGCGATAAGCATGCTGAGAACGAGCGGCACTTTTGATGTGATCATTAACAGTATAAAGGATCTTTTCGCCGCCATAGGCGCCGATACACGATTTGTGGATGGTCTGCCTACTGCACTCATCAAACCCATGACAGGCAGCGGTGCAAGAGGAATGATGCTTGATACAATGAAGACATTCGGCCCTGATTCATTTGCAGGAAGGTTATCATGTATACTGCAGGGTTCATCAGATACCACTTTTTATGTGATTGCTGTTTACTTCGGATCTATCAGCGTACGCAATACAAGGTATGCTGTTGGTGCGATGTTACTTGCTGATCTTGTTGGTATCATTACTTCGATAGGGCTTGCATACCTGTTCTTTGGATAACCCTATTCGATCTCTTTTTCTGCATGCAATAGTTTTCCATTGGCATCCATGCCCTCTATCACTACTTTGAATTTTTTACAAACATCATCATTGTAGAATATAATAGTGGCTTTGCCTTCTTTTATTTTGATGTTGGGGTTCCAGTAGATCGTTGTTCTTATATCAGGCTGTTCATTTTCAGGTTTAATTTTTGAATAATCCATTTCATAGAACTCCCTGCCGGCTGAATAACCCGCTCTCTTATAAAAATCAAAACCTTTTTGCCGCCAGTCACGACCTGATTTACCCTTGGCAGTATAAACAGCAATAGCGCCCCTGTCGGCGCCCAGGGCTATGCCGGTAACGCCTTTGAAGA
>CAYTQB010000021.1:36449-47935 GCA_964439615.1 uncultured Ferruginibacter sp. | reverse complement strand
GTAAACCCGGTTTGTAAACCAGCCGCTGTGTTTTCTGTGAACTTCCAAATCACTTTAAAAGGGAAATTGGAAAATGACCTGCCCGCTGCAAACAATTGCTCGATTGCTTTACGGCTTTTAAGCTTTTCGTCTTTACTGAATGTATATCGTTGCTTCAGTTCCACATGCAAAATTAAAAAAGTCCCGCCTAAGGCGGGACTTAAATATAAGTATCGGTTCCGGTTGAGAAACCGTTGTTTTATTTTTTATCGCCGTGTTCGCTCGAAACGGTCAGTTTATGACGTCCTTTTTTTCTGCGGCTGGCCAAAACCTTACGGCCATTGGCAGTTTCCATGCGTTTGCGGAAACCATGTACTGTTTTTCTGCGACGCTTATGCGGTTGATAGGTTCTTTTTTTACCTGGCATTGTATTAAGTTTTTCCCTGCCTTCTTTCCGGCAGGCTTTTACAAATTAATTTCCTGATACATTTTACACTCAGCAGGGCACCATCCCTGTTGTTTGTGAAAGGACAGCAAAGGTAAGGGAAAACAGGCGATGAGAAGCTATGAATTTGAGGCTTTTTTACGGTTATAGCGTCAATTGGACCGATTTTACAGGCTTGCCGTAGAAAACAGCGGCATGGCTGTCAAAATCCTCGGCTGAGTCGGTTGTAAAAAAAGCGATTTGGCCGTTTTTACTGCAATTTGCCTCAATTTCGGTATGCCTGTCCAGGTAATCCTTAAGGCTATTTGCCACTATTTCTCCCTGGGAAAGGAAGGTTACATTTCCGGGGACGGATCTCTTTATCTTTTCGATCAATAAGGGATAATGGGTACAGGCAAGTAAAATGGTATCTATCTGGCTGGACTGATGTAAGAGTTCATCCATATTTTTTTGGATAAAGTAATCGGCCCCGGGGGAATTGTACTCATTATTCTCCACCAATGGCACCCACATGGGGCATGCCTGTTGAAATACTTTTAGTCCCGGATAAAATTTTTGTATCTCTATCGGGTATGAGCCCGAAATAACTGTTCCGTTCGTAGCCAGTATCCCTACATTACCTGTTTTAGAAAATTGGCCGATGACCTCTGTTGTTGGGCGAATAACTCCTAATACCCTTTTTGCAGCATCAATTTTGGGAAGATCATTTTGTTGAATAGTTCGCAGTGCTTTTGCAGAAGCTGTATTGCATGCAAGTACTACTAATGTACAACCTTGTTCAACTAACCATTTCACACATTCCAAAGTGTATTCATAAACGGTTTCAAAACTCCGGGTTCCATAAGGCGACCTGGCATTGTCGCCAAGGTATATATAATCGTATTGGGGAAGTTTGGCAGCTATTTCTTTTAATACCGTTAATCCGCCATAACCGCTGTCAAATACACCTATAGGTTGTTGCTTCATTTGTCAAAAATAACAAAGCCTCCCGAAGTTACGGGAGGCTTTTATTCATTTCATGAAATTTAAAATTAGTTGCCAGCAGGCTTAGCTGCCGGTGGAGGGTCTTTTATTCCCAGTTTCGTTTTAACAAGGGGTAACAGGTCATCTCCGGGAGGCATAACCAAAAGCAAGTTGGAAGAATTATCAATTACATAGCCGTATCCTTTTTCTTTGGCAACAGCCTTAATAGCTTCCATTGCTTTTTCACGAATAGGCGCAACTTTTGTTTGAGCATATTGGCTCGCTTTTTCCTGCGCTTCCTGGTCGTAGTTCTGTAACCTGGTATACAATTTCACCAGTTCATCTCTCCTTATTTCCTTCATGCTGGCAGTAAGCGTAAGAGAATCTTTATAATATTGCTCTCTTTTTTTATCCGCTTCAGCCTGCAGAGTTTGTCCTTGTTGCATAAGAGAGGTTTGGTATTCGTTCAACTCAGTATTAACTTTTGCTGCCTCGGGCATTAATGCGATCAGCTCATCAGTACTGATATACCCGATCTTGGTTTGTGCTGAGGCACTAAAAATTCCTAACGCCATCACAGCTCCTGCAATTAACTTTTTCATTGTTTTGTATTGTTTATTGATTTAGTTGTTAATTAGTTTATTTCTTCTTTGTTTTCGCTGCATTAAAGCAGATGATTACCATTTATTTAACACCCAGGTTTCTCAAGACATCTGCACTCCTGTCCAGTTTTGGGTCGGCAAAGATAACAGTAATTCCTTCACTTTTATCCAATATAAAGTCATATTGTTTTTCCACTGCCAGTTTCTGAACGGCATTATAAACTCTGTCCTGAATAGGTTTTATCAGTTCCTGCCTCTTTTTAAAAAGGTCGCCTTCAAAACCAAAGCGTTTTTTCTGCAAGTCACGTAATTCCTTTTCTTTATTATACAATTCATCTTCCCTTTTCTTCTTCAATACATCGCTAAGCATAACCTGTTCAGCTTCATAGTCCTTATACATTTTGTCCATAAGTGCCTGCTTTTGATCAATTTCCTGTTGCCATTGTTCACTAAACTGATCAAGGGATTTTTGAGCATCCTTATACTCAGGAAGTTTATCCAAAATATATTTTGAATCAATAACAGCATAACGTTGTGCAATCCCTGCAAAGGAAATCAGCAGTAGCGAACAGGCGATAAAGAGTATCTTTTTCATTGTAGTATATTTAGTAATAAACCAATTAAGAGATCAATTTTTTACTCCGGTTCCTGGCCTAACATAAATGTAAACTTAGCCGCACCTTTAAGTCCACTGGTTTGGTTGTACCGGTCAAATCCAATGCCATAGTCAAATCCCAGCAAGCCAAACATAGGCAGATAAAAACGCAAGCCCACTCCAGCAGAACGACGAAGTTTGAACGGGTTATAATTTTTAAAATCATACCAGCCGTTTGCCGCTTCAAAAAATGCCAGCCCGTAAATTGTACTGCTTGCATTCGTGCTGAAGGGATAACGAAGTTCCATGGTATATTTATTAAAAATGGTAAAGAACTGAGACGGTGATATACCATCCGGATTTATTTTAGGATCTGATTTATCATATACAGGGTATCCCCGGTGAGCAATGATATCATATCCCAGCAAGGCAAAGTTATTGCTTAAACCAGCATCGCCCAGTTGAAAACGTTCAAACGGAGATATAGCTATTTTTTTATTATACCGGCCAATAAACCCATACTTGGCAGCAACTTTCAAAATGAACTGCTTATTTTTTTCTTCTCCTCTTGGCAATCCTATTGGAACATACCACTCGGCATTCATGCGCCATTTATGAAATTCAGGAAGTTTATAACTATTGTCCGACGCAGATGTAATACCAAGCGTTGAGTATGGTAAGGTGAATTGCCCACTCAACAAAAAGTTTGAACCTCCCGTTGGGAATATCGGGTTAGGGCCGGCTGAATTACGAACAAGTGCAATTCTTAAACTGATGTTGGTTGAAGTTCCGTTACTTATCCCCTGGAATATATTGGAGTAATTACGGAGTTTATATCGCTGAACGCTTAATGAATAAATAAGGTTAAAATAATCATCAGGCCATTTTAGTTGTTTACCCAGCGAAATATTAAAGTTTGCGGTTTTAATATAAGAGGTATCACCACAGGTTTTGCAATAGCCTCCATAATTATCATATGCATTGGCATATTTTGTATTGGAATATCCAACAGTAAATGAATTCCGCTTTTTACCACCCAGCCATGGTTCGGTAAAAGAAAAATTATAAGATCTGAAGGCCTTTCCGTTAGATTGGATCCTTGCACTCAGTTTTTGTCCATCGCCGGAAGGAAGTGGATCCCAGGTGGAACGCTTGGTTATATTTTTAATAGAGAAATTATTAAACGACACACCCAGTGTTCCTGTCAGGCCAATGCCACCTCCAAAACCAGCAGAAAGCTCAAGCTGGTCGGCAGATTTTTCTTCAATGCCCCAGTTAATATCAACCGTTCCATTCTCGGCATTAGGCACAACGCCCGGATTAATTTTTTCAGGGTCAATAAATCCAAGCTGACCAAGTTCACGCTGTGTACGTATAATATCTGCCCGGCTGAATTTTTCCCCTGGTATGGTTCTCAATTCCCGGCGTATTACATAGTCTTTGGTTTTTTTATTGCCTGATATGGTAATGTTGCCATAGGTAGCCTGAGGGCCTTCTCTCATCCTTATTTCAAAATCGATCGTATCATTATACACTCTTGTTTCAACAGGATCGACCTGGAAGAAAAGATAGCCATCATCCATATAAAGGCTTCCAATATCGGCCCCTTCGGCGGAAAGTTGTTTTCCCAGCCGCTTGTTGAGTATCTCTAAATTGTATATATCGCCTTTTTTTATTCCCAGTAATACATTCAATATGGAGTCTCCATATTTTGTATTTCCCCTCCATACTATATCTCCAAAATAATATTGCCTTCCTTCGTTCACTTTAATAAAGAGGTTCAGATTATTCCGGCGGTCATATATGGCAGTGTCAGCCAGGATAACCGCATCCCTGTAGCCTCTTGAATTATAATAATCCAATACGCTTTCTTTATCTTCTATATATTTTTTTTCATTGAACTTAGCTCCGCTGAAACCCCTGATACGGAAATAAGGGTCAACATAATCCCTGGTTTTAGTAATGGATAAAAATCCAACATCGCTGATATACTCTTTAAAAGAAGGCTTTGATACGGTATCTCCAAACGGATTTTTGATCTCAACCGGGAATAGTGTAATGCGGTTCATCTCTTTTGTACCCTTCATTTGCTTTTTCAGCTTTGGGGCAGCAAGGCTCTCATTACCACTGAAGTTTATAGAGTTAACCCTTACTTTATTTCCCTTCTTTATGATGAATGTAAGTGAAACCGCATTCTCCATTACCGGTACTTTTTCTTCCCTCATTTGTATATCAACATTACGAAACCCTTTTCCGTAATAAAATTTCCGGATAGCTTCAACGGCGGCAAGTTTCATGTTCTCAGTTACTACCCTGTCTCTTACCAATGCAACTTTAGGCTCCAGGTCATCTCTTTCCCCTTTTTTTATTCCCTCAAATTTAAAAATGGCTAACCTGGGCCTCTCTGTAATATCAAATTCTATATACAGATCTTTTCCTTCCAGCTTTGTAAATGTTATTTGAATGTTGGAGATGAGACTTTGCTTCCACAGCTTAGCGATTGCTTTACCAAAAACATCCGTTCCGGGTATCTGTACCTTATCGCCTACAGCCAACCCCGATATTGAAATAATAAGATTTTCGTCAAACGCCCTTGTTCCATGTACGGTAATGCCTGCAATAATGTATTCCTTTGGAGTTTTTGAGTTGAATATTTCCACTAAAGCAGGATTAACGGATACTGGTATGGTATCGTTCTGGGCCGAAACAAATTGGCTGCTGAAAACTAAAATCGCAATAAATAAAGTTCCTTTGTAGATCCTCTGCATCAATTTGTTTTTTACGTGCGGCAAATTAAGCCCATTAATTAAAACTATTTGTTAACCTCATCCTAAATCATTCCCTAAAAATGTATGGATACCGAGGATTTTTGCCTTCCAAAAGCGTTGTTAACCAGTGGCTTCCTCATTTTTGATCTGTTCGCCTGTCTTGCCAAAACGCCGTTCTCTGCTTTGATAATCCAGGATTGCCATATACAGGTTTTCTTTCCTGAAATCGGGCCAAAGTGTACTGGTAAAATAAAGCTCTGAGTAAGCAAGCTGGTATAATAAAAAATTGCTGATCCTGTATTCGCCACTGGTTCTTATCATCAGCTCCGGGTCGGGAAAAGCTTTTGTGGTTAAATACTGGTGTAATACTTCCTGGGTAATATCGCTTGCCGCTAATTTTCCATCCTTTACGTCGGTTGCAATTTGTTTTACTGCATTAACTATTTCCCAACGGCTGCTGTAACTGAGCGCCATGATAAGATTAAGCCCTGTATTTACACTGGTTTCTTTTAATGCCTCTTTCAATTCATTTTTTGCCGCATTGGGCAGCATATTAATATCTCCGATTACATGAAGTTTAATATTGTTTTTATTGAGTGTAGGTACTTCATTATGTATGGTTTCTACCAGCAATTCCATCAGCCCGGAAACTTCATATTCAGGCCTGTCCCAATTTTCGGTGCTGAATGCATATAACGTAAGATATTTAATGCCTAATTCTGCTGCTCCCTCCACAATATTTCTTACACTTTCCACTCCATGCAAATGGCCATATAACCGGTCCTCGCCTTTTTCTTTTGCCCACCTTCCATTACCATCCATAATAATGGCAATGTGACTTGGCAAACGCATCATATCTATTTTATCCTTCAGGCTCATAAAACACTAAAAATGAGTAGTCACGCTATGAGCGTGACTTTGGTGGGCAAAAGTAATAAATTTTAGTTGTAATATGCTTTTTAGCATAAATCTTAGAGCTTGACCAGCCTCCCGGTAAATTCCTCTCCATTGACCCTTAATTTATACAGGTATATTCCAGCAGGAGCATTGCTGATATTGAACTGCTTTGCTTGTTTAAAATTGCCGATCCTTACGCCCTGGGTATTGGTGATCAAGATTTCATCGGCAGTAAGAACAATTCCGTTTTGAAGACAATTAAACTGGCCATTTGAGGGATTGGGGTATAATACCGGAGAGGCACTTTTTGTTGGCAATTCAGCAGCTCCATTTTTACAAGCCTCTTTTGCGCTTGAAAATTTAGCGTCGTCGCCAATTCTTTTGCTTACACTGCAATTAATTCCATTACTGAGGGTAACAACAGCATCTGGTGAACTGTTGAGGGGTAATTCAACAATTGATTGATTAGAGAAAGTATAGATTTTCCCCTGATCATTAACCTGCCATTCTAAGCCGGCAGCTGTTTGTGAAGCAGCAGTTAACTGTGTAACACAGTTGCCGTTTTTAGTAACAACAGAAATGGTAAAATTAGCATTGCTGCATGGCGCCGGTTTTGGCTGTGCATACCACAAAACATTGCTGATGTTGGAAAATATCAAATTGTAATTTCCCATTTTTGCCACCTGGCAGAATTTACCTTTACTTTCTTCAGGTAATTCAATGTAAAACAAAGCAGAATCATTGGGGGTTACGAATCGTGCCGTTAAAGTTTTACCGTTGTTGTCTTTTATAGCAAATGCATTATTTACTTTTTCCTCGCCTGAAGCGTTACTGTTGTTGATGCTGAAATACACCTTACTGATACCCTCTGGCACATAAAAATACCCAGGTATACCGGAGTTGTTCTGGTGTATTTCTGTGGCCTTTCCAAAAACAGCGCCGCTCTTGTAAAAAAAGTTCTTGTTAGTGGTGATATCAAGTGTTACTGCAGATTTGTATTTAGATACAACAGAAAGTTTATAGGTTCCGGCAGCTGGTAAGTTGATTATAAGTGTTCCGGCGCCTGCTGTCCTGTCTATCGAAAAATCTTTAATTACTTCCAGTGCCTTATCGGTTGATTCAACAGTAAAATTGATAAAGCCTTTATCCGGCATATCAAAACGTGGTGTATAATCAATTGAGAAGTTTCCGGCAGCCGGGGCTTTAATAAAAAACTCTGTGCGGTGATAATAATCCAGGCCATTGGTATAGTTCAATAGCACATTTATTTTTTTAAGCGGATCAATACCTGCAGCATTAAACCGGTCTTTTATGAACGATGAAGATTCAAACGCATAATCTTTAGTGCTGATAAGGTTGTAGGCAACCTTATCCATTTGGAAATTATTATCAATCTCTGCAGCAGTTATCAAAGGCAGGTTACCATTTTGATAAGCAGACCCGTTTGCATAATTGTATTGCTGGTAAAAACTGCTGGTGTTTGCATATTTACTTGTAACTGTTGCAACCAGGTAATAACTATTCACCAATTGCATTTTATTTGTCTTAGCCAGGTAAATACACAAGGCAGCAGCTTTATCTGCTTTTAGAGCATCACTGCGTTGATCTGCCGCCCAATCATAGTACATGATCATGTAATGCACATAAGCTTTTAATTCCCGCAATCTCTCTTTAACAACAGCTGGTGCGTTTTGAATTTGTTGTTCTGCATCAACAAGCGTTTTCAGGTACAAAGGAATTCTATACCTGTTGGAAATACCCCCAGCCAGGTTTTTACTGTCTGTCCAAAACAGAAGTAAGTCATAAATGGTTTTACCGGCACCGGCAAACATATTATCACAAAACTCTTTCAGCGTATTATCAACCGAAATATTGTTTTTCAAACTATTGCCGGAGGCAAGTAAAAACGGAAGGCTGCCAAATTTTGCAGGAGAAGCCTCCCACATTAAACCCTGGCTTTTTTTGTCCAGCGCTATCTGTACGGTAGCTTTAAAATCATCAAGGTAAAAAGCCGGTGTTTCTCCACTCCAACCAGAAAGATTCAGGTAGTTATATTCAGAAATGTTCCTGGTCCTGTTGTACCAACGATTCCTCAGTCCGTTTGTACTGCTTACATTTTGATATACTGCAGGCACCAGCTGAATATCCAGGTTTTCATCCAAAGGAATATTTACCGAAGGCACATCAGCATGCGTTGAATAGGCATATAACTGAAAACGTGCATTGGGGTTAGTGGTTCTAATACTTTTTGCGGTATAGTTGGCCAGTGTAAATTGCTGGTCACTTTCTTTTGCATAACCATTATTGATACAGCCCAGGTTATCTTTTGTATTTCCCCATTTAGCGCCATCAGGAACTTCAATACCTATATTTTTATATGAGTAATCAAAGTTGCGGAACTGGTTAACATATAAATTCACATTTCCGTAGATAGTGTTCTTATACTGTATATATTTTTGATCAATTGCATTTGCCCACAGTTTCATTGCTTCTGTATTATGCACATCTGGCACAGATTGGCTGTTGGCCACACGTGAATTATTATAATTGGCCACATAGCAAGGATTATTCTGTATAGTAGAAAAATAACTTCCTGTCATTATATCGGCCCGATGGCCTGCAAACCGGTAAGCACCGGTCATTCCATTACGGCGTTGGTATAAAGCCCAATTATGTCCGTTCTCGCCAAAGTAAGCATCCCATCCGTAGCGGTTATCCTTATCCATGGCCCATATATTGTGGCCGCCGCTTATGAACCAGCTGTTGTATTTGAATTGGGATGTATAAACAGTATCTGTTTTTTTAAATGCTATGGTAAGTGAGGGTGTTAACTCCCAAATAGAGCCAGGCTGATAAAACCTGAATCCAAGGTTTTGCAGGTATTGATAAACGCCAAAACAAAGGCCGTTATCCTGCGCAGCAGAAAATTTTATATAGGATGTTCCATTGCTTTCCACTTTGCACGCCTGGTTATCGGTGATGTTAGGATCGTATATGAAAATGATTCCGGTTGCCGGTATATTTGAATAAGACTGAGCAGTAAACTGACCACCTGGTATTGCTTTTTTCAACAGCGTAGCCACATCCTCTGCAGTTGACTTCAACAATTGCGAAGAAAGAAGCGGATAGGTTACCGTTTGCGCTTTGGTACATAACATACCAATGGCACATACAGCTGTAATAAAGCAGATGCGAATGAACGCCATAGTTTAATGTTGAAATGAGAAAAACTATGGTCTCATCACAGAATGAAAGGGATTTCGCTTTCGTTACTCTTTGGATAGGGAAATGAACAGGATTTATGCCTGCAGCAATAGTTTCGTCACGGAATGGTCAGGATAATACTTTCGTTATTCTTTGGAGGGGAACCTGCAGGTGGATAACCTGCTATTTGGTTAGGGAATAAAAGTATATTAAAATACCCGAAGCAGGAAACGTTTTCTCTTATTTATTTTTTAATAATATGGAAGACAATGCTTTAGAAAAAATCTTACTCCATTATGGTTAATTGATACTTGCTGTGGTGGCGGCTTAGCTGAGGGCAGTATTAATTACCTGCTGTAGGACATTTATACCTGCTGATATTGTAAGTAAGCCCAATCTCTGCAATGATATACTGATCTCTTTGTTTACTCCAGCCACGCTGCCTGCCCTCTACCCCTATAATATTATCAGGGTCTATTTCATAAGACCTGTCTTGTAATAACCCTGCTGAGGATAAAGGCGCAAACCGGCTTGTACCAATATATGTAGTACTCACATCATCCAGGTAATCGGTAGTTGTAAAACGATGGGCAACTTCAATAGAGAAGTTCATCCTGTCGTTAATATTATATTTAATGCCAACACCAAGAGGAATTGATATAGCCAAGGTATTGTATGGCTTTCTTCCATTATAGCCAATTAACTGGCCCTCTGTACCCAATGGACGAAGGAATTCCTTTTTCCCATTGAGGTATGCATATGGGTCAAAGGTAAATGCACCTACACCCAGAGTGATATATGGAGTAAAAGAATGATAAGGGTCACCAGGAACAAATTTGAAAAAATTAAAATCTCCCTGTAAGGCAATTTCCCAAACATTACTATTAAAACTCAGGTTCCTTGTTTTTTGAAAATCATTCTTACTGTAAGTATCACTGTAACCTAACTGAAGAAAATGAGCACTAATGCGTAAGCCAACATAGTTGCCAAATGCCTTACGGAAAAAAGCCCCCACAGCAGGTTTAGGCCTGTTTATTCCTGCCCGGGTATTGATATCACCAAAATAATGCGCTAACCCGGCTGTAATGCCAAACTCTCCTTTCTGAACATATTCATAGGTCTGTGCATTGGCATTTAACGCCATCAGCATAACCAATAAAATAGCGGGGAACTTCATTCTCATAATATGCAAAATAAAGAATTGTTTTGTAATAAACGGATTGTTTTAGGTTTTCTGATAAAGGCTTTGTTAATCTTCCTCAGGAATTTCTTTTCTCTATCCTAAGACCTACACTCATAATATTTGTCAATGGGTTATCCCTCATAATTTGAGAAATATTGAAATTATAGTTACCGGTCTGCTTAAATCTCCGGGGTTGTCCATTTAATAATTTCCTCACCTCCCAAATATCATTCATCCCCGTTCCTTCCCAGCCGTTAGCATCATCGCCCAACTGGAGTTCAACTTTTTGACTGGTAAGACTGTCGCCGGGAGGTTGTAATCCAATATTCAGCCAGATATTATTGTATTTATATGCATCGGTATGGCGTAATACCAGGTATATATTATATGCGGAAACGGTATCTCTTATAAGAAAACTTCCTGAAGCGCTAAAGTCGTTTTTCCATTCATAATTTGGGATGACAGTATTTTTTTCAAAAACATCTATTTGTTTGCAGGAAGAAATGAAGAATAGGCAACAGGCAATGGGCAATGAGCAAATTCTGAGTTTGTATAAGTGTATTGAATTCATTGAGTTAAAAAAGATAATGGTTGCCTGTTGTCAATTGCTTATTGCCCATTTTTAAAGTACGTTCAGTACCTGTTCTTTTGCTTTTTCCAGTTCATCTTTCATTTTTACCACACATTTTTGAATATCGGCATCATATGCCTTGCTTCCTGTCGTATTAATTTCACGCCCTATTTCCTGTAAAATAAACGATAATTTTTTCCCCTTTCCTTCTTCCGGTTCCTGCAAGATGGATTTAAAATATTCGCAATGCTGCCTGAGCCTGATCTGTTCTTCATGAAT
>CAYTQB010000021.1:30498-36349 GCA_964439615.1 uncultured Ferruginibacter sp. | reverse complement strand
AGATGGATTTAAAATATTCGCAATGCTGCCTGAGCCTGATCTGTTCTTCATGAATATCTATCTTCTCCATATAATAAATCAGCTCCTGTTCCATGCGGTTATTATCAATATTCTCTTTACCTACATTTTTTTCCAGCAATTGATTTATCTCATCCTTGATACGCTTTTTACGGTTAGGCTCCAGTTTTAAAATTGCTTCTTCCTGTTCATTAATATTTGTAATGCGGTTTATCAGGTCTTTTTCCAGTACTGCTCCTTCCTCATTCCTGTGCAGGTTCAAATCATTTAACACACCCTGCAGCACTTTACTAAATTCGGCAAAATCCGGTTCGCTTAAAACATCATTGGTTGGTGTTACCACTTCAGGGAGGCGAAGCAATGCGCTTAACACCGAGTTAGTATCAATATTTAATTCTCCGGCAAGTTTCTCTATCTGGTTATAATATGCTTTTATCAGGTCGGTATTAATATTAACTGGTTTGGAAGTGCCGTTTTGTTTGATGGTAACTGTGCAATCAATAGTACCCCGTATCAATTGCTCCTGTAGTTTATTCCTGATCTCGAATTCATAGGGTCTCAGCAGAGGAGGTAATTTAAGTTGAAGTTCATACTGTTTTCCGTTAAGCGCTTTTAATTCCACTAAAAATGTTTTGTCATTTACTGTCTGTTCTGCCCGTCCAAAACCAGTCATTGATTTAAGCATGTGTAATTTGATTTAGCCTGCAAGTTACTGGATAAAGTTATTAGTTGATGGCTGGATACTCCTCAAAAAGCTTAAGCCCCATGATGCGTTCTGGTTTATCTAACGGCGTAAAGCCAAATTGAGCATACAGGCCATGTGCATCCCTTGTGGCCAGCATCCACCTGCGCAAACCCTGCAGTTCGGGGTAGTTCATTATTGTTTCCATCAGCCATTTGCTTAGGCCTTTGCCCCGATATTCATCCAGGATAAACACATCTGCTATGTAGCCGAATGTAGCATGATCTGTAACCACCCTGGCAAAACCAACCTGTTCACTTTTATGATACACACCGAAACAACAGGAACCCTTAATACTTTTCTTTACCGTCTTCATTGGAATATTCTTTGCCCAATAACTTTCTTTACTCAAATAATTATGAATAACTGCGATGTTCAGTTTTGCTTTATCTGTGCTGATAAAAAAATCATCTTTCTGCACTTCGTAGATTTTCATTTTTAAAAATTATGGAGCCTCAAAGTAAGACATAATAAAAATAAAAAAGCCCGACTTTTGATAGTCGAGCTTTGATATATAGACGGGTTAGTAAGTACCGGGAACCAAATTCCCTGCACAATATTAAAAATAATTTTTTCTATCCAAAAAATATTTTCAATATTTTTTATTAACATTTTTTTTTGTGCTGTGGATAAGGACAACGTAATCCTGATGTATACAACAGCAAAACTAAATAAACGACCATTGATTTAATTTTCAAATCAACCCCATCAAAAAAACATTATCAGCTGAAAGTATTGATTATACTGATATTTCAAAGGATATCTTTTAATATTGTTTTAATCTTCTTGTTTACCAACAGCCAAAGTTGTCAGTATCATTCTGTAATTTTTAAACTAAATCAGCGATGATCTTTGCCGGGAAAATAAAAGAAAAAAAAATTGAGGTTATTACGGGGATCGGGCTGGTTTTTACACTTTTTACTGCAATCCAGGTAAATGCAAAGCATTGTACCTTTGGCCAAATTTTAGTTTATGCAATTCCCCTCTCCAGTTTCCCTGCAATGGATCGCTGAGTTTATCAATGCCAGATTAGTCGGTGATAATAATGGTGCCGCAACGGGTATCAATGAAATTCATAAAGTAGAAAAAGGCGACCTGGTCTTTGTTGATCATCCTAAATATTATGATAAATGCCTTAACAGTGCCGCCAGTTTTATCATCATCAATAAAGAAACCAACGTACCTGAAGGAAAAGCTCTATTGATTGTTGAAAATCCGTTTGAGGCATATTCTAAGATCGTAAATCATTTTCGCCCTTTTGAACCATCCACAAAAATGATCAGTGATTCTGCCGTTATTGGTGAAGGAACTTTTATTTACCCTGGAACATTTGTCGGCAACCATGTACATATCGGCAAAAACTGTGTCATCCATCCAAACGTAACCATCATGGATCATTGTATACTTGGTAATAATGTAATCATACAGGCGGGATCAGTCATTGGCAGCGATGCGTTTTATTACAATACCAAAAAAAACCGTGATCAATGGTATAAAAAAATGCCCAGTTGCGGCCGGGTGATCATTGAGGATGATGTGGAGATTGGGGCAGGTTGTACCATTGACAGGGGTGTAAGTCACGACAGCATTATTGGCAAAGGAACCAAAATGGATAATATGGTTCATATAGGCCATGATACCGTGACTGGTAAAAACTGCCTGATGGCTGGCCAGGTAGGTATTGCCGGTGTTGTAACGCTTGAAGACGGGGTAACCCTTTGGGGACAGGTAGGTGTAAGTAAAACATTGACCATCGGCGCCAATGCAATTATCTATGCCCAAAGTGGTGTGGGTAAAGATACCGAGGGCGGTAAAGTTTATTTTGGCAGCCCCATTGAAGATGCAAAGGAGAAAATGAAGGAACTGGTTTGGATAAAAAGAATACCCCAGTTATGGGAAAAAGTAATGGGCAAATAGAACCCAGATCATTTTACACTGAAATTATAAGGCAGCATGTCTGCTACCTTTTCCCACGCCAGGTATTGATTCACTGTAAAATCCTTTTGCTCAAAATAGTAACCATTCTGTTCAATTACAATATACTCTTTGGGCACAAAAGAGAAAACAGATAGCTGGAATTTTTTGGGTTGTTCGGGATTGGTATCCAGGTAGCTTCGTTCAGGCTCTTCATTTTTATAAATCACCACTACTTCTGTTTGATTGGGCCATGCTGTAACCAATTGTGTACTATCATCCTTTTCATAATTTAACCCGCCATAGAAATTTTTAACCGGAACAGCCATCTCTTTTTCATTTACAGTTATCAAAAACTGTATTTCAAATCCCTCCTCACTTAGTTTTTTATTGTACAGGCTACGCATAAAATGAAGTATAGAGCCATTATAGGCATGTAAACGGGCGTCATTCCACTTTGCTTTTTGTTCTGTATTGTCAGTCTGCATTTCTTCAAACAAGGGCGATCCCGTGTATTGGCTTACCTGCGTATTATACTCATGCGTAAAAGAATCAAGTTCGTATTTTATAGTATACCCCAATGCTTCGTTCACAATTTCAAGCGGGGCGGTAGCCAGTATCTTGAGGCGATTTGTCCTCCGGTAAAAATAAAATTTAAGCACCTCTTTATTTTTTATGGTGCAATATTTACTGTTTGCAGTTTTGCCAATAAAGTTCTCCAGGAAGAATTCACCATATTTCGCCAGGCCATCAGCTACCTCGGAGGTGGACCTTACGACCACATCTTCCAGTGATTTTTCTTTTTGCTTTATTTCGATCACTATATCACTATTACCTGCGTCAGCCGATGATATGCGCCTCGTTTTTGTTTGATAGCCCGTAAAAGTGACAACCAGGTCGTAGCCCCCGTTTGGCAATTGCAAATGAAAAGTGCCATCGGCGGCTGTTGCCGTACCAATGGTTGTATTCTCTGCGAATACCGAAGCAGCCTGCATGGGTAGTTTGGTAGCTGCATCAATGACTTTTCCCCTGACTGAATAATTTGATTGTGAAAAAACAACGAGGGAGACAAAAAACAAATACAAAGAGGCAATAATTTTTTTCATTTGATATTTTTTTGCAGTGCCTGTATTGCACTAATCATGCGAATGTAAACTACCTGCTGTTAATTTTTTGTTGAAATACTGCGCAGGTATCGATAATGCTATCTTCAATCCTGCGGTAGCTGAATCCCGGCAGGTATTTTTTCAGTTTGCTATTATCCATGTTGGATTTTGTCATCGCTGTAGCTGTTGTTTCCTTTGTGATCAAGGGCTCTTTGCCGGTAAAAAAATTCCTGATCGCTTCCAGGCGCCATACGATTCTTGTTAAAGCCGGTGTTACTTTTCTATGTGGCGCTCTTTTTCCAAATGCTTTTGCTATCATGTTAAACACTTCCCTGTAACTCCTGTTTTCGGCACTGATGATAAACCGTTCAGCACTGATATTGCTTTCCATTAACAGGATCATAGCTTTTGCCACGTCACGTACATCCACAAACCCTGTAGTGCCATCAGTGTACCAGGGCAGTTCATTATATACATTCTTGAAGATCATCGAAGAACTCATGTTCCAATCGCCTGGCCCCATAATAAGGACAGGATTAACAATCACCGCATCCAGGCCTTCACCAATACCACGCCAAATCTGCATTTCAGCAAGATATTTACTTTGTCCGTACCGACTATTACTTGATTCCTCCGACCAGTTCATTGTTTCATTGATGGGTTCATTCTCCCTGATGCGGCCCAAAGCAGCAATGGAACTTACATATACCATCTTTCTCACTCCTGCATCAAGCGATGCATTTACCACATTGGCAGTTCCCTCAATATTTACTTTAAACATCTCTTCTCTTCGCTTTGGGTTGAATGTAACAACTGCTGCACAGTGATACACTTCTTCCACACCTTTCATCGCCTCTTCCAAACCAACCACATCCAATATATTACATTGCAGTTGCTCAAGATTTCCTGATTTAAATACTGTAAGTGCTGTTTTATTATAAATAGCCCTTACCCGTTTGCCTCGGGCAAGCAGTTGTGAAATTAATTCAGAGCCCAGTAACCCTGCGCCGCCTGTTACCAATATCATATGTACCGATTTTTTTACAAAGATAGAGTAATGGGTTGCTGAATACTTAACTCAATAGAGCAGTTATCGCTTTCACACCCATATAACTCATTGCAACCACTACGACCCAACCCGCGGCAGAAAGCCAGTAAGGGTGCCTATAGTTGCCTGTAACATTTTTTCTATGTGCTGCAACTAAAATAAGGCCTAATGCAAATGGCAATATCAATCCATTTACCGCCCCCGCCATCACCAGTACTTTCACAGGTTGTCCCACTATTAAAAAAATAATGGTTGAAAAAATGATAAAGGCTATAATAATTGCCCTGAAATTTTTTGTCACAGTTGGATGAAGGATCTTCGCAAATGTTACCGAAGTAAACGCTGAACCTACTACTGAAGTGATGGCAGCACTCCATAAAACCAACCCGAATATCCTATATCCCAGTTGCCCGGCAGCGCTTTGAAATACAGTAGCCGCAGGGTTTTGGGGATCAAGAGAAAAACCCTGCCACACAATACCCAATACAGCTACAAACAAAATGATACGCATCAGGGAAGCAATGAGTATGGCCGACACAGCGCCCCTTGATACCTGTTTTATGTTTTCTTCGCCGGTAACACCCGCTTCCAGCAAACGATGGGCACCGGCAAAGCTGATATACCCTCCTACCGTTCCGCCAACAATAGTGAGGATAATCATTTCATTTATTTTATCGGGCAGAAATGTTTTAACCACTGCTTCGCCAAGAGGAGGATGCGATTGAAAAGCCACATACAATGTCAAAGCGATCATGATAAAGCCAAGCAATTTTGCAAAATTATCCATTGCCTTGCCGGCTTCCTTAAAAACAAAAATAATGACAGCCACAAGGCAACTGAAAACAGCGCCCGTTTGGGCACTGCAGCCAATGAGTACATTTAAACCAAGTCCTGCCCCTGCAATATTTCCAATATTAAATGCAATACCTCCAAGAATAATTAAAATGGATAACACATAACCTGTGCCAGGTAAAACTTTGTTAGCAAGATCCTGTGCATACAATTTGCTTACACTTATCATAC
>CAYTQB010000021.1:0-30398 GCA_964439615.1 uncultured Ferruginibacter sp. | reverse complement strand
GGTAAAACTTTGTTAGCAAGATCCTGTGCATACAATTTGCTTACACTTATCATACGCCAGATATTAAGCTGTGCTCCTATATCCATCAATACAGAAATGAGTATCACAAAACCAAAACTGGCTTTGAGGTCGGCTGTGAATTTTGTAGTTTGGGTTATAAACCCGGGGCCAATGGCCGAAGTAGCCATCAGGAAAGCTGCGCCTAGCAAAGGGCCTGAAAGAAAAGACTTACTTTTCATTTAGTTTTTGATAAATCGCTTTGGCAAATTTCACTGCATGCCTGCCATCTCCGTGAATGCAAATGGTATCTGCTTTTACATGTATCTCTTCCCCTGTTACAGTAACCACCTTATTTTCGTTCACAAATTTTACTACCTGTTTTACAGCATCGTCAGTATTACTTAATAACGCATCTGGTAAAGAGCGTGGAGTAAGTGTACCATCAGGTTGATAGGTTCTGTCGGCAAAAACTTCGTTGGCTGTTTGCAGGCCAAGATTAGCAGCTTCAGTAATCATCACAGAACCTGACAAGCCATAATAAATAAGTGAAGTGTCAAAATCCTTCACTGCCTGTGCAATTGTTTTTGCCAGCACGGCATCTTTTGCCGCCATATTGTATAAAGCGCCGTGTGGTTTTATATGGTGCAACTTTCCACCGCAACGCAATGCGATTCGATTGATCGAATCGAGTTGCGCTGTTACTAATTGATATATTTCCGAAGCCGGCAGGTGCATTTCCGTTCTTCCAAAATTTGGTTTATCCAAAAAAGACGGGTGTGCCCCGATATATACATTATGTTCCAGGCAAAGCTCAATCACCTGCTGCATGGTAGCTTCATTGCCTGCATGGTAACCAAGGGCAATATTAGCTGAATTGATGAAAGGCATGAGCAATTCTTCATTGCCAATACCCTCGCCCATATCGCAGTTAATATCGATCAAGACTGAAAATATTTTTGAAAATTAAGATGGCATCCCGCTTTTATTTCTATCAATGCCTGCGTCATTGAAATTAATGCATCTTCCGCTTCATTTACGGTTACTGTTTTAAAATTTATCTTTTGCCCGGGGCTTACCTGCGAAAGTTTCGGAAGGTCGGCTTTTATCACTGATGCGATACGTGGATACCCCCCCGTAGTCTGGTGATCGGCCATTAATACGATCAAATTACCGTCGGGCAACAGTTGTACCGTACCTGCATCCACTGCTGAAGAAATTATTTCTATCGGTTCTTGCAACGATAGGGCAGTACCGTTCAAACGGTAACCCATCCTGTCGCTTTGATTCGTGATACTAAAATCAAGCTTTTCAAAATGTTGCCGAGATGTTTTATTCAACAGGCTCCACTCAACTCCTTCTATGCAACGAATGGTATTCGCTGGCTTGTAAACTTTGTCGAGCTCATGTTGCGAAATATGCCAGCCCAGTATTTTTTCCTCCGCTAAGGAAAGTGTATTGTCCTTAAAGAAGATCACATCGTTTTTTTGCAGCGCTCTTCCTGAATGCCCGCCAGCTGCAACCTGCAAATGAGTACTGTAACTTCCCAGCCACTTTTCCGATTGCCATCCGCCCTGTACCGCCAAATATGCTTTTGAACCGGAAATAGGTTTTTTAAATTTTAATACGGAATCCTTTTTTACAAAAAACGGACGCCATAAGGGTACAGTCCTATCATCAATTGTTGCCAAAAGATCAGCGCCGGTTAAGCTGATGATCACATTTTGTTGAAACAGGATCTCAGGCGCAGGAAAATTTATTTCAAGTGCCACATCCATTTCATCATTGCCAACAAGGAAATTAGAAACCTTCATCGCAAAAACATCCATAGCTCCACCGACACCAATACCAATGTTTCGGAATCCATGTCGCCCGGCATCCTGCAATGTGGCCATTACTCCCTGCTTTATGATCTTAATACTCATTCTTCTTTTTAAATTCTTCTTTACTGATGGAGATAAATTTTACATTATCGCCTGCTTTAAAAAAACATGGCTCATCTTTTTCTTTACTGAATATTCTCAATGGCGTTTGTCCAATGAGTTGCCATCCGCCCGGTGATGAAAAAGGATAGATGCCGGTTTGAAAGCCTGCAATACCAACACTTCCGGCAGGCACTTTTGTTCGTGGAGAAGGTCTTCTCGGGGTAGCAATGAGTTCATCCAGTTTTCCCATGTAAGCAAAGCCCGGCTGGAAACCTATCATAAAGACCCGGTATATTTTTTCTGTATGGACCTGGACCAGGTCTTTAACGCTCATGTGATGCAGCTTTGCCACTTCTTCCAGGTCAGCTCCATTGTAAAGAACGGGTACTGTAATTAAATTCTCATTCTTTGAAATAATAATATCCTGAAGGCCTTTTATCAGTTCTTCAATATAACCTTTCACAAAATCATAGACTGGCATTTTAAGTGAATGAGCTTTTTTCACCGTAAGCGGTTCATAAAAAACAGCGAGTGAAGAATAAGCTGGTACGGTTTCACAAAATCCCGGGAAATGATCTTTAGCAAGCGCCTTATGCAAGGCGATCACTTTATCATTAATGGTTTCATCAATGATATTGCCAAAAGAAACCAATAAGGCGGTTTCGTTAAGTGCTGATATATGGTAGTTGTCTGAAATAATTGCAAGGGCAACCTGCCGGCACAATCAATACTGGTAAAACCCTTTCCCCGTTTTCTTTCCCAGTTCTCCCTTTGCCACTTTACCTATTTGTATGGGAGATGGTTTAAAGCGTTCTGCTTTATTACATGCATCATATAAAGATTGAGAAACGGCCAGGTTTATATCCATTCCAATCAGGTCCATTAAACGGAAAGGCCCCATCTTAAAACCTGTCGCTTCCATAATCTCATCCACATTTTCAATAGTAGCCACGCCTGTTTCAATAAGTTTCATAGCCTCCAGGTAATAATGTCTCGCCACACGGTTCACAATAAAGCCCGGGGCATCTTTACACATTACCGGTGTTTTATTCATCTGCAGGCAAAGATCGTAAATGGTTTGTGCTGCTTCATCTGATGTTTGATCTCCTTTCACTACTTCAACCAGTTTCATGATATGGGCAGGATTAAAAAAATGCATACCCACCACCCTTTGCGGATGCATAACCTTTGATTGTATCTCAGAAACGGATAAGGAAGAAGTGTTGGTTGCCAAAATTACTTCGGCGTGATTTACTTCTGCAAGCTGGTTAAAGATGGCAACCTTAGCATCCACTTTTTCAACAATAGCCTCAATGACCACATCGGCGAGGCAATCATTGGTATCGGTAACAAACCGTATACGGTTGAAAATATTTTCTTTTTCTTCAGCAGGGATCTTTTGCTTGTCCAGCAGGAACTGGAGATTTTTTTGAATAGCCGTTTTTGCTCTTTCGAGAATGTCATTATTAATATCGAACAGCAGGGTATAAAAACCGCTTTGGGCCGAAGCCAGCGCTATACCACTACCCATGGTGCCGGCGCCAATGATGCAGATGCTGTTTATTTGCTGAGCCATTTGCTGTGAAAGAATTTATACCGCTCCTGTGAACTGATCTAAGAATCTTACATCATTTTCACTGAAGAGCCTCAGGTCTTTTATCTGGTATTTAAGCATAGTTATTCTTTCGATTCCCATGCCAAAGGCAAAGCCTGTGTATTTGTTACTGTCAATGACGCAGTTATCCAATACATTCGGGTGCACCATGCCGCAACCTAATATTTCCACCCAACCTGTTTTTTTACAAACGCTGCAACCCTCGCCGCTGCAAATGAGACAACTGATATCCATTTCGGCACTGGGTTCGGTAAAAGGGAAATAACTGGGGCGGAAGCGAACCTTCACGTCCTTACCAAACATTTCCTGTACAAAAAAGTAAAGGGTTTGTTTCAGGTCGGCGAAGGAAACATTCTCGGCAATATATAATCCCTCTACCTGGTTAAAGAAACAATGCGCCCTTGCACTGATGGTTTCATTGCGGTAAACCCTGCCGGGGCAAATGATACGGATCGGTAGTTTTCCTTTTTCCATTTCTCGTACCTGTACACTGGATGTATGAGTACGCAATAACCAATCAGGGTTTTGGGAAATATAAAATGTGTCCTGCATGTCACGGGCAGGATGATTCTCCGGTAAATTAAGCGCCGTGAAATTATGAAAGTCGTCTTCTATCTCCGGCCCTTCAGCCACAGCAAAACCAAGCCTTTGAAAAATGGAGATGATCCTGTTCTTAACCAAACTGATGGGGTGACGGCTTCCAACCGGTAAAGGATCGGCAGGTAAACTAAGATCAATATCAACAGATTTTGCCTGTTGTCCATTGCCTGACGCCGATTTCAGTTCCTCATATTTTTTTTCAGTAAAAATTTTGAATTCATTCAGCAACTGACCGGCCTCTTTTTTATTTTCTGAGGCCACATTCTTCATTTCGCCCATAATTGCTTTTATAATTCCTTTGCTGCCAAGGTATTTAATGCGAAAGGATTCTGCATCCGTATCTGTATATGATGTTATTTCTTTCTTTAACCCTTCTATCTGTTGTAACAACTGGTCCATAAGGCAAAGATAAGGAACTTACCATCTGGTGAATACATACCAAATAGCTGGAAATAACGTTTTTTTTAAAGTATAAATCTTTAATTTTAGCTTCTAAATTTAATCACATGGAACTATTTAAATCGGGTAATCCCACTTTATCTGAAAAAAGATTCAAGGATACCGTACTTGAGGAAGTGGTAATCCACGAGAATGCGATGACCGTGAGGGGGACGCTGAACAAATTCGGGTTTTTATTTTTAATGGTCATGGGTACCGCCTTCTACTCCTGGAAAGAATTTACAGACGGTGGTAATGTGCAGCCTTTGATACTTATTGGCGCCATTGGTGGTTTGATCGTAGCTATTGTAATGATGTTTAAAAAGGAATGGGCTCCATGGCTTGCTCCTGCCTATGCGTTGCTGGAAGGTTTGTTTGTTGGCGCCATATCTGCTTATTACAATTTTGCCTTTGCTGAGCAGGCTCCGGGCATTGTGATCAATGCGGTTGGTTTAACTTTCGGAACTGCCATTGCTATGTACTTGCTCTATAGTTTTAAGATCATCAAAGCAACAGCAAAATTCAGGGCGATCATAATTACAGCAACAGCGGGCATTGCTGTTTTTTATCTTATTGCATGGGCTTTAAGTTTCTTTGGTATAACCATTCCGTTCCTGCACGAAGGAAGTGCTTTAGGAATAGGCTTCTCAGTTTTTGTAGTAGCACTGGCCGCTCTTAATCTCATTCTCGATTTTGATATGATTGAGAAAGGTGCAGAACTCGGTGCTCCTAAATATATGGAATGGTACGGTGCGTTTGGTTTGCTGGTTACAATTGTATGGTTGTACCTGGAGATATTGAGACTCCTGTCGAAAATCAGTAAGAAATAATTGATACGACCTAAAAGATAAAAAAAGTTTAGAGCTCCGGATAAACCGGGGTTCTTTTATTTTATGATAGAGAGGAGTTCCTTTACTTTATTCCCAATCATGTCTCTCACTTCATTGAACTGTTCAGGCTCCATATTTTTCGGGTCGGGTATTTCCCAGTCGACGAATTGCTTTGCCGGCATCCAGGGACAGGCATCGCCGCATCCCATGGTAACAACAGCATCGAAGGGAGCAAATTGTTTTACTTCATTGAGGCTTTTACTTTCGTGCTTACCCAGGTCATATCCCAACTCATTCATGGCAACAATAGCCTTTGGGTTTACAATGCCACTTGGTTTACTTCCGGCACTATAGGCTTCCACTTCTTTTCCTCCAAACATTTTTGCAAATGCCTGGCTCATTTGAGAGCGGTTGCTGTTCTCTATGCAAACAAAAAGTATCTTTTTCATTCTTTAAATATCTTTTTTCATCACCACGGCCGAAGAAGGGCAAAGGCCTGTGAACTGGTCGGTTTGCTTTATCGCATCGGGTGCCATTGTCCTGTCGATCACCAAATAACCCTGCCTTTCAAAAAAATCTTTGGCCGTGTGGGTGATCAGGTACATGGAACTAATGCCGTTTTCTTTTGCCAATTGTTCCACTTTACCGGTAAGTATCTTGCCATAGCCTTTTCCTCTTGTTTCGCCCAAAACACTTACACTCCGGAGCAATGCACAACCTTCAAAGATATCCAGCCCTGCAGTACCTATCACATGATCTCCTTCCGTTAATGTATACAGAAGCGTCTCTTCTTTGATATCAGAGACGGGTAGTTTTTGCTGCTGCAATAGATCCATTACATCCTCTCGTTCTGTTTGTGTTACTGCCATCTTTAAGGCAGTTGATCTTTGTGTTGACATGATAGGTTGTTTTAAAGAAATTTTCTTAATCCCCTTACCCTGCGGTTGCGGTGAATATTCCACAAGTCGGCCACGGTAAATATATTACCAGGTATTTCTGCGGCTTCCTGCACAATAGGATCAGCGGTTAGTTCAACCTGCTGCCAAAGGTCAATCTTTATTTTACCATTTTTGATAACGCAGTAGCCCTGTCCGGAAAAATATTCCTTCACCTTTGTTACCAGGCATGGCCGGTAATTGCAGATGCCTTCCTCAGCATAACGCTCCAGAGTGGTATTGATGATGCTGTTGAGTTCATCACGCTGTTCTTTCTTGAAGACCGGTATCTGCTGCAGTTGACGGCAGTCTTCGAATATTCCGAGGCCTTCGATGCCGATCACCCGATCGCCGTTCAGCCACAGGTAACTAAGCTTTGTTACTTCTTTTTTAAGTTCCGGTTGTGTCTGTAATTCTGTTTTCATCATTTATATCTTTATTTTTAATAATTTTTGAAAAGGTTGGCAATGACCTGTATTGCCAACCTGTGATGTTTAGCAGCAACCCCAGTCGGTAATATTGCTACAGCATTCGCTGTTGGTTGTGCAACTGCCCGGGTCTTTCTGATCTTTGTTCATGGCTTTACTATTTAGACCTCACCCTAACCCCTCTCCAAAGGAGAGGGAACTGGAAGTTGGTAGTTTACTGATTCAATAGCTATTTCCGCTTAAATCTACCCCATTTCCTCTTCCTTTGGAGGAGATAGAGGAGACCTTTAACAACATCCGCTGCCAGGGTCACAGCATTTGCGTTCATCTTTTGCAGGCTTTTCGGCATAAACGGTTATGCCGATGATCCGGGTCTTTCCTTTTTTATATTCCGCTACTTCTTCTGCGCTTAGGTAATTGGCTAGAATATCATCCGGGATGTTTATCGTTTTGTCTTTCTGGAGGGAGATCTCTTTAAACCCTGCTTCTTTGATCATTTCCAGGTATACCTGCTTTTGAACGGCCCCGGAAACACAACCTGCATATAGTTCTGCTACTTCTTTCCATTTTGCAGGCAGTTCTCCTTCCACTACGATATCGGAAATAGAGAAATGTCCGCCTGGTTTTAGCACCCGGAATATCTCGCTGATGACCTTGTGCTTGTTTGGCACCAGGTTCAATACACAATTGCTTATGATTACATCGGTAAAGTTGGAAGTAACGGGTATGTCATCAATATCACCCAGCCTGAATTCCACATTATTGAATTTCAGCTTTTCAGCATTGACTCTTGCCTTTTTGATCATCGCTTCTGTAAAATCGATACCCAATACTCTCCCCTTTTCGCCTACGATCTTTCTTGCTATAAAAGCATCATTACCGGCACCGCTACCAAGGTCAACCACGGTGTTCCCTTCTTTGATCTTTGCAAATTCTGTAGGTAATCCGCAACCCAGGCCAAGGTCAGCATCGGGGTTATAGCCTTCCAGTTTGCTGTAATCATGTGCCATTATATTATATACATCATCGCTGCAGCAGGCCGACGTGGCGCCGCAGCAGGAAGCGGCATTCTGGTCTTTGCCCTGCTCCGCAATGGCAGCATACTTTTCTTTTACAAGTTCTTTAATCTGAGATTCGTTGTTCATGGCTTTAGTTTTTAGGCCTCACCCCAACCCCTCTCCAAAGGAGAGGGAACTGGAAATTGGCAGTTATTAATTCAATACTATTTCTTATGTCATAATTCGTTTCAATCATTACTTTTTCTTCCCCTTCGGGGGAAATAGAGGAACCTAACAACAGGCTTTTTCATTCTGTATTTTCAGTTTATTAAATAAAAAACTGAATTCCCCCATGAATTTTTCAAAGGCTTTCCAGTTGATGCAGTAGCAACTGCGTGGCCCGTCAACAGTACCGTCGATAAGCCCCGCATTTTTCAGTTCCTTCAAATGCTGGCTTACGGTACTTTGTGCTAAAGGCAATATATCTACTATCTCGCCGCAGATACATTCATTACGCTGGGCCAGCGTTTTTAAAATGGCAATACGTGCCGGGTGAGCCAGGGCCTTGGCAAATGCAGCCAGGTCCTGCTCCTTTTGGGTAAATTCTTCTTTTTTGTGGATAGCCATAGTTTAATCTTATATCGTAAATATACGATTAAGTAAATGAGACGGCCAAATTTTTTTTATAAAAAAAGTCAGGTGGCTGACCTGACTTAATATAACAACCTGAAAATTAAGTTGTAAATAAATTTTATTTTGAAGATATTATTCTCTTCCGTCCAACAGGTTTCCTATTCCACCTAAAATACCTCCTTCCTCTTTACGCTTGTAAGTACCGTATTGCATAATGCGGCCGGCTAAACGGCTGATGGGTAAACTCTGCAGCCATACATGGCCCGGGCCGGTAAGTTTTGCAAAAAATAAACCCTCGCCGCCAAACATAAAGTTTTTAATCCCTCTCACCATTTCGATATCAAAATCAATATTGGGTGTATAAGCCACCACACAACCCGTATCCACTTTTAAAACTTCTCCCGGCTGCAATTGCCGCTCAACCACAAAACCACCGGCATGTGCAAAGGCCATCCCGTCTCCTTCCAGCTTTTGCATTATAAAACCTTCGCCGCCAAAAATTCCGGTACCCAATCTCCGCTGAAATTCAATACCAATACTCACTCCTTTTGCCGAACACAGGAAGGCGTCTTTTTGCGCAATGATCTTTCCGCCCAACTGGCTTAAATCAAACTTGATTATTTTACCGGTGTAAGGCGAAGCAAAGCTTACCCTTTTTTTCCCTTGCCCGGTATTGGTAAATGCTGTCATGAATAAACTTTCACCGGTAATCAACCGTTTGCCGGCACTCATCAGTTTACCCAAAAAACCACCGCTTTGTTGCTGACTTCCATCTCCAAAAATGGTTTCCATTTCAATGCCGTTGTCCATCATCATAAAGGCCCCGCTTTCGGCAATGGCTGTTTCGTTGGGGTCAAGTTCAATTTCTACAAACTGGAGTTCTTCTCCATAAATTTTGTAATCGATTTCGTGATTTGATATCATGGCTTAAAAATTTTTTGTGAAGTTAGGGTGAATGAAAATAAAATGCCGCTCAATTTCATGAACGGCATTTTTTAGATTTATATTAACGCTTTCAGGCTTTTATCTCCTTCAACCTTCCACTCCAAACCTTTTTACCCTGTATCCTTCTCACCAGGTACATAATACCAACAAATATGAAGAAGAACGGTCCAAGGAAACCGAAGATGGCAACCCATTTACCGCCATAGAATTTTTCCATCGGGCGACGCAACCTTTCTGATATCAGGTACATGCTCGGTACCATGATCAGCGTAAGGAAGAATGCGAATATCAAACCGAATATGATCGTCCAGCTCAACGGGCCCCAGAACACTACACTGTCTCCGCCAAAGAATATCTTCGGGTTGAAGTGTTGGAACAGTGAAATGAAATCAATATTGAACCCTACGGCAAGCGGTAACAGTCCAAGTATCGTAGCTACTGCTGTAAGCAACACCGGGATGATACGGATCCTGCCTGCCTGGATTGCCGCTTCTCTCGTCTTTATACCTCGTCCACGCAGTTCGTCTGTAAATTCTATCAACAGGATACCATTCTTGATCACAATACCTGCCAATCCAACTACACCCACTCCAAGCATGATGGTAGCGATGGTCATTCCTGTAAATGCATATCCCAGCAGCACACCAATTATCGAGAAGAATATTTCTGTAATGACGATGAATGGTTTACTCATACTGTTGAACTGCAACACCAATATCATAAAGATGATACCCATGGCAATCAACATAGCCATACCTAAAAAAGTCTGCGTTTCTTTTTCCTGCTCACTTTGTCCGCTCAGCCTGATATTAACATCTGACGGTATTTTATTCTTCGCAATAAAATTATCTATCTTGATCTGCAGCTCTGCGTTCACCGGGCCCACCATGGTTGGATCAAGCACATTACTTTGCAACTGAATGGTACGTTTTACATTCTTACGTTTGATACCTCCGGCAGTTGTAGTATAATCTACTTTTGCTACAGCGCTTAACGGAATAGATTTCACCCTCATGGTATTCATGTCCATGAATGTAATGCGCATGTTCAAGAGGTCTGTTACATTATTACGGATCAGGTCGCTGGTGCGTAATTGTATTTTATATTCATCCTCACCATCCTTTAGTTTACTTACTTCTTTACCAAAGACTGCAGTGCGTATTTCCATACCTATCTGCCCGGTGCTCAGTCCTTCCATCATAGCTTTCTCCCTGTCAACGTTCACCGTTATCTCCGGGTTGGTGAGGTCAACATTCGATTGCAGGTTTTCTACGCCTGCCACCTGGTTTGTATCTAAATAATTATATAATTGTGTAGCTACTTTAGCAATGCTTTCAAAATTATCACCACTTACTTCAATATTTACGGGGGGATCTGTTGGAGGACCGCCATCTTCCTGTGCCACTTCTATACTTGTTCCGGGGATACCTTTTGTTTTTTCCCTGATCTCATCCATGAAGGGCCTTGTTTTTTTGCCATGACGCTTTTCATACTCAACAAAACTTACCTGTATCCTTCCAAGGTTTGATTGAGTACTCCTGTTATTATCCCGTGGATTGTTGGCGCTCACTGCAATATTAGTAATGATACTTTCCACGATACCACCTTTCGTTGGCAATTCGTTCTCCAGTATCTTCTCTACCCTTCTTTCCAGGATATGCGTAATGCTATCCGTATATTTTGCGTCGGTACCTACCGGCATTTTCAAATACACATAAATAAAATTGGGATCGCCACTGGGAAAGAAAGTTGATTTTGTTCTTCCCATTTTTACACTGGCCACTAATAAACCAAGTGATAAGGCAAAAATGCCGAACAACGATGCAAACATCCATACCGGCCTCCAGCCTTTCAATACCCAACGCAATAGTTTTTCATAGCGCATCATTAATTTTGGTAATGCCCTGTGTTGAAAACGATAGATTGCTCCTTTTAATACATATTGATTCAATAAAGCCAGGCCGGCCATGATGAGCAGGAAGTTTCCAAAACCATGCATGCTGTATTTTCTTGCGGTAGCTTCTGTCACATCTACTCCTAGTTTTCCAATCTCTGCTCCTGCACCAAAACCCATCAGGTTCAGCAGCACACCCATTATGATCATAGCCCAGAACCACCACTTGCGGAATATTTCTTTTTTTGGTTTGTCAAATTCATGTCCTTCAGGTTTCATAAAACTTACTGCAAACACCGGGTTGAAAATAAACGCTACAATCAATGATGCCGCCAACGTTAATATCAACATGGTTGGCAGGTAGATCATGAACTTACCGATCAATCCTTTCCAGAATAATAAAGGAAAGAATGGAGCCAGCGTGGTGGCTGTACCTGCAAGCACCGGCACAAAAACCTCCCCTGCAGCTTCCTTGGCACTTCGGACTATTGGAACTTTGCCATTGGCATAAATACGGTGGGTATTCTCAATAACCACGATGGCATCATCCACAATAATGCCCAAACCAAAGAGCAAAGCAAACAGTACAATAAAATTGAGCGTAACATGGGTCCCTATAATACTATCTGCAATAGGCAGGAACATAAATGCCACAAACACACTAAGCGGAACACTCAATGCCACAAAGAAAGCATTGGTAACACCCATAAAGAACATCAATATCACCAGCACTAGAATAAAACCGATGATGATGGTATTTACCAATTCATTGAATGAAGTTTTTGTAAGTTTACTCTGGTCGCCGGTAATTATTACATTCAGGTTCTTGGGTAGTTCACTTTTATCCTGCATGCTCGCCACGGCTGCTTTAACTTTATCGGCACAGTTAATTAAATTTTCACCTGCCCGCTTTACTATATTTAGTGTTACTACGTTCTTTCCATCCAGGCGTGCATAACTTTCTCTTTCTCTTATTGTGTCTTTGATCTCTGCAATATCCTTCAGGTAAACCGAAGCGCCCTGGGCACTGCTGCGTACCACAATATCCTGCATGTTCAAAGCGCTGGTAAATTGTCCCTTCACCCGTAAAGTGCGTTTCATATTACCCACTTCAATGAGGCCTCCGGTTATATCACGGTTCTCCCGGCTGATAGCATTTTCCACATCCATAAAACTTACCCTTGCCAAACTCATTTTATATGGATCCACATTTACCTGTATCTCTCTTTCCGGCGCACCAACAATTTCTGCCCTGGTTACTTCCGTAAGTTCCTCAAACTTATCCTGCATTTTATCGGCATAATATTTCAGTTTGATGGGATCGTAATCGCCACTCACATTCACGAACATGATGGGCATCTCACTAAAAGCAAACTCCTGTACATTCGGTTGTTGAGTCAGGTCATTCGGCAGATCTGTTTTGGCTTTATCAATCGCATCCTTCACCTTTTGTTTGGCTATCTCTGTTTTTACATCCGTATCAAACTCGATAACGATCAAACTATAATCGGTTTGTGATGTACTTTGTATTTTAATGACCTTGGCCCCGCTTATCCCCTTCAATTGTTTTTCAATTGGCCTTGTTACCAGGTTCTCAATATCTTTTGGTGAGTTACCCACATGAACGGTTATGATCGAGATGGTAGGCACCACGATATCCGGGAACTGCTCCTTGGGCATGGTGTTGAACTTGTATAACCCATAGATGGATATGATAATGGCTATGATATAGATAGCCGTTTTATTATCAACAGACCAGCTTGTTGGTTTAAATTCTTTAAACTTCTTTGATATTCCTTCGATGATACTATTCATAAAATAATTTTGAAGCCTCCCCTAAATCCCCTCCAAGGGAGGGGACTTTAAAGACCCTGATTAATTGAATTTCTTTTTCATTTTAATATCTGTAACTCTTTCCCAAAAATTGCTGTGAATGATTTTGGTCTTTCAAGCCTCTTCCTTTGGGGAAGATTCAAAGCGACTTATTTTGCCACAGTACTTACCACCTGTCCTTCGTAAAGGGCCTGGTATCCTTCGGTGATCAGTTCTTCCCCGCCTTTCAGCCCCGATTTGATCTCCACATTATCTCCATACACTTCGCCGATCAACACGGTTTGTTTTCTTACAATACTTTTTCCATTGGATCTAGTAAGCAGGTAAACATATTTACCGGTTTCATCACTTTGTACAATATTCACCGGTATTACCACTGCATTGGCAGCTGCATAATCCAGTATACGCATGATGGCAGTTTGATTAGGTTTTAAAGCGGGATCGGCAGGTATTTTTGCTTCAGCAATAAAACCTCTTTGCGTAAGGTCAATGGCCTGGCTAATAACAGAAAGACTTGAGGTAACTTTCTTGTTAGCATCAGGTATGTTTATTTCAACAATTGAACCTTTATGTAACCTGGTAAGATAATTTTCCGGAACATTGGTCACCACTTTCAGACTGCTGGTGTTTACGATCTTAATCTGCGGACCAGCTTGTGTCATTCCCTGGAAGGTTTCACCAACTCTTATGTTTACAATATCTGCCACACCATTCACATCACTGTATACATTGGCTGTTTTTGATTGCTCCACTGCCAACTGCACCTGCTCGCCTGCAGACTTCAATTGGTTCTCGAGGCTCTCCACATTGGTACGTGCTGTTATTAATTGTACTTCGGTACCAATGCCCTGGTCCCAGAGATTTTTCTGGCGATTGTATAAGTTTTTTGCAAAACTGAGTTGCGTCCTTATTCCTTCAAGCTGTTGCCTTGCAGCAGTTACCTGTTGTTGAACAATGGCGTCATCAAGTTTTAAAAGCAATTGCCCTTTCTTTACAAACTGGCCTTGTTTTACAAATACAGTCTTTACCTGCCCGGGCATACCACGGGGAGAAATGTAAGAAATATTCTCTGCATCAACATGGCCAAGCAGGTCAATAAAATGTTTAAAGTCCTGTACGGTTACCGGGGCAACACTCACTAATTTTATTTTTGCTGCATTGGCGGTATTGCTGTCAATTTTTTCCAGCTCAGCCTGAAGTTTTTTTATTTCTGCTTCATTCTTTGCGCTTTCTGATTTTAATTTTTCAATGGCAGCCTTCTTATCATTGATAATGGCCTTATCATCTTTTGAACTGTTGCCGCAGGAAGCCATGATCAATAGGGTTGAAAAGGCGAGGGCTGTTTGTGTTACTTTTTTCATCTGTTTATAGTTAGTCTGTTATAATTAAAGTTTACCGGTTGCTCTCAGAAAGTCAACCTTTGCAATGATAGCATCGTACAATGCCGTGATATAATTGGTCTGCGCTGTTTTCAGATCCAGTTGCGCCGTATTTATCTCAGTTGCCGAGCCGGTACCGATTTCGTATTTCTTTTTGGTTTGATTATATACTTTTTCAGCAAGGGCCATGTTCTTCTTTTGAAAATCCATGGTTGAAATAGCGGTGACAAAATTATTCTTAGCATCATCCACTTCTTTATCAATGCTGTTCTTCAGGGCTTCGGCCTGGTTCTCTGTTTTCTTAAGCTGCAATTGCGCCCCTTTTATTTTTGCCCTGATGGAAAGGCCATTGAATATGGGAACCCTCATCTGTAAACCAACATAAGATGTATGATACCAGTCGCCCTTGCCAAAAAAATCAAACTTATTCCGTTGTGCCTGCACACCATAGCTGCCAACCAATGCAAATGTTGGTATCTGCGTAAGCTTATAACGTCTTACATTCAACCCATTCAGTTTATTGGTGATGACAGCGGCCTGGTAGTCTTTGCGATCATTGTAATTGTACTGGCTGCTTTCCAACACACCTTCTTTTATCTGGTCGTCGGTAAGCTGGTCAGTAAGTATAAGGCTGTCCCTTACCGGCATTCCCATCAATAATTTCAGCCCGGCATATCCGTTACGGATCATGTTTAGCGCTTTCAATTTTTCTGTCTGCAGGTTGGCAACCTGTACAGTCAGTTTATCAATATCTACTTTTTCGGTAAAGCCGTTGTCGAACATTACGGTCACATCATGATTTAATTTCTGAAGGCGTTCAATATTTGCATCGAGTAATTCAATTTGTGTTTTACTCAGTACCAGTTGATAATAGATCTTGTAAATATTTGCCTTAATGGTCTCTTCTGTTATACCAAGTATTGCTTTTTGCAGATCGATCGTTCCGTTCCTTGCCTTGAGGGCAATGAATACCTGCCCGTCGAAAATGAGCTGGCTTGCAGTCAGGTTGGCCCCGGCAGTCCATTTTGTTCCGAACTTAACCGGTGCAAATTCCCCTGCGTTGCCACCAAAGAACTGGGCAGGAACCAGGGTTGTTGGAATAACGAGGTAATCCGTCACAGAGCCTCCTCCGTTTATCTGCGGCAATGCTATGGATGTGATATCCTTGTTTGTTTGTTGCTGAATCAGTATATCGATCATGGCATTTTTTACCTGCACCGAATTTTGTTTGGCGTAATCAACTGCCTGTTGTACAGAGAATGAATTTATTTTCTGCGCCTGTGCCTTTGCAGTTGCAACCAGCATACTTATCATCAATAGTCCGTAGTTTCTGAATCTTTTCATCGCTGTCTTTTTTATTTCTGTCTTTATTATTAGTTTTTCTGTTCCATGTACTTCAGTACCATCTTATACCCCTTCATGGTAACCAGGCCAAAGAGATAATGAATGATGATCTCTTTTTCAATGTCGAGCAGGCTTTGTTTTACGCTGCGCTGAAATTCGGGGTTGAATGCGGTAAGCATGGTTTCCACTCTGTACCGGGCCATGGTATCCACATTTATCTCAGGCCTGAACAATTCTTCCCTGATACCTCTTTCCAGGTTTTGTTTACACATGTTATAGAGATACTCGTTCCGGTGGGTTTGAAATTTTTTGAAGGCTGCCGGGTGGTATTTCTGCATATCAAACAGGATAGATGGGTTCATGGTCTTGAACATTTCCACCATCATTTCCATCACCAGGAATATTTCATGTACCGCATTATCGGCTTTCTCTTTGTCCTGGTTACATATGCACTGGTTCGTGTGTATCACATCCTCCACTACCGATTCTACCAGTTCGTCCTTGTCTTTAAAATACTGGTAAATGGTTTTTTTGCTCATCCCGAGACTGGCCGCAATATCATCCATACTCACACTGCGGATGCTGTATTGCATCACCAGGTCATGGGCGGTTTTTTGAATCCTCTGTTTTGTATCTGCTATTATCATAATCGGGTACAAAACTAAGGAAACTTTTTATGTAACCAAAGTTTCCATCCGTTTTTTTGGCCTTTCATAACAATTTTTTAAATCCGGAGGGTATTCCGGGCTGTTTTGGCAATTGCTGCCGGGGCTTTCAATCAATTATCTTTGTTCCTCAAAATGAACCACCATGAAACAGGGTTTCCACTACAAAAAAATACTGCAATATTTCCTGCAAGGCCTGCTGATACTGGCTCCGGTAGCCATCACCGCCTATGCTATCTATTTTGTTGTATCGGGTATTGACAGCTGGATACCCATCTTTACCTATACCGATTCCCAGGGAGTGGTACACGTAAGGAATTATGGAATTGGTTTCATACTGATCATTGTGTTACTGATCATTATCGGCTACATCAGCTCATTTTTCATCACCAGCCGCATTGTCAGTTTTTTCGATAAACTCCTGGAAAGGACCCCGGGCATCAAGCATATCTACTCTACCACCCGTGATTTTTTTGAAGCCTTTGCCGGCGACAATAAAAAATTTACAAAACATGTGCTGGCCAACGTGGACGATAATGATGTGTGGCGGTTCGGTTTCATCACCCGTGAGGATATGCAGGATTTTGGGCTGACGGATTATGTTACGGTCTATATCCCCATGGCTTATTCTGTTGCCGGCAATGTTTATGTAATACCCAAGAACAGGGTAAGGCTTATTGAAAATATTACGGCTGCCCAAACCATGAAGTTTGCCGTGAGCGGCGGTGTTACAGATATTGATGAGGATGAGGCTAAAAATTAAGATCCATCCCCGGGAAAAATAATTTGTATTTTTAGAATAGCTTAATCGTGTAATATGAAAAAAGCTATCCGTTTTCTGCTCCCGTTTTTTGTTTTGCTCCTGCTTAATTATAATGTGTATTGCTGGGGCTTTTATGCACACCAGAGAATAAATTATTACGCTGTTTTTTTATTACCTCCCGAAATGATGGTATTGTTTAAACCCAATATTGGTTTCCTGGGTGAACATGCCATTGACCCCGATAAAAGAAGGTATGCAGTTGCCGGCGAAGGTCCGAGGCATTATATTGATATTGATCTTTATGGTGCATATCCCTATGAATCGCTGCCCCGTAAATGGAGTGATGCTGTTGCTAAATTCGGAGAAGACACACTGAAAGCAAATGGTATCGTTCCCTGGCATGTACAGAACATGTTGCATCGTTTAACTGATGCGTTCAAGGAAAAAAACTTCAGCCTGATCATGAAGAACAGTGCAGAAATAGGCCACTACATTGCCGATGCCCACGTACCACTGCATGCCTGCAGCAATCACAATGGGCAGTTCACCAATCAAAAAGGTATTCATGGTTTTTGGGAAAGCCGTGTGCCTGAACTATTAGCTGAAAAGGAATTCGATTTTTTTATCGGCAAAGCGGATTATATACAGAACCCCGGCGATTTTATCTGGAAACGGGTGCTGGAAAGCGCCAAGGCAGCCGACACAGTTTTATCTGTAGAACGGGAGCTCACACTTAAATTTTCCGATGACAAAAAATATTCTTTTGAGAACAGGAATGGCAAGACCATACGTCAATACTCTTCTGCATTTACCACCGCATACAACAATAAGTTAGACGGCATGATAGAACGCCGCATGAGACAATCCATTTACGCCATTGCTTCCTTTTGGTACACGGCCTGGGTAAATGCTGGCCAGCCTGATCTGAAAGAACTGGCGAAACAAAAATTTTCTGAAGCCGATATCAAAGAATTTGAACAACTCAATGCACAATGGAGTTCAGCAACCAAAATGATAGGTAGGGAAGAACAATAGCTGGCGATTGATATGATTTGGGTATTTTTGCAGCCGGAAAATATTTTATCAGTTAATCGGATTACAAGTGGTTCATAATTTTAATGCAGGCCCTTCCATTTTACCCAAAGAAGTTTTTGAACAGGCATCAAAAGCCGTTCTTAATTATAATGATACCGGCTTATCTATTTTAGAGATTGGCCACCGTACCCCTGTATTCCAGGAAGTGATGGATGAAGCCAGGGCCCTGGTAAAAGAATTAATGCAGTTGGATGATGACCATGAAGTATTGTTCCTGCACGGTGGCGCTTCTACCCAGTTCATGCAGGTGCCTATGAATTTACTGGAAGAAAAAGATACAGCCGCTTTCACCGACACTGGTGTGTGGAGTACCAAAGCCATCAGGGAAGCAAAACTTTTTGGCAAGGTGGAAGTGGTGTGCAGCAGCAAAGAGGATAACTTCAGTTATATCCCCAAAGATTTTGCTGTGCCCAATGATGCAAAGTACCTGCACATCACCACCAACAATACCATTTATGGAACCCAATGGCAAATGATACCCAAAACAAGCAATCCATTAGTGGCAGACATGAGCAGCGATATCCTGAGCAGGGTACTTGATTTTAATGCCTTCGGTCTTATTTATGCAGGCGCTCAAAAGAATATGGGCCCTGCCGGCGTAAACCTGGTGATAGTAAACAAAAATATTTTAGGAAAAGTAAAACGCAGCATTCCAACTATAATGGATTATCGTAATCACATTAAAGAAGGAAGTATGCTGAACACGCCACCGGTATTTGCCGTGTATGTATGCATGCTTACCCTACGCTGGCTGAAGGCACAGGGAGGTGTGGCTGCAATAGAAAAGAAGAATAAAGCAAAAGCCGAACTATTATACAAAGCCATTGATGAGAACCCGCTTTTTACCGGCACAGTAAATAAGGATGACAGGAGCAAAATGAATGTTTGCTTTGTTATGAACGACCCTTCGCTGGAAACTTCTTTTTTACAGTTTACAAAAGAGCAAGGCATTGTCGGTATTAAAGGACATCGCTTAGTTGGCGGTTTCAGGGCATCACTTTACAATGCATTGCCCATAAGAAGCGTGGAAGTACTGACCCAATTGATGAAAGAATTTGCCTTGCAGCATGCATAAACAATTACCATACATTTACAGCAATAAAGATTGAGACGATGATCAGCATTTATCCTTTTAAGGCTTTAAGGCCATCAGCAGAAACAGCAAAACAGGTTGCGTCAAGGCCCTATGATGTACTTAACAGTAAAGAAGCAAAAAAAGAAGCCCAGGGCAATGCAGTTAGTTTCCTGCACATCACTAAAAGCGAAATTGACCTGCCCGATAATATTGACATTCATTCGCAACAAGTGTACACCAAGGCAAAAGAAAACCTGGATGCATTCATCAACCGCAAAATTTTATTCCGGGAAAACAAAGCCTGCTATTATATATATGAGTTGGTGATGAATGGCAAAAGCCAGACCGGTTTGGTTTGCGGAAGCTCGGTTGATGATTATGAGAACGGACTCATCAAAAAACATGAATTTACCCGGCCCGAAAAAGAACAGGACAGGATAAACCATATAAAAACAACAGGCGCACAAACAGGCAATGTTTTTTTAGCCTACAGGAATGTTGATGAAGTTGATGCCATCATCAATAACTGGAAAAAGAAAAGTCCTGTTTATAATTTTACTGCTGATGATGGAATACAGCATACCATCTGGATCGTAAATGACGATAACACGATAGAACAGATCAGCAACCTGTTCAAAGAAAAAGTTCCATGCACATATATAGCCGACGGGCACCACCGTGCTGCTTCTGCCGCTAAAGTAAGGGCAGCATTAGGTAACCTGGCAACTGAAGGCGCTGATATTTTTCTTACCACTTTGTTTCCTTCCAACCAGTTGCACATTATGGATTATAACCGGGTGGTAAAAGACCTGAACGGGTTAGCTGAAGAAGCTTTCCTGGAAGAGATCAAAACTAATTTTTCAATTGAAAAAGCAGGCAAGGCATTTTCACCTGCATCGTTGCATGAGTTTGGCATGTATGTAAACCGCCAGTGGTATAAACTGACTGCTAAAGAAAATACTTTCAGCAACGACCCCATCGGCATTCTTGATATCAGTATTCTTTCCAATAATTTACTGGACCCGGTTTTAAATATAAAAGACCAGCGCACCGATAAGCGGATTGATTTTGTTGGTGGCATACGGGGCCTTGGCGAACTCGAAAAAAGAGTTGACAGCAAGGAAATGATTGTAGCTTTCAGCCTGCACCCGGTAAGTATTCAACAGTTATTTGATATTGCCGACAGCGGAAATGTGATGCCTCCAAAAAGTACCTGGTTCGAACCTAAGTTAAGAGATGGGCTGCTTACACATCTCATTGCTAATGCAGATTAAGATTAGCTGTTGATAAGTTTTAGTCGCTATAAAACGGTATATCGCTTTTAAATGTAACTTTAAACCGATGAAAAAAATATTTTTATTCGGCATTGCTATTAGCCTGCAGATTGTTTCATTTGCACAGGATGTTGCCGAACTCCAGAGAAATGCAAAGGCCTATATGCAGAAAGGCGATCATGCCAATGCCATCCTCATACTGAACCGGGCGCTTGTGTTACAGCCCGGCGATCTTGAGCTCTCCAAGAACCTTGCATTGAATTATTATTATGCAAAAGAGTATGTGAAAGCCATTGATGTGCTGAAACCACTGCTTGACAGGGACGATGCCGATGACCAGTGTTTCCAGATAGCAGGAGACAGTTACTGGGCCATTGAGCAATTCAAGGATTGCGAAAAGGTTTATAAAAAAGGCATAAAAAAACTTCCTAACAGCGGTATATTATACAACGACCTGGGACAATTATTATGGATACAAAAAGATTTTTCGGCCATTAAACAATGGGAAAAAGGTATTGAAATGGATCCCGGGTTTGCCAGGAATTATTTTAACGCCTGTAAATATTATTATTTCACCACCGATAAAGTGTGGAGTATCATCTATGGAGAGATCTTCCTGAATATTGACCCGCTGAATGAATCTACTCCCGAAATAAAAAATATTCTGCTGGAAGGATATAAAAAATTATTTGCCGATGCCGACCTGGAAAAAAGCAATACAGACAAAAACCCGTTTACCGTTGCCTTTTTAAAAACGATGAACAAACAAAGTACTGCTGTAAGTGCCGGCATCAATGCTGAAACACTCAGCATGGTAAGAACACGTTTCATACTTGACTGGTACACTAATTATGGCAATAAATATCCATTCAAATTGTTTGAATGGCAACGTCAGCTACTGCAAAATGGTCTCTTTGATGCCTATAACCAATGGATATTTGCCACTGCACAAAATTTACCTGCTTATCAAAACTGGACCACTGCCCACAGCCAGGAATACAACGATCTCATCCATTTTCAAAAAAACAGGGTGTTTAAAGTCCCGCTTGGGCAATACTATCACTAAACACCGGTTTCAAATAACCCGGCTCCACCCTCTTCCCGGTGAAGGGAAATAATTATTTTTTGTTAACTTGTTAGCCTAAATATTTTTTTATGGAAGAACAACGTGATGAAAAACTATGGCAGCTTGCCAAGCGCCGGGCCGATTTTCAAAACAGCCTTTTAAGTTTTGCTGTAATTGCCGTTATCTGCTGGGGTGTCTGGTATTTTACCGCAGGCCGCCGGGGTGTTAACACAGGTACCCCATGGCCTTTATGGGTAATGCTTGGTTTAGGTATTGGCCTGTTCTTTAAATTCATGAAGGCTTACAAAACGGATAAAGACACATTGGCGGAAAGAGAGTATGAAAAACTCAAGAACCAGAATAAATAATCATCCAGTACAACCAACGATTGCTTATGAATGAAGTTTCAAGACTATTTGATTATGTAGACTTCCAGCTCAACAAGTTTCCCAAGCCAGATATGTTCAACGGGAAAGAAAATGGCAAGTGGAGGAACTACAGTACGGCCGAAGTAAAACAAACCATTGACCGCTTAAGCATTGGATTGATGAAGCTGGGGGTAAGCGGTCATGATATGATCATTGAAAACCAGGATAAAATAGCCCTGGTATCAAAGAACCGGCCCGAATGGTTAATGCTGGATATGGCCTGCCAGCAAATTGGCGCCGCCCTGTGTCCTATCTATCCCACCACCAATATCAATGAACTGGAATTTATTTTTAATGATGCTGCTGTTAAATATGTTTTTGTAAGCGGCCAGGATATTCTTGATAAAGTACAAAACATCCGCAGCCGGGTACCCAGTTTAAAGAATGTGTACAGCTTTGATGAGTTGCAGGCTGTGGATCACTGGAGTAAACTCTTAACTGAGCCTTCGGCTGATGATATCGCCAAATTAGAAGAGGCCAGGCGGGGTATTGCACCAGAACACTGCGCCACGGTAATTTATACATCGGGTACAACCGGTACACCAAAAGGTGTAATGCTGAGCCACCGTAACGTGGTTACCAATATTAAGAATGCAAAAGAAAGTTTTCCCTTTGACGATGATATGAACGGGAGGGCGTTGAGCTTTTTACCACTCAACCACATCTTTGAACGGATGGTGAGCTATATCTATATATCCAGCGGCTATTCTATTTATTATGCCGAAAGCCTTGATACGATAGCTGAGAATTTAAAAGAAGTGAAGCCAACTTTATTTGCCACTGTACCCAGGTTGCTGGAAAAGACCTACGAAAAAATAATGGCAAAAGGTGCCGAACTCACCGGCATTAAAAGAAAACTGTTCGACTGGTCGGTAAAGCTTGCCAATGAATATGACAACAGGAAATCCAAAGGTCTTTGGTATAATATTCAACTGGCCCTGGCCAATAAACTCATCTTCAGTAAATGGCGTGAGGCGCTCGGAAATAATATAGAACTGATAGTAACCGGTGGTGCTGCATGCCAGGTAAGGCTGATACGCATTTTTACTGCAGCAGGAATTCCCATTTTTGAAGGATATGGCCCTACCGAGAACAGCCCGGTAATAAGTGTTAATTGTAAAAAGAAGGGAGGCACTAAGTTTGGAACCGTTGGCTTGGTTATTAAAGGGCAGGAAGTGAAACTGGAAGCCGATGGTGAAATATGCGTTAAAGGCCCCAGTGTGATGATGGGTTATTATAAGCGGCCCGACCTTACTGCCGAAACCATTATTGACGGATGGCTGCATACCGGTGATATTGGTGTTTTTGAAGACGGAAAATTTTTGAAGATCACCGACCGCAAAAAAGAATTGTTCAAGACCAGCGGTGGAAAATATGTGGCGCCACAACCGATAGAAAATAAACTGAAAGAGTCGCCATTTGTAGAGCAGATGATGGTGGTAGGTGCCGAACAAAAATTTGTCGGCGCTTTAATTGTTCCTTCTGTTCCCAATTTAAAAGAATGGATGCAGCATAAAGGCATAAAATTCACCACCATTGAAGATGCGGTTCATCATCCCAAGGTGCTTGACCTGTATAAAGAACTGGTTGATTCTTTCAATAAATTCTTCAACCATGTGGAACAGATAAAAAAGTTTGAGCTGCTGCCCAACGAATGGACCATTGACAGCGGTGAACTTACACCAACCCTTAAATTAAAGCGGAAAGTGATCATGGAGAAATACAAGGCAGCTTTCGACAGGATATACAACTAATAAAAAACCGGGCATTTCAACGAAGCGGTTGCCCCGCTGAAATGTTCCGGTCTGATTTTACATGCTTGACTACTTTCACAGGATATTGGACAAAATCAGATAAGCAGATTTTTCATTAAGCTAAAAGGCGCTTTTAAGAATCCGGGGGTTAATCATAGTGTTTAATCTCTTTCAGTTATTTTAATGTCTTTCTTTACAATTGACAACAACCGGGGATACGCTCAAAATAAACTTCAACTGGCCTATTCCGTTCTTCCCGGGGTTTCCTTTGTAGAGGCATATAATTATACTTGCCGCAAGTTATGCCCCCGATAAAACCCGAAATGTAGTTGAAATTGTCTGGATGTTGTAGCTCTGCTACTACAAAATCGGGTGAAGGGGTATCTGTGGATTTTACTAAATCAGCTTATTTTCAATCGCATATTTAGTAAGATCGGAGTTGGATTTCAGGTTCATCTTGATCATCACCCTGGCCCGGTAGGTGCTTACAGTGGTAACACTCAGCAAAAGTATCTCAGCTATCTCTGACACCGATTTACCGTTGGCCAGGAGTTTCATTACATCAAACTCCCGGTTGCTGAGGTTTTCATGGAGGAATTTATCTGTTTTGACCGAGAGTGTATTGGCCAGTTTTTCGGCAATGGAATGGGAGATGTATTTTTTACCCAGTAATACTTTCTGCACTGCTTTCACCAACTCATCGGGGGCGGTATCTTTACTGAGGTAACCGGCGGCGCCTGCTTTCAGGGCCCTTAAAGCATATTGTTCTTCGGGATGAATACTGAGGATTAGTACCGGCAGGCCGGGGTTGCTTATCTTTATCTGCTGCAATGCATCTAACCCGCTGCGTCCCGGCATCGACAGGTCGCTTACCACGATATCCCATTTGCCCTGCATTACTTTTTTTATCAACCCTTCTGCATCCGTCGCTTCTTCAATCTTTGCACCCGGAAATTCATCAAGGAGGATCTGTCTAAGGCCCTTGCGAACAACAGTGTGATCATCGGCAATTAAAATCTTTAACATGCTTTGGTTTTTAACCTGTACCCTTTGCGAACTTCAACGGAATAGAAATTATCGTCTCCGAACCTTTGCCAGGTTTGGTCTTTACTTCATAGGCTCCTCCCATCAGCAAAGTACGTTCTTTTATACCTAACAATCCCAGTGTTTTCTTGCTCCCGATCGTATCGGTGTTAAATCCTATCCCGTCATCCTTAATACTGAACCTGATAATGTTTTCTTCAATCTGTAAAGAGGTATTTACCATTCGGGCATTGGCATGGCGGGCAATATTGGTTAACAGCTCCTGGTATATCCTGAAAATGGCTGTAGCCACTTCGGGCTTCAGAGTAAGGTCACCGGCCTGGTTTATAAACTTGACCTTTGTATCCGATCTTTTTTCAAACTCCTCGCCTTGCCATTCCAGTGCAGCTACCAGGCCCAGATCATCGAGAATACTGGGACGAAGGTCTGTTGCAATTTTTCTTACCGATGTAATGGTTGCATTGATCAGTTCAATGCTCTCCTTCAATTTATTGTTTATCTCTTTATCGGTACTTTTTATTTTTCTCGACAGCCAGTGTATATCCATTTTAAGGCCGGTAAGCTGTTGCCCCAGTTCATCATGTATCTCCCTTGCAATATTTGTCCGTTCATCTTCCCGTATGCTTTGCAGGTTTGAGGCCAGTTGCCGGATCTCCCCGTAGGATTTTTCTAAAAGCTCCCTTGCCTTGAATTTTTCAGTAACATCCCTGAAACTCCAGACACGGCCGGGTTTTTGTCCCCCGATCAGCTGCGGTTGTGAGTACCGTTCAAATACACGCCCATCCTTAAATTCAAGGATATCGAAACTGACAGCTTCGGGCCGGGTGTATAATTCTTTTATTTTGGCAAGAAATGTTTCCGGGCTTTTTAACTGCTCCAACACAAAATCAATGGCTATATTATCGTCTCCGGCAGCTAATATGTTTGCGGGTATATTCCACAATTCAGTAAATTTTTTATTATAGTGGATTATCCTGCCTTCTGAATTTACCACCAAAATACCATCAGCAGTTGATTCCAATGTGGCTTCAAGAACAGAAAATGATTCTTCTAATTCTTGTTGAGCTTTTTTCCGGTCAGTAACACAAAGAGCTGTAGTGAATGAGTCTAGTAATTCTCCTTTTTCATTTTTGGAAAGCATGGTTTTAAATAACACATTATGAACTTCCCCATCAGGCCTTACTATGCGAAACTCCACCTCCACTTCCCCTTTTTCAAACATGGTTTCCACAGCTTCCTGCTGGATTAAAAAATCATCGGGATGAATTACTGACCTTAATCCATCTATGGTGTGGGTAAAAGTTTCAGGTGTTACACCAAATATATTGTATAATCCCTCAGACAGGTGCATACTGCCATTTTTTATATTATAATAGCCGTGCCCAAGGTTGCCCATTAGTTCGGCACGGTTTAGCCGTTGTTCATTTTCGGCTAATTGCTTTTCCACTTTTTTTCTTTCAGACACATCTCTTACAAATGCAAGGAACCGGTTACCTGATATAAATTTGGCCGTAACTTCCACATCCAGCAGTGTTCCATCTTTCCTTTTCATTCTTCGTTCTGCTCTTGCCACCTTGTTATCCTTCATTTCAGAAAAATGAAAAGGGTTTTGTTTTAGATCCTCAGGCAAAACAAGGTCATAAATGGTGAGCCTCGATAATTCTTCCCAGGAATACTGCGACATATTATACCCACTGGAATTGACAATTAAAAATCTGCCTTCTTGATCGGCAATAAAAATACCATCGCTTGCCTGTTCTACCAGTGTACGGTATTTCTCCTCACTCTCCAGTAACGCTTTTTTAGCAATTTCCCTTTCGGTAATATCCTGCATAGCGCCTAGTATCCTTAGCGGTTTTCCCGATTCATCATATTTAATATAGGCACGGTCGTAAAAATTTTTATATTCACCATCTGCTGTTTTCACACGGAACTCTTCCAATAAAAAAGTCTCTGATTTTTCAAGAGCAGCTCTAAGCCGGGCCACCACCTTATCTCTTTCATCCGGATGAATTCTTTCAATAAACATTTCAAAATTGATTGTTGCTTCGCCAGATTCAAGGCCGTGTAAACTATACAGTTTTTTATTCCCCCACGTTTCATCTTTTTGAAAATCATGGTCCCATATAACTTCGTTGGTGGCCTGTGCTATAAGTTCAAATCGTTCGTTTGATTTCCTGATCTCTTCCTCGGCTTTTTTTCTTTCGGTAATGTCTCTACTTGTCAATATCAGCCCATTAACTTCTCCATCTTTACTTTTTAATACATTAAGGCTGCTGAGTAAATGGGTCTTGATACCTGTTTTGGGGTGTATAAAATTAAACTCCCCTTTCCACTGCCCTTCTGTGAAAACCTGTTTAAACACTTCTTCTGTACTGATGTTTTGAAATTCAAAAGTCACCAGTTCGGGAACCCTTTTTCCTAAAACCTCTTTTGTCTTGAATCCATATAATTCTTCACAGGCCTTGTTCCAGCTAACAATACGCCGGTCCAAATCCAGGGAAGTAATAGCATCTGAAACGCTTTCAAGTAACCGGGCCTGGTAGCGCAGAGTTTCTTCATTCTTTTTACGGTCGCTGATATCCCGTATAAACCCGATGATGGTATGCGAACTGGCCATTTTAGAGTTCACTTCAATATCCAGGGCAGTTCCATCTTTTCTCAACAATCTTCTTTCATATAGTACGCTTCTGCCCTGCATAAGCTCTGATAACCGCAGCGGGTTTTGTGTAATATCTTCGGGTGGTAAAAATTTATGCAAATGTTCTCCCAGTATTTCATTTTCATCGTATCCGCCCATGGTACAGATACTGTTATTTACTTCCAGTATAATGCCATCCAGGTCTGTTATCACTATACCATCAGAAGCCTGTTCAATAAGTGTACGGTATTTTTCTTCGTTTTCTTTCAGTAACAGTTCCGCCTTTTTCTTTGCTGTTATGTCATTAATAGAAGTAAGCCAGTGCTTCTTACCATGCAGCTCCAGTCGTTCAATGGATAACAAAACAGTAACCAGCGACCCGTCGTTTGTTTCAATCTCTGTTTCATAATTACTGAGTTGCCCGTCTACATTCAGTATCACTTCAATTTCCTGGCTGATGCTCTCTCTCCTGGCAATATTGATCTTACTGATGAGCCCCGCTTCGTCAGAAGTTTCTCCAATGAGTTCATGCCGGGGTTTTTCTAAAACTGCGGCATAGGGTTCGTTGATATCAACTATCCTGAAATCTTCATCGTAAATGGCAAATCCCAGCACATTCGAGTGAAAGGCCCTGGAGAATTTTTCTTCGCTCTCTTTTAATTGCGCTGTTCGTTCTTTAATCAGGCTATTTAACTGCTGTGGCCTGCCCGCAATACTAAAAACAAACACAGCCCCAAAAACCGAGATGAGAAAACCGAGGAGGGCAAGTATAAAAATATCAGCCAGTTTTTTGTACTCTGTTGAAGGCTTCACAGCAAGTTTCCATTCTCCATTGGGAACATTTACCGAAATAGAATAATCATCTACCTGTTCTTTGTCGTGAATGATAAAGAATTCTTCCTTTTTGGTGTCGGGGTTTATTCTTGAAAGCTGAAAATAATTTCCATTTCGATCCACGCTGTCAATACCTGCTGCCTTCAATAAAGTGGAGAGCTTGATAATTACCGCAGAAAATCCCCAGAATTTTTTATTCCTGAAAACGGGCAACCTTCCTACTATGCCCAAACCTCCCTGTTTGAGTGGAAAGGGACCTGAAAAAAACAGTTCCTTTTTTTCGATCGCCTTATATGCTTCTTTATTTCGTGTGGAATCTTCTAAAATATCAAACCCCAGGTCTGTTTCATTTCCTTTAAGAGGATATATATACCTGATAACACCATCGGGCACAAGTTCCAGTGCATCAATATCCTCGGTTGCACTGATTATCTGTGCAGCCACAGAATCGAAATTCTTAACTTCTCCGTTATTATCAATGAAAAAAGATAATATTTTGGTAGCAGAAGAGCTATATGCCAATACCTCCTGCAGTTTATCTTTAGCCGTATTTACAATCTCGTATGCTTCTTTCTTTTTGGCTTCCTGAACGATAAGGAATCGCTGGTAAATAAGAATGGCGAATAAACCGGCGAGAATGACAAATACTAAAATGCCCAGGACTGCCGGCTTGTTTAAAATGGGAGCAGGGTTATGCGCCTGTACCTGCAATTCCCGTTCACTCCTGCTTTTTAAAAAATCCTGATCCTCCATTTTTGATAAAGCAAATTAAATAATCCGATTACCGGTCATAAGTTACAAAAAAAGCATATCGTATAATGATCTATCCTGGCTTTTTTGATCGCCTGCTAACAGCAAGTCAAATTTAAATGCAAATATTTCTAACTGGGGTGGTTTTTTTTCTACAAAAGAATTGTAACTCCTATGATAATATTACCAGTACTATAGTAAAGCAAATACCGTTTTCAGTATGATAAAAGACCCGTTATGCGTAAGTCGGCAACCCGTAAGATCAGCATCTATCTGAAGATCGATTCCAACAGCATAAATAATTATTTCAATCCCCATGACCCCGCAAGGCTGGATAAGAGGCAGCTTGGGCAGGATTTTAGAGACTATCTGAACAACACGGTGGCCAATGCCAGCAGGCATACCGCCATTGATTTCAAGGTATTCTGCTGCGAATCGGGAAGTATGAGGTTCATGGTAGATCCGTTAATAAAGACTATACGCAGACATTTTCAGATCCTTAAAATGCAGAAAGAAATTGAATTTTATAAGTTTAAAAAGAAGAATTATATACTGCTCTTAATGAGTATCTGTGTGGTTATCTTCTGCCAGGTTGCTTTACCGCAGCTTTTCGGTATAGGCCACCGCATACATTCCATCTTCAGTAACGCTATTGACGTTTTTAGTTGGGTGATCTTGTGGAAACCGATTGAGCGGTTGATCTTTTACTGGAATCCTTTTTTGAAAGAAATTTTGCTGTACAAAAAGATACAGAATGCAAAAGTAAATATTGTTGAAAGTGAAGAAGATCTTCTTGATTATCACCTTGAGCATTTTGATGCTGCCTAAGCTTTTGGCCCAGTCAAAAACCGGTATTGAGAATTACGGTATGCTCAGTTCCGGTGAGGCCTATCAATGGATGCCGGTGGTTCATCACCAGGGCAGTAAAGGATTTTATACCGAGATACGGTACAACTATGAAGCCGCCAGAACGGGCTCGGTGTATGCCGGGAAAAGTTTCAGTAAAGCTGGAAGACTTAGCTGGGAACTTACCCCAATGGCAGGTATCGTTTTCGGGAATTATACCGGCATTTCGGCGGCAATCAATACCTCACTTGAATACAAGAAGTTCTTTCTTTCGGGACAAACACAGTACACGCTGAACAACAGAAACCGGCAAGACCATTTCTTTTTCAACTGGTCGGAACTGGGCTACCAGCCGGTGAAATGGTTTTA
>CAYTQB010000020.1:0-50362 GCA_964439615.1 uncultured Ferruginibacter sp. | reverse complement strand
AGTCTTTATATTGAATTAAAGAGGGTTGCAGCCTGCCATTTTCCGATACCGTTACCTCAATGCGATCGGTGAGGTTAAAACCACTGTCCTTACGTATACCCTGTATACGATTTACAAATTCCCTGGCATCTCCTTCCTTTTTCAAATCATCTGTAATTGTAATGTCTAAAGCTACCGTTAATGAGCCCTTTACGGCTACCTCATATCCTGGAATATGATCGGTACTTATTTCTAAGTCCTCAGGGTAATTGATTAAAACAGGCTCCTCGTTATTCTCCTTATAGTTTTCATTAAGTAAGATTTGACCTTCAAGAACATTGCTTAAAAAACTATTATCAAACCCCTCGATAATTTCAGCCGCCCATTTCATTTTGGCCCCTAATTTTTTTCCAAGTGTCTTAAAGTTAGCCTTTGCCTTTTTCTTAATAAAGTCATTATTGGGATCCAAAAGCTCAATTTCTTTGACATTGGTTTCTGCTTTAATAATTTCCTCTACTTTCCTGATTCTTTCAGACATAACAGTATCTAGAGCTGGAATATAAACCTTTTGTAAGGGCTGTCTTACTTTAATATTTACTTTTTTGCGTAATGATAAAATAAGTGATGAGGTATCTTGGGCTATTTGCATCCTTTTTTCAAGGTCAGTGTCAATTACCAAAGCATTCACTTTTGGGAAGTCAGTATGGTGTACTGAATCGTTTGCAAAGCGTTTTGAAACATTATTCAGGTTAGTAAATAACCAATCGGCAAAAAATGGCGCAACAGGAGCCATTAATTTACTTAGTGTTTCCAGGCATTCGTAAAGGGTTTGATAGGCACATATCTTATCATGCTCATACTCGCCTTTCCAGAACCTGCGGCGGCAAAGCCTCACATACCAGTTGCTCAAATGAGCATCCACAAAATCCTCAATGGCACGGCCTGCCTGGGTAGGTTCATACTCGTCAAAATTTTGCTGCGTAGTTTTTATTAAAGTATTTAATGAGGATAAGATCCACTGGTCAATTTCGGGCCTGTCTTTTACAGGGATGTTTTTTTCTTCAAAAGCAAAACCATCTACATTGGCATACAGCGCAAAAAACTGGTATGTATTATAGAGGGTACCAAAGAATTTTCGCTGTACCTCTTTAATACCTTCCACATCAAATTTCAAACTATCCCAGGGCGATGCATTGGTGATAAGATACCAGCGTGTGGCATCGGCACCAAAACTGTTGATCGTTGCAAAAGGATCTACTACATTGCCAAGCCGCTTACTCATCTTGTTGCCCGCTTTATCCAATACAAGACCATTACTCACAACTGTTTTATAAGCTACACCAGCCCCTCCTATCCTCCCCAAAGGGGAGGGAAATGTAGATGAACTTAGCGAAAGGTTATGTTTAGTTAGTTCTTCATCAATGCTTTCTTTTAAGAGTGCTGCAAGAGCATGTAAGGTAAAAAACCAACCACGGGTTTGATCAACCCCTTCTGCAATAAAATCTGCAGGATAACTTTTTACAAATGTTTCAACATTTTCAAAAGGAAAATGCCATTGTGCATAGGGCATGGCGCCACTGTCGAACCAAACATCTATCAAGTCAGGAACACGTTTCATGGGTTTGCCGGAATCGCTTACCAATGTAATTTCATCTACATAGGGCTTATGCAGATCGAGTATTCCTTCGTGCAGGTAATGCTTGTTGGTTTCACCACCCAGTACTTCAGCGGCTTTTTTGATCTCGATGTTCAGTTCCTGGATAGAGCCGATGCATTTTTCTTCTTCCCCATCTTCTGTTTTCCAGATAGGCAATGGTGTTCCCCAAAAACGGCTTCGGCTTAAGTTCCAGTCCACCATATTCTCCAGCCAGTTACCAAAACGGCCGGTACCTGTTGATTCTGGTTTCCAGTTGATGGTCTTATTCAGCTCCACCATCCTGTCTTTTACAGCTGTTGTCTTGATGAACCATGCATCTAAAGGATAATAAATGATGGGTTTATCTGTTCTCCAGCAATGCGGATAATTGTGCTCGTATTTTTCAACCTTAAAAGCCCGGTTCTCTTTTTTTAGTTTCACGGCAATGTCAACATTCACATCTACATAATCCTTTTCGTCTTTATAATTCTTTACATAGCGTCCGCTGAATTCACCAACGCCATCAACAAACTTACCTTGCTTATCAACCAGGGTTAATATGCCAAGGTTATTTCTTTGGCCCACTTTAAAGTCATCAGCGCCAAAGGCAGGGGCAGTATGAACGATACCGCTTCCATCTTCTGTAGTAACGAAGTCGCCAAGGATTACTCTAAATGGTTCAGCTCCCGGCGTTATCTCCTGTACCTTGACTAGTGTATTTGCTTCAAAGGGGAGGAGTTGTTCGTATTGAACACCTTCCAATTCTTTTCCCTTAAATTCTTCTATAACTTTCCAATGGGTAATTAGTCCTTTTTCAACTAATAATTTTGAAATCTCTTTTATTTCATTTGCATCAGCCTTATTCGATTTAGCGATTTTTTCATCCAAATCAAATACAGATCTAAACCAATCAGACGGAGCACCTGCACCAAAAAAGTATTTATTCATTAAAGCTTTTGCTAAGATTACAAAGCATCTTTCAAGAGTATAAGGATTATACGTTTGCACCAAAACATAATCAATATTCGGCCCAACAGTCAATCCAAGGTTCGAAGGCAATGTCCATGGAGTTGTTGTCCATGCAAGAAAGAAGATATCGCCATCAACATTTTTAATTTTTAATTTTTCATTTTTAATTGCCCGGAACATTGCCACCGCACTTGTATCCTTCACATCTTTATAAGTTCCCGGCTGGTTCAATTCATGCGATGATAAACCCGTTCCTGCGGCAGGTGAATATGGCTGTATGCTTACACTCTCATACAGGTATCCTTTTTTGTACAGTTCACTTAGGCACCACCAGAGTGTTTCAACATAATCATTTTCAAAAGTTACATAGGGGTTATTCAGATCAACCCAATAGCCCATCTTTTGCGTAATATCATCCCACTTGTCCTTAAACCGCATCACTACTTCACGGCACTTTTTGTTATAATCCTCTACTGATATTTTAACGCCGATATCTTCCTTGGTAATTCCCAACTCTTTTTCAACGCCTAATTCAATAGGCAGGCCGTGGGTATCCCATCCGCCTTTTCGTTTTACCTGGAAGCCCTGCATGGTTTTATAGCGGCAAACAAGGTCTTTCAATGTTCTTGAAATTACATGGTGAATGCCGGGCATTCCATTAGCACTTGGGGGCCCCTCATAAAAAACAAAAGGGGTATTTCCTTCACGCAATTCCACGCTTTTTTCAAAGGTTCTTTCCTTCTTCCATTTGGCCAGTATCTCTTCGCTTATAAAGGGCAGGTTAAGTTGCTGATATTCTGTGTATTTACCACTCATATAGTGTTTTCTTCAATCTGTAGGTGTAACAAGTGTGCAAAGGTAGGAAAATAGAGGGGTTCATTCATAGAGATAACTACATAAGATGGAAAGGAATAAATACAGTGGGTTTCCAGGTATTTATACGAAACAGTACATTTCAATTTATCGTGAAACCTGCAATGATATTAACTTTCAGAGGTAGTTATCCACAGTTAGGGGTGTTTGGCATAGTATTGGCTTTTATTTCAGCGAAGCCGAAATTCAATATTTTTTTAAAAATTATATGATAAAGACTTTTGCTGGTTTAGGGTTTTATTAGGGTAAAAGACGGGAATAGTCTTATTCCCGTCTTACTTTTAATAGTACTCCGAAATGCCGGTTAATTTGTCCCGTTTTTAAAATTCAATCCTTGTTACATTGTTGCGGTAAATATCCATTACAAAGACCAAACAGTATCTGACCAAAGAAAGATTTTATTAAAAGCCGCACCAAAAAAGGTAACTCCCCAATGAAAAAGACTCCTGCTAATAACAGGAGCCTTTTAGTTTTATAGGATAATAATCAATTCACCAGGCTATACCGGAACCGGGGTTTACCTCTTGTTCCACCGTCGTTAACACCCATATCAAGACATTTGAATTTATAATAATTACCTCTCGTATCCCTGATGATATAAAAACGATCTTGCCTTGCTCCTGTTGCTGGTTGTGTACTTCTCCAACCGCTTCCGATGGCCCAGCGATTGGCAGAAAAACCGGCATTGGCAATACTGTCTTTATTGAATGCATTGAAAGCTGCTGAAGCGGTAGCTGCATCAGCATAAACTTTTGTTGATACGGTTACACCCGAAAGATAATTCACTGCGATAAGGTCAGAAAAATTGTAAGGCACTTGCCCTGCACCAAAATTGGTCTCAAATACAGAATATGTCCAAACCAGGTCCCATTTTTCTTTTTCAGGTTGTGCATCCATAATTCCGTTCTCAAATGAAACGAATTTAAAATGCCAATTGGCATCCTTGCCAATCAATAGAGTCTTAAAGCTGGTTTCCTGTATGCCCGCATACTGAAGGGTATACCCACCTGTAGTATTACGCAGCACTCTTAACTTGATCCATGGTCTGGAAGCAATTCCTCCGCCTATCCCCCGATTTAAAATGATCACTTTATTATCAGCATCAGTTGCAGATATTGCAGGGATAACTGTTTTGGTAAGATTTCCTGCCACATCATCAAAATAAGTCAGTTGCTCGGGAAGCGGATTGGTTTGACTGGTTGTTAACGTTAAACCAATAGTATCAGTTGCATTCACAGTTGTAAGGTCATTTTTAGGAAGCACTTTTGCACCTGCGCTACTGGCATTGTTCAGGATTACCCTGAAATCATCATTACAATAAAAACCCAGGTCCCATCCTGAACGGAGAACTGAGGTTTGTTTGTCTCCTGAAAGATCGAGGTAAACAGAATTGGCAGCCACACCGCCTGATTCAGCACCTGCAATACCATTCAATTGTATTGTTGCACCTACTGAAGTGGGAACCATTATGATAGGATCGATATCTTTTTTACAGGCAGAAAAAATACCTGTTACTGATGCAGCGATTAATATTTTTTTAAACTGGTTCATAAAATTGCTTTATGTTGATTAAACGATAGTGTTTTTATTTCCCGTTCCATTGAAGATTAAGGCCTATAAAATAAGACCTGCCATAATTGATGGCTAAACTGTTGCCCGAGCCATGAAGACTTCCGGAAGCTGCGGCTGTGGTATTCACATTGTTCACGTCGAAAATATTCTTTACACCTCCTGAAACAGAAACATACTTAGTTAAGGTGGTATTGAAAGTAAGATCAGCAAGATGGTATGCAGCAGCTTCGGCTATATATAATACCGATTGACCCGATGTATTAGTTCCGTTTACATATTGTGGTTTACTGCCTGTGTATTTGTAAAACAGGCTGAATTTGGTCTTTAACAGGTTTACGACATAGTTCACAGAAGCTGTTGCTTCGGGGCTCCATAAGTATTCTTTATCATCCAATTTGATATAATCCTTATCATCATAGAGTTTACGGTAAAAGCCAATGTAAGAAAAGCCTGCAGACGCTTCCAGGTTTTTCCATGTCAGTTTATTCTCTAAAACCAGTCCTGTTGTCTTTGCCCTGTTCACATTGAAGTAACTGTATTGATTTGTGTTGGCTGATGATATTGCAAAATCGATCTGGTTATTGAAGTCATTGAAGAACCCTCCAACCGAAGCATTGTAAGAAACAACTTTGCTTAGAGAAGTACTATAGTTCACAGAACCATTGAAACTGTTTGAATGTTCAGCTTTGAGGTTAGGGTTACCAACAATATTATGGTTCACATCCACGAAATAGAAATACAATTCCCGCAATGCCGGCGAACGGAAACCGTAAGCATATGCCAGCCTCAGGTCTGCATTTTTGTTCAAAACAAATTTACTGTTGATGGAAGGGATTACAGGAGGTGCATCATACACAGAGTTTTTGGTGAAACGTAAGCCCGGGCGGATATTAATACCAGAAACTGGTTTTATCTCTGCTGAAACAAAAGCTGCATAATCAGTGATCACCGGTTTACCAGAGATCCTTTCACCACTGGCCTGTTCACGATTAATATCAATACCAGGTTGCAGAGATACAGCATTGGAGAGTTGGTACAATACACTGGTACGGAAAATAAAACTGTTGAATTTGCTTAGATCCTGCTCGCCTTGTCCAGTCGTCAGGTCGTTGGTACCTTTTTCAAAATCATACAGGGTTGTTTTGGTCTTTCTTTTATAATCAGAATAGCTGATGATACCGGCTAGCTGTAGGTTTTTATTGAAGTTATAACTTCCTTGGACCTGCTGTGAAAGACGCTCGCTGATATACTGCCTGTCAATGGCCTTATAATTATTGTAGTTAATTGCTCCCCTGCTTTTGATGTCTTCGTTCAGCAAGTCAGTGCGGTAATATATATTGAACTTCCCTTTACCGTATGAGATCCGGGCATTGCCTAACAATTGTTCTTTTGGCTTCCAGGATTTGTCACGGCCATATTCATCTCCTCCAAATCCGTCAAAGTCATTATGTGTGCCGCCCAGGTTCAGTGACCAGCTGTTTTTCCGGTAAGCCACATTCAGGTTTTGCGAATGAATTCCTTTATAATTAAAGGGATGATATTCATTGCCGGCGGTTTCTTCCTGCAGTTTTACGGAAACCGACAGGTTGTTTTTCACTTGCTTCCTGGTAATGATATTAATGACACCTGCCAGTGCATCTGATCCGAACATCACCGACATGGGACCTTCAACAACTTCGATCCTGTCAATACTATTGATGTCCACCTGGTTCAGGCTTTCCCGGGTATCACCACGATCGATCATAGGAACGCCATCTAGTAAAATTTTTACATTACGGCCACTCATTCCCATTAATTGAACATCTGTGGTGCCTAATGTATTGTCATTGGAGAACCGGAAACCTACCTGGTTGTTCAGTACCTGTTGAACATTGGTAGCTCCGCTGAGTCTGATGCGCTCATTATTGATTACCCGTACCTGGTAAACGGATTTTTTTATTGTCTGGGGTTTGTACTGTGCTGTTATGATCAACTCAGACAGGTCTTTCGAAAACCATGAAGTATCAGAGTTAAGTTTGTTTTGGCCATTGACCATTGTTGTTATTAATAAAACAGCAGTGATCATGTAAATCTTTTTCATTGAGAAATATTTTTCACAAAACTATTTTCGCAACAAAACAGCTTTATCATGGAATTGTCATTTCCATCTCTTCATGATCACTGTCATGTAGCTTTTACCAATACATGACAGAAGAAATGAGAAAAATCAAATCAAAGCCTGATCAACATCAGAGTAAAGTCAGCAAGGATTTTTATGTTTTTATTTATGCAACTGTTTACTCTTTCCGTAAATGGTTTTCCTCAATCCGTAAGCTAACAAACCACGAAGAGTTGAAACTTGCACTTCTAAAATTTAATCATGACCAGACGAACAGTTATTCTCTCTGTATTCATTTTATCTTCTATAGTATGTTTTTCACAACAGATCACAAATAACAAAGACAGTTTTGAGACAAAACCCAAATACCTGCCTGATGTAACCGTAGTAGGCCGGGGCAGTAAGAGTGATATACAGCAGATGCCTGAGATTGCAGGTACTTCTATTTATGCAGGCAAAAAGAATTCATTGATCGTACTGGATAACGTTCAGGGCAATGTTGTCAACAATACCATGCGCCAGGTGATCGCTAAGATTCCTGGTATACAAATATGGGAAAGCGATGGAAGTGGAATCCAGATCGGCATTGCTGCACGTGGCTTAAGTCCAAACAGGAGCTGGGAGTTCAATACCCGGCAGAACGGTTATGATATTTCCGCCGATCCGTTCGGCTATCCCGAAGCCTATTATAATCCGCAACTGCAGGCTGTACAACGCATAGAGATCATCAGAGGACATGGTTCATTGCAATATGGACCACAGTTTGGCGGGATGGTGAATTATATTTTGCGCAATGGAAGTGAGATCAACAAACCCTTTGAATTTGAAACACAACAAACGATCGGTAGTAATGGTTTATTCAATAGCTACAATGCCATTGGCGGAGAAAACAAAAAATACCATTATTATGCTTTCTTCGACCACCGTAATGCTGATGGGTGGAGGCAGAACAGTAAATATTATACCAATGCCGGTTTTGGAACATATACATACCGGTTGAATAGCAGGCTCTCGGTAACAGCCGAATTCATGCAATCGCATATACGCAGCCAGCAGCCGGGAGGACTCACTGATGTACAGGTACAGCAGGATGCCAGGCAAAGTTTCAGGAACCGTAACTGGTTTGATATTAAGTGGACTACCGCTGCAATCATAGCAGATTACACGATCAATCCTTCATCAAAACTGAATGTTAAGATATTCGGGATACATGGCAACAGGAACAGCGTGGGATACATACCATCAGGCGGTATCCTTATTGCCGACACTGTCAATAAGACTACCGGACAATATAATACCCGTAATCTGAACACCGACCAGTACAGGAACTATGGTATAGAAGCCCGATACCTGGGAGATTATAATCTCTTTGGTTTAAAAAACACTTTCTCGGGAGGCGTGCGCTTATATACCGGAACTACATACAGGTATTCTTCAGATGGAAAAGGAAGTAAAGGCTCACAATACGACATAACTGTAAGTGATGGTATCTGGAACAGGGATATTGACTTTGTGAGCCATAATGCAGCCGTGTTTGCTGAAAATATTTTCAGGATCAATAAAAAGTTCATCTTTATTCCCGGCATCCGGTATGAGTATTTGCAAGCATCTGCTTCAGGAAGAAATGGGTTTAACAGCAACGGCGCCGAAATAATACTGCAAAATGAAAAACGTGGACGTAGTATTTTATTGGCCGGTATCGGCGCTGAATATCATACTTCAGCTAAAACCGAATTGTATGCTAACATTACCCAGGCTTATCGTCCTATCCAGTTTGCCGACCTTACTGCGCCGCCGACCACCGACGTGGTTGACCCCAATATTGCTGATGCTAAAGGTTATAATGCGGACCTGGGTTACCGTGGCAAAATTTGTGACTGGCTGTTCTTTGATGCCAGTGCTTATTACCTGCAGTATAATAACAGGATAGGCACTATCACCCAGCAGCGTGTAGACGGAAGTTTTTATAACTATCGCACCAATGTTGGTAATAGCGCCAGTAAAGGAATTGAAGCAATAGTGGAATGGAGCCCGGTAAGGGCCTTTAACAAGAACAAAGCTTTGCGTTTTGGTGATATCAGCATTTTTGCTTCTTATGCCTATAATGATGCACAATACGGCAACTTTAAAGTGATCAGCAAAAACAGCAGTAATCAACTGGATGAGACTAATCTCAAGAATAAGAAAGTGGAGAATGCGCCGGCCAATATCCTGCGGGGTGGATTGGCCTATTCATATAAAGGATTTTCAATCACGGGGCAGTTGAGCTATGTAGATGATACTTATTCTGACGCTAATAATACTGTCACCTCAACTGCCAATGCACAAAATGGAGTGATACCTTCTTATACCATTACAGACCTAACCGTTAGCTGTAAGATCGTCAAGACGGTGAATATTAAAGCAGGAATCAATAACCTTACAAACGAAAGATATTTTACCCGTCGTGCCGTTGGTTATCCCGGGCCGGGTGCCCTTCCTTCAGATGGAAGAACATTCTTTGTGAGTGTGGGTGCAAAATTCCGATGAAAAGTAAATGCAGGGATCGCCGGCCTCTTTTATTTTTTTTTGAAACTAAAGTAAAATGATTAGCGCAGGAGCAATTCACAAGGTTTGATGCCTGTATGCTTTTTAAATGCTGTGCTAAAATGGGAGATGGATGAATACCCAAGCAACAACGAAACTTCTGTTACGCTCAGACCTTTGTCATACAATAAATATTTGGCGTGTTCCATTCGCTGACCCTGGTAAAAATCGAATATAGTGGTACCGAATATTTCTTTGAAACCTTTCTTTAAATAACACTCATTGATGGCCACTTTACGGCTGAGGGCTTTAATGGTAATAGGCTCGCCAATATGCTGCAACAACACTTCTCTCGCTTTTACGATCTTTTCCCTGTCTTCAGCGTTTTGTAAGAACTTACAGGTGAATTCGGTTTCTTTATTATCTCCCAACATACAATCCATGCTGTATAATAAGAGTATCTGTGTCTGTGCATTAATGAAGATATTCTCCCGGGTATCGGTATAGGTATGATTCAGTAAAGCTTCAATCGCTGTCCTGGTTTTACCACAAAGCGGAAGTTGTTTGGAGAAAGATGTTTTATGCTTAAAGGAAAGTACATCTTCTGTCAATCCCGTTTGATTGCTGTTGTTGGTAAACTGAGTCAGGTAAGTTGGCTTAAAGCTAAAACTTACCACATCCACACTATCCACTTTTTCAACACAGCTTTTTGAGGAATTAAACTTGCAGAAATCGCATTCTGTTTGTTTTTGCAGGCAATACACATTACCGCTTACACAGAATTTCAGTTCCAGGTAATTTGCATCAGGGTTGTTTTTTTCAACATGATATATCAAGATACCAGTATCATCAATATTCCACTGGGGCTGTCTTCGGTAGCGTTTTATGGAATAATGCACCGAGCCGGGGACAGTGCGGTCAATATGCAGTAACACATCCAAATCCTCATAAAGGAGGGGTTGTTTATGTGCAATGCGTAATATGTCTACCTGGTTATTCATTGAAAAATTTCGATACAAAGGTACGAAGGAAAATTTAATGTTTAAACGTTTAAAATAACCCGCTCCATTCACAATCCAAAGCGGGTTGCTTAGCTAAAAAGCATTAAAACCGGCTCAAAAAAATCGGGTAAAATAAGCCATTAATTATTGCCCCAAACCCCTGTTTTTTTGTACATTTGCATAATAAGAAATTTGCTAATTATAAAGCGATTCAGAACGAATTTATGAGCACAGAAACAGCAGTAGTTCCAACCCCCGCCACCAACGGTTATGGTGCAGATAGTATCCAGGTTTTAGAAGGTTTAGAAGCAGTTCGTAAGCGGCCTGCCATGTACATTGGTGACATTGGTGTGAAAGGTTTACATCACCTGGTTTATGAGGTGGTTGATAACTCCATTGATGAAGCTCTTGCCGGATATTGCAAAAACATTATTGTAACCATTAATGAAGATAATTCCATCACTGTAGAAGATGACGGCCGGGGAATTCCTACCGCCATGCACAGCAAAGAAAAAAGAAGTGCGCTGGAAGTGGTAATGACTGTTCTTCATGCTGGCGGAAAATTCGATAAGGATTCTTATAAAGTATCAGGTGGTTTGCATGGTGTGGGTGTTAGTTGTGTGAATGCGCTGAGTAGTAAACTGCATGTTACCGTAAGACGTGATGGAAAGGTATTTGAACAGGAGTATGCAACAGGAATACCAAAATATGCTGTAAGAGAGATCGGTAAATCAGATGAACATGGAACAACTGTTCAGTTCTGGCCCGACACTTCCATCTTTATAGCCAGCGTTTACAATCGTGAAATACTTGAAGCCCGTTTAAGAGAACTTGCATTCCTGAACAGGAAAGTAACCATTACCATCAATGACCTGCGGGATAAAGATGATAATGAAAAAACATACAGCAAAAGTTATTACAGCGAAGGCGGTATTGTTGAGTTTGTGGAAATGCTGGACAAAAATGCCAACCGCAATCCATTGCTCCCTAAAGTGATCTATTGTGATGGGCATGACTCAGTCAGCAATGTGATGGTTGAAGTTGCCATGATCTATAATACCGGTTATCAGGAACACTTATTCAGTTACGTAAATAATATCAACACCATTGAAGGAGGAACACATGTTGCCGGTTTCCGCCGTTCCATTACCAGGGTTTTCAAGAACTATGGCGAAAAGGAAGGTATGTTTGAAAAGGCCAAGGTAGAGATTGAAGGTGATGATTTCAGGGAAGGGTTAAGTGCGATCATATCTGTAAAGGTTCCCGAACCTCAATTTGAAGGACAAACCAAAACCAAACTTGGCAATAATGAAGTGATGGGTGTTGTTGATAGTACATTAAGCCGTGTGTTGACAGCATTCCTTGAAGAGAATCCCAAAGAAGCCAAAACAATCATTCAGAAAGTAATATTGGCCGCACAAGCCAGGGCTGCAGCAAGAAAGGCGAGGGAGATGGTGCAGCGTAAAAGTGTTTTAACCGGTGGAGGACTACCGGGTAAACTGGCAGACTGCAGTGACAAAGATCCAAACCGTTGTGAATTATACCTGGTGGAGGGAGATTCGGCAGGTGGTACTGCCAAGCAGGGCCGTAACAGAAGTTACCAGGCCATACTTCCATTGCGTGGTAAAATATTGAACGTGGAAAAAGCAATGGAGCATAAGATCTACGATAATGAAGAGATACGAAATATGTTCACAGCGCTGGGAGTTAAGATTGGTACACCTGAAGATCCAAAGGCGCTGGACCTTTCTAAACTGCGTTATCATAAGCTGATCATTATGACAGATGCTGACGTGGATGGAAGCCATATCGCTACTTTAATATTGACCTTTATCTTCCGCTATATGAAAGAACTGGTTGAGCAGGGATATGTATATATAGCACAGCCGCCGTTATACCTTGTTAAAAAGGGCAAAGAGCAAGCCTATGCATGGAATGATGAAGATCGTAAGGTATTGGTTGCCCAGTTTGGACAAGGGAAAGATGATAGCGTAAATATTCAACGTTACAAAGGTTTGGGAGAGATGAATGCAGAACAACTATGGGAAACAACTATGAACCCCGCTACCCGTACTTTAAAACAGGTTACTCTTGAAAGTTCCGCTGAGGCCGATAGAGTATTTAGCATGTTGATGGGTGATGAGGTTCCGCCACGCAGGGAATTCATAGAAACCCATGCCAAATACGCCAGGATTGACGTGTAAATAGTACTTATTTCGAGCTGGAATAGCTTTTTTTTAAACTTTTTATTAATATATTATACCACAAAACCGGCAGCAAAAGTCCCGGTTTTTTTAATTAGCCCTTTATTCGTTTTCAACTACGGGTATCTTCACTCAAAGGCTTAAAACCCTTGCCAAAAAGGGGTTTCTGCATAATAAGTTATATCTCACTACTTCTTTTTTAGTATAAATGGATAAGATCAATTCGGTAAAACCGGTTCAATGATAACTTAAATTATATATGTATTTCAAGCTGTTTTCAAGCTGAACCGGGCCGGGCATTTTTGCAAAAATCAATATTTTCAGTAGCTTGTACCCCGAAGCTTACTACTTCAACCCATATTTACTAACCATAAATTCTAAAAAATGAGTAACATGATCAAAGCCTACTGCATGAAAACAAAGGAAAAAAATGTTCCAATGCAGGATGCAGTAATAACTAAAACCTCCCGTGGCGGTTATATGGCACAGGGTAACGACGGAAAAGGCAATAAAATGACCACCATGCTTAGCGAAGCCAGCGCTTTAAAAGCTGTTGCTGACGGGGTGGCTAAAAAAGCCTGGTAAGGGTCTCAACCGTATAAAATTATTCTTGGTCATTCACCGGCAGGTGAATGGCCTTTTTTGTTTATAAATAGATTAATTTTCGGAAACAGCCCTGACTTAATATGGCCCCAATAAAAAAAATAACTGCTTTCCTGGTATTGAATAGTATTGCACTATTTGGCGCTGCCCAACCGGGTATTTACTCAGTGCTTACTATACCAGACTCATTAAAGAAGGATGCTGATATAGTGGTACGGGATGAAAACATCAGGCTTACCATTAAAGATAAAAACACTGCACGGTATGAAGTGCGGCAGGTAGTTACCGTGTTAAATGAACAGGCAAAAAAATACTTATCCTTTGTTCAGTTTTCTGATGAGTTTCATGTGCTGGATGATGCTGAAATAAAAGTGTATGATATGCTGGGAGTGAAAAAAAATACTTACTCAAAAAAAGAAATGACTTCTTTGAATTATGGAGAGGGTTTGGTGCCGGAAGGAAAAGTAACCTATTATAATGTGAATGCACCAGCTTATCCTATTACGGTGGAGTTTAGTTACAGTATTAAATACAGGGGCATCTTTAGCCTGCCCGGTTTTGATATACAATCTCCCTGGCAATCAAAACAACATTCGGTTTTTGAAATAGAAGCGCCTGGCGAACTGGGGGTACGTTATAAACTGCTCAACACAGATATGCAACCTGCCCTTACCCGTGATGGCAGTAAAGACAGGTACAAATGGGAATTAAATAACTTAAAGGCCTACAAACTGGAAAAGCACAGTGGCTCTGCATTTTCATACGAACCTACGGTGCTGGTTGCACCTAATAAATTTGAGTATGGTGATTATGAAGGCGATATGAGTAGCTGGAAAAATTTCGGAGCCTGGATAGATAATCTTTATTTAAAAACAGTAGCATTGTCCGAGGATAAAAAACTCTTTTACCAGGCTATGGTAAAAAATGCAACTACTACAAAAGAGAAAGCCGCCATCTTATATAATTACATGCAGAACAACATGCGGTATGTAAGCATTCAGTTGGGTATTGGCGGGCTCAGGCCATTCCCAGCTAGTTTTGTGGATGATAAAAAATATGGTGACTGTAAAGCATTAAGCAATTATTTAAAGTCGGCGCTTGATGCTGTTGGGGTAAAGGCAAATATTGTAATTATACAGGGAGGAACTCCTCCCCGCAATGTGCTGGAAGATTTTCCGGCAAATTATTTCAACCACGCTATACTTTGTATCCCTCAACCTAATGACACTACCTGGCTGGAGTGTACCAGCACCACACTGCCTTTTGCCGAACTTGGCCCGTTCACCGAAAACAGGAAGGCAATGATGGTTACCGATAATGGGGGCGTATTGGTAAATACACCGGTAAGTAATTACAGGAGCAATACCGAAAGTGTGAACACAATTATTGAAGTAAATGCAGATGGTGGGGCAAAAATAAATGCTCGGTGCACACTAAAAGGATACGGAAGGGATAATTTACTGATGCGTTTTCATGATCTGAAAGAGGATGAAAGAAAAAAATACTTTATTACTCAAAAAAGGTGGAAGCAACCCGATGTTTTTGAGATAAGCGCTTCTCCCGGCAAAAATAACCCATACGTTGTGAACGCTAAAATGGACTATGAAAAGATATATTCGTTCAATGCAGGCTCCAAACTTTTTTTTGAACCGAGGCTCTATCCCATTTTTGATGAAGAGATACCGGAGTATGAAAAAAGGATGAGAGATTATTATTTTACCTGCCCTTACCAGTCCTTTGATACCACGGTTTATAAATTCCCGGCAGGATATACATTAGAGACGATGCCCAAAAACAAATCGGTAATAAGACCTTTTGTGCAATATACCAGTACTTACAACTGGGATATAAATACGAATACACTCACTTCGATAACTTCTTTGCAGATAAAGGAAAGAGTGATCAAAGCAACAGATTACCCTGCCTTATACGATTTTAATAAACAAGTAATGGCAGATATGAATGAAAAGATAGTGATGAAGAAACAGTGAGTTATTTTACAGCAGCCTTTTGCATCCTTAGTAGGAATTCGTAGAGGTCATTCATTAACCTGATACTTTCCACAACCAATATCCCATTCTTGCCAACCTGCTTCAATTTCCCTTTGTTGGTTGCTGTTTGTAAGAACATCAATATGCCGTTGAAAATTTCACTTTGGAAATAGGGAGAATCGGGGTTGCTTACGAAGAAACATTTTAGTGTTTCGTTTTTTAGCAGCATTTTTTCAAAACCAAGTTCAACAGCTATTTTCCGGCAACGCACTGTTGTAAACAGGTCTTCTACCTGTGGGGGTACAGGGCCAAAGCGATCAGTAAGTTCTTTATGGAAATCCTGCAAGTCATTTTCTGTTTCGCAATTATCAAGTCTCGAATATAAACTCAGACGCTCAGTAATACTTTCCACATAATTATCCGGTATCAGTATTTCAAGATCGGTATCAATACTGCAGTCGGTAACAAAATCATCCTGCTGTTGTATCTCTGCTTTGAACAACTCTTTAAATTGAGAACGTTTTAATTCCCTGATGGCCTCATCCAGGATCTTCTGGTACATTTCAAAACCGATCTCGGCAATAAAACCACTTTGTTCACCTCCAAGCATATTACCTGCACCACGTATATCCAGGTCCCTCATTGCTATTTGAAAGCCACTTCCCAATTCACTGTACTGTTCCAGTGTGTTCAATCTTTTCCTGCTATCAACAGGTAAGGTGCTCATGGGGGGTGCAAACAAATAACAAAATGCTTTTTTATTACTACGGCCAACCCTTCCTCTTAACTGGTGCAGGTCGCTCAACCCAAATTGATGGGCATTGTTTACAATGATGGTATTTACGTTCGGAATATCCACGCCACTCTCAACGATATTAGTACAAACAAGCACATCATACTTCTTATCCATGAAATCAAGTATTGTATCTTCTAACTTATCTCCATCCATTTGCCCATGTGCATACGCAATGCTTATATCAGGGCAAAGGCCCTGTATCAAACCCTTCATTTCGGCTAATCCATTTACCCTGTTATGAATGAAGAAGACCTGTCCGCCTCTTTCTGTTTCGTAATAAATAATATCACGGATAGCGTCTTCATTAAATACCATTACTTCGGTTTGGATTGGTTGACGGTTGGGTGGGGGAGTATTGATGATACTCAGATCTCTTGCACCCATCAGGCTGAATTGTAAAGTACGTGGTATTGGTGTTGCAGTTAAAGTCAATGAATCAACAGTTGTTCTCAGTTGTTTTAATTTTTCTTTTGCGGCTACGCCAAATTTTTGTTCTTCATCAATGATCATTAGCCCAAGGTCTTTAAACTTTACCTCTTTATTGAGTAATGCATGGGTGCCGATGATGATATCAATTTTTCCTTCGGCTACTTTTTGTAAAGTTTCCTTTTTTTGCCTGGCCGATTTGAAACGGTTGATAAAATCCACATTGACAGGAAAATCCTTTAAGCGGTCACCAAATGTTTTGTAATGCTGATAGGCCAGGATGGTGGTAGGTACCAATACAGCAGCTTGTTTTCCGTCACAGCAACTTTTAAAAGCAGCCCTTATAGCAATTTCTGTTTTACCGAAGCCAACATCGCCGCAAACCAAACGGTCCATCGGCGAAGTTTTTTCCATATCCAGTTTTACATCTTCAGTTGCCTTGCCCTGGTCGGGAGTATCTTCATAAATAAAACTGGCTTCCAGTTCGGTTTGCAAATAATTATCCGGACTATGAGCAAAACCTTCCTGGCTTTTGCGCTGGGCATATAGTTTTATAAGGTCGGTAGCAATATCTTTTACCTGACGCTTGGTCTTATCTTTTAGTTTATTCCATACATCGCTGCCCAGTTTATTCATTTTCGGTATTGTCCCTTCCTTACCACTATACTTGCTGATCTTGTGTAGGGAAGAAATATTTACATACAACAGGTCGCCGTCTTTATACTGAATACGAACAGCCTCCTGCATTTTTCCATTGGCTTCTATCTTTTGTAAACCGCTGTATACACCCACGCCATGGTCAATATGTGTTACATAATCGCCGGGTTGTAATTCCCTCAGCATCTTTAATGTAAGTGCTTTGTTCTTGCTGAAAGCCTGTTTTACTTTGTATTTATGATAACGTTGAAATATCTGGTGATCTGTATAACAAACTATTTGCAGGTCATCGTCAATAAAACCTTCATGAATGGAAGTGGGTACAGGAATAACATTGATCTCAGCTTTCAGGTCAGTAAAAATCACATGGAGCCTTTCTAATTGTTTCGGGTTTTCAGCAAATAAATAGATGCTGTACTTTTTTACTTCATACTCTTTTAAATTTTTTATCAGCAGATCGAACTGGCGGTTAAAAGCTGGTTGTTCTCTCGTTGAAAAATTGATCGTTGATCGTTCGTCATTGGCCGGAGTAAAATAATTCCTGCTGCCGAACTCAACAATATGCCGGAGTTTTACCTGCTCTTCAATAATTGAAGCACTTACAAAGTCATCCTTACTTACCTCTTTTTTCTCAGTGATATCTTCTGGTTCTTCTGCAGGAGGCCTACTTCCAAATTCCAAATTCCAAATTCCAAATTCCTCTTCCTGAATCTCTATCTTTTCTTTTATGAATTCCCAGTCTTCTGTCCATACCACTGTATTTTCAGGTAAAAATTCCAGCAAAGAAACTTTCTCACCCGAATCAAATTGCGTTTCTACATTTGGAATGATAGTGACCTGCAATAATTTTCGTTCACTCAGCTGTGTCTCCGGATCAAAGATGCGAATGCTGTCCACTTCATTGCCGAACAACTCCACCCGGTAAGGCTTCTCATTACCGAAAGAATAAATATCCAGGATGCCGCCACGTACGGCAAACTGCCCGGGCTCATACACAAAATCTGTTCTTTCAAAACCGTAGCCAACAAACTTTTCGTAAATACTGTTAGGGTCAATGGTATCACCTTGCTTTATAGAAATAATATTTGCAGAGAGTGTTTTTGGCAAAACCACTTTTTCAAACAAGGCTTCGGGATATGTTATGATGGATCCCACACGGTTTTCTCCAACGGGATTAGAAAAACGGGTCAGGCATTCTGTCCGCAACATTACGTGACTGGAGTTAAGTAACCGGTAATTTTTCTTGTTCTTAAAAGAGGAGGGGAAGTAAAACAGGTTCAGGGCGCTGCTGATGTTCTCCAGGCTATTATGGAAATAGGCGGCTTCTTCAGCATCCCTTAATATTACGAGATGGTTTAACTGGCTGGCAGAAGGATTAGTGAAAGTGGAAGAAACAATGAATGAAGCGGCACTTCCATGCAGCCCTTTAAGCTGAATTTGCTGGGGTTGAGACAAAGTGATCCTGTCCGCTATTTTAAAACAGCGGGGGTCAACAGCATACTCTTTCAACAGCATTTCCAGGTTCATCCGAAGCACAAAGATAAGCCGAATAAAAAATCAAAGTATATACCCCTTAATTTGCAATATGAAAGGCAACAAAACCGTTATCAGGATTGTCTTATACTTGTTTTTACAAATATTTTCAAAAAAGGGTATACCTGCTAAAAAATCCAACTGAATCAAGGCGATGAAAAAATGCTGCTTATTCTTTTTTACTGCACTTCTTTTATTTAATTCCGTAACGGTATTTGCCCAAACTGATAACCTACCTGTGCGATTTAAGAATGGCAATTTTATTACCGGGAATAATATTCAGCACCAGGGATTCCGGGAAAATGATCTGCAGGCTTCGCTCTTTAATAACAACTATTATGCGTTGGTCCGGTTTTCTGCACTGCCAACATCCGAAATTAAACTGGCATTAAAAAATGCAGGCCTCGAACTGGAGACCTACATTCCTGGCAATGCATATTTCTGTACGGTAAAAAAAGAGTTTGATTTTTCACAGGCAGCTCAGTATGCTATCACTTCAATCAATAATCTTCCTGCATTGTATAAAATTGACCGGTCGCTTCTCACTTATACAGGAAATGCGAAAGATGCTGAAAAGATTTTTGCGGTTAGTTACTACGCATCAATGAACAGGTCATCGGTGATACAGGAGCTGCAAAAAACAGGAGCTGTTATTGTACCGACTAAGTTCAACACAACCAACGCTGTTTTTATTGAGCCATCGAAAAATAATATTGATGCCATTGCCGCTTTGCCTTTTGTTAGTTTTATCGGTTTGCAATCACTTACTGATAAACCCTTAAATTATAATAGTGTGGCTATTCATGGTATTGGCAGTTTGCTTTCTTCGCCCGGAAGAAATTTAAGCGGAAAAGGAATAGCAGTTGGAATAGGCGACAACTCCGAGATCATGACACCACATATTGATTTTACCGGCAGGGTTATAAACCGGGTATCGTTTCCTTTCAGTTTTCATGGTATACATGTTTCAGGAATTGTTGGCGGTGCAGGGTTGCTAGACCCAAGGTATCATGGCATGGCCCCCCGTGCAACACTGGTAAGTCAATATTTAAGTGATATTATTACCAATACACCAACTTATGTGACCGATTACAACATGATAGCCACCAATAATTCCTATACCGCTGCGGATGATAGTTGTGCAGGCAGCGGTGTCTATGATGTGTTGAGCAATTATACCGATGACCAGATGAAAAACTATGAAACGGTTTTACATGTTGTATCGGCAGGCAATGATGGAACTTTTACCTGTTCACCATACCCGCCGTCTTTTGCAACTATAAAGACAGGGTATCAATGTGCAAAAAACGTATTGACTGTTGGAGCTATGTACCAAGCTGACTATACTATTGCAAATTTCAGCAGCCGTGGTCCCGTACAAGATGGTAGATTAAAACCCGAAGTTGTTGCCTGTGGGGTGAACCTGACATCCACAGCACAAAATAATTTATATGGGCCCAACAGTGGTACCAGTATGTCGGGGCCGGTTGTTGCAGGAGCGGTAACTATATTGAATGAACAATACCGCAAATTAAATTCGGGAGCCACACCCAAGGCTTCTTTAATAAAAGCGTTGATCTGTAATAATGCCGACGATCTGGGTAACCCGGGGCCTGACTATACTTTTGGATTTGGAATGCTTAATGCCCGTAAGGCTGCAGAAGCAATGGAAGGATCTAAATATTTCATCAGTAATGTCGCACCATCATCACATACCATTTCGGTTCCTGCCGGAGTAAGGCGTTTAAAAGTAATGTTGTATTGGGCCGATCCTGCTGCTGCTGCAAATGCGGCAAGTACTTTGATCAATGACCTTGACCTGTCGGTTACAGCACCGGGGCCGGTAACACATCTTCCTTTGGTACTGGATGCCGCACCCGGAAATGTAAATGCTGATGCAACAGCAGGGCCCGACCATACTAATAACATTGAACAGGTTATTATTGAAGATCCGGTTGCAGGAAATTATGATCTGAATGTTACAGCCTTCTCCGTTCCACAAGGCCCGCAGGAGTATATACTAACTTATCAAATGGAAATGAATGGCATAACCGTTGAATATCCTTTCGGTGGAGAAACATGGGTGCCCGGCCAGACAGAAACGATCCGGTGGACTGCTTATGGAAGTGAAACAAATACTTTTACACTCGAATATTATGATGGTACATCATGGAATACAATAAGCAGTACCATTCCCGGGTCTGCACGTTCATATAACTGGGTGGTTCCGTCAACAGTGAGTAATGATTATTTGATAAGACTAACCAGGAACTCATCTCCCTATACCGATCAAAGCGATTATAATTTTACAGTAATTGGACAACCGGTTATTCAACCTGTGCTCCCTGCATCATTAACTGTTCCCTGCGAAGGGTATGTGCAACTTGACTGGGCCGCAATTACTGGCGCTACATCCTACGATATATGGCAACAGAAGGGTGATAGCATGGCAATCATTGGCAATACAACATTGTTAACTTACCTGATACCGGGATTGAACGCTAATACAAAATACTGGTTCGGCGTTAGCGCAAAGAACGGAACAGTGAACGGCCGCCGCTCCATTTCAAGAAGCGTAACACCGGCGACAGGCACCTGTATACTAGCAGCTTTTGACAACGACTTCAAAGCAGTTTCTATTGATTCACCAGTTACCAAAAGACAATTTACTTCTTCGGTGCTTACAGCAACTGAACAAATAAAATTCACCATTAAGAATTTAGATAACGCTCCGTCATCAGGCAGTTATGATCTTTATTACCAGGTCAACACCGGCCCGGTGGTTATGGAATCCAGTTCTGTAGTATTGTCTTCAATGGGTACGGCTCAATATACTTTTACTACAACTGCCGATCTTTCTGCAGCAGGCATCTATACTATTAAAGCCTGGGTGAAAAGACCGGGCGATACACAGGTACTTGATGATACCGTTTCGGTAACCATAAAGAACCTGGCCAATCCCGTCGTAACACTTCCGCTTACAGACGGCTTTGAGACGGCTACAGTGCAGGATTACATTGTAAATACAACTGGCTTGGAAGGGGATGACCGTGTTGATTTTAAACCAGGCTCAACCAGGGGGCGTGCAAGAACATTCATAAATACAGGCTTTGCATTGAACGGTACAAAGGCAATAACCTTAGACCAGTTTCCATATAGCGCTACATTGAATACCGATAGTCTTTTAATGACTTATAACCTGAGTAATTATATTAGTGGTAATCAATTGCGGATTGATTTTTATTACAAGAATCATGGCCAGGACAATAACCCCAACAATAAAGTATGGATCCGTGGGAGTGATACAAAAGCATGGGTACAGGCTTATGATCTTGTTAGTAACCAGGCGGCATTGGGCCAGTGGAAACATGCCGTTATCAATGTAAATGATGTGCTGGATACTGTTTTGCCTGCACAACCCATCAGTACCAGTTTTCAAATTAAGTTTGGCGAGCAGGGAAATACATCAGCTAATAATGTAAATATTATAATTGACCAGGATGATGGTTATACTTTTGATGATGTAACTGTTAAAGAAGCAACCAATGATATAGCTGTACTTTCAGTTGTTTCACCATCCGTTACAGGGTGTGGAACTTATGGTAGTCAGCCTGTTTCCATTAAAATAAGAAATTACAGCAGCAGTACATTCACCAATGTTCCGGTTTATTATCGTATCAATAACGGAACACCTGTTATGGAAACGATTACCTCTTTGCCCCCGGGTACAATAACGCATACATTTGCTACACCAGTAGTGCTTGCCGTAAATACAGATTACAGTTTTGATTTTTGGGTCAACGAAACTACCGACGACTACCATCTTAATGACAGTATTTTAAATTATGCATTTCATACCAGCGCAGTGGTAAATACATTTCCTTACCTGGAAGGTTTTGAAAGTAATGATGGTGGCTGGTACAGTAAGGGATCAAATAACAGCTGGCAGTGGGGTACTCCTGCAAAGACAATAATTAATAAAGCAGCAAATGGAACCAAGGCATGGGTAACATCATTAACGGGCCATTATAAGAATAATGAATTGTCTTATTTATATTCACCCTGTTTTGACCTGAGCGGAATGACACAACCCGTTCTTTCATTCAGTCATATTTTCCAGATAGAGGATGGATTGCCCGCTGATTATACCTGGGTAGAATATTCCGATAACGGCGGTGTTACATGGACCCGGCTGGGAGCCAATGGTGTTGGCACAAACTGGTATAATGATCCTACAGGGAAAAAACAATGGAGGCCATCATTAACCACCTGGCATGTTGCCAGTACAGATGTTCCAACCACAGCAAACAATGTCCGTTTCCGTATTGTAATGTCAAGCGATATGGGTTATACTGTTGAGGGAGTAGGTATTGATGATATTCATATTTTCGACAAGAAGCTTATATATAGTACTGCCGCAAACGTAACCGGAATAACACAAACGGTCAGCGGATCAAACTGGATCCATTTTAATGCACCCGACGGAAGAAGAGTAGCATCCATAAATCCAAACGCAGAAAATCTTGGTAACACAACAGTTGATGTGTATCCTTACAGCGGAACAGTGAGAACAAGGAATAACCAGTATTATTTAAACCGGAATATTGTAATTCGTCCCACATCACAGCCTGGCGGTTATGTTTCAGTCCGGTTTTATTTTACTGATGCAGAAGCAAAAAGTTTACTGGCGGCAACAGGGTGTGGTTCATGCAGCAAACCCAAAGACCCGTATGAACTGGGCGTAACCAAATACAGTGGTACGGCTGTGCAGGAAAACGGGACACTGGATGATAATTTCGGTGGCTCTTATATGTATGTTTTGCCAGCCAACACAGAGATCATACCTTATGACAATGGCTACTATGCAGAGTTCCCGGTAAACAGTTTCAGTGAGTTCTGGTTAAATAACGGTGGGGTGAACGGAAACGAACCACTACCGGTAGGATTGGTTTCTTTTGAAGCGATAAAACAAAACAAAAAAGTTTTATTGCAATGGGTTACCGGGAATGAACTGAATGCCGATGCATATATTGTACAAAGAAGTGGTGACGGGGTAAATTATACAAGTATTGGAAGTGTAGCTGCCCGTAATAATATGGGTACCAACAAGTATGATTTGCAGGATATGCAGCCGATTCAGGGATTAAATTATTACCGGTTAAAAATAACAGACCGTGATGGCTCCTTTAAATATTCTCCCATAAGAAAAATTAATTTCGCCAACATTGGCGATGATATAACTATTTATCCTAACCCGGTTACCAATTCCACATTATTCATTGCATCGTCCGGAAATACAAATCGGGCTATATTATATGATGCGGCCGGCAAAATGATCAGGACCTTTAAGCTACAGGGAAGAAGCAATACACTGCAATTATCGGGTATTGCAAAAGGAATTTACCAGCTCCGGATTTTTACCGAAAATTCTGTTCACACAGAAAAAATATTGATTCAATAACCATCAGCATATTTACCCGCCTCCGTGTTTAATTATGCGGAGGCTTTTTATTTTATTTATTTGTAACTTACCGCAAACATTGCTGATGGCACTTCAACCCTGGCGAACCGGAAAAGTTATCCGTATCGAAGACGAGACTGCTAATACAAGAAGGTACTGGATACAAGTACCGGAGTTGCCTTCCTTTGATTTTATTCCTGGCCAGTTCGTAACCTTCGACCTGCCTATTCATGAAAAACCCAATAAGCGCTGGCGCAGTTATTCCATTGCTTCCTGGCCCGACGGGACCAATGTTTTTGAGCTGATCATTGTGCTGGATAAATTAGGCGCAGGTACTCATTACTTATTTAATCAGGTGGTTGTAGGTTCGGAACTTATTTTCAGGGGGGCGCAGGGCGTATTCACATTAAAGCAACCCATAGAAAAAGATCTGTTTTTTATCTGCACCGGTACAGGTATTGCGCCTTTCAGGAGTATGGTCAACCATATTAAAAATGAAAATATCCCTCATCATAACATCACACTGGTTTTTGGCTGCCGTACAAAAAGTACATTATTATATTACGATGAAATGAAATTGTTGCAGGAATCTGTTCCTGATTTTGAATATATTCCAACACTTTCAAGAGAGACATGGGAGGGCAGGAGTGGTTATGTACATCCTGTTTACGAAGAGCTTTGCGCCGAAAGAAAACCGGCTAACTTTTTTTTATGCGGATGGAAAGGAATGATTGATGAAGCTAAAAGGAGGATAACAGAGATGGGGTATGATAAAAGGGATGTGCATGTGGAGATATACGGATGATGATTCCTGATCTGCCCATCTCAAACAATGAAGCTTCCTCAATTTCAGTATCCTGATAAGGATCATTCCATTCAATGATATATCCCATATCACCATAAAGCATTGCTGAAACCATTTTTTCATTAACTTGTAGCACCAAAATCTTACCATCAATAACCGAATACTATGGGTGCATCTTCCATGATTGTTTTGATAATTGCGGGGCTCGCTTTTTCCATTATTGCCATTTTAGTTGCAAGACTTGTAACCAAGGGAACAAAAAATGCCCAGAAAGCCGAACCGTACGAATGCGGTATCCCCACGCAGGGAAAAACCTGGATACAACTGAACGTAGGGTATTACCTTTTTGCCCTGATATTTTTAATTTTTGATGTAGAGCTTATTTTTATTTTTCCCTGGGCTGTAGTTGCAAAATCAGCCGGGTGGATCGCTTTGATCGAGATCGTTATCTTCTTTTTCATATTATTTATCGGGTTCCTGTATGCACATAAGAAGGGGGCATTAAAATGGATGTAAAAAACCCCTACCCCAACCCTCCCGGAGGGAGGGTTCAACAGAATATAAAATGAGTAAAAGTTTTTCAAATAATGCTGACTCTTTAAAAGTCCCCTCACCGGGAGGGGATTTAGGGGAGGCTTCATTTCCAGGCCAGGTGCATAATGTCGGTGGTACTGATGTGGCGTTGAGCAAACTGGATGATCTGATCAACTGGGCAAGAGCCAATTCCTTGTGGCCGCTCACTTTTGCTACCAGTTGTTGTGGTATAGAAATGATGGCGACTGCTTCTGCCAAATATGATTTTTCACGTTTTGGTTTTGAAGTGGCAAGGGCCACACCCCGCCAGGCAGATGTTATCATTATTGCCGGCACCATTGTAAATAAAATGGGCCCTGTTTTAAAAAGATTATACGACCAGATGGCCGATCCAAAATATGTTATCGCTATGGGGGCTTGCGCCATCAGCGGCGGCCCTTTTTTTTATAATACTTATTCTGTTGTAAAGGGCGCCGATCATATCATACCCGTGGATGTATATATTGCCGGCTGTCCGCCAAGGCCCGAAGCATTGCTGCATGCATTGATATCACTGCAGGAAAAAATAAAAAAAGGCTTAACAAGAGAACAAATAAAGTCGGGTATATAACTACATCTATGCTGACGGAAGAATTGAAAACTAAAATAACTGAATTGCTACCAGCCACCACTTTTGAAGAAGGTGGTGAGTGGCTTAATATCATTATTGATCCCAAAGACTGGTTATCGTTTGCAGGGAAGATGAAAAATGATGATGAGCTGCATTTCGATTTTCTTTTTTGCCTTACCTGCATTGATTGGAAGACACATTTCACTATGGTGTATCATCTTACTTCCACAAAATTCCGGCACAACATAGTAGTAAAAGCAAAACTGAACACGAGTAACCCAGAAATTGAAACCGTGAGTTTGATCTGGAAAACGGCCGAATTCCATGAAAGGGAAGTGTATGAAATGTTTGGTGTTAACTTTTTGAATCATCCCGACCTGAGGTTATTGATATTGCCCGATGGCTGGGAAGGTAAGAACCCTATGCGGAAAGATTTTGAAGACCCGGTGAATATGATAAAGCTGTAAGGCGGCCCCTCCTAACCTCTCCAGAGGGGAGGAAATGGGATAGATTGTTGTGAAGATCATGTTTTGCAAATAATGTATTAATGTTTAGAGAAACTGAAATATTCAAAAGCGGTTCACAAGTCCTTCCGCCAACTGGCGGAGAGGATTTAGGAGGAGCTGGAGATCTTGTCATCAACGTCGGCCCCCAGCATCCTGCAACACATGGTGTATTGCACCTGGTCATTACATTGAATGGTGAAACAATCAAAAAAGTGGAACCACATCTGGGTTATATTCACCGCTCAATTGAAAAAATGTGTGAGAGTTTAACCTGCCGGCAATTCATTTATGTTACCAGTCGCATGGATTACCTTTCTTCTCATATTAATAACCAGGCCTGTGCATTGGTTGTAGAAAAAGGAATGCAGATAGATGTGCCTGAAAGGGCACAGGTGATAAGGGTCATCATGGCGGAATTGACAAGAATTGCGTCGCACGAATTGTGGTGGGGCGCCATGGCAATGGACATCGGGGCTTTCACACCTTTCTTTCACGCATTCAGGGAAAGGGAAATCATCAATGAGATTATGGAAAAAACCTGCGGCGCCAGGTTAACTATGAATTATATGGTGCCGGGTGGTGTGATGCAGGAATTGCATCCCGATTTTCAAAAAGATGTAAAAGCATTTATCCAGCTGTTTAAATCAAAAGTGCATGAGTATGATGAAATGGTAACAGGGAATATCATTTTTCAAAATCGCATGAAAGGTGTTGGTTTCTTATCTAAGGAAGATGCTATCTCTTTTGGTTGTTCAGGCCCAACAGCCCGTGGAAGTGGTGTTAGTTGTGATATCAGGAAACTGTATCCGTATGATGGATATAATAAAGTACAGTTTGATGAGGTGATTGAAACAGGCGGCGACTCACTGGCAAGATATATGGTGAGGATAAAAGAATTACATCAATCCATACATATAATAGAACAACTTATTGATAATATTCCGGAAGGAGATTTCCAGGCCAAAACAAAAGCGGTTTTAAAATTACCGAAAGGGGAATTTTATACAAGGGTGGAAACTGCGAGGGGAGAGTTTGGAGTGTATATAGTGAGTGAAGGAGGTACAACACCTTACAGGATCAAATTCCGGTCACCGGGATTTTCAAACCTCTCTGCCTTAGATACTATGGCGAGAGGAGAAAAACTGGGAGACCTGGTTGCAATGATGGGAACGCTTGATCTGGTAATACCTGATATAGACAGGTAAAAAAAACCCTCCGCCCCTAAAGGGGGAACTGATTTTAGCGGAGGTTCGAAGCGGGTATCAAATTAGTAGCTTTTGATGATCGCTTTTAAATAAATGAATAAAAACTTAAACTATAAAATCTCTGGTTTCCCCTTTAGGGGCGGAGGGGATTAATATGTGGAGCCTAAGTAACATAGCAAACAACATACACAACTGGCTGAACGAAACATTTGGTTCAACATGGGCTGTAACATTGGAAATGATCATTGCAGGTATTGCTGTAATCAGTTTGTTTGCTATACTTGGATTGATATTGGTTTTGATGGAAAGAAAAGTTTCGGCATGGATGCAGATCAGGCTGGGCCCTAACCGTGTTGGCCCTAAAGGATTATTACAATCTTTAGCCGATACATTAAAATTACTGGTGAAAGAAAGCCTTACACCCGGCGGAGCAGATAAATTCTTGTTCAACCTGGCACCAGTAATAGCATTGGTTGTTGCCATGTTATTGATGGCTCCCATTGCTTTTGCAAAAGATTTTCAATTATGGAACCTGAATATCGGGGTATTATATGTGTCTGCAGTTTCATCCATCATGGTCATCAGCATATTGATGGCCGGCTGGGCAAGCAACAATAAATATTCTTTGATGGGTGCCATGCGGAGTGGCGCTCAGATCGTGAGCTATGAATTGTCTGCCGGGCTGTCTATTCTTGTCATAGTTGTACTCTCAGGCAGTTTGAATATCTCGGATATCATCTATTCACAGGCTGATGGATGGTGGATATTCAAAGGGCATATCCCGGTTATCATTGCATTCATCATATTTATTATTGCGGTAACAGCTGAGACTAACCGGGCACCTTTCGACCTGGCCGAAGCGGAATCGGAATTAACAGCAGGCTTTCATACAGAATACTCTGGAATGAAATTCGCTTTATTCTTTTTAGCTGAATATGTGAATGTGTTCATCGTATGTGCCATTGGTGCTACCATATTCCTGGGTGGGTGGATGCCTTTGCATATTGGTAAATGGGAAGGGTTCAACCATGCAATGGATTATATTCCGTCGAGCATCTGGTTTTTTGGAAAAACATTCTTCCTGATATTTGTCATTATGTGGTTCAGGTGGACGTTCCCCCGCCTTCGGATTGACCAGTTATTAAATTTAGAGTGGAAGTATTTATTGCCGATAAGTATGATCAATTTATTATTGGTAACGGCAATAGCAATATTGGGCTGGCATTTTTAAAGCCTCACCCTAAAGAGCTGTCGCTCGTTCCTTTGCAAGGAACTCCAAAGGAGAGGGAACTGGAAGATTGAAGCAAAGAGTAAATTGTAGTTTTTATAAAACCGGGATATTAAAAGATGAGCGATAACTTAAAAAATCAAGACTCCGAAACTCCCCCCTTGGGGGGTGGGGGGGCTAAGTATTTTAAAGATATTTTCAGTGGAATAAGATCCCTACTTGTGGGCATGCGCCGTACGGGGTATTATTTTACGCATCACAAAGAGATCATCACACAACAATATCCAGATAACAAGGAAACACTGAACCTGGCGGAAAGATTTAAAGGTGAAGTGGTGATGCCCCACGATGAAAATAATGAACACCGTTGTACAGGCTGTACGGCATGTGAACTGGCCTGCCCCAACGGTACCATTAAAGTGGTTACCAAATTTGATATTACGCCAGAGGGTAAAAAGAAAAAAGCAATTGACAAACTGGTATATCATTTAGAACTCTGCACCATGTGCAACCTTTGTATCATTGCCTGCCCCAGTGATGCGATTGTAATGGCGCAGACCTTTGAACATAGTGTGTTCGACAGGGCAGAGTTAACCAAAGTGCTTAACAAACCCGGTTCAAAAATAATGGATGGTGTAGAATAATAACAATGAGTGGATCGATAATTATATTTTATTTGCTAGCTGCACTTACTTTGGTAAGTGGGGTACTGGCTGTTACCACAAGGATGATCTTTCGGGCGGCCATTTATTTATTGTTTTCTCTTATAGGTATTGCCGGAATTTATTTCTGGATGCAGTATGAGTTTATCGCCGCTGTGCAGATAGTAGTGTATGTTGGCGGCATTGTGGTGCTTATTATTTTTTCTATTTTCTTAACACAGCAGGCAGGTGAGAAGTTACCCAAACAAAAACCAGACAGGCAGTTATTTTCTGCGCTGGCCGCATTTTGTGGATTGGCGTTGGTGATGCTGCGACTGACACAGCACATATTTGGTTCAACAGATAAAGCAGCAATAGAACCAAACGTGGCCAATATCGGTAATCAAATGCTTGGCGTGGATGATAATGGCTATGCATTGCCTTTTGAAGTGGTGAGCATTTTATTACTGGCCGCATTGATAGGCTGTATCGTGATCGCCTTAAAAACCAAATCAAAAACAGCATGATAGAACCCGGATTATACCATATGCTTTTCATAAGCACTACACTTTTCTTTATTGGTGTCTATGGTTTCTTTACCAGGAGGAATCTCGTTACCATGCTGATGAGTGTGGAACTTATCCTGAACAGCGTGAACCTGAATTTTATCGCCTTTAATAAATATTTGTGGCCCGACAGGCTTGATGGGGTTTTCTTTACCATTTTCATTATTGCTATTGCAGCCGCTGAAGCGGCTGTTGCCATTGCTATCATCATAAACCTGTATCGCAGTCATAGATCCATTGATGTTGAGAGCACGGAAGAAATGAAATATTAAGAACCCCCTATCCCCCTAAAGGGGAAAAAGGAGAAGATTGGTGTGAATATGTAGATGATGAATAAAGAATAAATGTTGAAATGCTTAATTACTAAAGAATAAAAAAATACAGAAACCCGGCCTCCCTCTCTTTAGGAGAGGGAATGAGGGTGAGGCCCAATGCCTAACGCAATTTATATAGCGCTGATTCCCCTGCTGCCACTGGCAGGATTTGTGTTACTCGGATTATTCGGGAGAAAATATTTTAAGAATACTTCCGGTATTATCGGTACAACATTGCTGCTGGTATCAACGGCACTGGCACTCTATACAGCTTATGGGTATTTTTTTGAGTATGGAAAAGTGGATGGCGATTATCAAAAGCTTGTTCCATTAAAATATACCTGGCTGGAATTCAACAAAGGTGTTTCCATTGATATGGGTATCATCATTGATCCTATTTCTGTAATGATGCTGGTGGTGGTAACTTTTGTTTCGCTAATGGTACATATCTACAGTCTGGGGTACATGAAAGGCGAAGAAAGGTTCCCGACTTATTATGCCTTCCTTGGCCTATTTACTTTTTCCATGCTTGGTTTGGTCGTTTCTTCCAATATTTTCCAGATATATATATTCTGGGAACTGGTTGGTGTTTCTTCTTTCCTACTCATCGGTTATTACTATGATAAACCCAGCGCTGTGGCTGCTTGTAAAAAAGCATTTATCGTAACAAGGTTTGCAGATGTGGGATTCCTGATCGGTATATTAATTCTTTCATTCTATTCCGGAACATTGGATTTTAATACGTTGATTGAACGGTTAACTTCTCCCGAAAGCAATGAATATAAAACTGCAGCAGCTGCTTCTTTCCTGGGCCTATCTGCTTTAACCTGGGGATTGGTTTTGGTCTTCGTGGGTGGTGCCGGAAAGAGTGCTATGTTTCCATTGCATATCTGGTTGCCCGATGCCATGGAAGGCCCAACACCTGTTTCGGCATTGATACATGCCGCTACCATGGTTGTGGCCGGTGTATTTTTAGTAGCAAGGTTATTTCCTGTGTTTGCCATATCATCACCTGGGGCATTAAGTATTGTTGGTTATGTTGGTGCTGCCTCTGCATTAATAGCTGCAGTAATCGCCTGCACACAAACCGATATTAAAAGGGTATTGGCCTATTCAACCATGTCGCAGATCGGTTATATGATGTTTGCATTGGGCGTTTCGAAATATGGCGGCGAAGAAGGGTTGGGATATACAGCTTCCATGTTCCATTTGTTTACCCACGCTATGTTCAAAGCTTTGTTATTTCTTGGTGCAGGTGCTGTTATTCATTTTATTCACAGCAACGAAATGAAAGATATGGGTGGGTTAAGAAAATATTTACCCATCACTCACATTACTTTTTTTATTGCCTGTTTAGCTATTGCAGGTGTGCCTCCTTTTGCCGGGTTCTTCAGCAAAGAAGAAATTTTATTGGCGGCTTATCAGCATAACCCAAAAATTTACTGGATCGCTTTGATCACTTCAGGTCTTACCGCTTTTTATATGTTCCGTCTCTACTTCAGTATTTTCTGGAACAAAGAACATCATCCGCATGGTGAACATCATGGAGAAGGAGGACCAACCATGATGATGCCACTACTATTATTGGCAATTGGAGCCGCTACGGCAGGATTTATTCCATTCGGCCATTTTGTTAGTTCAGACGGATCAAAACTGGAAACCGAATTTCATTTACAATTCTCTATACTACCCGTTGCATTGGGCCTGGCAGGAATTTTTATAGCCATGTGGATGTATAAAAAGCAAAATGATAAACCGGATAAGGTCGCTGCCTCATTGAGTGGTATATACAAAGCAGCCTATCATAAGTTTTATATTGATGAGATCTATATGTTTATCACCCAAAAAATAATTTTCAACCTGATTGGCAGGCCGGCTGCATGGTTCGACAGGAATGTAGTGGATGGACTGGTAAATGCGACCGGAAATACAACACAATGGATATCGGAAAAAATAAAAAGCTTTCAATCGGGTAAAGTACAGCAATATGCCATTTATTTTTTAGTGGGTGTGATAGGATTGGCTTTACTCTTTATTTATGTGTGGCGCCCCCACTAGCTCCCCCGAAGGGGGAGGATAAAGCAGGAGTATGTTTTAAAATTGATGATTAACAAATTAAAGTTGAAATGGAAGATAAAATGTTTATTCAAAATCTAAAGTACCGCTCCTTTCCCTTCGGTGAAGGTGAAGGAGGAAGAGGCTTATGAGTTTATTGTTACTGATAATATTAACGCCATTACTTACTGCAATAGCCATATTGCTGATGCGGAATGCTGCACAGGTAAAGTGGGTATCATTTGCCGGAGCTGTATTCCAGTTTATCCTTGCTTTTGTATTGTTATATAGATTTCAAGATCAAAGGATGCAAGGTAATACAGCACAAATGCTGTTTGAAACACAATATAATTGGTTCCCTTCCTGGGGCATCAGTTTTCATTTGGGTGTTGATGGCATTTCAGTAGCAATGATATTACTGACCGCATTTGTTGTTGTTGCCGGTGTATTGGTTTCGTGGAATGTAACAAAGATGACGAAGGAATTTTATTTCCTGCTCATCTTACTTAGCTTAGGTGCTTATGGGTTTTTTATTTCTCTCGATCTCTTCATATTATTTTTCTTTTTGGAGATAGCTGTTATTCCAAAATATTTACTCATCGGCATCTGGGGCAGTGGCAAAAAAGAATACAGTGCAAATAAACTGGCATTGATGCTGATGGGCGGTTCTGCATTGGTACTGGTTGGATTACTGGGTGTTTATTTTTCCGGGGGAAACAGTTTCGACCTCATGCAATTATCAAAACTGAATATTCCTGTTAAAACACAAATGATATGTTTCCCATTGTTGTTTGTTGGTTTTGGCGTATTCACTGCATTATTCCCGTTTCATACCTGGGTGCCCGATGGTCACTCATCGGCGCCAACAGCAGGTTCAATGTTTCTTGCAGGTATTTCCATGAAACTGGGTGGCTATGGATGTTTACGTGTGGCAACCTATCTCATGCCCGAAGGCGCAAAGGAATATGCAACCATCATTATCATACTTTCTGTCATTGCTATTTTATATGGCGCCTTCGCCACAATGATGCAGAAGGACTTGAAATATATCAACGCTTATTCTTCCGTTAGTCATTGCGGATTTGTTTTACTAGGCATTGGCATGCTAACCAAGACTTCCCTGACGGGGGCAGTGATGCAAATGGTTTCACATGGTTTGATGACAGCTCTTTTCTTTGCTGTTATCGGCATGATATACGAACGTACGCATACACGGCAGGTAAATGAGATGGGTGGACTGTTGAAGCGGATGCCTTTTATCGGTACAGTATTATTTATTGTTGGTTTGTGTTCACTTGGTTTGCCTGGCCTTAGTGGTTTTGTTGCTGAGATGACGGTATTCATGGGATCATGGGAACATCCTGATACATTTAGTCGTATTGCGACAATACTGGCTTGTCTTTCTATTGTGGTGACAGCCGTTTATATTTTACAGGCGGTTGCAAAAACAGCCATGGGGCCTTTGAAGGATGAGTTTAAAGACCTGGGCGATGCGACGTGGAATGAAAAACTGGCCGCACTGATCCTGATAGCGGGTATCATTGCCATTGGCGTAGCGCCTTTCTGGTTGAATGACCTGATAGAACCTGCAACCAAACTGATCAAACAAAAACTAATGATGCCTGCACCGTAAAATGATATGAATGAAATGCTGACGATAATGAAAAGTGAACTGCTGGTGACTATGATCATCTTCCTGCTACTGTTCATAAAACTGGGCAGGGGAATGAGGAATGAATCCATGTTGCTGCTGATACAGATTCTTCTGCTGCTGAATTTTATAGCAGGATTCTTTTTTAACCAGGAAGGAATGTTGTTTGATGGCATGTATCATTCAACGAAGATGCTCATGCTGCAAAAGAATATACTTAACCTGGGGGTTTATCTTATCTCTTTATTATTTTCCGGTTGGTTCAAAAAGTCGGAGCATATGCCTGAATTTTTTATGCTGTTGCTGTCCGCCTTGCTGGGTATGTTCTTCCTGATCTCCAGCGGAAACTTATTGATGTTCTTCCTGTCGCTGGAACTGGCTACTATTCCTGTTGCGGCCATAGCCAATTTCGATCTTGATAAAAAAATATCATCGGAAGCGGCTATAAAGATGGTCTTAAGTTCTGCTTTTTCATCGGGGATATTGTTGTTCGGTATCTCTTTGATCTATGGCGCCACAGGAACCATCAGTTTTGCGGAACTGCCTCAATACCTCAACGGAAGTCCGCTGCAGGTAATGGTACTTGTGTTTTTATTTTCAGCTTTTGCCTTTAAGTTATCTATTGTTCCGTTTCATTTATGGACAGCAGATGTATATGAAGGTTCACCAATAGCAACCACTTCTTTTCTCTCGGTAATATCAAAAGGCGCTGTAGCTTTTATATTCATGGCCACATTATACAAAGTGTTTCAGCCGATGCATGAGACCTGGTATAACCTGGTAATGATCTTATCGATCGCCACAATGATCATAGGCAACCTGTTTGCTTTGCGGCAGCAGAATATCAAACGGTTCCTTGCTTTTTCTTCCATTGCGCAGGTGGGTTTTATTTTGGTGGGCATCAGCAGTAATTCCATTGAAGGGACAACTTCTGTTGTTTATTTTATCCTGATCTATATATTTTCTAACCTTGCTGCTTTTGGTGTGTCCGCAGCCATTTCATCGCAAACCGGTAAAGAAAATATAGACGATTATAAAGGCCTGTATCAGACAAACCCTTTCTTAAGCTGGGTGCTGGCGCTGGCATTATTTTCACTGGCAGGCATTCCGCCAACAGCAGGATTTTTTGGTAAATTATTTTTGCTGACCGCCGGTGCAGCCAAAGGTAGTTACCTGTTCATTACTATTGCTGCACTGAATATGATTATCTCTTTGTTTTATTATTTAAGGGTGATACGTGCTGTATTTATGGAAAAGAATGAACAACCGGTTGAGAAGATCAATATTGACCTTTCTGCAAAACTTGGATTATTGATTTGCGGAGCAGGTATTGTGTTAACAGGATTATTGAGCTGGGTCTATGATTACATACAAAGTCTGGTTTAGGAGTTTAGGGTTTAGAGGTTTAATTAAATGCCTCAGCCCTAAACTCCTAAACCTCTAAACTTATTTTAGAATGGCAATAAATAAAAATCACGAATTTGAAGAACTGGATGGCGTTAAGTGCGGCATTGTGGAAAAGAATGTGCCGCCGGAAAGGGTTGAGTTCCTGAAAAAAATACTGGAGTATAATAAGTTCACTGTGGTAGTGGTTTCTTCCCCGCCACCAAAAGCTGCACCGGCGCCAGCCCCAAAGTCTGCAACAGAAGGAGAGGCTCCGATACCTGTACCCGAACCGGTTGCTCCACCAGCACCAACTACATTTACTGTTGGAGTTACTGATTATACCTTCAATACCATCAACGCCATTTTTGGAAGACTGTTAAAAACCCCGGATGGACATGTGGTTACCCCGGCTTACTGGCAACAGAAGGAAAACGTGAGTCATGATGAAGTGCCATATTACGAGAATAAAAGCTGATCAATGGAAATAAAAAACTTATTCGACCCCGCTGTAAAGAAAGATATCATCAACCGCATTCATAAATTAACTCCTCAAACACAACGGCAGTGGGGCAAGATGGATGTGGCGCAGATGCTGGCACATGTGCAATTACCCATTGCTATTGCTTACGGAACACATCAACCCAGGGGTAGTTTTTTACTCCGGTTGATCGGGCCGCTTTTTAAAAGCAAACTATGGGATGAAAAACCATATAAACAGGGTCTTCCCACAGATCCGACATTTATAATGACCGGCACCTCAAAAAATTTTGAAAAAGAAAAAGCAAGCCTGCTTGATATGATAAACCGGTTTTCTGAAACAACAGTAGTTGGGGAAAAACACCCCATTTTTGGTAAAATGAACAAAGAGAACTGGAGCAAAGCCACATGGAAACACCTGGATCATCACCTCCGCCAGTTCGGGGTTTGATGACCTTACTTAACTCAGACCAATTATTTTCCCGTCGACCACATCAATGAAATTCGCCTGGGGTGTTTTAGGCAGTCCTGGCATACGCATCATCTCGCCACAAACAGCTACAATGAACCCAGCACCGCGGCTGATCACCATATCATCCACATCAATCTTAAAATTACCATCAAGTCCGCTCACAGAAGGGTTATCGGTAAATGAATATTGAGTTTTAGCCATGCACACGGGCAGATGTTGCAGTCCCGCTTTTTTGATCTGCTTCAACACATCCTGGGCTTTCTTATACAGCACCACATCTTTACCACCATAGATCTTTGTTACGATTTTCCTGATTTTGGTTTCGATATCATCCGAAAGATCATAAGTGAATTTGAGTACGGGTGAAGGAGATTCACAGATATCAACAACTGCCTGCGCCATTTCAACAGCGCCTTCCCCGCCTTTGGCAAAACCATCGTTTACGGCAAAAGCAGCGTCCTTTGAGCTGCACCAGTTCCGCATGAAATCAATTTCTTCTTTGGCGTCGAATAAATGACGGTTCAGCACCACCAGAACTTTTTGTCCGAATGTTTTAAGGATGGAGATATGCTTTTCCATATTCTTCAATCCTTTTTCCAGCGCTTCCATATTGGGCAGTTTCATCGCTTCTTCCTTAACGCCGCCACTCAGTTTCAATGCCTGCGAAGTGGCCACCAGCACACTCATGGCCGGCTGCAGTCCTGCCTTTCGGCACTTGATGTTGAAGAATTTCTCGGCCCCAAGGTCGCTGGCAAACCCCGCTTCGGTAACCACGTAATCGCCGAACTGCATGGCGGTTTTGGTGGCCATGATGGAATTGCAGCCATGTGCTATATTGGCAAAAGGCCCGCCATGTATGATGGCCGGAGAACCTTCGAGTGTTTGAACAAGATTGGGATAGATCGCTTCTTTCAATAAAGCGGTAATGGCTCCGGTTACCCCAAGGTCTTTTGTTGTAAAAGGATCTCCGGCGAACGTAATGCCAAGCAGGACATCATCTATTCGCCTGCGCAGGTCTTCGATACCTTCCGACAAACAAAGCACGGCCATTAATTCGCTGGCGGGTGTGATCACGAATCCTGTTTCAGAAGGGATGCCATTATTTGGACCATCCAGTGCAGTGACGATCTTACGTAATACACGGTCATTCACGTCAAGGCATCGTTTCAATAAAACAGTTTTGATGCCTTCGGGTTTTCCACGATTGTAAAAACGGTAATTATCCAGCAAAGAAGCCAATGTATTGTTTGCCGCGGTGATGGCATGAAAGTCGCCGTTGAAGTGAAGGTTGATGTCTTCCATCGGCACTACCTGGGAATATCCGCCACCGGCAGCACCTCCTTTCATACCAAAACATGGCCCCAGCGAAGGTTCACGAAGAGCCAGCACCGCTTTTTTATTCAGCTTGTTCAACCCGTCTGTTAAACCCACTGAAGTGGTTGTTTTACCAATGCCGGCCTTGGTGGGGGTAATGGCCGTAACCAGGATTAGTTTACAATCAGCTATCTTTTTTTCGTCGAACTTTTTGATCTGGATTTTTGCTTTGTAATGGCCGTATGGGATCAGAATATCTTTGGGGAGGCCCATCCGGTCTGCAATGTATGTAATTGGTTTCAGGACCGTTTCCTGAGCAATTTCATAATCTGATTTCATAATATCAGTTTTGTTTGGATGCTGAAAATAAAAAAATATTACAAGAACCACGTGTTATAAAGCCGGCTATGTGTATGTACTCACTTTATCCCTTCCAGTATCTTAATATAGTTACTTCTTTCATAGGCCGTGGGATCCGGAATATTCTGCTGGCTCATGATTCCACGAAAGGCATTTACATCGTCGAAGCCCATCATATACATCCAGTCGTTCAGTTCTTTATTCATGGTTTTAAGATAAGGGATACCATTCTTGTAAAGCGACGAAGCCGTCATCACCACTTCGGCGCCGGCCAGTAAATATTTAATTACTTCCACAGCGCTTTGCACACCGGTGGTGGCAGCCAGCGATAATTTTACCTTGCCATACAAAAGAGCGATCCAAAGCAACGGTAAACGGATCTCGTTCGACTCACTGTAATGCAGATCGGTTTTTACCTGCAGCTCATTGATGTTGAAATCGGGCTGGTAGAAACGGTTGAATAACACCAATGCATCGGCTCCTGCATTTTTCATCCGCATGGCCATATTACCCATGGCGCTGAAATAGGGGTTAAGTTTTACCGCTACGGGTACCTGTACGGTTTGTTTGATGTTCTCTATGATGTTGAGATAACGGTGCTCCACTTCGGCAGTTGACATTGCAATATTGCCCGGGATAAAAAAGATATTCACTTCAATACCATCGGCGCCGGCCTGCTGCATCTGTTTTGAATAATCGATCCAGCCTTCGTTGGTAATGCCATTCAGGCTGGCGATCACCGGCATGTTCACTCTCTCTTTTGCTTTTCGGATATTATTCAGGTATTCGTCAATGCTCATTTTGAAATCATCAAGACCCGGAAAATAATCCATCGCTTCCGGAAAAGTATAAGAGGTTTCAGACAATACACTGTTGAAAAGGGCTTCTTCTTTTCGTATCTGTTCTTCAAACAGCGAGAAAAGAACAACGGCACCAGCACCGTTATCTTCCATTTTAACAATATTATCTGTATGCTCAGATAAGGTGCAGGCAGAAACAACGATGGGGGAATTTAGCTCCAGTCCCATGTAAGTAGTTCGTAAATTCATGGTATTCTATTTAAACGTAAAAATGAAACAGGTTTAGTATTTATAGTTTGTGGTTAAGGAAGTCACTAAATGTAAATACCGCCTTCATTAACCAATCCCAAACCAAAAACTACAAACCTCAAACCTCAAACTTCTATGCCACCGGCACAAAATCGCTTGCCTTCTTTGTTGCCAGCTCTTCATATGTTTTCCATTTCAGGTTAACCAGTTCCTGTGCATGCTTCATCAGTTCATCGGCCGCTTCGGGGTTGGTCATGGTAAGTACTTTATACCGCAATTCATTGTATGCATAATCTTTCAGTGCCACACTTGGCCTTGTTGAATCCAGTATAAATGGATTCTGATTCTTTTTTCTCAGTACAGGATTATATCTCAATAATGGCCAGTGACCGCTTGCCACGGCTTTGTGCTGCTGGCTTAATCCGTCTTTCAGATCGTATCCATGGGCAATGCAATGGCTGTATGCTAAAATGATAGATGGCCCTTCATATGCTTCAGCTTCTCTCATCGCCAGTAATGCCTGCTGCGGGTTAGCGCCAAAGGCAACTCTTGCCACATATACATTGCCATAAGAAATAGCCTGCATTGCCAAATCTTTTTTACCGCCGGCCTTACCCCCTGCTGCAAATTTTGCTGTGGCTGCTGTTGGTGTTGATTTGGAAGATTGACCACCTGTGTTTGAATAAACTTCGGTATCAAGAACCAGTATGTTGATGTTTCTTCCGCTTGCCAGTGTATGATCGAGACCTCCATAACCGATATCATAAGCCCAACCGTCACCACCCACCAGCCATACGCTGCGACGAACCAGCTGATCGGCCACAGATAATAAGTGTGCAGCGGTAGATGAGTTCATCGCTTTCAGTTTTGCTTTCAGCCCATCTACCCGCTGGTGTTGCAATACCAGCTCCGATTCCAATTTCTGCGGGGCATTCAACAGGTCATTTACATACTCTTCGCCGAGATCAATTTTCATTTCCTGTAATAATTGCCTTGCAACCGCCAGTTGTTTATCAGCGGTGATGCGCATACCCAAACCAAACTCAGCATTATCTTCAAATAAGGAGTTGCTCCATGCAGGTCCCCGGCCATCTTTATTCTTTGCCCAGGGTGTTGTTGGCAGGTTACCTCCGTATATAGATGAACAACCGGTTGCGTTTGCAACCAATAGCCGGTCGCCGAATAATTGCGACAACAGTTTTAAATAAGGCGTTTCGCCACAACCGGCGCAGGCTCCACTGAATTCGAACAGCGGTTCCAGGAACTGGGCGCCATGTACGGTAGAGAAATCAATTTTAGAACGGTCGTTCCAGGGAATGTTCTCGAAGAAATCAATATTCTTTTTTTCTTTTTGCAGGATGGGTTCCTTGTCATCCATGTTGATGGCTTTGCGGTGGCGGTTGGCCGGGTCGATAGCCGGGCATACTTCTACACATAAATTGCAGCCGGTGCAATCTTCAACATACACCTGCAGTGAATATTTTGTTTCCGGGAAACCTCTTGCATTGATAGGAGCCGATTTGAAACCTTCCGGTGCTTTATTCAAAAATTTCTCGTGGTAGAATTTGGCACGTATCACGCTGTGTGGACAAACATAGGCGCAATTGCCGCACTGAATACAAACATCCGGTTCCCAGGTGGGCACCAGGTCGGCAATATTTCTTTTTTCCCATTGTGTGGTGCCACTTGGGTAGGTTCCGTCAACGGTCATTTTACTTACGGGAATATTATCGCCGTGGCCAGCCATCATCATGGCCGTTACTTCTTTTACAAAGGCAGGCGCTTTGTCGGAAACAGTAAGCAGGTCAACCGAAACGGCAGAAACTTTTTTTGGATAACTCACTTCGTACAGATGTGCCAGGGTTTCATCCACCGCTTTAAAATTCTGCTCAATTACTTTCGGCCCTTTTTTGAAATAGGTTTTTTCAATGGCTTTTTTAATTTGTTTGATGGCATCTTCTTTTGGCAACACACCCGATAAGGCAAAATAGCAGGTCTGCATAATGGTGTTGATGCGGCCGCTCATGCCGGTGTCTCTTGCCACAGTGTTTGCATCGATCACGTAGAGTTTGATCTTTTTATTGATGAGCTGCTGCTGAACCTGCCCGGATAATTTATTCCATACTTCTTCTTTGCTGTACGGGCTGTTCAATAAGAATGTGGCACCATCACCTGCAAACTCCAGCATCTCCACTTTTTCAACAAAGTTGAACTGGTGACAGGCAATGAAATCGGCTTTGGAAATTAAATAGGGAGCCCTGATCGGTTTAGGGCCGAACCGCAAATGAGAAACTGTTCTGGCGCCGGACTTTTTGGAATCGTATACAAAATAGCCCTGTGCAAACAAATCAGTACTCTCTCCAATAATTTTAATGGTATTCTTATTGGCTCCTACGGTTCCATCGGCACCAAGGCCAAAGAACAGACCCTGTCTCCATTCGCTTTCGTCTAATTTGAATTCAGGATCATATTCCAGGCTGGTGAAAGTGATATCGTCATTTATGCCGACCGTAAATCCATTTTTAGGTTGTTTCTTTTTCAATTCATCATATACAGCCTTTACCATTGCCGGTGTAAATTCCTTTGACGACAGGCCGTAACGGCCGCCTACGATATTGGGTAATTTTTTCAACTTACCCTGCTGCAATGCTTCCACCAATGTAGCCAGTACATCCTGGTACATGGGCTCGCCCGCTGCGCCTGATTCCTTCGTTCTGTCCAATACGGCAATGGATCTTACTGTGGCGGGCAATGCTTTTATAAAATGTGATAAAGAGAAAGGCCTGTACAGGCGAACAACGATCACACCTGTCTTTCTTCCTTGTTTGTTCAAAACATTCACTGTTTCTTCCACGGTTTCGCCGCCTGATCCCATAATGATAGTTAGTTCTTCTGCTTCCGCAGCACCGGTATATTCAAACAGCTCATATTTTCTCCCGGTGAGTTTTGCAAAATCATTCATCACTTCTTCCACGATACCGGGGGTGTTATCATAAAACGTATTCACTGTTTCTCTTCCCTGGAAATACACATCGGGGTTTTGTGCCGTACCGCGGATGAATGGGGTCTCGGGGTTCAATCCTCTTTTGCGGTGGGCAATAACCAATTCATCAGGAACCATTGATCTTATTTGATCATCGCCCAGCAGTTCCAGTTTATTCACTTCATGCGAAGTGCGGAAACCATCAAAGAAATGTACAAAGGGAATTCTAGACCTCAGCGAAGCAACCTGTGCGATCAATGCAAAGTCGTGCGCTTCCTGTACGCTGGCAGAACTCAGCATGGCAAAGCCGGTTGTCCGGGCGGCCATCACATCCTGGTGATCGCCAAAGATGGACAAACCCTGGGCTGCCAATGAACGGGCCGCCACATGAAATACGCAAGCGGTTAATTCGCCGGCGATCTTATACATATTCGGCAGCATCAGCATCAGTCCTTGCGATGCGGTGAACGTGGTGGTGAGTGATCCGGTCTGTAACGCACCATGTACGGTTCCGGCAGCGCCGCCTTCACTCTGCATTTCAATTACGTCGGGCACATTGCCCCAGATATTCTTTGTTCCCTTTGATGCCCACTCATCGGCCAGTTCGGCCATGGTGGAAGAAGGTGTGATTGGATAGATGGCGCATACTTCGTTGATACGATACGCCACATAGGCTGCAGCTTCATTTCCATCAATTGTTGCAACGGTTCTATTTTTATTTGACATTGTTGACAGCATTAACAGGTTCGGGAATCATTTCTATGGCGTGGCAGGGACATTGTTCGTAACAAACCGCACAACCTGTGCAGGCATCGTAATTGAATTTGTAACGATTGCCCTTGCCTAATTTAATGATGGCATCTTCGGGGCAGGCGCCAAAGCAACCATCGCATTCAAAACAGTTGCCGCAGCTTAAGCAGCGTTGTGCTTCAAACCGGGCCTCCGCTTCATTCAGGCCATGAATTACTTCATTAAAACTTTTCACCGCAACTGCCGGCGCCAGTTTATCCTGCTCTTTTTGCGGCGCTTCGGTCTTGTACCACATGTGCAGTTTTTTGAAACCGGCAGTCTGGTGTTTATCCGGTTTGATATATGGCTTCTGCATCAAATAGCCGTGGATGTACCGGGCTGCTTTTTTTCCGTGACCAATGGCGATGGTGGCACTGCGGTTCTCCCCGGGCAACATATCGCCGCCAGCAAAAATGCCTTCACCGGCCATACGCTGGGTATCAATCACAATGCTGCCGTCGCTGTTGATCCTTATGTTGGGTACATTCCGTAACAAACCCGAATCGGTTTCCTGCTTATTGGCATTGATCAGTACATCGGCTTCCACGATCTCAAATTCGCCGGTGCCAACGGCCTTGCCTTTTTCCACTTTCATTATCTCCAGGATGATCTTCTTGTTTTCTATCCGGCTGATGCTGCGGAAGAGTTTTACATCCACGCCTTCTGCCAGTGCATCTTCGGTTTCATAATCATACGCAGGCATCGTCTTCTGATCGCCGTAGAAATAAACAGCCGTATCGGAATCAAAGCGTTTTGTAATTCTTGAAATGTACAGGGCCAGTTTACCACCGCCGTAAACCACCACTTTCTTTTTTGTAAACGGCGCCGGATCAGTTTTGGATCGTTCAAAAAAAGAGAATGCATCGGTGATATGAACAGAATTGTCGTGTTTAAAATTTTCGTTGTGGATGAGTTGTGCGCCGATGGAAACATATACGGCATCAAAATTTCCGGCTTGTTTTTCGGCTAGTACATCCTCTACTTTTCGGTTCAGCTTAATGGTTACTTCCATTTTTTTGATGCGGTCGATCTCGGCATCAAGGATGTCTTTTGGTAAGCGGTAATCCGGAACGCCTGTTCTTAATAAACCACCTGCTTCCTTTCCGGCTTCATATACTTCCACGGTATGCCCCATTCTTGCCAACTGGTAAGCAGCAGAAAGCCCCGATGGGCCGGCGCCTATCACCAACACTCTTTTGTGCGTGGTATAAGCCACGTACTGGATCGGCCAGTTTTGTTTGATGGCTTCATCGCCGATATATCTTTCTACTGCGTGGATATTGATGGTATTATCAATGTGGTTGCGGTTGCAACCTGTTTCGCAGGGCTTCACACAAACCCGGCCCATGATGGCCGGAAAGGGGCAGTCTTCCACAATGGTTTGAAAGGCCTCAAAATAATTACCGGCCTGTGCATAGGCCAGCCAGGCCTGTATATTCTCACCTGCCGGGCAGGCGCTGTTGCAGGGAGGCATAAAATCCATGTAAACGGGCCGGCGTGAACGGCTGTGGCCGGTGCCTTCGGCATGTGTGAGCAGGTCAACCGGTTTGGTGATATCGTTTGAAGCCATGAGAATAATTTTGAATGGCGTAATGATCTGCCCGTAAACAGGCTAATTAGTTGAAGCAAAATATGACCAATGCTGAAAACCGGGGGTGATGTAGTTCAATAAAATGGGTGATTTATGTCATATTATTAAGGAACCTCCTATGATGTTTTGAGGGGTACAACTTACAAACGGAAATTGTAAAAACCAACCGGGCGAATATACTTTATTACTTATAGCCCGGATCATTTCGGATTAATGGTTCTTTAGAATACCTGAAATGATTGGTTTTAAACCAGTGAAGAAAAACTCAACCGCAATGACCATGACGATTAATCCCATTATTCTCATCATTACATTTATTCCTGTTTGGCCAAGTAGTTTTATTAGCCGGGTGGAGCTGTAAAGGGTTATGTATGTCAAAAACATGATCAATACAATGGCAATAATCAAAATGACTTGTTTTTGAAAAGTATTTGCATCTTCCATTAAAACAATTGCATTTGTAATGGCTCCGGGGCCGCAGATCATCGGGATAGCCAAAGGTGTTATTGAGATATCAGTTACATAACTTTTAACTTCATTGTCCCTGATCTTTACCTGGCCCAATCTTGCCTGCAGCATATCCATACCCATAATGAAGAAAATAACCCCGCCAACAACCCTGAAACTGTTAACAGAGATGCCGAAGAAATCAAATAAAAGTTGCCCGGTAAATGCAAATGTTATTATAGTGACCAATGAAATAACTGAAGCCTTTCTGGCGGTCCTGTTTCTTTCAGTAACTGATAAGCCGGAAGTCATTGCCATAAATACGGGCATTGTTCCCAGGGGATTTATAAGGGTGAATAAAGAGGTAATACACAAAAGTCCAAATGAAATTAATTCTGTCATTACTGTTGATTAAGCTATTTGTAGAGTTGTTTTATTTGTTTTTGGCAGGCACTTTGTTTTCTTTCACCTTTTCTTTTACTGGTCCGGATCAAAAAAAGCAGGCAATGGGACTTTAAGGTTTTGGAAACGCTGAAATAAACTAGAAACAAGAGATATTAAAATACAAAACGATTTCATCGCCGCTATAGTAAAACGCCACATCAGAAAGATGCTATTGTGAAATTAATTCTACGTTACTTTTGGCGAAATGTAATGGCACACTGCTTAGTGCCTGTTCAATATCCCATATAAGGTCATTAACATTTTCCACACCGATAGAAAGCCGGATCATTTTCGGGCTGATATGATATAATTCCTTTTCATCATCGGGTATGTCTACATGCGTCATTGTGGCCGGGTGTTCAGCAAGGCTTTCTGTTCCTCCAAGACTAACGGCCAGTTTTATATGTTTGAGATTATTCAGGAAAGTAAAAGATTCCTTTTCTCCACCCCGAATATCAAAACTAAGCATGGCGCCATTGGATAAATATTGTTTTTTAAAAACACGTTGCTGTTCCGGATTGTTCTCAGCAGTATAGCCCAGGTAATACACTTTCTCCACTTTGGGGTGTTTGGCCAGATAGGCCGCTATTTTTACAGCATTCGTTGCGGCTGCTTCCATCCGGAGCTTTAATGTTTCCAGGCTTCGCATTAATAACCAGCTTGAATGTGGATCAATCATGGTGCCAAAAAAAGTTCTTGTCTTTTTTATTTTACCGACCAGTTCTTTATTTGCCACGGCGGCACCGGCGATCACATCGCTGTGTCCGCCTATATACTTGGTTGCCGAATACAAAACAATATCTGCGCCATGCTTCAAAGGGTGTTGCCACAGCGGCCCCATATACGTGTTGTCCACCGATACCAGTACTTTCACATCTTTTGAAGAATACTTGCTGGCAATAGCACTGCACATTTCAATGTCTATAAGATCATTGTTTGGGTTGGCAGGAGTTTCTATAAAGATCATTTTAAGTTTTTTTGCGTGGCCACTTTCCTTTAATATTTTCTCAACTTCCTTCATATTCTGTCCAGCCCTGAAACCAATTACCTTTATTCCAAAATGAGTAAGAATATGAAGTATGAACTTATATGTACCTCCATAAACGGGGTTGCTGTACAATAACACATCACCCGGACCTAAAAAAGTCAACAATGTTGTTGCAATAGCACTCATACCGCTGGAAAATGCTGCGGCAGCTTCCCCTCCATCCCATAATTTCAAACGTTCCTCCAGTATTTCCATATCAGGGTTATTGATACGGCTGTAGATCAAACCCATTTTTTCACCTTCATGCCCCGGCTTGCCGTAAGCCATTTCAAAAAAAGTTTTTCCTTCTTCTGCACTGCGAAAAACAAAAGTTGATGTCTGAAACACCGGACATTTTACTGCCCCTTCACTTAGTTCAGGTTTATAGCCATAACCCAGCATATGGGTTTCGGGAGAAAAATGAGAGCAATCCATAAAAAATCATTTTTGAATGCAAATTTTGAAAAAAAAAGACTATTTTCCCTATGAGTATAGTTTTTGTAGAAAACAAAACTATATTTGATCTTTAATGTGGATAAATATTCCAAAATAGTAAATACCTGACCCCTTATTCAGAAAAATTTTCTTTTATGATAGTGCTTGATAAAACCGATATACGTATACTGCAATTATTACAGAATGATGCAAGGCTGACAAACAAAGAAATCGCCGATAAACTCGGCAAAACAGTGACTCCTGTTTATGAGCGCATCAAGTGGCTTAACAAGGAAGGTTATATTCAACGGTATGTGGCGGTACTAGATAAAAACAAGATCGATAAAAAACTTGTTGCATTTACTAATGTGCAGTTAAAAGAACACGCTCACGCCATGCTAAAAGCATTTGAAAAAGATATTGTGAAGCTGAATGAAGTGATGGAGTGCCACCATATGACCGGCAGTTATGATTACCTGCTGAAGATTGTTGTGAAGGATATGAAAGAGTACCAGGATTTTATTGTGAATAAATTAGCAAAGCTTCCGAATATCGGTACAGTACAGAGCGGATTTGTAATGACTGAGGTGAAACATGAGACAGCGTATATGATCAGCCTGCCGGAGGGTAAATAAAAAAATAGCTTGTTCTGCCAGAGGTTGTTAGAATTTATTGAATTGAACCAAGTACTAACTCCCGTACTTTTTTAATTGCCACCCTTTCCTGCACCATGGTATCCCTGTAACGTATGGTTACAGTATTATCTTCCTTGGTTTGATGATCGATAGTTACACAAAAAGGTGTACCAATCGCATCCATCCTGCGGTATCTTTTTTAATCTTTAACTAAGTTGTCAAGTACAGAACTATGAAGATTTTTTGTCGCCAGGTAATATTTTGTCTTTTTCAGTTCTTCTATATAGGCTTTTTCTGTGCGGAAACCTGTTAATGGAACCTGGTTAGTATATGCTTTATTAAACCACCTGGCAAACTGATCAATAATGGTTAACCCCTTTTGTGTATCTCCTGCCTCTATAAGATAATATGGAAGTGACTTGGCAATCTGCATTTGTGCATCATATATTTTCGGGCAGGTTGCGTTTAATTTCTTCAACCATTTTTTGAATGTTATGGTATCTTTTTTTTGCAGGTAATAATCAAATATGCGGTAATACGTTGCAAAAAAAGTATTATCTCCATCAATTGACCATAAGCTGTCATTGCTTAAAACAGGCTGGTAGTTCTCGTTGATGAACTTCTCAAGGGCTTTGATCTCTGCATTTGACTGGGCGACCGAGTTAACATCTTCAGCGACGAGTTTAAATACAATGCCTTTTTGCAGCAAGTTCTTTGCAAATGGCAGGTTGGATAAATTTGAAAAATATACCGGTCGCTTCAGGATATTATTCTGGATGATATCAAACATGGCAATATCGTTCAGGAAATATCCCCCTTTTTTAAGGTCGAATGATATGGTTTTTGGTGTACTGCCTACCGCAGCATTGCTTCCGGGTAATGCTAGAGAAACACTGGTATACGGATACGTGGAATAATCATATTCCATATAGGGAGACGCATATTGTTTTGTATAGACGGCTTTCAAAAACTCTTTCAAAGATGTTTTTGTTTTAGTGCCCGTTATTTTATTGTTCTCTTGGAAATAGGTATAGTCACTGGATTTTTGTTCAAGAAACGACACCGGAACAGAATGCAACAATATTTTTTTCCTGCTCAGCAGTTCGATATAAATCGACAACCCAAGCAGGCTTGTGTTTATTACCGAAATATCCTTCCTGTAGTTGAACTTTTCCTGTACATACCAGAGCTGGTAAGTATCATTGTCGCCAAAAACGAACAGGATAGCATTCTGCTCACAGGAATTAAGATAATTCTTTGCCTGGATGATGTAGGGTTCTTCCAATGGAGCATTATCTAAGTATTCTTTTGCAAGCACATCATTGCCACACATGATCATCTGGTTATAACCAAGCATGTATTGATTGAATAGCTTTAATGGGCTGTTACCAACAATGGTTTGGTATGTCGGGTTCTTTTCTGTCAGTTTCCGGTATTCTGAAATCGATTTATCGATCAATTCTTTTACTTTATTTATACGTTGTGGCGAAGGATATTCTGTTCTTCCCAGCATCCTGCGCAAAGTATCAGTACCTGTATAATAGCCGCCGTTCTGGTACCAGAGATAACTCATGGCAAGGTTACCGTATGCCCTGGCCAATCCTTCATACATAGTATCGGAAAGCGCTTGATTATCACCAAAATCCTGTATCATGTCATTTTCCCAACTATTATATCCATAGTATGCAATACGGTCAAAATTGTACCAGTCGAATGTACCACCTCCATAGTTAAGAAATTTTTCAAGCTGTTTATCTATATCAAGATTCTCAGCTGTTGGGTACTCTCCACGCAGGTCTAAATATTTGTTTTCAGAAAAAGAGTAGAATAATTTTTGAGCCTTTAATTTGTCTTCCTCAATTTTATTGACATCGAGTACATACCAACCGTCTTTTTTCTTTGCGAACCAGGTATAGTTCTCATAATCTTCAGATGGCACGTAATGGGTACAGAATTCCCTGACGATATCTATATAAGACGGGCGTACCAGCTGTGCATGCAGATCAAAACAAAATGAAAGCAACAGGAAAAGCTGAATTATTTTTTTCACTGAACAAATATTTGTTAGCTGATCTTTTCCAGTACCAGTTTTTTCACGTCGCCGATGGCAATCCTTTCCTGCACCATGGTATCCCTGTAACGTATGGTTACAGTATTATCTTCCTTAGTCTGATGGTCGATGGTTACACAAAAAGGTGTACCAATCGCATCCATCCTGCGGTAACGTTTTCCGATGGCATCCTTCTCTTCATAAAAACAATGGAAAGATTGTTTGCATTCGTTCATCAGCTCTTTTGCTATTTCGGGCAGACCGTCTTTTTTTAACAAAGGAAGAATGGCCAGCTTGGTGGGGGCGATCTTTGCCGGGATCTTTAATACCACCCGGCTGTCTTCTGTTCCATCTTCTTTATTCCATTTTTCTTCTGCATAGGCAAGGCTGATGATGGTAAGGAATAAACGATCTAATCCAACAGAAGTTTCCACCACGTAAGGGATGTAGTTGCCATAAGGCT
>CAYTQB010000019.1:0-52107 GCA_964439615.1 uncultured Ferruginibacter sp. | reverse complement strand
ATATAAGATAAATTGCATAGCGAACGCCTACAACTACGCCTGGCCCAAATTGTGTCCCTTGCGAACACTTTTTCCGCCATTTTGAAAGGGGTGGGGGGAGGGGAGACATGAAAGAGAAATATTAATATCTGATTTACTTAAAGTTATGGCATTTGTGATTAATTCCACAATACCTCTTTTCTCTTCAAAGGGTATAGTTATCCAGTTGTTATACAAATCCTTTGCACCATCCAAAACTGTTTCGGAAGAAAGGTACTCAATTTTAAGAAAATCCACTTCAGCTTCCAGTTCAGGCAATTGACCCTCTAACTGTTTAACCTGTATCTCAAGGGGCTTTAAAAGAGGAGCCAGTGTTTCGGTAGTAAGTTCTCCTTTCAGGCGTAAATCAACCAGTTCTTTTATCTGTTTCCTCATTTGCTCCAACTTGACCTGAGACGTTGAAAGAAGTTCTTGTTTTTCTTTCAATCTCGAATCAGATTGAGTGATGTATTCTGAAATATCAGTCTCTGTTAAAAGAAAGGCTTTGAGTTGCTCATGATATATTTGGTCTAGGTCGGCGACTTCGATCTTTGTATTGCAGTTTTTGCAACGATAATGAGGTGTTCTGTCTTTATGGTACACATACATCTTTTTTCCACAGGTGCAGGTTACGTAACCCGATAAAAGATGAATCCCTCGGGGGCCAGGTCTTTTGACTCTTGCTAGTTGCTCATTGATTATCGCATTGCACTGATCCCATAATTCTTCAGATACTATTGCTGGGCAGGAAGTAAACACCCATTCATTTTCAGGTTTTATACCCCTTCCATTTTTGCCAGTAGTATAGTTAGCCCTCCTTATACCTTTAGCTGTAGGGTCTTGTAAAAGACGGGCTATGGTTGTATGCCCGAATTTAGCCCCGGTTCTGGTTCTATATCCCAAATCATTCAATTCTTTGGCCGTAGCCTTTTTTCTCTTGGTTCTTAAGAAGACTTCATAGATCAGCTTCCTAATTGGAGCCTCTTTTTCATCTATTACAAACTCTTTATTAACCCACTTATATCCTAAAGAAGTTTGAGCAGAAAGAGGTTTCCCAAGCTTTGCTCTAATGGGAATAGATGCAGCAACCCTTTCAGCAATCTCCTCCCGTTCCCAAGTCGCCATTGCAGCAATCATCGTGTAAAATAACCTTCCAGCAGGAGTGCTGGTATCAATACTTTCTGCGAGGGATATAAGGTCGCAATTATGGGCTTTGAAGATATCTGCAAACTCAAGAAGCTCTTTTGTATTCCTAGCTAGCCTTGCAAGTTTAGAGAAGATTAATCCACTGATTTTGCCACTCCTTACATCTTTCAGCATCCGTTTTGTTTCTGGTTGCTCCATTACAGACTTGCCGCTAATAGCTTCAAGTCGATATACCTCAATTACATCCCAGCCTTTAGCTTCTGCATAAAGCCTGGCTCTTTTTTCGTGATGTTCAGGAGACTCTCCCTTTACCTGCATTTCGGTTGATACTCTAATCCAAATGCCGATTTTCTTTATATCGTTCATTTTATAATGTCTTTGCTTAAAGATACAAAAACTAAATTACTTAGCAAATAAGAATTATTTAATTTGCTTATTAAACTAGTTCTGTGGAGCGATGATTTACAGTTTTACCAAACCATTTTTAACTGCAAGTAATGCAAGCCCAACTCTCGTTGTTAAGTGAAATTTTTTACATAGCCCATCTCGATATCCTTCTATTGTTTTTGGGCTTAAGTACATCTTCTCAGCAATTTGAACATAAGTCATTTCTGTGCAAACAAGTGTCAAAAATTTTTTTTCATTCTCGGAAAGTTTGTCAATGCTGACACTACCATTATGTTTGTTTTGCATTTCATTTGCCATCACCTCAGTCACAATATCAGAATAATAAAAGCCCTTATTTGAAATGGTTTCAAGTGCCAGGTTCATATCTTCTACTTCGATATCCTTTGATAGATAACCTTTAACTCCTAAGCGGAGCATCTTTAATATCGATTCTTCCGTTTCAAACATTGATACGACAAGTACATTAATAGTGGGGAAATAGTTTTTTAACCATTCTACCGCCTCGAATCCATCCATGTCTGGCATATCAATATCCATTAAAATGATATCGGGGAGAATTCTTTTATCGAGCTTTTCTTTCAATTCTATTCCATTATTGGCTTCGAAAAGAATGACGTACTTACCATCTTTATCTCCCAGGTTAATGAGTTTAATTAATCCTTTCCTAAATAAGTTGTGATCATCAACAATTGCAAGATTTATTTTTTTCATTTATGGTTGACTTATCTGGGTATTGTAATTTTAATGTTCGTTCCTTTTCCCAATATGCTGCTTATCTCAAGAGTACCTTCAATTAACTTTGCTCTTTTTTGCATGTTTAATACTCCAGTACTTTGATTTTCTCCAGACAGGGAAATTACTCTTTCAACATCGAACCCCATACCATTATCAATGATTTCCAATGTAAGAAAACTTTCTGCATAATTAAATTGTATCGTAATTGTGCTGGCTTTTGCATATTTAAGTATATTGTTTAACGCTTCCTGACAAAGTCTAAATACTATTATTTCCCGGTCAGGAGAAATTCTATATTCAACTCCAGCCTTTGTAAACTGAATATCGTACTTTTTGGCTTTTTGTAATCTGTTTAATTCATTCTCTAATGCTTTTGATAATCCAATGTTCCTTATGTGCTCAGTATTTAAACTCACACTAAGTAACTTCAGATCACTTAACAGTTGTTTTGAAAGTGCTTTGGTTTCTATAATATTATCCTTAATTTCTTCAGGCGAGTTAGGAAGTATTTCTGATAAATTGATATTTATGAGGGAAACTAATTGGCTGAAATTTGCATGTAATTCCTTCGATATATGATTTAGGGTTTGCTCTTGAATTTCAATCTTTGATTGTAATAATGTTTGAGTAAAAATCTCTCGTAATTCAAGTACCTCTTTTTGATGACGATATCTTTTTTTCTGATACAAGAATACATATCTGACAATGATTATACCAAATACTAACAATAGTACTGTGCTGATTATTATGGTGAAGGTCAATATTTCTGATGAGGTGTCCGGCATAAGAAGGCGATACAATAGAGGGTGTACAAAAGGCAGTTTAAGAAAAGGTAGATATAATAGAGGGCGATAGCTAAGGAGACGTTATGCTTTACTAGATATCCTAGGCAAATTATATAAGGAAGATTTGCTGCGTGAAATATAAATGCGCCTAATGAGAGCCAAGACATAGGGTGAGAGCTTAAATTTATTATTTCATTTTGATTTCGTAATTGTTCAAAGTAGCAAATTGTTAGAAAAAGGATTATGGCACTGGAAAGTATTAGTGAGTAGCTACTAACCGAGTGTATATGTTGAATTAGCAGTATGTTCGTAATAACAAATACTGGATATACTAATCCTAAAATTTTAATGACATATTTTTGGCGACGAGATTTCAAAACTAGGAAGTAAATGTATAGATATAGACAATATTGAGGTAGCAGAAAAATGTTATATAACCATAGGTTTGAGTTAGAATAGTTTCCTAATAACTCTGTATTATGGAAAAAATATTTCCAGGAAATAGCTAAGGTTTCTGTTACAAATATGACAATCAATAGAATTGAGAAATATCTATATGGGGCAGGCCACTTAAGCCTGAATGTTTTCAGGCTTAAGAGCATGCTTAAAAAAAGTGGTATGACATAAATGTGTTGAAGCAACTTCTGCATACTTCTAAAATACTCAATATCTCCCACATGTCTAAATTCCTTAAGACTAGCAGATGGGGGGGCAAGGGGAGCCATAGTTAAATGGTCTAGGCGTCCCTTCTTCTGGAAACTCTAATGAGCGAGAGTTAGTTGTGGCGTTCAGTCTCTCTTGAAAGCCAGGCTCATTTTCGTAAACAATATCCTGATTGCTCGTGCCATTTTCACTTGCTCTGGTAAGTACCATGAGCAAACACTGTTGACCAGGAGCAGTTGGATGATTCTCTTCATACGCTCCAAAATATATACGCATTCCATTCGCATTCATTAAGGAGATTTCCGCAAGTAGTGTTTCAATGTGTTCCTTGGAGTACCAAATGGACTTTGTTTCTGTCCGATTGACTCCCTTAAGTAGTTGTGCTTCCTTCAGAAGAGGATACTTTTCGATTTGATATTTTTCTACCTTTTGTTGAACTGCATCTGTACCAATGAAAATTGCAGGTAGTGGCTGTGCTTGTTCGGTGTTTTGCATAATTATGTTTTTATAAATGATTTTGGGACGCAAAATACTAGACTGATAGTTCGGAAAAAACCCGAATTAAATACAGGAATTTTCCTCTCTCGAAAAGGTTTTTTCTTGTTTTGTATACTCTCAAATTTGAGATACAAAAAACATTACAATGGCAAACCCACGTTCATTTATCAGTTTTGACTATGATAATAATAAGACAGAAAAGGATCTCTTTGCTGGACAAGCGAAAAATTCCAGAACACCCTTTAATATCGAGGATTGGTCTTCAAAGAAACATCTCCCGCAAAGAGAGTGGGAAGAGTTGATTGAATCTAAAATAAACAAGTGCAATTTATTAATAGTGCTGGTTGGAAAGAAAACGTATTATGCATCCGGAGTTGAAAAGGAAATTGAGTTCGCTAAAGGAAATGATGTTCCAGTTTTTGGGGTCTATGTTGATGGTACGAATACTATCACTGCTTTACCGACGGGATTACAGCGTAACCGGACAATAAGCTGGGATTGGGAAAAAATTGCAGATGCAATTGATCAGTGTATGAAAGAAGGGAAAAATAAGTAGGAGTTAAATTTTAGACGATGTTGAATGAATTATTCGAGTGGCTTTTTGGATCAGAGCAAAAAATTAAAAGAAAGGTATTTATAAGTTTTGCAATAGAGGATAAAAAGTATAGGGATTTTTTAATAAGCCAATCGAAGAATCAAAGAAGTCCGTTTGAATTCACAGATATGTCAGTTAAAAAGCCCTGGTCTGAAAGTGAATGGAAGAAGCAATGCAAAAAAAGAATACTGGAATGTGACTCTATGATTGTTTTGCTGAGTAAAAACACATGGCATTCTAGTGGAACAAGGTGGGAGATTAAGTGTGGGAGAAAACTCAATATTAGGATGATTGGAATGCACGTGAGAAAAGATAATAAGGGGGCGATTCCTCCTGAATTAGCAAATAAAAGAGTTATTGAATGGTCTTGGGAAGGTCTTGAAAAATTTCTAAACTAAAATAAAATGCCACTGTATTCAAGTGCTTATTTAAAACAATTATCGGCAACGACTCAGGTCTCTGTAAAAACAAAACTGTTCACAGAAAGTAAAGCAAGATCGACTGGATTTGATATATTCTTATCGCATAGTTTTCTTGACAAGGATGAAGTTGAAGGCATTTATCTTGAATTGACTACGAAGGGTTTTTCTGTTTATGTTGATTGGATAGTTGACCCGGATTTAAATCGCGAGAATGTCACTAAGCAATCTGCAGAGTTAATTAGAAAACGTATGAAGTCTTCTAAATCATTGTTGTTAGCTCTTTCAGCTAATGCTAACCTTTCGAAATGGATACCTTGGGAATTAGGATTTCTTGACGGAGCTACTAGTCAATGTGCTCTCTTTCCTGTTTCAAAGGACATTTATCCCGCTAAGACTTTCGAGAGGTCGGAGTATCTTAAACTCTACCCATATATAAAGGTGGCTGAAATTGATTATAGAACAGGATTATTTGTAACAGATACTGGCTATGAATATGCGATTCTTAATGAATGGGTTCAGCGAGGAGTAAAGCCGAGCTATAAATTAAAAAATATAGACTTATTATGAGAAAAGCATTAGTAGTTGGCATTAATCAATACCCAACATCGCCTCTGAAAGGGTGTATTAATGATGCATCAGCATTAGCAAGTATTATGGAGACTAATGGAGACGGTTCGCCAAATTTTGATATTCGACTTTCAACTGATACGCCGACCAAGTCACAACTACTTGGTATGATAAAAGAGCTTTTTAAAGGCGATAGTGAAACCACGTCACTTTTTTATTTTTCCGGACACGGGTATATAAATGAATTAGGAGGCTATATTGTCACACCAGATGCTAAAAAACATGATGAAGGCGTCTCAATGGATGATATTTTAAAAATTGCGATAGGCTCGGAGGTTAGAAATAAAATCATCATTTTGGATTGTTGTCATGGTGGCGCAATGGGAACTCCCATTCTTGCAGGAGGTATTACGGCTCAAATAGTAGAAGGGATGACTATTCTTACTGCAAGCAGGGATATTGAGGCTGCGTTGGAAATAAATGGCCATGGGATATTTACAAATCTTCTCTTAGATGCACTTCAAGGAGGGGCGGCAGACCTCAGAGGCCATATAACCCCCGGAAGTGTCTATGCATATATTGATCAAGCGTTAGGCCCATGGGACCAACGTCCAGTATTTAAAACCAATATTACTCGTTTTACCTCACTTAGGGTAGTTACCCCTCAAGTTCCTATTGATGTTTTAAGGAAACTGGTTGAATATTTTCCGGTAGCAAGCCATGAGTTCACTTTGGACCCCGAATTTGAATATACATATTCAAAGGCGAAATCTGAAAAGATAGCAGTATTTAAGCATCTTCAAAAGTTTGAAAGTGTCGGGTTGGTGATACCAGAAGGAGAAGAGCATATGTATTGGGCTGCAATGAATTCTAAATCATGTAAGCTAACAGCTCTGGGGTATCATTATTGGAGGTTAGTAAAGGATAAAAGACTTTAGTTAAAAATGGATGAGGAATATCAATATGACGTAGCCATATCCTTCGCTGAGGAAGATAAAAATGCTGCACTAGCTCTAGCACAAGCTTTAGAAAAGGAAAGTGTGAAGGTATATTACTATCCAGACGATAGAAATATGCAATACGGGGCTGATTTAGAGAAAGAGTTAGAGCGCATTTATTTCAAGGAGGCAAAATACTCCATCATTTTATTTTCAAAGCATTATTTAGATGAGAGTAAAGTGTATACAAAAATTGAACTAGCAGCGATTCAAAAACGAATGCAGGAAGATGCTGATATTGTATATATGCTGCCGGTACGCTTAGAGGAGGATGTTCAACTTAGTGAGTATCCGAATCTGGATAAGCTGATTTATTTTAAATGGAAGTATGCCCCTGAAATAATTGCACAAGCAATAAAAAAATTACTGGGGAAAGAATTGATCAGCACAGACGAAAACCCTGGAGTAGGTAATATTATCTACAATTCAGATGATCGATCACTCTTCATAAGTGAAAGTAATGGGGCGAATGTAAATCAAGGTATTATTTTTAGTACGGGTGATAATTCGATCGTGATAACTAAAAAAGATGTTGAGAATGTAAACATTCAACAAGTCATCTTTTCAAGCCCTAAGGAAACCAAATATCCATGCCCAAATTGTTCCGTTGAATTAGATGAAATGAACTACGGGATCAATCAATGCCATAATTGTGGGAAAATCTGTTATATAGAAAACCCAGCAATTGATGCCAGAAAATATAAGACACTTGACAAACTTGAGGCGAAAGAATTCAATAAAATAAGATGTCACATTCGTAATAAAATCACAGAGAGAAATTATAAAGCCGCCTATCAGTATTGTCTGGAAGCAGAAGAAATAGCTCCTGGAGAGAGCAGTACATGGGAACACTTCGCCCTGACAGAATTTTTACTTGAAATATATCGTGGAACGGGAAACAGACTAAAAACTTATGAGATCATCAGGATAGTTAAGTTTCACACGGAAAAATGCAAAGTTTACGGAATATCTAATGAGGATTATGAGGGGTTGGTATTGGATATCGCTAATCGCTTGTTTGCCCTTGAAAAATCAAGAATAAATTCCCTCAGGGCTCAGTACCGAGATGATCTGGGATATGAAAAATGGACTAGACCAAATCTTAATAAGCTAAAGGATCACCTACGATCATTCGAAATTTGTTATAACCTGTTTAAGGACACACTTTATTTGGAAGAATATGTCAAAGAACTAACGAAGCCTAATAAATGGGTCGAAAAAACACATGATGGCAGTATTGAAAATACACAAGCCTGCGGGAGCTTTAACGCCTACGAAAAAATTAAAAGCTTGGAGAAGAAAATCAAAGAAAAAAAAGATGATTACTTGCACCCTTTGATTGCAGAGAAACCATTTGTCATTCTTAGTGTAGAGGCTGTAGAAGAAGAAACCAACACTAATATTAATTCTTTAGGCGATAATACTCCTCCGGACGAAATAAATATCTTATCAATTGAGTAAATTTTAATTATGGCAATTGCAATTAAACTTTATAATAAAGAAACAGGGAAAAAAATTGAGATTGGTGTAGGCGAAACCACTACTGTTCAAGCCTGTATGCAGCAATTGCGAACTAAAGGCCTTATTGATGAAAATAAAGCTTACTACCTGACTACAGTTTCAGGTGATTTCTGCGATTCAGGTTCAACCTTTTTCCAACTCAAGGGAAAAGAGTTCTATATTATTCAGGGAGTCTACAAATTGCCAACCTTTTTGCAACTCGGGATTTTTGTGCTTGACGGAAGTGGATCAATGAAGACAGGTGTAGTAGGTGGCAATAAGATGCCATGCCAAGCTGTTGATGAGGCTATGAAAAGTACCATTGAGTTTTTCAAAAAAAGCAGTAAAAAAGAATGTTTTTCCTTTTCAGTTGTTGCTTTTGGGGATAATGCAAGAGTGGTATTGAAGCCCCAAAAAGTTGAAGAAATTGACTCAAGTCAATCCTTTATAGCCACAGAAATATTCAACGGGGGAAAAGGTAGTACCAGGACTAATATTGCTTCTGGGTTAGCTATTGCAGAAGAGCAAGCCAGGCAGTTTTTTGCTAATAAGAAAGGTAATTTAATCCATAAAGTGGTAGTGATAGTTTTAAGTGATGGTATGTGCCATTATGAAGAAAATACTAGGTTAATTGCTGGGCAATTGAAGCAGATTCCTAATCTGAATATTTGCTCATGCCATCTTGAGACAGGTACCAATGAGCCAAGTGCTGTGGCTCTTTTAAAAGAAATATCAAATCATTATGAAACGGTTTATAATGAAGCTACTATTCGGAAATTTTTTGTCGAATCATCAGAAAGGGCTAACCCTAAATATAATGCCGGATAAAGAGCTTTCAATAGTTGCTTGTGCATCAGATACTATTAAGCAGCTGAATAGAGATGCATGTAGCATCCTGTTTAATGAAAAATTGAATTTTAAAGGCATTGTGGTAACCGACGGAATTGGGTCTAATGAAAATGTGCAAAAGGCATCTAGGTTTGCAGTAGACTTTATAAAAGAAGAATTTGAAAAATTTCATTGTATTGAGCAGGTAATTTTCGATGAGGCGTTTAAAGACCTTAAAAGTGAATTCAATAAAGCTTTTGGATCTGAAGTCAGCAATCACCACTTTGGTACCACAATAATATCAGCAATTGAGTATGTCGTTGAAGGAAAAAGGAGAATTAGGTTTGCATTTTTAGGAAATGGAGCTATATGGCATATTAAAGGCAATTTTAACCATTTTTTGGACCTACAACAAATTCCCTGGAATAGCATTAACTACCTCAATCCCCATTCGGTGCTTGAAGGAGGCCGCGAGGTACTAAGCAATTGTATTTCTCTGGATGATAAAAACTATTCTGGCCCCAGCACAATAGATATAAGCTGTGATACAGAATTTGGGGATATTATTATGATCTGCACAGATGGGATCTATTCAAATGATCAGGTGGTTCACTTTGAGGATAGCTTTGGGGAGACATGGGTGCAGTATAGTGAAAGAATAAAATTATTTTTTCTGGAGCTGTCCACTTTTTTCAAGCAAAGGAACTATCAGGATAAAATATTGGAAGGGATGTTAAGGGGATACCTTGCTAAACTGAATGAAAACAATTTAATGGAAGATGATGCTACTATTGGAATAATAGTAACACCAAAAGCAATCGAATATCAAAAAAGACTAAATGATGAAAAAAAGAATTTCGATTGAAGATTATTTGGTAACAGACTATTCCTTATTACCAAAAGGAGTGATGAGTATTGATATTCAAGAACCGCCTATTAACAGCGGAAAATTTGGATTTATTTATGAGTGCATCGCAATTAATGGACTACGGCCTCAGGAACAGGTACTTGTAAAACTCCTGAAAACTGACAATAAAGAAACCATGCCCATTGGATATTCAACAATTGTTAAACTCCAACAAAGGGTTATCGGCTTATCGAATGGTATTGACTTGTTAAAGAAATATCCAGTTTTTAAAGGATTTCCGGGAATCAGCTTCAAAGGCCACCTCGATGGAAAACCAGTATGGGGTTTTTGCGCAACAAATCTTCTTTCATTAGGATTTATTTCGATGGACCGGGTACTGGATGATGATGATTCAATGCATTCAGAGTTTTCAAACCTTTCGATTCAATTTAAGTTTAGGTTTTGCTTCCATTTGGCCTATGGTTTTCAGCTATTGTCACAGGTTAATTATGTTCATGCTGATATAAATCCCAAAAATGTTTTTGTAAATCTTTCGGCAGGTGAACTCGCCATTATCGATTATGATGGAGGTGGTATACTGGATAATCCTGATGATGATACTTTGACTCTGGGGAAATTAGAAGATGGCGAATGGCTTGCACCAGAAATATATGAGGCCATAAATGAATGCCGAGAGACCAAGATGAATAAGTATTGTGATCAATGGTCAACTAGTATAGCATTTCACTATTTGTTATTTGGATTTGAACCCTTTTTCTTTGTCAAAGAAAGGAGTAAAAAATGTAAGGAGGAATACTTAAAACGTAATAGACTTTACCCGATCAACACTAGTGACGATACGATTTCTGAAAATGCTTACTATTTGATTCCTGTTTACGAAAAACTGGTAAAAGAGTACATTCCTCTAAACATACATCAAGAATTGATAAAAAATTTTGAATCCGGATTTAATAACCCCAGAGATCGAACTCAATACTCCAAATGGGTCAAATTATTTGCTCAAACGCAATCTCTTCCTGTTATTGAATTCTTCAGACCTAATAAAGAGTATATTTTCGCTGACTCCCAGGTTAAATTAAGCTGGAAAGTATCTAATGCAAATAAGGTACTGATTGACAATCAAATAGGAGATGTTACCGGAAAAAATGAGATAATAGCAAGACTCCATCATGCTACAATATTTAATCTTAAAGCGGAAAGTTATTTTGGAGATACCCAAGAATCTGTGACAATAGAAGTTTTTCCAAAACCAGTTATAGAGAATCTTAAGATTCCTAAACCAAATTTTGAGATCAATACCTCTTTTCCTGTAATGTTCATTACTTCTCCAGACTTTAATCTGTTACCCCAACTTGAACCTGATCAGTTTTTTAAAGCACCAATATTTAACAAGCCTTATGACAGGTTGGCTACCATAAAACCACTGTATCAAAAGATACCTGTAGTTTGGAGTATTTCACAAGTCTTCAATAAAGTAAAACAAGTATTAACATCAAGGGGAAAAGCATGATTTCAAAATTATTTATTTACTGTAGCGGGGCTGATAAGGAGATTTTGAGGGAATGCCCTACCGATAGGGCAAAATTTATCGGTATTGGAGCGACTGTATTCTTTACCGCAGTTTTGGCAAGTATTTCAGGAGGATATGCCATATATTTTACTTTCAATAGCCTCCCTATTTCACTGGCTTTTGGTGCACTTTGGGGGGCCATCATTTTTAACCTGGATCGTTATATTGTAGCAAGTATAAAAAAAACGGGAGTATTCAAGCAGGAGTTTATTACTGCAATACCACGTATTATCATGGCCTTTATACTGGCCATTACCATTTCAAAACCTTTGGAAACAAAGCTTTTTGATGGGACTATAAAGAAAAAGCTTGGCGAAACGGAGAATAAATACATAAAAGAAGGTGAAGTAGGCTTTAATAAACAAAGAGACCAATTGGATGTAGGCAAATCAGCTTTGCAAGACCAAATGGAAATGGCAAAAAAAAGGATTTATGAAAATGATCCTGTTTATAATGACCTATCGGGGCAAAAACAAAAGAAGGATGATAATATTAACACATGGACGAAGCAAATCAATAATAATTTAATGGTGATTAAGCAAAATAGCCGGCTCATAACTGTTGTAATTGATCCGGTTCAAGGAATAACACGAAAAGAATGGAGATACAATGAAATCGCCAAAGCCAAGCAGCGAGAAAACAAGAATTTAAATGAGGGAATTAATTCTGAAAAAAAAGAAATTTCAGAAATTAATGAGGGAATGCAGAATAGAAAAGATGAACTTACTAAACAAGTCAAACAAATCGAAGACCAATATGGATTGCAGATCTCTGGGATCACAAACCAGATTAATGATTTAAATTCCAGAAGACCAGAAATTATGAAGAAATTCAGAGATGATGCAGCTGGTGATAAAGACATTCTCTCCCGCTTAAGAGCGCTGAGTTCAATAAAATCCTTGGGAAATACAGCTTGGATGGCGAGCTTATTTATTACGTGCCTTTTTATTTTGCTAGAATGTGCCCCAATCACAGTGAAACTTTTATCCAGGAGAGGTCCCTATGACGAAATCCTGGATCGAAAAGAGTATGAAATTTACCTTCAGCAACAAAAGATCATATCTGATTTGAATGACGAGGTTAATAATGGTTTAAAAACAACAGTTGAGTCGAACAAATGGAAAAATGAAACGCAGGAAAAGATGGAGAAAATAAAACTGGACAAAGAACTTAATCTTAGTGAATCAATCCTTGATGAAATTGCAGCCAAACAAGCGGAACTTGCCAAAGTGGTAATCAATAATTGGTATGAGGAAGAGTTAAGTAAGGCGCAAAAAAAGCAAGGCGCTATTTGAGATCTCCAAACCCAAACATTACAGAATTTGACTCTGGATAATGATAGACTTTTAATTCACCATGGGGTTTACGGATGGTTTCGATTGTCGTGGGTTTGCCTAGGTACCCTTTGGTATTTTGTGTTTCAGAATTGTATCCCTCGACTTTCATTCTGAAAGCGGATTCGTCAAAAATAGTTTCTGTTAACAGTGCTGAAAACTCCTCTTTTTTTTCGAACGCTTCGGGATTACTATCGAATACCTTGGCCTTATAATTCTCCAGGTCAGGATTTGGGCGCTCGGGTAAACCTCCCAGGATCATAAATTTTGGTATTTCACTCATACTGGTACTGTAACAGAGTGGTTAGAGAAATGCAAACGGACCAGAGATATGATTGTGGATAAGTAGGAATTAAAAAAGCCCGTAGTATTTACTACAGACTTTAAGTTACTAACCAACCACAGATTCTTCCACGAACTCATCCATTTCCCCTTTCGCATCATTATCTTTTCTCCCTAGGATAAAGTCCACAGCTCTTTGCGCCTGTCCAGCAGCAGAAATGATAAATCTCTTATCCTTTCTAAACACCCCCAACCAGTTATCCAAATAGGCGACTGTGTTTTTGATCTCATTTGGCAGAATACCTGAAAAACGACACAAATAGGCTGACCCCATTTCCGCAACCAGCTCTTCCATAGCATAGCTTTCTGTACCAAATGGAACCATGTCAGTAAGGGTCTTCCTACCCAAACGTTTTTCCGAACCGGTACTATGTACCAGTTCGTGATAAAGAGTGGAATAGTAGCTTTCTGAAGTGCGGAAGCTTTTCATTTTAGGCAATACTATTTCATCTTTTTCTATGTTGTAGTAAGCCTGTTTTCCCTGAAAAGAAATAAGCGGCATATCGGGCATGGTATTGAGAATTGCTTCACATTCCAAGATTGGGTCTATCTTGGTTGCTGAGTCAATCTGTGGAATTAAATGCTCAGGAATGTCCCTGCATTGGGCAATATTAAAGACCTTGTAATACCGAAGCATAGGAACTGATTTTTCTTTTTCCGAAGTCTCCTCAGTTTTCTTCTGTACAGGCTTCCAGAAGACTACAATGTGGCCCTTTTCATCTTTATTGACTGAGCCACCAATGCTTTTGATCTGATCCCAGGTCAGGAAGAAATTCTGCTCATAATTGAGAGATAGGAGTAACCAGAGGTTAATACCCCGGTACTGGCGTTTGCTTAATAGGTTCATAGGAACACCGGCTTCAGCCCAGGGCTTTTGCCAGAGAACAATACCTTGTTCAAGAAGTGAAATGATTTGATCATTTACTAACTGATAGACATCTATCTGTGTAGATGATTTTGTTTGTGAATCCATAATTCTAAATTTTAAATGTGAAAGAATAATTATTTCTTTCAGTGTATAGAATGCCAGGAGAAGATATAAGGGAGGGAGATTTGCTTAGTATGCAAGTGAAAGGGAAAACAAAAAGCAGGATTATATCATGCTTTTTGTTACGCTTAACCCCTTTCTTCGTTTAATGTCGCCACTGCTACCGCTTCAAAGAGCTTGTAGTAGTACTTGGTTTTGTTCCGAAGTTCTTTTTGATGACAATACGTGAGCTGTGGATACGAGGAAACGAGGGCTTCCATGAGGCTCTTTTTCGTTTTCTTTTGTTCCGGCGAGCAAAGATCATAGAGGGCTTCCGGTTTTTCAGTGTAGATCGGTATATTTTGCTTTTCAAAATACTCCCGGATACGGTAGATGAGCACTTTGAATTCTTTCGTTTGGTGATATTCATGTGGTATTGACAAAACAACGCACTTAATACAGTATTGCCGCACACACGGCTCCAGGCTGGTGATTATCTCGGTTACTTTCGACGGTGACCAGGAAGACTTATGCAGACGAATTAAGTAGTCCAATAAGACACCCTGTTTGATAATTGCTATCCCCAGGAGCCGTGTGTTCGTACTAATCCCGAGAGTCACCATACCTGGTGCTCTGGTTGATAAGGAAGGTGTACAGAGCTGCCCGGTTTTTCCTGATCTTGTCACTGGGGAGCGCCATCACCTTATTGAGGATCCTTCGCAGAAACTCTTCGTTATACTTCCTGACATACTGCAAGTGCATAGCTATGGAATCACGATCTTTTAAGGTATCAGCAATCTCATTGGCCAGCTTTATTTCAGCATGGGTATACTCTTGGTACATATTTTTTAAATAACTCATTAGCTTTTAATAGTATCGGTACAGGAACGATACGTTCTTTTTATCTTTCGGTATCGTTCGTTTATATACGGTTTCAAAAAACAGTTTTCAAAACCTTAAGAGAAAAGAAAAGGACACATAATGTCCTTTTCAGACGATGTCTATTAGACATCCGATATTTTACATACTCATAGATAAAATGACTGATTAGAACTAAATGGCTCTTCATCTTGAGCCGACAAACTAAACTCTGACCCTATACGATGCCAGAGTTCATCATAGAGGAAGTGCGGATGCGTGTGATAGATCCGTGAAAGACGGAAGACCTGCACAAGACTAGGAGCTGATTCGCCATGCTCCCACCGTGAGAGGGAACTGGTATCAGCTAACCGAAGTATTCGTGCCACTTTCTTCTGAGAAAATCCGCAGCTTCTTCTGAATGATTTTAGTTTGTTTGGAATTCGACGAGGTTCCATGCACACTAGTGTATGAAAAAGATGGGAAACAAATAAGGGAGGGGAAGTTGCAAGTAATGCAAAATTGGGGAAAACTGAAATTGATTGAGTTCCACCCATCTGAGTCACAGCCAGAAATAACCTGTATTAGCATATTAATGCTGTAACTAGGATTTATAGTAAGCCTATAAGACCTTTGTGAACTAAATGATTTTCCTAATGCTAAAGTATATTTCTATATAGCGACAGCTAAAAATTACCACTTTGTGGTATATGGAATATCTAAAAAAGACCTTAGATTTGATTGCCATATAGGGAAAAACATTCTAATCTCTTTCTCCACAATTCTAACTGTAACCTATTGGGACTGATTTTTTCTTAGTTCACAATAAAAAATTAGGTTATGAGATATTCAATCGATAATCGCTACTTGAATGTTAGGCATTCAAATTCAATAAGCATTCTGATTGTTGCACTCCATTTAGTATTGTTTTTGAGCAGTTGCTGTAAGACACTTGTACGATTTGGTGGAATTATTGGTAAGGATAATACGGGAATAAGTGTCATACGAGAAAAAGATGCTGGTTATGAAATTTGGATATGCCCGAATACGCCGGTTACATTGGGATGGTATGTCAGCTCTGATGTTAAGAAAATCGATATTGATAATGGAGTTGGTACACAACCGGTCCCGTATGGTTATACTACCGTTACCCCTACGATTGACACAAAATATACACTTACTGCTACTGGTGGCGATTGTGATAGGACCGTGTCAGTCTTCATTAAAGTTATTAAGCCAGGCACAAAGGGAACAATTAATGTCCCCTTTTATAAAAACACGGAGCGTATTGCAACTTCATATTGGCAAACATATCTTGATCCTAACTTTTATGACCCAAATATTGTAATTACAAGTATTAGTATAGATCATGACGATTTTGGTGGGTCTACAAAGGGATGGAACTTGGGAAAGGTAAACACTGATGGATCTATAGGCTCATTTGTGCCTATATTTTCTGTGCCTTCAACACCCCCAGGATTTCCTCTTCAATTAGCAGGAAAACATACTATTATCCCGGTTAATCCACTTACCGCAAACTGGCCAGCAGCCCCAGCCGTGCTTACTGAGACTTTAACACTTGACTGTAAAAAATAGAACTATGACTACGTACAGAATCTCAGGGGTATGGAAGGATGCAAACAATGTAATAACCCATTATGCATTTCATATAGTTGGAAATAACTCTGTTTACAGAGCTACAAAAACATCAAAAGCTCAGGCAATTGTTCTGATAGAAACATATGGGAATTCTGCAACGACCTGGATATGGAATTATACTCAAGCAAGATGGAGTATTGGTGAAAATGTAGAAGTAGTAAATGGAATTTATGGTAAGTATTTACGTTCAAACCCTGATGATCAATTAACAGACAATTTAGGGCACCTTATTGATTTTGATTGGATATCTCAATAACGTTGGTATAATCAGATTCTATTTTTTGACTCTGGTAGAAGTTTTCCAAACAAAAATCAAGAAAAAAATTAGAAATAGTGGATAGCGTGTTAACCCCTTAAAGAAAGGGTGTTTTCACGATTGAATCATAAGTTAAAATGTTATCACTTTGAAATATGAGAATTAGAAATTATAGTACGATGAAAAAGACAATTTTAGCACTATTTTTATTTTCAACTAAATTAGTTGCACAACCAACTCATCCTCCAGTTGAAGTGCTTTCTGTAATCGTTACTCATAAAACAACAAGCCATCTTAAGGTACCCAATACAAATATTTATCTAGTACCTCCTACGAAATTTAAAATTTCTAACTCTTTTTCCGGGCTCGAAAAAAATGATTCAACAATAATTATTTGTTATGAATTGCTTGACAAAGAACAAATTGCAAAGTTGTCGTCTCTTGATAAGCCGGTGAGCGAACAGTCAGGAATAAAAGTTATAGAGTTTAAAAAAATATTAGTTAATAATTCTATGGGGGTATATATGTTATTTCAAAAAGATGGCAGGGTAAATGCGTACAGCCTAATTTTTGGAGATGATACATTTAGAGTAATGATAACTGCAACAGGACTTGCAACTGATGTCACATTAAAGGATGAAATTCTTACTGTATTCAACATGATCTATTATGAGAAAAAATAAATTTAGATCAACTGCTAGAAAAGCTTTGGCACTCCTGGGCTTTATTACATTATTTGTCAATTTTTCTTTCCCGCAATCAAGGAATGATAAAGCTAAAATAATGGCTGCTATCAAAAATTTTAGTGAAGCCTCAAATGATAGTTTAAAACGTGTTTTTTTGACTGAAATCTCAAATTATTATAAAGCAGCAAATACTAAATATTTCACTGCAAAACAACTAGAAAATGTACTCCAACCCGAAATTGATCAACTAATAGGGGATAATATAGTTCCTATAGATAAGATCAGTGACTTTGACCAGGCATCAAAAGAACTAGAATACATATATTTTTCAAGTAGGCCATATTCAAAATTTATTGTTGAAAATGATATTAATGCTTGTGCAGATTGCGGAGCTGAAAAAGGTAAAGAAACATATAGAAAGGAACTATTTCAAAAGTTGATGGAATCAGAGTCTTATTATGAACTATCTACTTTTTTGTTGTTTTATTTCAAAAAGCAGGCGAATATAAACTCATTAAATCAATATTGGAACGCTAAGGAATTAAATAAGATTATCGACAAAATTTACGAGTCCTCAACATATTATGTCGCTTATTCAGAATTGCTTGAAAAAGCATTTCATGGAAGTATTTCATCTGGAATGAACTTAAACTCAGATAAATTAATTGTTGTTAGGGATGAACTTAGTGATATTATATTAACGCGGAAAGAATGCAAAAAATGTAATACTGAAAAATACCCAGAAATATTTAGGGAATATGAGTATTTAAAATTGTTAAATCAAAGTGAGATAGAAAAACTGTTAACCAAGGAGATTATTCAGAAAATTTATAAAGGTGAATTAACCTTCAACCAAAATATACTTACGTTATTTCAAAACGTATTATGTAAAAGTAATAACTCTGAGATAAGTGAACTTATTAAAAGATATAACTTTTATGTTTTATTGCTTCAGGCTGATCTTAACAAGAACTACTTATCTGATAACCCTGTTTCTTTCCCAAAAATTTCAGAAAAATTTCTACTAGCCCAGCCAAATTCATGCTTACTTAGCCACGCTTTAAGCTTTGAATTCATTAAGAACTTCATTTCAGAAAATCTTTCTCAGCATATTGGAAACTCCAAATTTGCTAATAGTGTTACTGAGGAAATAATGTCTAATATCTCATTGCTTTATTATGCACTTCTTAAGAATAAGGGTACATTAGTTTATGATGAAAATACATTTTCAACTGATCCCTATTTGTTAGTTAACTCTTTGTGGCAAGGAGCAGATCTTAAGAGTAAAATTGGAGTTCAGGCTATTATAACGAACAGTAATTTGTCTGATATTTCCGAAATATATCTCAACAACAGGATAAAAAGAATTGTAGTAACTAATAGGACATTTGACTTTGATAACTATAAGGTTGTAGAAAAATGCAAAATAAAAAGGAAATGGTGGTTTACAAAGAGGTTTACATATACAACTGATATACCCTTTCAGCTGAGAAATACTTTAAGAAAGGATACATATAAGGCCCTTGATATCATGGAATATTCTTTTCTAGAAAGAGATTTGGAGATAAAGTATGGAAAAAATAAACCATTTTTTGAGCTTATTGACATAGTAAATGATGATCCGGATCTAAGTTTGCCAATGCTTGCAAATTGTTTTAAGGACAAGAATTACCCCGTTGACTTCTGCATTACAGAAATAAAAAAGAAAATTTCGTCTGGTGTTCCTTATAAGCTATTTAAAGAAATCGGACTGAAGTTAGGGCGTCAAAAGGATATTTTCAACCGAGACATATTTACAGATGTTGAAGCAAAAGTTATGTCTAGTTTAATACCTGATGTTAATAAACAAGGCTTTAAAACCCAGTTTCGAGATAATAATTCTCTAAAACTAGATAGAAATTACCTTAACTATCAGATTAAGACACAATTAGATAATCAGAGGGCAAGTATAGATGTATTTTATGGCCTTACGATGGGATACAATGCGAATGTTAGAGTTTATTCGCAAATGAATGCCCGGGCAAACAGTTTGCCAATAAAAAGGGATTGTCGTTGGTATGAAGCCCTTTGGTGTAATGGAGATAGGAATAGAAAAATGAATGCAACTAGGCAATTTCACATTGACAATTCTTCTAGGAAAATAAATGAGAATCGAAATAATTTAAATTCCATTCAGTATTTTAATATACTTAATTTAAAAAATCCTAAAACAATTTTTCCTTTTTTTACCACGTTTGATTCATCAACAAATTCAATTTTTTGCCTAGTAAAAATGGAAGACGATAATGGGTCTCATGTCTTATCAATCTCAACAGATGCATTAAAAACGGGGGCGAATTTAAAAAATGCTGATTTATTTTGGATTAAATATGATAATCACTATTTGCAAAGGTATAATATCGACTTAAGTAATTTAAGCGATCACGGGTTTGAATATTTTGCGCAGCTATCTGATAATTTTATAAAAGAAAATATGACCGAAAACACTTTAGTTAAGCGATTAATTAATAGTGGTTACACAAAATGTTCCGATTTATATCCTGAGGATCAATATTTGCCTGGAAGTAGTAATGAATTCATTAAGAATATAAATCTCGGTACTTATCTTTTCATAAAAGAACGCAAACTCATTTCATTAATTCATGAAAACAACCCTAGAGCAAATGTAGAGGCGATTTCAAAAATAAACGATGCAGTAGTAAATACCGATGCTGAGCTAAATAATAAGTTAACAGGGACTATCAATCAAATTAACTCAAGCTTTGATGAAGCCCTTGAAAGGTGGAATGAATGGTCAATTTTCATCGGGTTTATGAGTTCTGGCAATACGACTATACCAATCATACAATTCTCAGGGGGCTCATTATCTATAAATATAGCGATTCCATTATTTGGACCATTGCCTATAATTCCTCTGCCACGAAATTTTTAAATCTTTAATAATGAAATTATTTATTATTGCTTTAGGTAGCTTTCTTTTTTCAAAGGATGTAACATGTCAACTTGTTGGGTTCTCGGCGTTCTATTATTATAACCCTTATTTATACTCTTCCGTTTCGCCGAGTTATTATCCTACTACTTTTGGCAATAATAGGATTAATATTATTGCACCAACCTCATGCAACTTGGAAGATATTAAATTTCCTGGAATTAACATTACGCCGGCAAATATTAATTCACCTACAATAATGAACATCTCAAGTTATAATAGTTATTCAGAAGTTACCTATGTAGACCCCGACCTTGTGAATGCAAGCCATAATTATATTGTTGGAAGAATAGAAAATGATATTCTGACTGGTAAAATTGCAAATGGATGTTCGGCTGTAGCTAGAATAACTACAGAGGCAGCCAAAAAATGGTTACCATCGTATTGTCCGATAGCTGAAACACCTCCTACTATCGCTGCTTGTGCGCTAGGCGTTGCGTTGCACAATGCTATTGTATTTAAAACGACTCAAATAATAGTTAAGCAAGGCTGTAAGGTGACTGTAAAATATGTTTCTGATGAAATTATAGAGATAACTTTTGATACTTATAAGGAATTAAATAGATCAATAGAAGAAGCTAAATTTTGGATGGGATTCATGAATTCCGTGGATGGAATGATATGGATAATGAATCATTTAGGTCACTGATATGGATATATTGTATGATCCACACTAGCTTTTAATAGCAGCTTAGGGTAATCTAAGTGTTTTGCCCTTATCTGCATAAACAGAGTCTAAGAGTTTAAAAGCATCTTGTTTTGTTTTGAAAACCCTCGAAAATATTTTGAGTGTTCATAGAGCTGCTGTGCTACGAACTGTATATTCATAGTTATTTTTAATTAAGGATTAATAAGCTTTGAGTCATCGTACTACCCACTCCTTGTACATCGGTGGTAGTGAATAGGCCAGTTTTCCTGTTTAACCCTTATATACCAATGGTTTTTTGAAATCAACTTTCGGGTTGGTAGCTGACAAGAAAGTGGACTGTATAAGCCCACCGAAGTATACAAGCAGCTTGTACCATACTCAAATTTCCCTCTCTTATACTGATATCCCTGATTTGTAATACTGGTGTGGTTAACAGAAGTAACCAGATGAAGTATAATGGAGAGGCTACACAAAGGCAAAAACATCACCCCAATTACTGTCGAACCCAATAAGGGGGAACATACTCTTTTGTGTAGCAACAAAGGTGATTGGTGTTCTCCCTTTTTGGGCTTTTTGGACACCAGTTCAGAAAACGTATCAGATAACATGATACTGGACTATTTAGCCGGTATCATAGCCGATATCTATGTTGACCAAACCTATAGAAACAATACAAACAAAGAGGGCAGTGCTATATTGCCGGGTATCAACAAAGGAACAGGTTGAAGAAGGCAATAGCCTCAGTACCCAAGAAAAGAACTGTAGAGAGTATGCAAAGAAGCATGGCTATGAAGTAGCAGCTATCTATATTGAGCAGGGGGAAAGTGCAAAAACAGCAGATAGAACGGAGTTAAAAAAACTCATGAGTTTTTGTGCCATGAAGAAGAACAAAATCTCAGCGGTTATTTCCTATAAAATAGATAGGATTTCGAGAAACATTGATGATTATAGCCAGATTCGGATACAGCTTAAGCGATATGGGGTAGAAATCAAGTCTACGTCTGAAAACTTTGAAGATACCCCCACAGGCCGTTTCATGGAGAATATCATCGCTAACGTTGCCCAGTTTGATAATGATGTCCGAGCAGAGCGTTGTGCCGGAGGAATGAAAGATGCAGTTCGGGAAGGCAGATATGTGTGGATGGCCCCATACGGCTACTCCAATGTGCGGATTAATGGCAAAGCAACGATTGCACCCAATCATCTGGCACCGGTGATAGGCAAGGTATTTGAAGAAATTGCATCAGACATACACTCAGTAGAAGAAATCCGGAAGAATTTTAATGAAAGAGTGGCGACCGATACTTTAGGCAAGCCAATAGCACGAAGTTATTTTTATAGAATAGTTAGAAATGAACTCTATGCTGGTTGGATTAATAAATTCGGTGAGAGAGTTAAAGGAGATTTCAAGGCGATAATCTCAGACGAATTGTTTGCTAAAGTACAAATCATCCTTTCAGCCAAAAGAAAAAATACGCAAGAGTATAAGATTTTGAACCCTGACTTCCCTTTGCGGAAATTCTTTTACCATGAATCTGGGAAAGCCCTAACTGGTTATTGGGCACAGGGACGAAAACAAAAATACCCATACTACAAAGTACCGATGACGAAGCTTAATATCAGAAAAGAGGTACTAGAGGAAACATTTAAAGATTGGCTCAATTACTTTAAACTGGATGTGGGGTGTTTTGATACACTGCATTCGTATTTCAAGAGTCATGTGGAGAATCGGTTTTCTGCCAATGTAGCTAACTCGGCAAAGACCCAAAGCGAAATAGCAGCCTTAAAAACCCGCATAGATGTACTCCTTGATAAAAACATATCTGGTATTATCACTGATGAACTCTGCCGGGAGAAGATCACAGCATTGAACGCTCACATATATACACTCTCAAAGAGCATAATTGAACTGGGAGAAATCAAACCTTGCCTGTCATCTATGCTCAAAATGATACGGGACGTGTTATTTAATCCCGCTAATTTGTGGGACAAGGCTACTTTGGAAACAAGAATCAAACTACAATGGTTTTATTTTCCTGAAGGGATTGAAATCTCAGAAAATGGAAGTCGAACCACCAAAGTATGTAGACTTTTCAAGTTAAAAGAGGTTTTTTTGCGTACTAAGTCTCCGGTGGTGGACTACAGGAACAGAAAATTAAACACAGATAATTGGCAAATTTTAGAGATTGGCAATAAGTCTCTTGAGACGTCAATTCTTGATAAGGCTAATGAAACCAACATTTTAGTGGGGCTGATGGAGGAAGTTACTCAGTTGGCAAAAATCATTGAGGAATCTGAAGCTGGGGATCAATCACATTTAACATATGCCACTTAATTAAGGTAAAATATGGCTCTGTTTAATTACGAAACTAAGGCTAAAATCTCCTTTATTATTTGGTCAATGGATTTGAAGTTACCTTGTTTGTCAAAAGTGTTATAAAGTATAGGTTTAATCCTATTTATTATTGCTGTATTCTCTATCCTTCCAAGTTGAACATCAAATAATTCTTCGGGTACAGTGTTACGATTTACAAAGGCTTCCCTAGCAGCTCCTCGATTGCCATCAAGCCATATTAAGTGAAATCCATTTTCTTTAAAGGCCAACACAATACTTGTTTGATTTTCATCAGGTACAAACCCCCAAGTGACCACTATGTCGCTAGAGTCATTTCTTAGTTCGGCGATAAAATTTGAGACATTGGAAATTGAAGATATTGTAGCCTGGTCTTCTAGATTAATGTGCTTAAAATTTTTTCGATTTTGCAATTCATTGCCTACTGTTGTTTTTCCCATTCCAGGGATACCTGCGATTAATAATTTAGTTGCCATGCTTTTGGAATTACTTTTTCTATACTAGCATTCTTGGATGCTTAGATGTTAAAAGTATTTATTTATGCTGGCTTCCTAGCAAAATGCCCTCTCTTATATTAATTACCTAGGCTTGTACAATCTTCCAATGCTTGAGATCACCCCCATTGGAACCACTAACTTTCGAAATACCAACCAACCCTTTGGAATAAAAGATGAAGACCGGTTAAATCACATCTATGTCATTGGAAAAACAGGAACAGGGAAATCAACCCTGCTATTGAACATGGCTATTTCTGATATTGAAAGAGGGAATGGTCTTTGTCTCATTGACCCACACGGCGATATAGCCGAGAAGTTATTGGGCTATATACCACAAGAGAGGATTAATGATGTTATTTACTTCGACCCTGCGGATGAACACTATGCCATTGGTTTCAACCCGCTGGCAGACATTCCCAACGGCCAGATACACTTAGTCGTAGCAGGGTTACTTGCCACCTTCAAAAAGATATGGATTGATTCCTGGGGGCCGAGGCTTGAGTACATACTCAGGTTTAGCCTTCTCACTTTGTGCTGCTATCCAAACGCCACACTCTTAGACATCCAACCACTTCTCACCAACTTTTACTTCAGAAAAAAAATACTCTCATATTGTACCGACCAATATCTCCTATCATTCTGGTACAATGAATTCGACAAATACCCGCCACAGTTAAAAGCAGAGGCCATCAGTCCGATACTGAACAAGACGGGACTCTTTGTTGCAATTGCCCAGTTACGAAATGTAATTGGCCAGACAAACGTGAGTTTTAGGATAGCTGAAGTGATGGATCAAAAGAAAATACTGATTTGCAACCTTTCAAAAGGAAAACTGGGAGAAGATGCAACGACGCTTTTGGGGAGCATGTTGGTGAATGCGATTCAACTTGCAGCCTTGGGGAGAGCAGCACAGGATGAGCGCAAACGTACTCCCTTTTATCTCTATGTCGATGAGATGCATTCCTTTGTCTCCCTTTCTTTTGCAGATATTCTTGCAGAAACAAGAAAGTATAAACTCTCTCTTTTCTTAGCTCATCAATACATTGAACAAGTGCATGAAAAGATTCGGTATGCCATATTCGGCAATGTTGGGACAATGATCATATTTCGGGTAGGGGCAGAGGATGCGAAACACCTTGCCCAGGAAGTGCATCCGATATTTTCAGAGGATGACCTTATCAACTTGCCGAAATATATGATGTATATAAAACTCATGATTGACGGAACTACTTCAAAACCGTTCAGCGCAATCTCAATCTCTCCAATAAAACCCACCCAATCAGTGAAACGCACAATTATTAGGGCATCACAAGAAAAATATTCATACTCTCGAGAAGCTATTGAAGAACAAATAATTAAACGATATTACAACGAATCACTAGCAAATACTGATGCAAATTTGTTTTCTATTTAAGAGGAGCTCTAAAAGGATAGATTTTTTCTATCAATAAAGACAATTTAGCGGAGGCTTCAAATCACAAACAGCGAATCATTAATTCTTTTTAGGGTAGATAGACACTATGCTGAAATATTTACCCTAAGAATAGTGGTATATTTATATACCAAACTACTGGCTATGAGACATTTTCCTGACCGCTTTACAGTCGAGTATCTTACATGTTTGCTTGAGCAACTTCAACTTGATCATCTCATTAAAACAGCAGATTATGAGCCATTTGATGATGAAATGAAGCGTAAAAGTAAAAAATGTATAATGATAAATTTTTGTGGCTTAGCGGCAAGCACGTTACTTGGCAATGAAATAGGAAATGGGCACCGAGAAAAAGGCACTGCAGAGCTAAGAGAGAAAATACGGAAGGCATTTTATCTATTATTCGAAAAAACTACTTTAAAACAATTCAATGAATTAAATATCTATCTAAGGATTCGGTTTTGCTTTTCTTATTTATATACTGATTTCCCTGCTTGCCTCATTAAAGCCGAAGATCCTGAGAATTGGAAATATACTGGTGAAGGACTCAAATACGAATTTCACTATACAGACCCTATTACCGAAACACAGCTAAAAGCCTCCAGGCTGTTTATGTCGCAGCAAGCATCACTAGAAAAAATTTTCGCTATTATTAACGAAAATCCTCTATTAATAAAACGTGATGGGATGAAAGAAAAGCATTTTGTACAAGTTCGATTTGCGGTAATTCCTTCTCCAATATGCTTGTTGGTAATCAATAATGTTATTTGCTGCGATTCTTATGTGTACTCAAAGTTTCCGAAAGAGTTGGAGGGCCTCTCATTACATTACCCAATTTCTGTTGTTGAAAAGGAGAATGATCCCCTCCAGTTTCAAAACTTGCGCAACCATTTCAATTACATCTGGCGCCATGACTTGACCCTATTTTGCGGAGATGCTACCGAATTTACTGAGAAACGTATTGAGGGGTTAAAGGTCTTACGGTCTCCGAATAAGATCACCTGGGGGGATAAGGAAACACGAATACGGAAAAGTAAACTCCGTAATCTTGGAGTGTTTGTTAAGATAGATGACAAGCAAGTGGCCAGGTGGAGAAAGAAGTTGACACAAAAACTTAAACTCTCTACTTCAAAAGTTATCTGTGAAGATACATCCCAAGCAAGTGGAACTCGTATTTTTCTTAAGCGTTTGGGGACTGTATATACTTGGATAATCACTATTGCAATTCTTGGACTTATATCAGGCCTAGTGACTCTTTTTGTTAGCCGCCCCACCTTTGATCGTATTTTAGAATGGCTGACAGAACACTCCCTATTTTCAATACTCCTAGCGGGAATTTCAGGAATTTCGTTTTTGGCGGAGCGAATTAATTCAGCACTGAAATCTTATTCTGAGAAATAAACCCTCCCGTGTAATATTTTTTCGATACCACTTTGTAGTATTGCAACTCTACAAGACTATCTCTACTTTTCTGAATCCCTTCACCTTAAAACCTAGCTGCTATGCCACTAATTGTATTCATCCTTTTAGGCGCCGCAATTATATACGTCGTATATCAGACATCAGACCCCTCCCGAGGCCTCTTAGGAGGCAATATTCCAGTTAGTAATGTGATATCGCACTGGTCACATTTCTTTCAAAGCTTTGCGATGTCTTCAAATGAGTTTTATGAACAACTGGAAAAGATGCTTCAGGATCATGAAATGCCTAACGCATCTATACAAAAAACCACACATAAAGAAGGCGGTATATTGTCTGCTGGCAGGGAATACTTGCGGATCAAACATGGAAATCTCGTGTTTGATGTTTGTGCCGCTCCATTCGGTAAAGATTTCTTTATCTCCTGGTGGCTGTATGAAACAACCGGGCCGATGCGGATAATATTTAAAGGCACCAGGTTCGGAAGTTTCCTGCAGCAGCGTGCATCACGGCGAACTTTTTACCAGATCGATGAAGAAGATATGTTTCGCTCCTGTGTACATGAAAGTATTTTAGAAGCAGTCACCAAGATGACAGAAGGCAAAGGAGAGTGGAAACTCTCTGATGCTGATAAGACATTCAAAATGGGTGGACTCTAAACCCTTGCCCATGACCCCCGCCGAATTCTACACTGCGCAGTTTTATACCTGGGAATACCGTGGTCGGGGTTGGTATGTGTCTGATGAACCGGTACAACTAGAACCTCCCTATATTCCATTTTTCCGGCACGGCTATCATCAAAAGCAAATTGATGATGGAAAAAAACATACTCCCATCAGCAAGCTCATTGAAAATTTGCGGGGAGGAAAAAAGGAAGTAGTGATTGAAAATACTGCGATGGACTATGAGACCCTTGAACAGTTTCTCTATGAGCCCGATGGAGTCTTAGAGGGAATACAAATAAAACTTCCCAAGGACAGACGAGTGACAACAGATAAAATGAAGGCACTGCTTTTGATGCTTTCAAGAAATAACCGCCCCTTGTCATTTGAGATAATCGGCACTGAAAAAGAGATCATCATTCAGTTTGTGTGCAGTGAATCTGATATCGATACTATCATCACTTATATCAATGCCTATTTACCTGAGTATTTGGTACGAAAAGACGATAAACTCTTAGATGTTATCCTAGAGCCGCATCTTGCAACATTTGTGGTTGACTTTGGGTTGAGAAATGAATTTGTCCGACCCATACAGTTGCCAAGAAATTTTTCTCTTGACCCCTTGATTGGCTTTATAGGCATACTGGACCGCCTGACAGAAAATGAGCAAGCAGGTATTCAAATACTTTTCCAGCCGGTGATGAATCAATGGAAGGAGAGTATTATTCGCTCCGTCAGCTTTCCGGATGGAATATCCTTTTTCGCTGATGTACCAGAAGCCCCGCAACTGGCAACTGAAAAAACACAAAGCCAATTATATGCTGCCACGATCAGGGCCTTTGCCCAGGCAGAGGGGTTGGAAGATTCAGCAAAGCTGTTGGAAAAGATTAGCAATGCAATAGTACAAGCGAGTAAGAGTAATTCAAATGAACTGGTACCACTGTCAAATCCTGAATATGACTTTGAGACCAGGGCACTTGATATTGTACGTCGGGAGTCTCACCGGTTAGGGATGCTTTTAAATATTGATGAGCTTATTACGCTCCTTCACTTTCCTGGAGAGAGTATTGTATCTAAAAAACTTTATAGCGCATCCCGGAAAACTAAGGAAACACCAGCTATTGCTAAAGGAAAGGCATTCATACTCGGCGAAAATACCCACGACGAAGAAATAGAAGAGGTGTCCATTAGCATTGAAGAGCGGTTAAAACATACCCATATCATCGGAGCTACCGGCACGGGCAAATCCACCTTACTTACCTACCTGGTCATACAGGATATTGAGAAAGGACTAGGCGCCATTGTCTTTGATCCGCATGGTGACTTAGTTGATGATATTGTCTCGTATATCCCAGAGAATCGCCTGAAGGATGTTGTATTGGTTGATCCATCAGATACTGAGTATCCAGTGGGTTTAAATATCCTGGAAGCGAAGACGGATATTGAAAAGGAGGTACTGGCATCTGACTTGACTGCATCGTTTAGAAAACACGCAACTTCATGGGGAGATCAGATGAATACCGTACTTGGAAACTGTATACTTGCCATACTGGAAAGTACCCAGGGAGGTACCCTGCATGATGTACGGAGATTCTTAATTGAGAAGGAATACCGAAACAAGTTCTTAAAGACTATTACCGACCCCTCAGTGCAGTACTATTGGCAACGAGAATTTCCTTTATTAAAGACCAATTCCATAGGCCCGATACTTACCCGGCTTGATTCATTTCTGCGACCAAAGAGTATCCGTAATATGCTGGTGCAAAAAGAGGGACTTGATTTTGAAAGACTACTTACCTCAAACAAAATAATACTCCTTAAACTTTCACAGGGTTTGATCGGTATTGAAAACAGTTACCTCCTCGGTTCCCTGCTTCTTTCCAAACTCCACTCTGCTATTCTTAAACGGCAACAGAAAGCTGAGCGTAACCCTGTCTTTATATACCTTGATGAATTTCAACACTTCATCACCCCTTCTATCAAGGACATGATCAGTGGCATCAGAAAATATAATGTTGGCCTTACTCTTTCCCATCAAGACCTACAGCAGCTACAGGGAGAAGATGCAGAATTATTACACAGTGTACTCGGGAATATTCATAACCGGATTGTGTTTCGGGTGGGAGAACTCGATGCTAAGAAACTCCAGGAAGGATTTGCCAATTTTGATGCAGCAGATCTTCAGAGTTTGGGAAAGGGTGAGGCAATCGTGCGGATTGAGCAGCCCAAGTATGATTGTTCAATACAAACCCTGCAACTCAAAGAGAAAGAATCAGGAGTATCGCAAAAGAATATTAAAATAGTTATTGACCATTCACGACAGCAATATGGAACACCAAGAGCAGATGTTGAACAGCTTCTTTTGGAATCACTTAATCTTGAATCATCAGTAATTGAGGAGCGGAGAGAAGTCCCGATAAAAGCAAAACCTACAATTCAGGAAGAAAAACCACCAATCAGCATTCCTGAAATAAAATCTGTTGAAATACCTAAGGAAAAAACTACATTACAAGCACAGGAGCATAAAACTCTTTCAACCCATAAATATCTGCAACAACTGGTCAAGAAGATGGCAGAAGCAAAGGGCTATGTTGCTGTACTTGAAACACAAACTTTTGATGGCAGCGGACAGGTTGATGTACTTTTATCGAAGGAACACAAAACTATTGCCATTGAAATTTGTGTCACTACCGACGCTGAGTGGGAAATGCATAATATCAAAAAGTGTATTGAAGCTAGGTATGACACTGTCATATCACTTTGTGGCGATCCAAGACAATTAGAAAAAATCAAAAAGAAATGCCTTGAGAATATAATGGATTTTGAAAAGGCGTCTGTATTGTTTTATACCCCCGATGCCTTATTCACCTATTTAGGCAGCACAGCGAAGGACACCATGCCTCAAACGCAAGTTATTAAAGGGTACCGTGTCAATGTTTCTTATGAAGAGGTGAGCAAGGAGGACATGGATCGAAAGCGGGCATCGGTTGCGAAGGTAGTGATGGAGTCGCTACGAAAACAAAAAAAAGAGGGAAAGTGAACAAAACATACACTAATACCCCTGATGGTGGATTACTCCATTCCGTAATATCTAACTAAGTAGCAACTTGACATCAAGAGTTGATTTAAATAAACTTGTAGAAATAAAAATCGTTTTGTAATTTCATTGTCAGAATTATGATGGGGGGTATAATACCTATTGATGAATGCTTGAGATCCTTCTCTTTTTTGATTCCTATCAAACAGAGCATTTAACAGTCCCGGCGAATTAATCCGATGCTCTATTCAACTCCTGTACTAAGAATACTCTTTTGTAAAGTATAACAGTAATAAAAGTAAAGGATGGCGCTAGATAATTCAAAGGCGGTTAGTCTTTATCACTTATATAGGAGACCATCCTTGGTTGTTTTTAAAACCCGAATATCAACTACCAATCGCTTTACTTTGACAATTTAACCAAGATTGCCATTATTACAACTTCTAGCAATCGGTGGCTGAGTTCTTCGGGCGATGTTACAGAAAGCACTACTCTCTGTACATCAAAGGCGAGCAATTTGATGTCCACCTCTAGTGTAGTCAATTGCCTCATCTTTTGTTAGGGCTTCTTTATGGAGCCCTTTCTTTTTTGCTAATACCTAGCATAGTAACATTGATTCTTGGTTGTTAAATCTTCCTCTTTGAAGGTTATCTTATAATATTTTACAATAATTAATTCTATTGTCAATAAAATTTTTGAACTCACAAATTTTTAGCAAACCATAATTAAACAAAAGTTGAATACTTTCTTTGTATACTCACGTCTTACTTTGCGGCAACAGATAAGAGATTATCAAACCTCTTTGCCGTACCTCGTAACCTGAGGTCTTGGAGGGGCTGTTGGGGAGAAATTGCACAATAGAAATTGGACTTCTTAGTTCTTGTGGAGGGAGAGGTATTTGTATATGTAATGTACTCGAAAAAATCTATAAAATCTTATTTAAGAACGGAAAAAAGTGAAAAAAGTTTTGCAACCATAGGCTTAATAATGTCAATAACTTTCTTTTCGAATTAACCACAGTGGAGCAGGGAATACTTGTTAGATAAAAAAGGATTTACAGTCAATAACTTATATGTTCTCGTCTACCCTTGTAGTTATTAACAGGCAAGTATAGGCTATTTCTAGAAAATGAATGTTTAAATAGTATTTTTTGTTAAAGTGACAAGATGAGAGACCTAATAGGAAGTTTCAAAATGTAAGCTTATTCAAAGTCTATTTCGAGTAGTTTCTTCGGATGAACCTCCAAGCCTTCGGCTAATTCAATCAATGTTGTTAATGTAAGGTTAGCCTTACTATTCTCCAATTTACTGATCTTACCATAGTCTACATCACACCGGGCAGATAATTCCCGAATGCTCAACCCTTTCTTTTCTCGCAGTTTCTTCAGGCGAGCACCAAATTTCTGTAGCCTTTTTTTATCCTTTTCTTTCATGGAGTTAACTAAAACACAATCTCAAAGAAATTTTAAATAAAAATGTTGGTAGTTCTGCCAACAGTTAATATATTTGAAGCAGAAGCACTCCTTCGAGAAAAGTGACCAGCATATAAGCGACTCCCAGGGCTTCATAATTTCATTCATCACGCTAAATCCCTTTTGTATGACCAAATCATCACTGTTGTTCTGTACAACTCTAACCCTGATACTTGCCGCCTGCGGCTCTTCCAAAAACACCACTGCAACTGAACCTCCCGCCCAGCGGATTCCAGCACGGTTCGACTTCAGTCCACCATCTCGTGCTCAAGTTGCATCCTCCGGAGTTACCATTGCCATCGTACGGCCCACCTACGTTGGTAAAAACCCGGAATACTTCGTTCCACCCTTTAATGAAATGGCTTCGAGCATGGGCAATGACTTCGAGGAACTCCTCACTGCCAAAGGCTTCACCGTCCGGGGACCATTTGGTTCACGGGATGAAATGGTATACAACGATAAGACCACCTCAAACTTCATCATGGAAATAGGCATTGAACTTAACCCACAGTACAACCGTAGGTACACCACAACGACTAAAACCAATTGGGGAAGTATCCTAGATAAAAATGCTCCTGCGACGACATCAACACAAAGAATGAATGGTGAAATTACCCTTGGCGGCAATCTGGTTATCAATGCAAAATCAGCGCAGTATGGGGAACTCTTGTGGAAGAAGAATATCGCCTTAGAAGCCACCTCATTTACCTATGTTGGCTCATTATCCTGGAATGGTATCCCTACTATGGCCGAAGAACTCAGAAAGGATAATGTGGTCTACAATACCCTTTCTAAAGAACTGGAGAAATTCTATCAAAAAACACTCACTCTGGCCTGGCAACAAATTGATCCTGCAGAGATGAAAACGATTGCCGAGCAAGGGAAGAAAGCAGACAAACGAGGAAACTAACCATTAGGTAATACAAGATGAAACGTCTCTTTTCGGCAGGGCGGATTTAGAGAGATAAACTTCGATGAGTTTTGTAGAAAAATTTCTACTACCACTTTCGGGTATTTTTTTTCTCAAGATTAGTTCTTAGGTTTATTATTCAATCCCCAACAGAAGAATTCTAACCTTCCATGAAAAATCCCCTAGCGATACTGAAATGATTTTAATTCTTGTGCCCGCAGTGAATTATAAAACGCTCAAAGTATATGAGCAGACACAGGCTCATTATATTGTTAAGTTTCATGTGCCTTACTTTTATTAGCAAAGCACAACTACCAGATAGTACACTAGAGTCACTCCAAAAGATCACAACTAAATACCTATCCCAAATCAATACTAAGATTGATAAGTATAGCAACCGCATAACGGGTAAAACAGAAAAGACCTTAATTAAACTTAGCCGTTGGGAAAAGAAAATAAAGGAGTTATTGGATAAAATGAGCCCGGAAACATCACAAAGACTCTTTGGCAATAATCAGTTGACTTTTTCAGGAGCCTTGCAAAAACTGCAAGAAGGTAAATCAGTTATCGAAGGTTATAGGGCCAGGTATGATGAGTACAGGGACAAGCTCACTACCGGGTTAAAATACCTTGATGACCCAAAAAACAAACTCAACAGCAAGTTTGTTGAACCCCTTGCAACAGCAAGAAAGAAGATCAATGAGCTTGAAGAAGATGTGCAAAACACAGAATCGGTTCAACAATTCATCAAAGAAAGGAGAAAACTACTACTCAATGAAGCGGCAAAATATATTGGTAAAAGCAAGTATCTAACCAAGATTGACAAAGACTCCTATTACTACATTGAAACAATTAGAAACTATAAAGAGATCTTCTCAGACAAAAAGAAAGCAGAAGAAACAACAATCACTATTCTGAATAAGATTCCTGCCTTTAAAGAGTTTGTTCAAAAGAACAGTATGCTTGCCTCGCTATTTGGTTCAGGAGCTAATAATGGAGCTATACCAAATCTTGCAGGATTGCAAACCCGTGCCGGGGTGAATGCCCTGATCCAGGACAGGCTTGCCATGGGAGGTCCCAATGCACGGGAAGCATTTAGCCAGAACATGCAGCAGGCGCAGGCAGAGTTAAATAATCTTAAAGACAAGGTACTTAAAGCAGGTGGCAGCAGTAGTGATGCAGAAATTCCCAACTTCAAACCCAATACGCAAAAGACAAAAACTTTTCTTCAACGCCTGGAGTACAGCAGCAATTTCCAGTTTGCAAAAAACAACAGCCTGGTACCAACCACTGCCGACATAGCGCTGAGTGTGGGATATAAACTGAACGATAAATCAATTATTGGCATAGGGGCCAGTTATAAAATGGGCCTTGGTAGTATCCGGCATATCAATGTTACTCACCAGGGAATTGGCATAAGAAGCTTTATTGATTGGAAACTGAAGAAGCAATTCTTTGTAACGGGTGGTTTTGAGATGAACTACAACGCACAGTTCAAAAATATATCACAACTTAAAAATGATACCCATTGGCAGCAAGCTGGTTTGGTTGGGGTAACTAAAAAACTGAACATCAAAACAAAGTTTTTCAAAGGCACCAATGTGCAATTATTATACGATATGCTTCACCGGAAACATATACCTATAAGTCAACCGGTGTTGTTCAGGGTGGGTTATAGTTTTAAATAAAAAAACTTAGATCTAATATAATAAACGATTATGAAAAGAGTGCTAATTACACTTGTCCTTATTCTTTCTGTTTCTGAATGTGGCATGTCCCAGAGTTATGCAGATCCGAGATTGCAAAACTATCATCCTGTATCCCCCTCAGTATTCCAGTTTCAGAAATATACAGACATTCCAGTAAGTCAATACTCAGGCATCCCGGGTATTTCAATTCCTTTATATGAAATCAATACGGATGGTGTTTCTGTTCCCATTAACTTAGCCTACCACGCCGGCGGAATCAGAGTTAACCAGGAAGCAAGCTGGGTAGGACTTGGTTGGGATTTAAATATTGGAGGTACGATCACACAGGAAATCAATGATCTTGATGATTATGGTCCTGCAATAACCAGAATGTTACCAGATTATAATACAAGCCCGGTACCGCAGTTTCAACCAACAAAATGGATCTATATAAATGGTTGCGCTACTATGCTGAATCCTAGTTGGTACAGTCCAATTCCCGTTCCCGCCCCACAGCCAAACTACGCATACAACATCTACACAGCATACTATATACCAATAAATGGGCACAGAGATAACAACCTATTAGGAGAAGATTTAGCAAACAGTCTCTATTATGACTCTGAGCCAGATATTTTCACAGCTAATTTTCTCGGTCACTCAATAAAGTTTATCCGTGATCCTCAAAGTAGTTTGATTATTGCGCTCGATAAATGGGGGAATAATAGCGGATATAAAGTAAATAGAAGCGGTGACATATACATAATAACTGCACCTTCCGGAGATGTATTTTATTTTGAATTAAATAGTACTATAAATTCTTTTTCTCAAACTACAGGTGGTATTGGTGGGTCAAGTAACAGTAATGTTGCACCATCATCTAAACTTTGGGTACTTACTAAAATTATTACAAAAAATTTACGACAAATACAGTTCAACTATACTCAATCAGGAGTTGTTAATAATTATCCTGTTTGTTCTGACAAATATGATAAGGCGGTTAATCCTGTGTCTACATATTATAACAGTCCATGTTATAATGGTTATATACAAGCCTATATGAGTATTCCCCTTGATGGCCTCGGTAGGACAATAAATAAATCAGAGGAAAACCGATTCTTTTTAAATTCGATAGTATTTCCCAATGGACAGATCAATTTCACCCTTTCTGACAGAACTGATATTTTAGGAGGAAAAAGAGTTGATGCAATCCAAATCAATTCTTCCAGTCAACTGATCAAATCGTACCAGTTTAATTATTCTTATTCTGATGCATCTACAGTTGGTGGAAATAAGTATACACCAGATAATGCAGCGACATTTGGGAATACACCAGATTACAGGCTCAAGCTGCTTAGCATCCAGGATAATAATGGCGCAGCACATCAATTTACCTATGACCCGACATTACTACCTTCCAAGAATTCATTTGCCCAGGATTTCTGGGGATTTTATAACGGCGAATTAACCAATACCTCATTTGTCCCTAATCCGGTGAGGTTAAATCCCACACAGTTAGGGGGTATCACCGGGTTACCCGATAATGGCAATAATCATTCTGCAAGATTATCTTTTGCACAAGCCGGCATATTAACATCTATTAAATATCCGACCGGAGGTTTTATTAAACTGGAATATGAATTAAATCAATTTGATAATTACATTTTACCTGATTATTCAAATATAAATAATGTTATTACTAACGGAAATGGATTAAGAGTCCACGCAATCAATTATCAAGCTGTTGAAAACAGTAACTCAAAACGAACTATTTATACTTATGTGGGAGGAAAAGGACTGACCGCTATGCAAGTAGGAAGGGTATATGGGATTAACTCCTTTCAAAATTATGGAAATACTGGCTCTATGACAATGAATACTATTTATGAGATTAACGGGCATGGATTTTTTTCATCAAACTCCCTGGGCTCTGGTAATTCTGTTGGGTATGATAAGGTTATCCAGCAAGATGTTGATCTGAGTGGAAATCCATTGGGTAAGGTTGAAACAGTGTTTTATAATACCCCTGATGATATAGGCAGTAGTGCTAATAGCTCATCACAGTTGAGTGCAGCGTTACCAGCGAAAAAACATTTATCATACGATGTTTGGGGGAGTTTACTTTCCCAGCCTAATGGCACAGTCCAATCTGTTTCAGTATATAATGCACAGAATACCCTGGTTAAGAAAACTGAGAATACTTATTCATCCGGAACTTCAGGGATTTATTATGGAGCAAGATTTTTTGGATATGGAAACTTAGTATACGGAGAAGCAGGGCCTGGTTGGCAAGCCTGGGCATCGGTTCCATATACACTAATAGGATATTATCCCATTTATACAATTAATACCCACCTACAGCAGGTAGCCATCACAGATTATGATAATATTGGAAATGCGCTTACATCGACTACTAGTTATGGTTACAATGCATATGAGCAAATAGTACAAGAAATGCTGATCACTTCAGAAAAGCCTGGACAACATGGACAATCAATCGTTAAATATACTTTCCCGATCGATAACTATATTGCAACCGGCGTAGCAAGTCCTTTACTGACTGCAAACAGGCTGACAGAAATTACAAATGCAAAGAAAACAATTGTAAAAGGCTCAATTAATTATTACCCGCAGTTTATTGATTTTGGCAAGATCGACAATACCTACTCAACTATCAATGGATTGGTTCTGAAGAATTCAAGCATTGTAAATGATCACCCTGGAATACATGAGCAGCCATATACAATTACTTATAATAGTTATGATCAATCGGCTAATTTGTTGGAATATACTGCTAAAGGCATTACAAACAGCATGCTTTGGGATTATAGTAGCGAATACTTAACTGCAGAAGTCACGAATGCTACCCTTCAAAATATAGCAGCTACTTCTTTTGAAGCAGATGGAAAAGGGAATTGGACTTACTCTGGCCCAACAACAGTTGACATTACCGCCCCTACCGGGAAAAAAGTGTACACATTGGCAGGAAATAGTATTTCAAAATCTGGTATTGATGCTAGCAAAATATACACTGTTTCATATTGGAGTAATAATGGATCACAACTGGTGAATGGAACCTCTGGGGTAAGTGGTAAATCATTAGGTAATTGGACTTACTACGAGCACATAATTGCGAACCCTGGCGGAGGCACCATTACTTTATCTGGCACTGGTGTGATAGATGAATTGCGCCTGTATCCCCAGGGAGCAATGATGACTACTTATACATACTCTCCTTTGATAGGAATGACCACACAATGTGATGTTAATAATAAAATTCAGTTCTACGCATATGATGCCTCCAACAGGCTAGCGCTTATTCTTGACCAGGATAAAAATGTTGTGAAAAAAATCTGTTACAATTATGCTGGCCAGGTTGAAAATTGTGCTCTAGCCTGTACCAATTTTACTCCCGATTGGCAAAATACTGCTACAGCATTACGCTGTCAGCAGGGTAGCTGTGGCAATACAGGATATCAGGAACAGGAGCAAAAGGATATGAATGTCTGTAGTGCAACTTACAATCAAACCCGGTGGGTAGTTGCCGGGTATAATCCAACAGCTTGTCCGGCACAAACCTGTGTTAATCTTACATCTACAATGACACCTGGCGCTTCAGGGTATACGGCCAGTTATTATAACACGGGAACGGGAATCACATACAATTTTGCTGTGTCAACTGCATCGGGATTACAACCCCTTGGTTCAGTACCTGAGGGGAATTATACCTTAACTATTTCGAGGACTTCAGGAGCACCTATATATGGGACATTTAAGTCAGGTTGCTGGAAACAAACCATTACTGGTACTTCAGCAACTTTTTATAATGTAGCGGTTTCAACCATAACTTGTAATTCAATAATATTAAATTTTTACATCGACTAAAATGATCACTATGCTAAAGTTTATATTAATTTCTTGCTGCTTTTTATTTTCAGAGGCTAAAACTGTAGAAAGCATATATATCCATTCTGTTACGAGTATTGAAGGAGAAAATAAGCCACTTTCATCATACCAAGGTAGGAAAGTGTTGATTGTAATTCTGCCAATAGAACAGAATGCATCAAGCGACTCCCTATTACATTCGTTAGACTCATTAAGAAATATACACACTGATTCTTTAACAATAATTGCTGTCCCATCATATGAGGACGGCTATTCTCAAGCAATAAAGGAAAATCTAAGACAATGGTACAGAAGTATTCTAAGTATGGATGTCATTGTAACTGAAGGTATATATACAAGAAGAATATCGGGTAGTATACAACACCCTTTATTTAAATGGTTAACTGATAAAAACAAAAATGATCATTTTAATAGAGATGTATCGGGGCCAATGGATAAATTTATCATATGGACTAATGGTGAATTGATTGGAGTATTAGGTGCACAGACAAGGATTGGAGGTAGTAGTGTAAACAGCTTACTGCAAGGGCAATAAATTGGATTGAAATACAAACTCAAATCTTTCAAATGAAAAAAAGACTTATTAGTAAACTGAGCGTTTTTTCAGTATATATCATTTGCCTTGTATGCAATCAACAACTTATTGCGCAACCACGACCGGCGCCAGCCGCATATCCGTCAAACATGCCTGTGAGTTTTATCCGTACCTGGGACGCAACTGCCCCTTCGCAGGACCCAAATGCGATAATGACAAGGCCATTGAAGGATGTAAAACAGGCCACACAATATGTGGACGGGCTGGGTAGACTATTACAAACTGCAATAAAGGAAGGATCCATGACAACAGGATCCCCGGCCAACGATTTAGTAAGTGCAGTGGAATATGATGAATTTGGAAGAGAACAATTCAAATATTTGCCTTTTGCAGCAAATAATACCGGGGGGTATCCTGTAAATGATGGTAAGTTCAGACTTAATCCTTTTCAGCAGCAAGCCTCTTTTATGTCCGCACAGTATAGTTCACAGGGTGAAACTTACTTTTATGGGAAAACTATTTTTGAGACATCTCCGTTGCAAAGAATAATTAATAATTATGTTCCGGGCAACAGCTGGGTAGGTAGTGAAAGCAATTCTAATCCGGCCCTGAGAAGAAAAACAACCATTCAATATGCACTTAATACTACAACAGATGCTGTAAGGGTTTGGAGTGTTGTTACACCATCAGAACTTAATATTAATTTGCAGGTCTCTGTAACCAACAATGGCAATGGAACCCAATCGGCCGTATATACATGGAATACCCTGCCTACATCTGCCAACGCAGTTGAATTGCTCTACCGACTAGTTGGTACATCAAGCTGGGCGCCCGGATCAGTAGGAGGAACAACAAGCCCGAGAACATATGTAATACCGCTTGGCAGTTATGAATATGGTATCCGGATATATTTTCTTGATGGAGCTTCTTTTATTACATATGAAAATGGTAGCCCCAATAACAACCTTGGATCAGCTTATGGTACAAATTCCGTTTATGCACCTGGTAAATTGTTCAAGACAATCACATCGGATGAAAATAATAACCAGGTAATAGAATTCAAGAATAATGAAGGAAAAGTACTTCTTAAGAAAGTTCAATTAACAGCTACCGCTGATAACGGAAGCGGAAGCGGATACTCCGAATGGTTGTGCACCTATTATCTATATGACGACTTTAATAATTTGCGATGCGTAATCCAGCCTGAAGGGGTGAAGGCCATGGTTGATGCATCGAATTGGACACTTACTACTGATTTACTAAATGAACAATGTTTCCGCTATGAATACGATAGTCGAAACCGGATGATCATAAAAAAAGTTCCCGGCGCAAGGGAAGTTTATATGGTATATGACAATCGTGACCGGCTGGTGATGTCACAGGATGCCAACATGCGCACAGGGACAGTTAAATGGCTGGTAACAAAATATGATGAATTAAACAGGCCAATGGAGACAGGATTATGGACAAATAATACCTCTTTCAGCACTCATCTTTCTTCAGCAGCGACCAGCAGTAGCTATCCCTCAACTAGCAGTAATTATGAATTACTCACCCTTACACATTTTGATGATTACAACAACCTGCCATCGGGCTTGTCTTCAACTTATATCAATACATGGAATACTTATTTTGCTGCCACAAATAATACTTCATGGCCCTATCCACAAATGCCGGTACAAAGTAATGCAGTAAAGGGGATGCCAACATGGAGCCAGGTTAAAGTACTTGGCACATCAAATACCTATCTCTATACATGTATAATCTATGATGAAAAGGGCCGTGCAATACAAGTTCAATCTACTAATATAATCGGAGGGATGGATGTTATTACAACCCAATATAGCTGGGCCGGGCAGCCATTAGTAATAATACAGAAACAGGAAAAGGCAGGAAGTACAAATGCCCAAACAACCGTTGTTGTTACTGCTAATACTTATGACGATCTGGGAAGATTGACAAAAGTTGAAAAGAAACTAAGCAATACATTGGTGAATACCGGATCCATGCCTTCTTCTTTTAAAACCATCCTTCAAAATGAATACGACCAGTTGGGTCAACTGAAAACAAAGAAACTAGGCACCAAACCTAATACCAGCACAGAACTGGAGAGCATGACTTACGATTATAATATTCGTGGCTGGACGCTGGGCGCAAACCGGGATTATGTAAAGGATGTAAACAGTACCAATTATTTTGGATTTGATCTTGGCTACGACAAAAACGGTGTCCTAGGAACCTATACATCTCAATACAATGGCAATATTGGCGGTACCATCTGGAAAAGCAAAGGTGACGGGGAGAAACGTAAATATGATTTTGGATATGATGCAGCCAACAGGTTGATGAAGGCTGATTTTAATCAATATGTTTCCGGTAGCGGAACATCGGCTGTTTTTGATAAGAGTGCAAATGTTGACTTTACCGTCCTTATGGGATCAACCGGTAATCCTGCTAACAACGATGCATATGATGCCAATGGAAATATAAAACGTATGCAGCAGGTGGGGTTAAAAATTAACGCCAGCAGCCTTATTGATGACCTGAACTATACTTATGTTTCAGGCAGCAATAGACTGGCAAAAGTAACAGACACTTACAGCGACCCAACTACCAAACTCGGCGATTTTAAAGACGGTACAAATACCAATGATGATTATAGCTATGATGTAAACGGAAACCTGAACCTGGATAATAATAAAAGCATCAGCAGCATCACGTATAATCATTTGAACCTGCCATCTGTTATTACCGTAACCGGCAAGGGCACTATTAATTATACCTACGATGCAGCAGGTAATAAATTAAAAAAGGAAACCACCGATAACAGCATTTCGGGTAAAACCATAACAACTACCAGCCAATATATTGCAGGCTTTGTTTACGAAAGCAAAGCAACCGTACCTGCCAATAGCCCCAATGATGATTATACCGACAGGCTGCAGTTTGTGCCCACTGAAGAAGGGCGTATAAGATTTAAACCGGCCATTGGAAGTATTGCCGCCAGTTTTCAATATGATTATATGCTCAAAGACCACCTCGGTAATGTACGCATGGTACTTACTGAAGAAGAGCAGCAGGATGTTTACCCGGCAGCCACTATGGAGAATACAACCTACAATGGCGGTACAGCCGTAAGCGTGGAAGGAAATTATTATACAATAGACAACAACAAAATTGTAAGCAAGTCTGTTGCAACCGGTATCACTAATTACGAAAACAACAATGGCAATCCGCCGTATAACAATAACCAATACAGCAATACAGGTGTCAACAGCGATAAGCTATACAGATTAAACGCTGGTGGCAATCCAACAGCTGCCGATAGGATGGGATTGGGTATAACCCTTAAAGTAATGGCAGGTGACCGGCTAGATGTGTTTGGCAAGAGTTATTACTTTACCAATACAAGCGGTACAGGCGGCAACAATACCTTGCCGTTACTGGATTTGTTATCAGCCTTTTTAAATGCCCCCTCGGCAAGTGCTGTAACCGGTATACATGGCACGGTAACAGCCTCACAAATAAATACCACCGGTGGTGTTGCAGGTATCAACAGCATGATGAGCCAGCAAAATAGCCAGAGCAATGCAAGCCCCAATAAACCCCGAGCATTTATCAACATTATATTTTTTGATGAACAGTTTAAAGCGGTTGATTACCGTATAAGCATGGTTGGCAGCAACAGCACTGTGAAAGACCATTACAGCGACCTGCAAAATTTAACAGCGCCTAAAAGCGGATTTGTGTATATTTACTGTAGCAACGAAAGTCCCGTTGATGTGTTCTTTGATAATGTACAGGTCATTCATACCCGTGGAGCGATTTTGGAGGAAACACACTATTATCCATTCGGGTTGATACAAAGTGGAATATCTTCAAAAGCTGCAGGCTCATTAGAAAATAAGAAATCAAAGTATAATGGTTACGAGTACAATACTGACTTCGATATAAACCTTTACGAAAGTTTTTATCGTTCACATGACCCACAATTAGGAAGGTTCTGGCAGTTAGACCCCAAGCCAACAGATATGGAAAGCCTTTACGCTGCAATGGGAAATAACCCCATTAAGAATACAGATTTTTTAGGAGATACAACTATTTTTTATACTGCTGGAGGAAAGGAACTTTTGCGTACAACAGAAAATAATAAAGCATTAGGGAATGCGATAACATTTGTAACTGACGATAATCTAAAGGCATTTAATGGCTATGTATCTACACTAAGTTCTGATGGAGGAAATTTAAGTGAGGCTTGTTCTGTTCAATTGCTTAGAGGGCAAGGAGAAAGTTATAATACACAAAGTGCTTTTGATTTAGTTGATGGTAATGCAAAAAATGCCACTCCTGATAAAAATTTTTCTCCTATTGATGGTAAGGGGCCATTAATAAGTGAAGCGTCTGCAGCAGTAGAAAAAAAGAATGGGGTCTTTACTGTCAATACTGCGAAATTGGAGCCTGGCAATAATAGCCCTTTTGCATCAATTAAAGCAAGCGGTGATAATGGCGTAACTATTCATACACATGATAATGAAGGACGAAGATTTAAGAATAATAACACCGGTCAAACAGGAACTGTATTAAGTGGAGCAGCATCTGCTCGTGGAGATAATTCTTCACAACAATCGGGTACAGGCCTTTTTGAAATGGCAGTAGGTAAAAAATCTGTTTATTTTTATAACAGTTCAGGCGTTGTACTTACAGTTAACCGGGATGCTTTTGCCGCTAAATATTTTAAGAAAAAATGATAAGCAAATATATTATTCCGATCATCTTCGTTTTTTCTCTTTCCTGCAATGGTCAAGCAATACCAAAGGAAAGCGAAGAAATTACTAATGCCAAATGGTATTATTATAGTTGGGCTATGGAACTTAAAACCTATGATAAAAGTGGTACAGAGGTACAGCCATTGACATGTGATATAAAGCTTTTAAGAGTATCAAAAGTTAGTACAGATACAATCGAACTATTTTTTGTAGCATCTAATAAAGACACTTTAAATACTTGCTCTTTTAAGCCACTTGATTTAGTAGGCATTACCATAATTAGAAATAAATTGTATTTACCGATTTATCACACCGTTGTTTTTGATAGTGAGAATGAAAGTGTAGTTTTAGAAAGAATGAACAAGCAAAATTTGCTTCTTCAAAATAAAGTGTTGGAAGATAAAGGAAATGTAAATTTGTGGTTACAAGTAGAAGCGGAACGAAGAAAAAATAATTGAACAAACATAAAGCCCGGCACTGCCGGGCTTCTTTATTTAGCGAAAGCCTTCTTAGCTTTATGATGTGAAAGCGCCATATCAATAAAATAATACACTTTGTCTTTTTCTTCAACAGGGAGGGCTTCAATATCTTCAATACGTTTAATCAGTTTTTTATCCAGCACCATTTTATCAGAGCCGCCGAGTAAGTAATCAACAGTAACACCGAGTTCATCAGCAATTTTTGGGTAGTGCGCCAATTATCACCTACAATAAATCAAATTATGTAAGCTACTGATATTCACAAACCAGTAGCTTTTTTATTCCCACAAAATGGTATTGTAAATATCTCAACAAAATATAAAATTTGCTAAAATTAAGGCTGGTATTGTGTTGTGTAACCTGTTGTGTGCCATCTGTAACTTGTGCTTTGCAAATATTGTAATCATCAGTGTATTAAAAAGGGAATGTACCAGAAGGTACAAAAACTCTATTGCAAGCAGTGTAGTAAACACCAGATGGCAAGTTATACATACAAGCGATGTACAGCAACAGATGATCATGCTATAGCTCTGCTTACTAAGGAATGCATGAGCATCAGTTCCATCTCCAGATATTTACTTATTCCCAAAACTACCGTTTCAAGGAGAATTCTTAATTTAAGCAAACCAATACATCCACCGGGGCTTAGCGAAACAAACCAAGTTTTTGAAGTAGATGAAATGTATGTGGTAATATCAGGGAAAGTAACAGGCCAAACTTATTTATCGTATGCGCTTAACAAACTAACCAGGAAAGTGATTGATTTTGTTATAGGCAATAGGAGCAAGGAAGTGATAGGCAAACTTATTGCAAGATTATTAAATCAAAAACCTCGAAAAATTTACACTGATGGATTGAACATTTACCCTTCGCTCATCCCACCTTCAATTCACAGACATTTTCAATACAAAACCAATATGATTGAGCGTAATAACTTAAGTATCCGCAATTCATTGAAGCGCCTTAGTCGCAAAACAATCTGTTTCAGTCGAAGTATTGTGATGCTTGAAGCTTGTTTGAAAATACTGTTTTGGTATTAATGAAAAGAGTTGTCAGGAATTGAATTGTTCCAAACTAACGGTAAAAAGGTCTCTCAAAGAACCATTTCGACAAATCCATACGCCAAACCAAAAGAACAATTGCGATTTCCTTTCTATACCCTTTAATGGAATCGCAATACTTCTTTTGCCAAAGGCTGCTATCGCAGGTTTGTCATAGTCTTTGTAGCTCAATGTCTCTTTGTTCGGGGAACTTCCCGTGTCTGAAAAATAACAGTACCGCACTTTCTTACCCATACATCGCTCTTGCTTGGTTTCATTCGTGCCAGGCACATTCACTCATCAGGGAAATGCCCTTCCTAACTCAAAACCTTGTCACAATCATTTCACCTGATTCATGCCCCCAATCAGCTCATTTCACCATGCATCGCTTTGTATGGCAGTGCTGGCACAGTCAATTTTCATCCACCCGTTCCCTATAATTTGGCGAGCCGTCGGCCACTGGCTGCGTTTGGGGCTGCCGTCACAATTCCTGGCTTATACCTACGGTATGCCTAATGGCAGCCCCTGCACTGTGTGTTCAGATTCCTTTCAGTCATTACCTCTGAACACGCCATCCAGTGGCACTCGCTGCCACCTCCATTCGTACCTCATTCCTGTAGCTTTGTCGGCTCGCTCATAGCTACAGTGTTGAAAGCTTTCAACACGGCTGGACTTCTTATGGCCGCAGGCGCTTTTACCGACAATCTTTAACTGAGTATTTTACTCAAAAAAATATTCGTAACCTAAAAAAATATTTTTTTGTTTTTTAGGTTACTTTTCATATATTTGTGGTATTAATAAACAATTATGGAAAATTTAGTTGCAGTTAAACTTAAAGAACTCAGAGAGAAAAACAGCTTTTCTCTTCAGGAACTTGCTGAACAAGTTGGCGTGGCAAAACAATCCATACATAAATTTGAAAACGGCACTATCGCACCCAGCAGCGAAACTCTCATAAAAATTGCTGAGGCTTTAAACGTATCCTACTCATTCTTTTATGAGAATCCAGTCAGATACAACCTGACTTTCCAAAACATTAAGTTCAGAGAAAAACACAAAATCAGTAATCAGCAATTTGAAAATGAAATCAAAGAAGATGTTTGCAAATATCTATCAAAATTCATGGAGTTATCTGCAATAATGGATTCAGAATTGGAATTTGAAAATCCATTAACAGGTTTTGAAATTGCCACTGATAAGGACATTGAAAAAGCAGCTAAAATAATCCGTAAAAAGTGGAAAATTGGCAATGCGCCCATAACAGATGTAGTAGAAACCTTAGAGAATAAAGGGGTTTTTGTTGTTGAAATTAACCGGATGGAAGATTTTACTGGCTTAAGTGGTATGGTTAACGATGAAATACCAATAATTGTTTTAAACGAACATTTTAATTCTATAGAACGTAAGAGATTTACCGCTTTGCATGAGCTTGGGCATATCGTTTTAGCATTTTCGCCAGAAGTATCGGAAGCAAAACTTGAAAGATTCTGTGATTCTTTTGCTGGAGCGATCTTGCTTGTTGATGATGTTTTATATGATGAACTTGGTAAAAACCGAACAGTTATTACACTTGCTGAATTAAAACGTATTAAAGAGTTATATGGCATTTCCATCCAGGCTATCATAATGAGGGCCAGTACCTCAGGGTTCATTGATAGTGCAACATCTAAGCAATGGTGGAAATCTTATAACGAATGGAACAGTAATGATACAAATACAAATGATTTTGGTAATTATAGAAGTTTTGAAAAAATACAAAGATTTAAAAAAATGCTAGTACGAGGGGTAGCAGAAAAAAGACTTTCAATTTCTAAAGCCGCTGAGCTCGCTGATAAAAAGATTGATGTAATGAGAAAAGAACTGGACGAATTAAATTTTAATGTAAAATTATAATGTTTGTAATCAACGATATTGAACTACTGGAAAGACTTAGCAAGCATAAAATACTTAGCTATCTGACTCAGTATTGTGTAATAGCTGTTGCAGGAATTAGGGTGAGCCACTATAGTTTGAGAATACGATTATTGATTCAATCACTAGCAGGGATAAATATAGTGCACGTTGAAAAAACTGATTTTGATGAATGGGCAGCAGCCAAAAGAAAGTATTTAGCTATTAGTGATCTAAGTACAATATTTGTGGCGCTTTCTAATAAAGGCGCCATTTTAGTGCTTTCACCCGAAGATCAATTATTAATAAATGAAGCAAAGCGCAGCGATGTGATGTATGTACAATTTGATGATTTTTTTGTAAAGATGATAAAGGACGAAAAGTTAATTAAATTATATAATCTTATAAAAGCAGCATAATGGCCGATAATACATCATAAAAAAAGAAACCCAATCTTCTGTTGTAGCAGTTGATTGGGTTATAAGGGATAAAAGTTTTTTGCGGACTCTTCTTGAGACTTATCATCTCAAGCCCCTTTAAATTCTTACCACAAAGTAAACAGTTTCTTCGAATTGTGCAAATGTGCCTAGAATTTACCCATCTACACTGGCAATCTGCATACCTCCTGCATTTTTCCTGCCTTAATTGGAGGCAATTTTTAAATTGAAAACAATGTTAAACGAAAAAAAAGACCATGCAGGACATGGCAAAAATGTATTGCAATTCACTTTTGATGAAAAAGAATACTCATGGACTAAACAGTATATTTCTGGTAGTGAAATCAGGAAACTCTGTAATGTACCCCAGGGTTTTGACATTTTACTTGCCATTAAAAGACCTTGGGAAGATGAAGAAATCAGGGATGATACCAAGGTTAACCTTGCCCGACCTGAAATTGAACATTTCTTTTCAAAAAAGAAAGGGGGACATCATTTAGTAACCATACATATAAATGATATTCCAAGAAAAATTTCAAGGGGCAAGCATACTGTTACAGAAATTAAGAAAATAGGAGAAGTGCCTGCATCCCATGAGTTAGAAGAACTCATTGAAGGAAAACTTACGCCACTTGACGACAATGCAACTGTATTAATTAAAGGTTGTGAACAATTTTTTAGCCATGTTCGTGATGGCTCATCATCTTAAAATTTATCATTATGAATTTTGATGCAACTCAAATTAAAGAGTTGAAGCAAATAACCCCTAACCTGAGCTATGCTCAGGAAGGGGGTTACAGCTTCATTTTAATTGAAGGCCTCCAGTTGCCGGATGGATGCAAACCTCAAGTAGTTGATGCGCTGCTTTGTCCAACAGCAAGGGACGGATATGAATCAAGGTTGTTTTTATCAACCCAAATTTCAGGATGTCCAGCAAGAAATTGGAATGGCAATATTAGAGCCTTAGAAAGAAATTGGTATGCAATTTCATGGAGGGTTCCAACAGGGTTGAGGCTTTCGGAAATTTTACTTGTTCACCTTAAAGCGTTTAGATAATGAAAAATGTAAAGTTTAAAGTAAGGATTAAAATACCTAAACAAATCCATTTATGTATGTTGCAGGATTTGAAACGCACACATAGCTTTGCGTATGAAAGGGTCGGCTTTTTATATACCAAGTCCAAGCTGCTTAGTGATAATACAGTTTTAGTTTTAGCAACAAATTATGCTCCTGTTGATGACGAAGATTATATTGAAGATAAAAGCGTAGGCGCAAAAATTAACTCTGCCGCAATTAGGAAATCCATGCAAAAGATTTTGGAAGAAAAATGTGGATACTTTCATGCGCATTTACATGACCACAGCGGAATTCCTTCGCCAAGTTTCACAGATCAAAAAGGGCTGCCTGGTGTTGCAATTAGTTTCTCAAACATTTCTCAAACACAGGCAAACGGAATATTAATACTGAGTGAGAATTCATTTTATGGAAGTGTAATCTACGGCAGTAAAAAGCAATTTTATAGCCCAGAATTGATTTCTGTTATTGGATATCCATTCGGCTTAACATATCCTTCATTAAAAAAGATTGGATATAATAAAGTTTATGACAGACAATCTTTTCTTGGGAAAGACTCTCAGTTATTTTTTAGAAATATAAAAGTTGGGATAATAGGGTATGGCGGGGGAGGTTCTCATATCGGCCAACAGCTTGCACATCTGGGTGTTGAGAACATTTGTGTATTTGATGGAGATAAAGTTGAAGATACTAACCTCAACCGTTTGATAGGAGCCTGGTTTACTGATGTTGCAAAACAAATATTGAAAACTTCTGTTGCCAAAAGAATAATTAAAAAAATATTGCCCAAGGCTAGGGTTGTAACTATAAATGAGAAATGGCAGCAAAAACCTGAAATGTTGCAAATATGCGACATAGTGATTGGCTGTGTAGATTCTTATTCTGAAAGACAGCAACTGGAAGCTGAGTGCAGGAGATATTTAATACCCTTGATTGATATAGGTATGGATATTCACAAAGAAGATAAAGAGCCATACTCAATATCGGGGCAGGTTATTTTATCCATGCCCGGCTTACCTTGTATGAGTTGTATCGGCTTTTTGACAGAGAAAAAACTTGCGAAAGAGGTAGCGAAATATGGTAAGGGTGGCGGAAGACCTCAAGTAGTTTGGTCAAATGGGGTTTTGGCTTCGACTGCAATTGGTGTCTTTGCTGATATTGTAAATGGATGGACAGAGAAAAAAGATTCGCCTATCTATCTTTCTTATGAAGGTAATACAAGCTGTTTAAATGAGCACATTAGACTAAAATTTTGTGAGAAAGAATGCAAACACTATTCTTTTGATGAAATTGGACCTCCCATATTTTCGAAACTTTAAACTAACAACAAATTCAACTTGCTTTTTTGTTAAATTAATTTCTGTACAAGTTGAATTTTTTTTTCTTACTTCAGCCAGCATTCGGCAAAGGTATTGGCTCAGCACAATCGTCAGTAAAGGTCTACGCTCCATTTTATTTCGCTTGCCTCCGGTTTCAGCAACAAAATCTCCACTTCAAATATAAACTGGTTAATAATTCAGTAGTATTTTCTTGCTAAAAACCTTGACTTCCTTCCACGCTTCCATTCTGGGTTGCCTAAGCTGGCCGAAATCTCATTTTCCGCCGAATTATTCATTTTAAAATCAAAAGTTATGGTACTTATCGGAAGATTAACCAAAGATGCAGTTGTCGCCCAACTGAAAGACGAACGCAAAGTTGTCAATTTCATCCTTGCAGTGAATGACTATTACAAACCCAAGAACAGTGACAAAGGAGTCACTACCACGACCTTCATTTCTTGTGGGTACTGGATTAGTTCTGCCATTGCTCATATTCTCAAAAAGGGCGCTCTTGTTGAGATTACTGGTAGGCTCATGGTTAACGCATACAAGGATATGCAAGGAGAAGCCAGGGGTTCATTGAATTGTCATGTGGATTCAATTAAGGTCCATCAACAGGCCAAAGTTGACCAAACGAAACAAAAGAAAGAAGAATCGGCTCCAGATGATTTGCCCTTTTAATTTTGAAAGCCTGGAAAGCTGCCGAACCTCAATGTTCGGCAGCTTGGTTTAATAAGGGTCTTTAAATGAACCTTAGTGTTTAATAGTAATAATTAATTTTCTTTCGAACCCTTTTCTCCCACAAACCATTGCTCTTTGTTTTTGAATAACACATTAAATGTAGTAAGAGAACCATAGCAACGTGTGATGTATTGTTGAATATTCACCTTCTCCTCATCACTTAAATTTTTACTGCTATTAATATTCTGTTCAAGCACTCTTAATCGATCTCTTAGCATAACTACTTTATGAAAAAAGTCATCAACGGGGATCTCCTTTGGCTTTAGGGTCTTATCTGCAGGTTGCAATAGGAGAATACCCCCGATCCATCGATCCCCGAGAGGAACAATCTCACTTGCCCCACTCCATAACCTAAGGATTTTCAAAAGCGATTTTTCAACCTGGCTATGGGTTTCAATTTCTTCCGTTACATTTTCAGCAATAATCTCTTCAAGATTAGTGTCTGTTTTGTCTATTTCCTTCACTCCATGATTGATAAAAGAAATAAGGTATGTGGCATACCGAACTCCAACGATAACTCCTGGCCCTAACTGAGTGTGCTGGAGCCTAGTTCCGATACCTAAAACAAGATTTTCGTCCATAAAATATCTTTTATGAACAAATATAAGCCAAGAACGAACTAAGGTTTTTCAATTAAATCTAGTATTCTTTTTTCAGTCCTAGGTAAAGGGATCCTTCCATTACACTCCCATTGCCAAACTACTGAACCCTGGGTATTTAGCAAGTCAGCGAATTCCTGCTGAGTTAACCCGTGCCTATACCTATAGTCTTTAATCTTTCCAGCAATAGCATCTGTCTCAAACTTGCAAGGATTATACCCGAGAAAAGTGATAATGGCAGGATAGTGAGAAACATGGGGCTCAAAATCTCCCAATTCCCAACCTCTAAGAGTCTCCCTACTTATATTAAGCATCTTACAAACGCTTTTAATTAGGACGTTTCTTGATAATCTAGCGGCTTTAATATGATTTCCAACTGTTTGTAATTCTTTTGGAAAGAGTCGTTTGTCAGGTAAAGGTAGAGTGACTTCAAGTTTGGAATAAGGCACCGCATGATGTATGCTGTAATCTTGTACCAACACCAAGGTTCAGTTGATTTTCCTCCATAACT
>CAYTQB010000018.1:1203-54624 GCA_964439615.1 uncultured Ferruginibacter sp. | reverse complement strand
CAGCTGGTTAGAGCATCGGATTCATAACCCGAAGGTCGGCAGTTCAAGTCTGCTCCCCGATACAAGCCTTTCATCCGAAAGGCTTTTTTGTTTTGAAGAAATGGGTATGGCCGTCCTTGAAAAAGTTGACTGTTTAAAAATGCTTGATTTGTAGTTGGGTCCCGACGGGGTCTCATGCTGCGTTCATGGCCCGGCTATGAAGACCCCGGCGGGACATAAAGGTCATCACCCAACATTAACATCAGGTTTCCCGGCAGTATTTTCTCCCAAATTATTATGACCTACAAAATCTAACCTATATCTTTAGCCGACAGAAACTTTTTCATTACTTTTTCAAATGGTATTGAAAGACAGAATACTGTTAAGCTAACGCAGCTTCCATTCCCTATTTTTTTAATTATTGTTCATTAATTTATTACAATGAATACTTCTTCTTTAGCAAAAGCAGGAATACTAACATTAGTGTTGGTGACCATCTCGGTTGCGGGCTGGGAGCTTTATCTCAGGAGCAACGGTTATAAAACGGCATATAATGATGACGAAGCATTATGGAGGAAGAACCGGGTAAAAGTGCATGGTGCAGAAGATAAGAAAACTGTTTTCATCGGTTCATCCCGTATTGAGTTTGACCTTGACCATCCAACCTGGACGAATATAACAGGCGAAGAGGTAGTACAACTTGCTCTGCATGGTTCCTGTCCCCGCCTTGCATTGGATGACCTGGCCAATGATGAAAAATTCAAAGGCAAGTTGATAATTGATGTTACCGAAGGTTTGTTTTTCAGGAAAGAAGAAGATGAGGGTATGAGCAAGAGGGTTAAATATTATAAAGATGCCACGCCGGCAAATAGGGTGAGCGATAAATTAGGTTTCGCTTTGGAATCACAATTAGTGTTGATCGATAAAGAAATGTTTTCGTTGAATGCTTTTCTCATTGATATGAGTTTGCCAAACCGTAAGGGTGTGTTCACCGAACCTATCTTCCCACGCAAATTCAGCTATGAAAATTTCGACAGGCAGGAACTAATGACGGATGAATTTGAAAAAGACACTTCCATACAAAGAAGGGTTACCGATATATGGACTATGTTCGGAGCCCTGGCAAAAAAACACGGTGTTAGTGGCGATACGCTTGAAAAAATATTCAATGAAGTAAAAACTTCTGTTGATAAAATAAAGGCAAGGGGTGGCCGGGTCATTTTTGTAAGAACTCCGTCCAGTGGGGGTTATTGGGAGAATGAGCCTATACAGTTCCCGAGGGCTGAATACTGGGAAAAGCTGTTAAGCATCACTAATTGCAAGGGTATTCATTTTAAAGATCATCCCGATATGGCCAATTTCATTTGCCCGGAATGGTCGCACCTTACAAAACCAGATGCTGTATTATATACAAAAGCATTGATCGGAGCATTAGAAAAAGAAAACTGGTTTGCTCATTCCAAATAAACGGGTTAACCATCAATCAACATTAATTCTCTTTTATGGTATTCAATTCATATACATTCGTCGCTTTTTTCTTCATCATCCTTATCCTGCATAATCTCCCATTTTCATGGAAGACGAAAAAGATAAATCTGCTGTTGGCCAGTTATATATTTTATGCGGCGTGGAACCCGCCATTCATTTTATTGTTATGGCTTTCCACTGTTGTTGATTTTTTTGTAGGACGGGCCTTATACACCCAGAATAATGTACATAAGAAAAGATTGTTACTGGTATTAAGCCTGATTGGCAACCTGGGGATGCTTTGCTTTTTTAAATACGGAGGATTCTTATTGGAAAACTTTGTTACGCTGGTAAATGCAATTGGAATAGATTTTCATCCGGCGAAGCCAAATATTATTTTACCTGCTGGTATTTCTTTCTATACATTCACCACGCTATGTTATACCATTGATATGTACAAAAAGAAAAGTGAACCTGTGAAGAACCTGCTTGACTTTTCATTGTTTGTTACTTTCTTTCCGCACCTGGTTGCCGGCCCTATCGTTCGTCCGCCACAATTGGTACCACAGTTTGAAACGGAAAGAAAAGCCAGCCGTAAACAACTGACCGAAGGGTTATTCCTTATCTCTATCGGCTTATTCATGAAAGTGGTTCTGGCCGATAGTATGTTATCAGCTACAGCAAATGAAGTATTCGGATCTCCCGGAAAATTACCTGCATTGGATGCATGGATGGGTGTACTGGCCTTTTCGGGGCAAATATTTTTCGACTTTGCAGGATATTCAACCTGTGCTGTTGGTGCAGCATTGTGTTTAGGCTTTGTGTTGCCTCAGAATTTTTTATATCCCTATGCAGCCATAGGTTTTTCTGATTTCTGGCGAAGATGGCATATTACTTTATCCGCATGGCTCCGTGATTATTTATATATACCGATGGGTGGAAACAGGAAAGGTAAATTCAGGACCTATCTCAATTTAATGATAACGATGTTGCTGGGCGGTCTGTGGCATGGAGCCAACTGGACTTTTGTGGTATGGGGTGGCTTGCATGGTTTTTATTTATGGGTTGAAAAAGCCATCGCCGATTTCAGGCATGATAAAGTAAAGCCCATTGCCGTTACCCCGGCAGCCGAAGTAGGTGTTCTTGGCCCGGTGCCCGAGATCCTTAAACCTTCTATCTTCAGGAATTTCCTGATCGCACTCTTCACTTTTTTTCTTATCAATGTTACCTGGGTGTTTTTCAGGGCAACCAATTTCACTGATGCCTGGTCATTACTTACATCAATGTTTGGCGGGATGAAAGGAGGAGAAGCAATTCTAACTACGCTGGCCGTTGTAAAAGTTGCAGTGATCGTATTTGTGATGGTGATCGTACATTGGCTGATGCGTAATACCAGAACATTGGATGTGGTTGCCAAATTACCCTGGTGGCTTGTAGGAATATTCTGGACATTGATCTTATTACTGCTGATATGGAGCCAGGAAAGCAGTAGTTCATTTATCTATTTTCAGTTTTAGGCAGTGTTGGCCGGATTTAGCTAACTTCTTTTTTTAGGTTACATTTGCTTTGATGATTTTAGTAGAGGAGGATACCTGATTATCGGCAGTGTTAGCAAAATCCCAATCAGAAAAATAATAGGCCAAATGAAACAACTGTTGGTAAAAGTTCATCCGGATGATAATGTGGTGGTTGCTTTAAGGGACCTGGCAAAGGGCGAAAATGTGAATCTTAACGGAGAAGAATTTATTTTACAGGACAATATACCGGCCAAGCATAAATTTGTTACCAACAACCTCAATACCGGTGATCCGGTTATGATGTATGGTGTGCTGGTTGGTAAGGCACAAACCCATATTACAAAAGGAGGCATCATTTCTACGGCTAACCTGAAGCATGCAGCCGAGCCTTTCGTTTACCGCAAAACAGATTTTATATGGAGAGCACCCGATATATCCAGGTTCAGCAATAAAACATTCAATGGGTATCATCGCAGCAATGGCGAAGTGGGTACAGCAAACTACTGGCTCTTCATTCCTACCGTGTTTTGCGAAAACCGTAACCTGGATGTGATAAGAGAAGCCCTGCACAATGAACTGGGTTATGCAGTTACCGGTAAATACAAGCAATACACAAAAAAATTACTGGAGGCGTATATAAAAGGAGAAGATATTTCGGCGGTGAATTTATCGCTGATGGACAATCATAAGAATAACCGTGTTTTTAAGAATGTTGACGGAATAAAATTTTTAAACCACCAGGGAGGATGTGGCGGCATAAGACAGGATGCGGCCGTACTTAGCAAGTTACTGGCTGCCTATGCCAATCACCCAAACGTTGGTGGTGTTACGGTATTGAGTTTGGGATGCCAGCATTTACAGGTACCCGATTTTTTGAATGACCTGAAACTGCTCAATCCAGACTTTGAAAAACCATTATTTATTTTTGAACAGCAACAATCACAAAGCGAAGAACAGTTGATCGCCGAGTCTATTCAAAAAACTTTTGCTGGTCTTGTTGAAATAAACAGGCAGGAAAGAAAACCTGCGCCACTCAGCAAGTTATGTATTGGCGTTAAGTGCGGCGGCAGCGATGGATTCAGCGGTATATCTGCAAACCCGGCTGTTGGTTATTGCAGCGATCTGGTGGTGGCGCTGGGAGGAAGAGTCTTACTTGCTGAGTTCCCGGAATTATGTGGTGTAGAACAAAACCTAATTGACAGGACGAAAGATGAAACAGCTGCAAAAAAATTCATTCAGTTAATGACCAATTATAATGAATCTGCTTTTAAAGTAGGTTCAGGTTTTCACATGAACCCTTCACCCGGTAATATCAAGGATGGATTGATCACTGATGCCATTAAAAGCGCTGGTGCAGCAAAGAAAGGAGGTACATCGCCGGTGGTGGATGTATTGGATTACACCGAACCTGCAACTAAACCAGGGCTGAACCTTGTTTGCACGCCGGGTAATGATGTTGAAGCTACAACAGGAAAGGCGGCAAGTGGCGCCACACTGATATTGTTTACAACAGGGCTTGGAACACCAACGGGCAACCCTGTTTGCCCAACCATTAAAGTATCTACTAACAGTAACCTTTCTAAAAGAATGAATGATATCATTGATATTGACTGCGGGCCTGTCATTGAAGGAGACAAGACCATCGAACAGATGGGAGAAGATATACTGGAATATTGCATTAGAGCGGCGAGCGGTGAAATAATTCCTAAAGCAGTTTTATTAAATCAAGATGACTTTATACCCTGGAAGAGAGGAGTATCTCTATAAACCCAGTTGATTGGCATGGGCAGTGATGAAGGGCCTGGTGCTGAAGTATAAGCCGATCACAGATTTGTAATTCAGATCATCTTCTTAATAAGTCTCCCCAGCATCATCAGCCCATAATCCATATCATCACTCCAGGGTTTGCCAAAACAGATACGGATGCAGTTCCCGTAGTTATTACCCGCAGAAAATATCTTGCCTGGCACAATGGATATATTATGCTTCATCGCCTCGGTCCTTAATTTAAATGCATTCACTTTTTTATTCAGCTCCAGCCATAGGATGAAACCTCCATGCGGCCTCGATACTTTTGTATCTGCTGGAAAATACTTGATGATGGCCTGTACATAACGGAGGCTCTGCGTATGCAATGACTTGCGCAGGTTCTTCAAATGGAATTCGTAACGTCCGTTCTTTAAGTAATGTGCAATTGCAGCCTGTGTAAGGGTAGGGCTGCTTATGTTCTGTATCCTTTTCAGTTGTTTTACTTTTTCGAAGAATTTACCCGGTATCACCCATCCAATGCGGTACCCCGGGCTGAGCGATTTGGAAAGTGAGCAGCAATACATCACCAGTCCCTTTGTATCATAATACTTACAATTCTTCGGCCTGTTCTTTCCAAAATACAATTCGCCATAGATATCATCTTCTATTAAAGGGATGTTATGCCTGGTAATGAGCTCTACCAGTTTCTTTTTATTTTCATCGGGCATACAACTTCCAAGCGGATTATTGAAGTTGGGTATGAATACGCAGGCTTTGATCGGAAATTTTTTAATTGCTTTTTGCAGGTGGTCAAGATCAACACCATTGATGGGATCAGTTGATATCTCCACCACTTTCAGTCCAAGGCTTTCAATAGCCTGGTAAATTCCAAAGTAGGTCGGGCTTTCAATAGCAACCGTATCACCCGGAGATGTTACCGCTTTTAAACATAAACTTATTGCTTCCAGGCATCCGGAGGTAACGATCACTTCATCCGGCTTTACATTTCCTCCCCAGTTGAATGCAAGTTTGGTTATCTGTTTACGCAATTCAACATTTCCTTGTGTATGTTCATAGTCCATACAATGATCCTTGGTATTTCGCAATGCATATACAACAGATTTATTCAGTTTGGCTGCAGGCAATAAAGATGCATCGGGAACAGCGAGTGCAAAATTGATGATACCTGTTGCTGCAATATCCATATAGATGGAAGCGATCATTTCCTTAACTGTTACATCATGCGATGATGCATCGGGTGTTACCAGGTTTGGCAACTCCGGAAAGCGGTTATGATTGAAGCGGACATAATAACCCGACTTGGGCCTCGACTCGATCAACCCTCTTCCTTCCAAATGATAATAAGCCTGGAATGCTGTGCCCATGCTGATACCGTACTTATCGCTCAAAAGCCGTACTGACGGGAGTTTGTCGCCTATTTTCAATACGTCGTCTGCGATCATTTTTTCGAGGCCATCTGCAACCTGTATGTACAAATGCTCGTCTGAATTAAAAGTTGTTTTCATCTGTTATAAATCTGATATAGTCAAAAATACAAAATCTGAATCTGTTTTTTACAAAAAAAATTGACAATTTTTGTTCTGTCATTATAAAGTTGCCTGGTTTGTCAGGTTTAAGACTTTGTAAACTTTATGAAACGGTTACTTTTAATAAACAAAAAACCGGATGTAAAAATGAAAAGTGATGTTTCAAAATAAACTAATAAATAATTAAACCAATAAACCATTAAACCTTGCACTATGGAACTTATTGCAGACATTACCGTACGTAAAACAAACCACTCCAGGATCAATGAAGTTGATTTTAGCCACCTTGAATTTGGAAAGTATATTTCCGATCACATGTTGGTATGTGATTATGCCCATGGCGAATGGAAGCAGCCACAGATCGTTCCTTATGCCAACCTTTCTTTAAGCCCTTCGGCGCTGGCACTGCATTACGGACAAACTGTTTTTGAAGGCATGAAAGCATTCAGGATGAAGGATGGCCGCATCAATATATTCAGGATTGATAAACACTACGAACGTTTTGTGCGGTCGCTCAACAGGATGTGTATGGCGGTTCCATCAAAAGAGATATTTGTTGAAGGGCTGACACAACTGATAAGGCTGGATAATGCCTGGGTGCCATCACAAACGGGCAATGCACTTTACCTGCGCCCATTTGTGTTTGCCAGCGAGGCAAGGTTTGGTGTAAAAGTATCAGAAGATTATCGCTTTATAATTTTTACAGGGCCAGTTCCTACGCTCTATGCCGATCCAATAAAAGTGAAGGTGGAAACAGAATATATAAGGGCAGCGAAGGGAGGAACAGGATTTGCAAAATGCGGTGGTAATTATGGTGCAGCTTTTTTGCCTACACAACAGGCACGTAAGGAAGGCTATGACCAGGTGTTATGGACAGATGGTGTTGAACACAAATACATTGAAGAATCAGGAATGATGAACGTGATGTTTGTGATCAATGATACATTGATTACTGCACCTTTGTCTGATTCAATACTGGATGGCGTGACAAGGGATTCTTTACTTACACTGGCCAAAGACCTTGGTTATAAAACTGAAGAGCGCCCGGTTTCTGTTGCAGAACTGGAAAAGGCCTTCAGGGACAAAACGATCACCGAAGCTTTTGGAGCCGGCACGGCAGCGGTGGTTGCACCTATCCAGGTCATTCACATAAATGGTATTGATTACAACCTGCCAAAATATAATGCAGATAAATTGCTATACAAGTTAAAGCATAAACTGGAACAGATACGTTTGGGAGTTGATACAGATGTACACGGCTGGAATTATATCATTTAAATATTGGTTTTTAAATAAGAAGTACGCTTTGGAACTGTGTTTCTATGAGATAGGATTCTTATCTGCATAGAAACGCAGTTTTTTATTTAGGTTTATAGTTAAACACCAGCACGGCATTTTCTTCCAGGCTGGCGCTGGAAAAGAGTTCGTACCGTTTATCGCCTGCATAAATAACAATAAGGGCCGTATTGGGCGGGATGCTGCCCAGGTTCTCTGCAAATAACACAAGCTCATGTCTTGTCTGTTTTTCATCCAGTGTAAGGTTGATCACAATGGGTTTTTCTGAAAGGCGCTGGTGGCTGAGCAGTAATTTACCATTATAAAAAACACTGATGGTATCACCATCCACAACAGCATTGTCATATACATTCAGTGTGATGGTTTTTACATTTACCTCTATATGGCTTTGTTCGCTGTTTTTTCTTTTTACCAATTCCTTGGGTAGGACCAGACTGTCGCCTGGTTTTTCCACGGGAGGTATTTTTTTTACAATGGTATCTTTTGTTTTTTCTGCCGGGTGTAAAATTTTTGCAACAGTATCTTTTTTTGCAACAGTATCTTTAGGTTTTTCTGCAGGAATTATTTTATCAACCTTAGCAAAGGTCTTTTTCTTTTTTTCATAGCAGTCTTTCATTTGTTCTAATATCTCTGATGGGGTATTGGAAACTTTTTTGAGAAAAACAAGATCGTCTTTAGGCCTCATAAACCTGAAAGGGTCAGTTTCATCCCTGAAAAAAAATAATGGCCCCTCTTGCTCATTGATGGAAACGCCTTCCAAAAAGTGATTGCCCCTGCTCTTCCTGTATTTCAAACTCAGTTTCATCAGTGTATGGCTTCCACTATTCTTAAAGAAAGCGGTTCCGGTAAAAAGCCATTTGTCTTCTTTTTTATTATAAGTCGCTTCAAAATAAGCTTTGCATGTGCTTAGCTGGTCTCTTCTTACATAATCCCAGGTAAAGCCGCATAGCTTATCGCCGTTCTGTATGATGTTCAACTGCAAAAACTGGTCACGGCCCAGGTCTCCTTCCCAGGTTCCTGTAATGTCCTGTGCAGGTAAATGATTGGCTAATAAAATAATTAGGGAGGAAATGATATATCGTCTTGCCCGGCACATAACGATACTAAATTTACTGCAATTGCCTCAATGTTACCGGCGAAGATTGTTAAGGATTTGTTTTTTTGGCTAATGTGGTTACCCATTGGCTGCCTTCAACAGGTCGGAGATGATTATCTTTCTCATCTTCAGCATGGCCTGCATTGCCCTGCCCGCTTTTGCCCGGTCTTTATCGGCAAAAAGTTCGCTGAGCACCGGAGGAATGATCTGCCAGGAGAGCCCGAACTTGTCCTTCAACCAGCCGCACATGCTTTCTTTACCTCCATCTGCCGTAAGCTTATTCCAAAAATGGTCTATCTCTTCCTGCGTTTCGCAACTCACAAAAAAAGAAGTGGCTTCGGTGAATTTGAATTGAGGCCCGGCATCAAATGCATAAAAGGTCTGGCCGTCCAGTTCAAATACGCCGGTCATCACCTGGTCTTTTGGAAAAGGACTTCCCTCGCCCCAGTATTTGACGCTTACGATCTTTGAATTTTTAAAAACAGATGTGTACAATTTCATAGCTTCTTCAGCCTTGCCGTCGAACCAGAGAAAGGGAGTTATCTTTTGCATAAACTTGTTTTAGATCATTTGTTTATTTTTTTTGCGGCAGCCTTTCCTTCATTTTCTTTCATCCTGAATATGACGATCCGTTTTACCAGGTCGAGGGGTAAAGGTTTATCCAATGGAAATTGTATCGTTCCTTTTCCACCCTTATAGATTGCCAGCTCTTTTTTGAAAGCATCAACTCCTCTTGGTGCCGGATAAACAGAAATATGATTACTGAACCCGGCAAAATAAATGAGCATGCCGTGATATTTATATCCTGCAATACCATAACTGATCAGTTCTTCGGCTTTGGGTGCTGTTGCCTTGATAGTTTTACGCAACTGCTTCAGTTTACTCATCACATCAGCAGGAAAACTGTTGATATAATCATCTACAGTTTTTGGTGTTATACGTTTGGATGCTGTTTTCATGCTTTTAATGTTTTGTGATAGTAAACATAGGACAGTACACCAAAGGCTATCCAGAGAAGCATGGAAAGCATGGGAAGCTGGAAACCATCCACTGCAACCATTGAATACACAGCGCCGAGCAGGTCGAAGAACAAACCGGCATAAGCCCATTCTTTTATACGGGGATAACCGGGGATGAGTATAGCGATAACACCAAGTATTTTCAGCCAGCCGATGAAGGGGCTGAAATATGCAGGGTAACCCAGGTGGCCCATGAATTCAATTCCTTCTTTGGATGCCATCACCTGGCCAATGGATGAAAATACCATTAACGCAGCAAAGAGAATGGTAAAGATCCAGTAAAGTAGTTTTGTCTTTTTCATTTGTATTTTTTAATCCTGGTAGTTATCGAAACAACCCGACATTAATTTCTTATTGAAAATTTTCAAACTAATGCACTATTAACTTATCGGTAGTTGAAGAATAGAGCAACAATTTTTCTCCTTCCACTTCAATTTCTTTTTCAAATTTCAATCCTAGCTTTCCCAGTAATTTAATGGAACTGGAATTGCCTGCCTTAGTAGTGGCAAGAATATGTGAGTGCTGTGCTTCGCTGATCATTTTTAATAATACAGCTTTCGCTGCTTCATAAGCATAACCTTTGCCTGCAAAAACGGGTAAGAAGGCAAACCCGATATCATGATGTTCCAGGTATTCACGTTTAATGAGTGTAACTACTCCTGCAGCCGTGCCGGTATCTTTAAGCCGGGCAACCCAATAAGTAACATGGGGGTTGTCATTAATCTTTTCAATATATGCAGCAGCATCTTCTGAGGAATTAACTTTCCTGTCACCGATGAACTGAAGCCAGCCTTTTGAGTTTACCAGTTCTGATATGAATATAGTATCGGTTGAGAGAAGCGGGCCTATCGAAAGCCTGTCAGTATGTATTAAGGTCTCCATCTGTATCTTTTTCTTAACAGAGGGCAATCTTATTAAGTTTTATCCGGATTACCAAACCGGTCAACCTGATTTACCCAAAGTTGATTACAAATGGAATTGCTATACCGTTTTGAGTCATTATACCGCTTCAACTTCCGGTTTGTTTTTCCTTTTTAGAATCAAAGCAGTGATGAGCGATACCAGCAACCCAACCGGAAGGATCTCTGCATAAGTTATCAAAGTAAAGAAGAAGGGATTTTTGTACAGTTCTTTGTATTTCACCATCTCTGCAGTTGTCTCTTGTATTTCGGCGGCTGAACCCGAAGCTTGTGCTGCTTTCTGCATTTGAGCCCAATACTTGTCCATAAAATCGGGCATATATAAATTATAGATGAATGCCCATACGATCACATATATGGTAGAGCCGATCAGTGTAATGAGTAACCCCATCCCGAATGCTTTTCCAAAACTGATGACGCCGTTATTCTGCTTATCACGGAAATTTTTTACCGCTACATAGATAAGCGAAAAAGCTACCAGCATCGACAGGTAGCCGACTATCATGGCTGTGTTGCCCAATTCTATTTCGGGGTTATTGTTTATGGTTAACATGCTTATGGACATGATGGTGGATACAACCAGGCCGGATATAAGGCCAAATACAAGTACGTTCTTTTTCATGTGTGTTATATTTATGAACCCAAAGATGATGAATTGGCAATTTACAAGGGTCATACTTTAGGATGATTTTCTGAAAAAGACGAATAATTCATACTAAAGGAGTAGTCTCATCAGATGATCTGGAGCCGTTTTGCTTTTTCAATGGCCTGTGTGCGGCGTTTTACATCCATCTTCTCAAAGAGTTTGGCCGAATGGGTCTTTACTGTGTTCAAAGATACGTATAGCTGGTTGGCAATTTCCTGGTTACTCAACCCGGTTGCCATCAGTTGCAGCACTTCTATTTCCCGGTTGCTCAGTCCCAGTTTCATCCGTTCAGCTTCATTTATCTCCTGGTTATTTCCGGCTGCTTCTTTTATATACACATTTTTTTCTACCACTATGGTCTTTGTTTCCACTTTTGGCTTCATCAGTTTCAACGATAGCCAGATACCCAGAGCGGTGAATATTACTGCTATGGTGGCAATATATATTTCAAAGGAATGATCAAGAATAATAAGGCGGTATTCCAGCACCTGCAATAAAAAAAGAATGGCAGCCAGCGACACACCATAGAGGAGTACCTGTTTGTATTTCTGAAAGAATCTGAGCATGATGACCGGATAGTGGTGACAGTCAAAAATAATTCAATTTAGACTGATACCGCCCGGAGTAAATCTGGGTTAACGGCACATCAATTTAGGGTAAGTTCAACCATTCAATGATCTCAGTGCTTCATATACAAGGAATGCCGGCCATACCGCAGCTTTTAAAAGCCCCAATGCGCCCATCCAAAAACCGGTGGCAGTGGAAATATAATAAATGGCCGCTCCAACAAAACCAAGAAAGTAAAGGGCGCTGTGAGGCGCATGTGTCTGAATTTTTTCTTTCATCATCTTTTATTTGGAGTAAAAATACAAGCTGGCTGAATGAAAGTTAATGATTCCTGTCAGTGCCGGCGGCTGATGCCGGTCAGATATATTTATAAGGATAAAAAGCAGATGGCTGGCTTCAATCAAACGGCTCCCGTAAAGACCTGCTGGGTTGTGTAAACCATTTGGGCCCATCGCTGGTCATGTACACACAATCTTCGAAGCGTACCCCAAATTCGCCCATGATAGAAATGGTAGGTTCAATACTAAAACACATACCCTGCTCCAGTATTTTTTTATTGCCTTTTACCATATTACCCCATTCGTGTCCATCCATTCCAATGCCATGCCCGGTGCGATGTGGTAAACCCGGTAATTTATAACCCGGGCCAAAACCTGCATCGGTTATCACTTTACGTGCTGCTGCATCCACATTTTCGCAGGGAGAACCTATCGTGGCCGCAGCAAAGCCAGCAGCCTGCGATTGTTTTTCAAGGTTCCATATTTGTTCCTGGCGTTTGGTTGGTTCGGCACCAAATACAATGGTCCTGGTAATATCCGAACAATAACCATGCACCTGGCAACCGCAATCCATTAAAACAATATCTCCCTTCTTCAGCTTTTGTGGTTTGGTGCTTCCATGAGGAAATGCAGATGATTCGCCGAAGAGGCATAATGCAAAAGGATTGTTTCCACCCATTTGCTGATGAGCGTCTTCAATGATGGCAGCCAGCTCGCCTTGTGACATACCTACTTTTAATTTTGAAGCGCCAGCCTTGATTGCTGCAATAGTAATATCGCTTGCTTTTTGCATCAGCACCAGTTCTGCAGCCGACTTAACTATGCGGCAGGGGATGGTTACCGGGTCGCCGCTTGCATAGTTGAGATGCGATGCTTCTTTCCTTATGCCATCAGCAATAAAAAAACGCAGCCGCTCTTCTATAGCAATAGTGCCTGAGCTGATGCCGGCATTTTTAAAAACAGTGGCAATTAATGTATACGGACTTTCATCTTCCTGCCAGGCATATACTTCTTTACCGATGCTGATGAGTTCACGCAAACGGTCTTCTTCAAAACCCGGGCAAATATATTTTACCGTTCCCTTTGCCGGAATAATAGCTACCATGGTACGTTCGCTGGGCCACCAGCTGATGCCGGTAAAGTATTGCATAGATGTTCCGCAATCCAGCACCAGGGCTTCCATTTTATTTTCAATAAGCAGGCGTTGTGCTTTGGCTATACGGCCTTCTCTTTCTTTAACAGTGATGGGTTCAGCATCTGCAGATAATAATGGTAATCCTTTTTGAGCAGGCGTAAAAGAACTAAACCCTGAAACAAGGCCAGTAGCAGCTGCTGTTGCAGAGAGGTTAATGAATGCTCTTCTTTTTAATGTCATGGTGATAAAGTTTGAAGTTTAATGTTTGAAGTTTAATGTTATGGCTCTTTTCAACCTCAAATCACAAACCTCAAACTTCAAACTCTTTTATATCAGAATTTAAAATACGCATAGCCCTTCATCTGGAGCATAGATATAGTTGTAAGTCTTGAAAATACAAGTGTAATGTCGGGGTTCACTTCGGTGGCCGGGTCAATATGATGTTTGAGGGTGGCCTGTGCACAGGCATTAACCTTAATGCCCGCTTCTATCAGTTGCGACAGTATTCTCAGGTTGGGGTTATCCAGCCCGTATCTTTTTTTATAAGCTTCATTGGTCATCTCCACTGCAATGCCGTTGCCGCCAATCACAAGAACCACTTCAAGGTTCTTTTGAGGAACGCCTCCATACACATGCAGGTTGAATAACCTGGCCAGGTGTTCCAGTGGCGGGTAGAGAACCGAACTGTCGAAGACTTCAACACTGGCTTCAAACACTATTTTGTACTGCATGTTAGGGTCGGGGCGGTCGGTAGCAAAAGGTACATTGTACAGCTTTCCATAATCTTTTACCGGCAGCGCCACAGCCGTTTGGGTTTTGAATTTATCTGTTTGTGCGAGGGTTTTAGTGGTTAAAGTGCAAATTAAAAAAGCGAAACTGATTACCTGTTTCATGGCAGTTGGTTTAATAATATTAATATGTCATTACTGCTTGTCGGCAGCGGAAAAATGTTCAATATCGGCCCTGGTGAATGTTACCAGTTCAATGATACTTGCATTATGCCTTAAAAGTGGCGGGATGATCTGCATGGATTCCTCTTTGCTGTTGAAATCGCTGATGAACCATGATTTGTGAATGCCCGACTTACAACCCCATTGTGCATTGGCCAGCAAATGCGAACCCGATTCCACGAAGAGTTTGATCACCTGCTTACACTCAAAGCTGTTCTCTGAGTGAGGTATCTCAATTAAATATGTTGCCATTTTTTTAGATTGTGTTGGTGTTGGAGAAATATCCGTAGTTAAAGGAACGAAATTATTTTGAATGGCGAAGGCGGGGTTGGGGGGTAACCTGTTTCTAAGCAAAGTCTCCGGCAGGGTTGCGTGGAATAAAAGTTTAGTGAGGGAGCCAAAACCTCAAACCTCAAACTTTAAACCTTAAACTATTGAAATATCTTCGGCCAGTTGGCATCTGCCTTCGCCTTCAGCGCAGCTTCGTTCTTGTTCCAATCCTTGAGTGTGTTGGTGAAAAAACGGTTGTAGAAAAGATAGAGTTTGCCATTAACTATCTTGAATGTCTCGGGGTCAACAGAAACTTTTTCGCCTTTTTCGCCCATGGCATAGGCGCACCAGCCGCCATATTCGGGTTCGTATTTGGAAGGGTTGGATTTAAACAGGTCTTTATTGGCAACTGAGGAAAAATAGTAAGTAACTCCCTGGTGATAAACCGCCATATCTTTTTTACCCTTCACGGCTTTGTTTTGTGTAAAGTAGGTAACAGGGTCGTAGCCGCTGATGGCAATACCGGCATCGAGGTTAAAATGTTTTTTGCGTAAAGCACCTACATCCTGTGCCAAGGATGCTATGCTTACCAGGCTTATAACTGCAAAGAGGAGAATTGATTTCATTGTTTAATTATTATAAGGCAAAAGTACATTAAACGGGGTTTGTCATCTGTCGGGGAAATGACATTGGCGCTATTTTGTGGATACTTAACAATTACGCAACAGCCTCAATCCTGTTAATAATTATTTATTTGTTTTATTTGAGTGATGCTTCGTTAAGTTGTGGATAAAACTCTGGCATAAAATATTACGTAAATTACAGTTACAGGAAATTTTCGATAATTTAGTTGAATACTTTATTAAATGTCATTTGTACGACAGCATTAGTAGGAGGGTTGCCATAACATTGTAATATGATGACAAAGACAATTTTTACATGGGCTTTGAGGCTGGTAGCCGCCTTCATTATGTTGCAGACATTGTATTTTAAATTTACGGCACAGCCAGAGTCAATCCAGTTGTTTACCACCCTGGGCATGGAACCCTGGGGGCGTATTGGAACAGGCATAGGAGAGTTGATAGCTTCTGTACTCATATTAATACCCCGAACGACTTTGGTAGGCGCCATAATGGGTTTGGGATTAATGAGCGGAGCCATCTTCTTTCACCTCACCAAACTGGGTGTTTATTTTGGTGGTGATGCGGTCTTGTTCAGTTATGCAGTTACGGTTTTTGTATGCTGCGCTTTACTGGTAATTATATACAGGAAAAACATACCTCAACTTTTAAAATTAAAATTTTGAAAACCATCTTTTCCAAGTCCGGATCTGCTTTAGCTGATATTATACATGTGCTTGAGCAACTGCCAACACAAGACAGTTATGCCGAGCCCTGCCCGGCGTTAAGCAATGCCACTATTGGCCAACATACCCGGCATGTGATTGAATTATACCAATGCCTGCTTGCCGGTTATGGTACAGGTATTGTAAATTATGATGACCGCAAAAGGAACAAGCTTTACGAAAATGATAAGGATGAAGCAATTGCGGTGATAAGAGAAATACAAAATGAACTGGAAAGAGCAGATAAACCTTTGCAGGTAGTTTGCGGAGCGCAGGAAGAACCTGTTAGCATCGCTTCCAATTATAACCGGGAGATATTATATAACCTGGAACACTGTATCCATCACCAGGCATTGATAAGGGTTGCTCTCATTTCGGCCAGCGAGGTTGTTATTGCCGAAGATTTTGGTGTAGCCCCATCTACCATGCAATACCGCCAGCAATGTGCACAGTAAGTTTTATTTCGGCCGGCAATAAAAAAATAATCACTTCCAACCGTGACGAGCATGTACAGCGCCCCAAAGCCTATGCGCCTGATGTTGAGGTGCTGAACAATAAAAAGATAATCTTCCCCAAAGATTCAAAAGCAGGCGGAACCTGGTTTGCTGCGGCAGATAACGGTGTGGTTGCCGTATTGTTGAACGGCGGTTTTGTAAAACATATTCCTGCACCACCATATCGAAAAAGCAGGGGGCTGATTCTGCTTGACATTATTGAGTCGGATAACCCTTTATCATTTTATCAGCAGCTTAACCTTAATGATATTGAACCATTCACACTGGTATTGTTTCAGCACAGCACATTGCACGAGTTAAGATGGGATGGAAAAGATAAGCATGAACTGGTACTGGATAATTCAGGAAATTATATCTGGTCGTCGGCCACATTGTATACGGGTGAAGCTATCCGGCACCGCAAAAATTTATTTGACTGCTTTATGGCCGATACAAAATCAATTACACCGAAGCTTGTTCATCAATTCCATTCAAATAGCCATGAGGATGAAGAGAACGGCTTTGTCATTAACAGGCAAACCGGGCTAAAGACATTCAGTATAACACAGGCAGTACTGCATAACAAGACCATTGATTTTTTACACACCGATCTTTTACAGCATCAGCAATATGAAGAAACCATGCACATCAGCCCTGTTCCTGTAAATTTATAAGTGAAGAAATTCAGATTATACCTGCATAAATTAACGCACTGGGAATACTGGCCTTTCGATATTGTGTACATCCCCATGTACTTTGTGTGGTTCTGGTATTCAATTAAAGCAAGGTCATTTTTCTTTTTCAATGCGGCCAACCCAAGGATACAGAACGGCGGATTTTTGATGGAATCCAAGAAACTCATTTATGACATCATTCCTGCTCAATACATTCCTAAAACGCTGGGATTTAAAAAAGGAACTACAGGTGCTGAGGTATTGAAAGCAATGGATGCAACAGGTATTGCTTATCCCTGTATTGCCAAACCCGATATTGGTTGCAAGGGCAGGGGAGTAGAGAAAATATATACGGCAGAAGATATTACACGGTATGCATCAAGGATCAATATGGATTTTTTGGTACAGGAACTTATTTTGTTTCCCGAAGAAGTAGGGATATTTTATTGCCGCATTCCCGGTGAGGAAAACGGAAGAATAACAGGTATCGTTGCCAAAGAATTTTTGATTATTAAGGGTGATGGTGTGTCAACCATTACACAGATACTGGAAAAAGAACCACGCTATCATTTTCAGCTGCCTGCATTGCAGAAAGTTTATGGAGAAGAACTGAACAGGGTGCTGGCTAAAGACGAGATTAAGAATATGGTTCCCTATGGCAATCATGCCAGGGGTGCCAAATTCATTGATGTAACGCATTGGGCCGATGAAGAATTTAACAGGAACTTTGACCATATCTGTAAGCAGATACCGGAATTTTATTTCGGGCGACTGGATATTATGTATAAGAACAAGGAAGACCTGGAAGCCGGTAAAAATTTTTCGATCATTGAGCTTAATGGTGCAGGCAGCGAGCCTACGCATATTTATGATCCCGGGCATTCGTTGTTCTTTGCCTGGAAAGAGATTGCAAAACATCTGAAGTTATTAAGCATCATCAGCATTAAAAACTATAAAAATGGGCACCGGTACCTTACAGTGAAAGAAGGTTTACAGATGTTCAGGGAAAATAAAGCCGTGATGGCGAACTTAAAAAACTATTAATTGTTTAGTTACAGATGAGCCGTAAGATCAGTAAGAAATTCAAGTGGGGGTTGCTGATATTTATAACCCTGTGGATAATCTTTGCCCAGTCATGTATGAAGTTCAGGATATCGGATACACAGGCTAAAACTGAATTTGAACAAAAAGGTTTGTATGTAAGTTTTTTAAATGTAAAAGCCGGCAATGTTACGCTGCATTATGCAAAGACTGGTGTAGATAGTTTACCCACTTTATTTTTTATCCATGGTTCGCCGGGTAGCTGGGATGCTTTTAAAGGCTATATGATGGATAGCGCCCTGCTCAGGCATTTCAGGATAATATCTGTTGACAGGCCGGGATTTGGTTACAGCAACTTTGGCAGCGCTGTTCACCTGGAAGAACAGACACAGATGATCAGTAAAATAATAGAGAAGGAAAATAATAATAAACTGCTACACCTGATAGGCCATAGCATTGGTGGCCCTGTCATTGTTCAGCTTGCGCAGGACAATCCTTCAGCGGTTGCTTCGCTTACCATTCTTGCAGGCTCTATATCTCCCAAAGACGAACCCAGAGAATACTGGAGGTATCTCTTTGCTTATTCACCGCTGAAATTTTTTATGCCGGGAGCCTTTCGTCCGTCTAATGACGAGATCGTTTATTTTAAGAAAGACCTGTACAGGATCGACAAAGGATACGGGGTATTAGATATGCCGGTAACTTTTATACACGGCGATATGGATAAATTTGTAACGATGAAAAATGTAGAGTACGGTAAAGGAAAACTAAAACACAACCCACATGTCAAAGTCATCATCATTCCGGGAGCGGGCCATTTTATACCCTGGGAGCATTACTGGCTTATCAGGGAACACTTACTTAGTTTAGTAAGGGTGTACCCCAATGATGTATAGATCAAGCGGTTTGCCTGAGTGAGTTGGGTAAAGGGAAACTGGCAACCAGTTCGCATCCGGCGCCGGGTTTTGAATTAATGACAGCAACACCGTTATTCACTTCGGCACGGCTGGTGATATTCCTTAACCCCACACCGCCTCTCTTCACTGCTGTATCAAAGCCACACCCGTCATCTTTAACACTTACTTGTATTATTTCCTCAATCTTATTAATGTTGATCCATACATTTTTTGCAGCAGCATGTTTTATCACATTATTCAATTGCTCCTGAACAATGCGGAAGATGGTGAGTTTTAATTTGTCTGAAAGTTCGTTTTCATCCAGGTTGTTCCAGTTGATTGCTATGGCCAGTGCATTCACCTGCTTTATATTTTCTGCCATTTCAAATAATGCCTGGAATAAACCAACTTCGCCAAGTGATGGTGGTAATAATGATTTTGAAAGGTTTCTTATTTCAACCATTGCTCTTTCTACCAATAACCTGCTTTCATTAAGCAGGTCCATCCTTGGTTCTTCACTTTTTTGTGCACACTCGATATATAATTTTGTTGATGCCAGTATCTGGTTGATGTTGTCATGTAATTCTTCTCCTAACTGGGTACGTTCTTTTTCCTGCCCTGTTATTACGGCTTCGGTAATTTGCTGCTGCCTGATCTGTCTTTCTTCATTAAGGCTGTTCTCCAGTTGAACTTTTTCTGTAATATCACGTGTTACTGACAGTGCGGCAATAATATCTTTGTTTGTATTTCTCAGCGGAACGCAATGTGTTTCCATCCAGAGCCGCCTGCCTTTAAATCCTTTTATTTCAAACAGGAGTTTTTCGGCGTTACCTTCAAACACACGCTTAATCAGCCTTTCAAATGCCAAACGATGTTCGGGCACTACAAGGTTAAGTGCATTTTTGCCAATCACCTGGTCCGGGCTGTCTGCACCTATCAACGCAAGCCCGGTTGGATTCATTTCCAGTATCAGGCCTTCTTTGTCAAGCAGTTTTATACATTCGGGGTTGGCCTGCACTATAGTACGTAGGTGAGTCTCATTTTCAGCAAGTGCCCGTTCTGCTTTTTTTTGTTCAGTGATATTTCTTTGTGTGCCCCAGGCCCTTTTAATATACTCACCTTCAATAATACCAATCATATTGTTTAATAATATCAGCGGGTTGCCATCATTACCGGTTTCATAACTTACTTCTTCTTCTACTTTAAATCCGTTTGAAAAAAACTTCCTGAGATAATCCAGACTCCCTGGGTTATCTGCGGGCATTATTTTGTTTAAAGGAATACCAATGATATCACCGGCATTTTTGAAACCATACATTTTGGCAAACGTGTCATTACACTCGGCCACCCAGGCATTATTATAGCAATAGTCAACCATCTGCTCCAGCGGGGTGGAAATGTGCATGGCCTCTTTCAGGTCAATGCGCCAGATGCCTTCGGTACTTTGCTGAACAAACATTTTATACCGTTGCTCACTTTCTTCAATGGCGAGGGCTGTTTTTTTACGTTCGGTAATATCTTCTGCAGCGCCAATCATGCGTATGGCTTTTCCATTTTCATTTCGGATGATATATCCCTTATCATTGATATAAACATATACTCCGTCCTCTCTTTTGAAACGATACTCAAAATTGAAAGCGGTTTCTTCATTTGATTGTATCAGGTAATTGATCTGCCTGCCAATATTTTCTTTATCATCCGGGTGCAGGAAGTTTGCCCATAGTTGTATGTTTTTAATGGATTCGTTGCTGCTATGCCCATACACATCGGCCAGGCCGTTTCCGCTCCTGTAAATTTCACCGGTTACCAGGTCCCAGTCCCAAACCAGGTCATTGGTTGCTTTCACTACCAGGTCAAACCGTTCATTACTTAACCTCATGGCAGCTTCTGTTTTTTTTCGCTGGCTGATATCCGAAATCATAGTACTGCTTCTGCCTGCCCCGTTAATATCAGTAAAAACAGTTGAAGAAATTTCGATTGGGAAATGCTCACCATTCTTTTTTATACCGGTTGCTTCTGTCATTACAAAACCGGTTTTTTCACGCTGCTCCAATGCCTGTATGAATCGGGGTTCATTATGGTCAATAATATGCCATCGCTTTAATTGCCTCAATTCATCGGGGCTGTAACCAAACATTACGGTTGCAGCATGGTTTGCTTCCAATATGGTTCCATCCGGAATAGTTAAGAAAAATGCATGAACTGAATTTTCGACAATGGCCTTGTATTTTTCTTCCGTATCATGAAGTGAATGCTGAGCTGCAATATCCTTTGGAGGAGATGTAGTAGGATTGAGGCCTTTCATTTGTAATATTGTTCAGTCTTGATAAGAATTGGATTGGGGGTTAAAAAAATATCGTTGATCTTTCATTAAAAGAAACACCTGATTCCCAGCCACAATTACCTGCAATAAAGTGATAAACGTGGTTTTACGTTTTTTATTTCGTAGATACACGATTGGCACCTAACAGTAAAGGTGACTAATTTGTGCAAATTAAAATATAGTTGTTTTGTCTATTGTCGTGTAGAAAAAATTCTATCTTTAATAAGCAATTGTATCTATACATTTGCACCTAAACCCTGCAAACGAAAATGAAGAAATTTCTTCTGGTTGATGACCATGTGGTAGTCCGTTCCGGTATAAAAATTCTTTTATCTGAAATTTATAGCCCTACAGAGATTCATGAAGCGATGAATGGTGAAACTGCCATTCAAAAATTAAAGGAACACCAGTTTGATCTTATTATCCTGGATATTCAAATGCCCAATACCGATGCCCTTGGACTGATGGAGTTCATTCACATTACTTATCCCGAGGCAAAGGTTCTGATGTTTTCGATGAGTGCTGAAAATATTTATGCCAAACGGTTTATGAAGGCAGGTGCGTATGGATTTATCTCAAAAGAAGCGCCATTGGAAGAAATAACAAGGGCCATCAATATTATTCTCAATAATAAAAAATACATCAGCGATACGTTTGCCGAGAGACTGGCTGAAGATTCTTTTTCAGGCAAGTCGGGCAACCCATTCAATGAACTTTCGCCCCGTGAATTTGAAATTGTTTCCTTGCTGCTGGAGGGAAAAACTGTTACCGAAATATCTCATGAACTGAACATTCAAACTTCAACAGTAGGCACACATAAGGCCCGTTTATTTGATAAATTGAATGTAACTAACCTGCTTGAGCTGAAAGAACTGGCTACTACTTATAACCTGTGATCTTTTATTCTTCCTGGTTAATAAAATGCAGGACATCTTACTTTGTTAGCAGAAGAATTTTCGTTGCCATTGCGGAATGCTTTATAAGACAGGGTGATCTCATAAGCACCCCTGTACTGCGAGGCAGATTTTAACTTACTTATGTTTACATCATAGGTGATGCCCACTCCAAATTGATAATAATCGAGTTTGATGACAGGCATGAAAGCATCATTCCAACGGTAAAATGCGCCGCCTGAAATAGCTATTTTCTGATTTTCCAGGTCAGGTGTAAGGTCGTGGCTGAATAGCAACCCGCCTTGTATCTGCCGGCTACCTCCCTGCATAAAATAGTCGCCATACACAATAAGTTTATTTGCATCGCTGGTTGGAACCGATAGACCGGCATTAACCACCCATTTAGGGTTTAACACAATATCATATTGTTTTTGAAAGGCTACTTTAGGTTTTGTAAAGTGAAACAATCCCACACCTACATAGTAACGGGTATTTTGCCCGGCAATGCTGCTGAAGTTTAATCCTACGGCTGCATCCCAATAGGTGAAACCGGTATTGGTAAAAACCTGTTTTGTTGGATTGGTTGAACTGTAAGAACCATTTACAAACTGGTCATCAAAACTTAGCTTTGAGGGATCGAATCGTTGCATTACCGCACCGCCCATGATGCCAGCCGACAGGTAAGTATCTTTTTCACTGTCAAGCGATTTATGGTAATTGATCACCGGGAAGATCTGTGTGCGCCTCAGCCTGGAGTCTCCTGCAATATCATTGGTGCCCTGGAATCCTATCGTTAAAAAATCATTGGAATTACGGCCTAGTGATTTTTTATATTCTAAACCAAGTCCAATAGTACGATAAGGTACAGTAACACTTTGCCACTGGCTTCTGAAAGCTGAAGTAGCCCTGATATCGCCGTTAAATATTCCTGCCAGCGCCGGGTTTCTTAATAAAGGCAATTCGTAGAACTGCGAGAAATTAATATCCTGGCTGTTTGCAAAATTTGCAAACAACACAGAGAAGAGCAGGAGTTGGATTTTTAAATTTTTTCTCATAACTGAATTATTTTAACAGGGTGGTATTCCCCTTGTATGTATAAGTTACTCCATTGTCGCAGATCACTTCTGCGGTATACACAAATACATCTGGTGTTGCCGGGATGCCTCTTATTTTTCCATCCCATGCATACTGCAGGTCATTGGGGTTGAAATTTGTTTTTTCAAAGACCAGTTCACCCCAGCGGCTGAAAATGCGGAATGTTTTTACAAAGACTCCCTTTCCTCTCACCATCAGAACATCATTCAAACCATCTCCGTCAGGTGTAAATGCATTGGGAATGAACACCTGGGCATTTTTACAGAAACTAAAAATGAAGATTGTATCATTAGTTATGCAACCATAATTATTCATTACGGAAAGAACATAATAACTGTTGTCTCTCACAGTAAGTGTTGGAGTAGGGCAGTTTGTACAACTTAAACCTGCCGAAGGTGTCCATGTCCAGTTAACAATAGGCCCGTTTTGTGTAACAGGATTCAACTGAACAGTACTACCCGTTGATAAAGTAAGGTCGGGGCCGATATTGACTGTTGGCCATGGCCCAACAATTATCCTTACAGAATTTGTATCGGTAAAGCAATTATGTTCATCGTAACCAACAACACTATATAAGGTTGTTGCACTTGGCGTAGCCCTTGGATTTGCTATATCTGTCCTGTTCAACCCTGCCGGTGGAGACCATACATAGCGATAAGCACCACTGGCTGCCAGATTTGCTGATTGCCCTAAACATAAGGTATCGTTTGGTGTGATCAGCATCTGGAATGGTTTCATCACATTTAAAGAAACTGTATCGAATGCTATACATCCAAATGCACTTGTTCCCTGTACTACATATTTTATAGTATCTAGTGGTGTTGAAACAGGATTAGGACAATTTGTACAGCTTAACCATGTTGAAGGGTTCCAGCTATATTGTGCCGCTCCTGTAACAGTTAACTGAGATGAATTTCCAAGACACACAAATGTATTATTGCTGGCAATCACCAATGGCGTTGGTTGAACAGTTATAGTAAATGACTGAGGTGAACCCGAACAGAAATTTGTTGATGGCGTTACACTAATGGTAGCTGTAACGGGCGCATTGGTAGAGTTGATTGCATTGAATGAAGCAATGTTGCCTGTACCTGTTGCTGCCAATCCTATTGTAGGGTTATTATTCGTCCAGTTATATGAAGGAATATTATTCATACCGCCGGTAAATGTTATTAAGTTGGTTGAAGCGCCATTACATAATGCCTGGTTTGGTGGCTGAATAACATTAGGTATCGGGTTAATAGTTATGGTAAATGCCTTGGTAGGTCCTACGCAACCAAGTGCAGTTGGCCTTACTGTAATAGTTGCAACCGATGTAGAGAATCCATTACCGGTTGCGGTGAAAGCGGGGATATTACCTGAACCACTGGCTGGTAAACCAATTAAAGGAGCAGTGTTTGTCCAGGTGAATGTGGTACCGCTTACCGGCCCGTTAAATGCAATGGTATTAGTAACTAATCCATTACATAATGATTGGTTTGGAGGCTGTACTACACTTGGTGTTGGATTTACAGTTATTGCAAAAGATTGGGGTAATCCTGCACAACCCATTGCCGAAGGTGTAACAGTAATTGTTGCTACTTCAGCCACATTAGTTGTGTTAATTGCCAGGAAGGCAGCAATATTTCCCGAGCCACTGGCAGGCAAGCCAATTGAAGTATTGTTATTGGCCCAGGCATAAGTTGTACCACCCATTGTACCAATGAATGCTATTGAATTAGTTGTTACATTATTACACAAGGCCTGGTTTGCAGGTTGTGCTAAACCAGGTGTTGGGTTTATGGTTATTGTAAATGTTTTAGGAGTACCCGGGCAACCTGCTGCTGTAGGTGTTACAGTAATTGTTGCCGATACAGGGGTATTGGTTGCATTGACGGCATTGAATGGAGCAATATTTCCTGTGCCGTTAGCAGGCAAACCAATTGCCGGGTTACTGTTTGTCCAGGTGTATGTGGTACCGCTTACAGATCCTGCGAATGATATTGCATTCGTTGGAAAACCATTACAGAAAACCAGGTTTGCAGGTTGCGCTACATTAGGTGTTGGATTTACGGTTATTGTAAATGTTTCAGGCGGCCCTATACAATTTGCTGCCCATGGTGTAACTGTAATTGTTGCAATAGCCGGTGTGTCGGATGTATTGACAGCAGTAAACGACAGGATATTACCATTGCCACTAGCGCCCAGGCCTATAGAAGTGTTATCATTTGTCCACAGGTAAATAGTGTTTGGTAATGTTCCCGACATCAGAACATTATTAGTAGTTGCGCCATTACACAAAACCTGGTTTGCGGGTTGCACAACTGATGGTGATGGCTTTACTGTTATTGTAAATGTCCTTGATGGCCCTGGGCAACCACCGGTAGATGGCGTAACAGTTATGTTTGCTGTAATTGAAACAGTACTTGTATTGACCGGTATAATTGAAGGGATATTACCTGTACCACTTGCCGGTAATCCGATAGCTGTATTATCATTTGTCCAGCTATAAATAGTACCGCTTAAGGTAGATGTAAAGTTCACCGGGCTTGAAGCCATGTTGTTACAAAAACCCTGGTTCGGCGGCTGATTCATAGATGATGGGGGTCTCACAATTACATTGTGTGCAGCTGTACCGTTACATCCACTTGCCGATGTTACATTAAGAGTCACAATGTATGTTCCGGGTGTGGCATAGGTATGTGTTACCGTATCTCCTGTTCCTGTATTACCGTCTCCAAAATTCCAGGATGTGGAAGATGAAGGAAGGACACTGTTATAAAATGTAAACGTACCTGGTGCACAAGCTGCAGGTGACGACATGGTAAATTGTGCACTTAGTTCGCCAGTAATAGTTGTTTTTAAAGTATCTGTACAACCAAAGTTTGCAAACGGGATCATTTCCACCCAGAAAACAGTATTGGTTGAAGGACCGGGATTCAATACAAGTTGCTGACCATTACCTATTATGGTTGTAAATCCTGAATCCCACCAGTTATAAGTTTGAAATCCCGGAGGGGCTGTTAGCGTAGTAATATTGGGGAAGTTACAATCATAATCTGTTTCGATGGCCTGGCCACAAGTGCTCTGCACATCTAAGTAAGCATAACCCCAGTGAGCTCTTCTCACACAGTCGGCTGTGGTAAATTCCAGGTAGATGGTTTGGCCTCCATAACCCCTTAAACTGAAAAACACACTGGCCCACGGTTTATAGATCACAGATGAATTAACGGGAGAAACCGCAAAACCCGGAAGATTTGATGTAGAGATATATTCAAAAGAGGCACACTGTATATACGTATTGGTTGCAGAATCTAAAAGTTTTGCATTGAACCTGGGCTGGGTCCACATCGTATGCCCTGGGTCCTGCAAAACAACTGCATAATCATACTTAATAGAAAAATTTGAATCATTGAGGGGTACATGAATCGTATATCTTACCCTTTCTGCCTGGGCGCCTACATTAGTATTACCCAACTTCACTGCATAATTACTTCCATCCGGGGGATTTGTGGGGAACAATCCATAAGGATCAAGCGTTGATGGCGTTGCTTTTTGAATTAAGACATGCCTGTTTGCTGTTGGTGGTGATGGGTTAACGGTGATAACATTAGTTGTACCAATAGAATCAACCTGGCCTAAAAAACATTCCCAGTTAAAAAAGTCGCCATTTTCAAAATCAATATTATCCGGGCAATCAGCAACTATATTAGCCAATCCATTAATTGGACGGGGATGATAAGGTATAGATTTTGGGATATTACGTTTAAAAGCATTAAGCGCTATCCTGCCATTTGGATACAGGACACCTTCTTTTTCGTCTTTAACAATTTTGGCTACCCCGTTCTTAAATCCATAACAAACAGAGATATCCAGGGGCATAACTCCATCACCGGTATTATTTATCAGCCACCATTTTTTGTTTCCATATGCGACTGATACATTACCCTCAAAATCAAAAACTATATCATAGGCAAAAGGGAAAAGTATTTTTCCTGTTTCAGTAAGGAAACTCCATTTCCCGTCTTTTTTTACAGCAGCAAGTCCGTTCGAAAAATTTCTTGCATCTTCAAGTACCGTTGGATAAATAGTATTGCCGGAACTGGTTACAAAAGAGAATTGATTGTTTAGGAAAACCCTGGCAAAACCGTTAACAAAGGCATCGGTTTCATCCCATAACAACTGGTTGGCGGGGACACCGTTTTGTTTATTGACAAACTGGAATTTTTGACCCGGGGCTTTGACTGCAACTACAGACTCTGCCGGTATTTGAGCAGAAACAATTGAAGAAAGCAGTAAGAATAGAATAGATAAAAGTTTTCTCATCGGATATAAAATTGGTTCATAGAATTGGATTGATGCCGGTTTGAGTGAACTTTATCGGGTACTTAATCAACGCCGTTTTATAGGGTGTTAGTATGGTTTTTCTACAATATTTTTTCTACACCAACTATAGTGTTTGCACAAGTACTCAAACCTGCGTAAAATTACCGGAAGGGTTATTGAAAAACTACCCGGCAAAAGGCTGGATTGCTTAATTCAAATAAAGGATATTTCAACAGTAAGGAACCCTGGAAGAGCGGTTAAAAATGATCGGTTGTAGATTCAGCAATCTTCCTGAATGAACTGATATCATTAATACTGATCTGTTTTCTTGAAATAGTTATCAGTTTTTGTTTTTCAAACTGGTTGAGTGTGGTAGTCACTGTTTGGCGGGATGAGCCAATCAATTTAGCAATATCATCGTGGGTTAAAAATTTTTCAATTACAGCGGTATTTTCTTTTATCGAATGATGATCGGCAGCTAATTGTAAAAGCAATTGCACAACCCTGCTTTTAACGTCTTTATTCAGGATATTTAAAAGCCGGTTTTCTACTTTACGAAGCTTGCTGCCCAAGTGAAAACTGAACGCAATGGCCATATCGGGTTTGCGTTGGAGGAGGTGTAAAAAATCTTCCATAGTAAATGCACAAAGGCTTACATTACTTTTATAGGCCCTGGCAAATTCATCCTGGGCATTATCTTTTTCCAGTGTCAGTTGCCCGAATATCTCTCCTTTTTGTATAACTTCTTTAATGATCTCGTTGCCCTGCTCATCAATATAGCCGAGTTTAATAAACCCGGTCTTTGTAAAATATAATTTGTCGTTATTTTGAAAAGGGAAATAAATATATTCTCCGTCTGCAGCCTCTATAAAGTTGTGTACGAGGTCTAGTTCGTTATATTCTTCATCAGTGATATGTGCAAAAATATCAAAGCCTCTTATTAAGAGCAGTTTTGAATCGTAGGAGTTAGTTTCAGTCACATTGATTTATTTTTTCTCAAAAAGCAATGAAGCAGAGTTCATACAATACCTTAGCCCGGTAGGTTTGGGCCCGTCATCAAAAACATGGCCTAAATGAGCGCCACACCGGCTGCAGTTTACTTCTGTACGTACCATGCCATAGCTGTTATCTGTGAGTTCTTCCACATTATTCTTTTTGATGGGTTGCCAGAAGCTGGGCCAGCCCGTTCCACTCTCAAATTTGGTGCTGCTGCTGAAAAGTTCCTGGTTGCAACAAATACATTTATAAATGCCATTTTGATGATTATCCCAGTAAATACCAGAGAATGCCCTTTCTGTTCCTTTTTTACGGGTTACCTGGTATTGTTCGGCTGTTAATTGCTTACGCCATTCAGCATCGGTCTTGGTGACCGTATATTTCTGGGAGAATGATGACATTGCTGCGATAATTAAAATGCCTGTAAATAGTATCCTGTTCATATGAATTGTTTGGTAAAGCTACGAAATATGAATGTTCATAGTTTTTTGCTACCCAAACCTTTAACAGGTTTTTTGGAATATAAAATTAGCCGTTAATTTTACAGCATAAACCAAGACCATGGGCATACTTAACCAAATAGCTGAATACCTGTACCTGAAAAAAAAGGATCCCAACAGGCCACATTCAAAATTTGTGAAGTATATGCATGGTATCAACAAGATATCCATCCTGCTTTTTCTCATTGGCCTTATCATACTTGTAATAAAATTACTTCGCTGAGCCTGTTAAATAATTGAAGATGATAGCGGCAGCATTTGCCGATGCATGCCCTCCTTTACTTAATATATCTTTAAGCGCTTCATAATCTTCTTTCACCTGTTTTTGTTTGCCCGGATTGTTAAGCAGCTCATTCAGTTCATGTCGCAGGTTCTCCACGGTGAGATCATCCTGTATCAATTCTTTAACTACTTCTTTATCCATGATCAGGTTAACCAGGCCTATGTATTTTATTTTAACCAGGCGTTTGGCGATCTGGTAGGAGAATGAACTTCCTTTATAGCAGATCACTTCAGGCACACCAAATAAAGCAGTTTCAAGAGTAGCAGTGCCACTGGTAACCAGGGCAGCTTTAGATTGTATAAGTAAGTCGTAAGTTTTACCCGACACTGATGATACATTACTATATGGTACCAGCATACCGGCATAGAAACTTTCTTCCAGTCCCGGTGCTTTAGCAACCACAAATTGATATTCTGGAAAATGTTTTGCCACCTGCAGCATAATAGGTAGTTTTTTTAAAATTTCCTGTTGCCTGCTTCCGGGGAGAAGTGCAATTGTATTTTCCGACTGTTTCTTATTAGGATCAACAGTCAACGGCCAACTATCAACTACTTCCACTAATGGATGCCCCACATATTCAACTTCGTAATTCCATTTTTTATAAAATTCTTTTTCAAAGGGTAAGATCACAAGCATTTTATCAACGCATTCCTTGATCAGTTTTACCCTGTTCTCTTTCCAGGCCCAAACCTGTGGCGAGATGTAGTAGATCACTTTTATGCCCTGCTCCTTGGCCCACTTGGCAATGCGTAAATTAAAACCAGGATAGTCAATGAGAATTAATGTGGTTGGTTTGTATTGGAGGATATCTTCTTTACAGAACCTGATGTTCTTTAAAATGGTCCCCAGGTTCTTTATCACCTCCAGGAAGCCCATAAAGGCAAGTTCTTTATAATGCTTAACAAGTATTGCCCCTGCCGCTTCCATTTTATCGCCACCCCAGCAACGTATATCAGCTGCGGTGTCCTTTTTCTTCAGTTCATGAATAAGATTACTGCCATGCAGATCGCCACTGGCTTCGCCGGCAATGATATAATATTTCATAAGCTAAATTAAACGATAATTGGCGAAAAGTTCAGGTACGAAATGGTGGTAATGAATTATCCGAATGTTTTTATGCTTAAAGCGGTAAGCGCATAAATAAGTGTTGCTACAAAAATGCCTTTTGCAGTATTGTCAATTCTTGCATTAATGTATAAGGTAAACAAGATGGCATTAGCCATTAAGGAGAGGCTGATGGCTGCGGTTAACAAACGATGTCCCGGTTGTACAAAAATATATTGTAATGCCTGAAAGTAATTGAGTGGTCCCAGTTTGGTATATTTAAAAACTGCAAAGCCGACAAAGGGGGCAACCAGGCCCAGTATAAATCCAAAAATAAAATTGTCTCGTTTAAATATCATTTGAAGATGTTCTTTTTTTCTAATTGCTTTTTCAGCGTATAATTTGTAAGGTCAAACTGTACAGGCACAACACTTACATAATTATTCTTGAGCGCCCACACATCGGTGTCTTTGCTTTTATCGAAGTTGATAAATTCACCGGTGAGCCAATAATATTTTTTACCCTGTGGGTCTTTGCGCTCATCAAAATCCTCTTCATATTTGGCATAGGCCTGTTTACAGATCTTCACGCCTTTTATCAGTTCCTGGTTTACGGCAGGGATATTTACATTCAATAAAAGATGTTTATCCATTTTTTGTTTCAGCAAGGCACTTACAATTTTGCGTATAAAGAACCTTGCTGCAGAAAAATCTGCTTCCACACTATAATCCAGTAAAGAAAAACCAATACTGGGAATACTCTCAATAGAAGCTTCCATAGCAGCACTCATGGTACCGCTATAAATTACGTTAATGGAATGGTTGGCGCCATGGTTGATACCGCTTAAACACAGGTCGGGCTTACGGTGCAGCACTTTGTCCACAGCCAGTTTTACACAATCTACAGGAGTGCCTGTTGTTTGCCAGGCTTCTGTATCGCCGAAAATATCTACTTTATGCATGCGCAGGGGGTGCCCAATGGTTATTGCATGCCCCATTCCGCTTTGTGGTTTATCGGGTGCCACCACTACAACTTTGCCAAGGTCTTTTACTGCTTCTACTAAATTACAGATTCCGGGAGCTGTGATGCCATCATCGTTGGTGATAAGAATGATGGGTTTAGTTTTTTTGTTCTTGGTCATTCTGAATATTAAAACTGAGGAAATAATAATCTGGCAATACCCGGCTGACGGAAAGGCCAGGGGATCATTGCTATAATAATGATTAACGCAATTCCGAAATAGATTAGTGTGTGCTTGTGTTTTTGGGCATCGGTAGTTGCTCTCTTCACCATGCTTCTGCCGATATGAACCAATAGCCAGGCAATGACCATCATCAGGGCATGTTCCACAGCAAAGAAACGCTCAGCAGGGTTTTTCATAACTTCACCTACCCCACTTTTCAGCTTTTCAAACCAGGTACCAGTGAAATACAGGATCAGGCCCATCAGTAACTGTATATCGCAACTGATCATAAAAAAAAGACTCACCCTGTTATCGCTGCTGCTGTACCTTCTTTTGGATATAACAGCAAACAAAGCAGATAATACTGCCCAAACGCCAAATAATAAAACTACCCAGCGGAGGATGTTGTGTATGATAAGTGAATAATTCATAAAGATAAATTTGCTGCAAAAATACAGGAACTCACAGATTATTCCACTATCCAAACTTAATACAGAATAACACCAAAGAGCTGAATTTTCCAACCAGTAAAAAACCTATTTATTCCCTGATACAAAGCGAATAAAAAAATAAAATTTGATAAAACTAAATATATTAGTACATTTGTGCTAATCAAATTAGCTCTATTATGTCAATAGCCGGACAAAACCTAAAATACCTCCGCAAACTTCGTGGATGGACACAGGAGGAATTTGCCAACAAACTCCGCATCAAGCGCTCGTTAGTGGGGGCTTATGAGGAAGAACGTGCTGATCCCAGGCTCGATGTTCTGGAAATTGTTGCCGATATGTTCAAACTTACTTTAGACGAGCTTTTGCTGAAGGACCTTGGCAACACGGCCAATAATTATTTGGCCAAGCGTCGCCAGCAAAAAATGATGAGCGCCAACAGGAATGTAATTCATTTTGTACCGGTAAAAGCTGCTGCCGGTTACCTGGCCAGTTATGCCGACAGTGAATTCATTGATGAGCTCAATACATTTACGTTGCCAATGCTTTCAGGTGGCAATTACCGGGCATTTGAGATCATCGGCGATAGTATGCTGCCTACACCCAGCGGTAGCATTATTGTTGGAGAAAAAATTGAAGACACAGCCGATATAAAAAACAGCCAGGCTTATATTGTGGTGAGCCGCAATGAAGGTATTGTGTACAAACGTGTGGAAAAGAACAACCGGAGCAAGAATAAACTGACACTGGTGAGTGATAATCCACAATACCAGCCATACCAGGTAAACGCCGAAGATGTGGTGGAATTATGGCAGGCACAAATGGTTATCAGCAAAATAAGCCAACAGCAACGTTGGGATGTGAACTCACTGGCCAGCATGGTGAATAACCTCCAGAGCCAGGTAAGCACATTGAAGAAGAAATTGAATTAATAATAAAACTACAGGCAGGAAATGAATGCAAAGGAATTGCTGATCCTGAACTTTGAAGAGGTTAGGCGCAGAAGTATTAAAATATGGAAAGAAATTTCGGAGGATGATCTTTACTGGAGGCCCGACCCGGATGCCATGAGTTGTTTCGAAATGATACGGCATGTGCTGGAATCGGAAAATATCTACCACCATATCATTCTTAACCGGGGAGGCCTCGGTAATTATGAAAGTCCCTTGACGAGCAACCCCTATACCACGGTTGATGATGAACTTAAACATGCTCAACCATACCGGGAAAAATTTTTAAAAATGGTTCATTCTTTCTCTTTAAAAGAGCTGGACGAAGTCTATATCACCCGTAAAGAAAAGAACCAGCACCGTAAGTTGGGAGATTACTTATTACGGGTAGCTTACCATGAGGCTGTGCTTACCGGGCAATTATTGGATTATTTACGCACATTAAAAGCACCAAAGGCCAATGTATGGGATTAACTTTTATCTTTAGTGGAATATAACTTTAGCAAAACCAGATACATCGATTAATAATTTAAAAACACAGTTATGATTAAACTTCAGATTATCGGCAATCTTGGTAAAGATTGCATCGTAAAAGAGATCAATGGCAAAAATGTGATCAACTTTAGTGTTGCACATACAGAACGTTTTAAAGATGCACAAGGCAACCAGAAAGAAAGGACCACCTGGGTAGAATGTGCTTACTGGACAGACAGAACAGCTATTGCTCCTTACCTGGTAAAGGGTACCATGGTTTATGCAGAAGGTTCACCAGAGGCAGACCCTTATATGAACAAAGAGGGACAGGCTGCCGCCACATTGAGGATGAGGGTTCAAAACATTCAATTGCTTGGTGGCGGAAACCGTGATAACCAGGGTGCAAACCAAGGCAATGTGACCAATACCGGAATGACCACTCCTCCGGTAGTTAAAACAGAAACAGCCAATGCTCCTGCACCTGTTGACGATTTGCCATTCTAAACTTTATTTAGTTAAAAAGATGAGCCCCTTTACGGGGCTTTTTTATTTTGCCTGCCTCTATAAAGTTTTATCTTGCACAAAACGATTAATGTGAAAAATAAAATAAAATTCATCTGCCTCCTTCTTCTTCTTTCAATTAATATCAAAGCCCAAAAAAACTACACCCAATATGTAGACCCGATGATTGGTACCGGTGGCCACGGCCATACCTACCCGGGCGCAGTGTTACCACATGGAATGGTGCAACTTAGTCCGGATACGAGGCTGGAGGGATGGGATGGATGCAGCGGTTATCATTATTCTGATGATTTTATTTATGGGTTCACCCACACACACCTGAGTGGTACAGGATGCAGCGATTATGGTGACATCCTGCTAATGCCGATGAGCGGAATCCCTTCTCCGGATAATAATATCTATGGATCAAAATTCTCACACAGCAACGAGAAAGCTACAGCGGGATATTATTCTGTGAAATTGGATGACGATAATATCCTGGCAGAACTGACAACAACAACAAGAGTGGGCTTTCATAAATATACCTTCAATTCTGCCGGGGCTGCACATATCATTCTCGACCTCAAACACAGGGATGAAGTAATCGAATCTTCCATAAAAATGATCAATAACCGTACGGTTGTTGGCCTGCGCCGAAGCAAGGCATGGGCTAACGATCAGTATGTTCATTTTGCGATTGAATTTTCTGTTCCTTTTAAATCTGCAGATATATGGAAAGATGAAAAGGCGCTGACAGATGGAAGAGACGAACATGGCAAGAACCTGAAAGCTTATTTCAGCTTCGATAAAAAAATGGTGATGGCGAAAGTAGCTTTATCAGGCGTAAGTATTGAAGGCGCACAGAAAAACCTGGATAAAGAATTACCAGGATGGGATTTTGAAAAAGTAAAGACCGATGCAAAAAATGTGTGGAATGCTGAATTAAGCAAAATAGATGTAAACAGCAATGATAATAAACAACTGCGTACATTTTATACAGCATTATATCATACCATGATCGTTCCCAACATCAATATGGACGTTGACAAACAGTACAGGGGAAGGGATAATCAAATTCATGTGGCAAAGGATTTTACAAACTATTCTGTTTTTTCTCTCTGGGATACGTATCGTGGCGCCCATCCTTTGTATACGATCATCGATCAAAAAAGAACACTCGATTATATCAGATCATTCCTGGCACAGTATAAGGAAGGCGGACGTTTACCGGTATGGGAACTCAGCGGTTGCGAAACGGATTGTATGATCGGGTACCATAGTGTGCCTGTGATCGTGGATGCGTATATGAAAGGGATCAACCAGTTTGATACAAAACTGGCAATGGAAGCCATGAAAAAAAGTGCTACATGGGACCATTTGGGATTGCCTGCATTGATGGATCATGGCTTCCTGGAAATGGATGACGAGCATGAAAGTGTAAGCAAGACATTGGAATATGCCTATGATGACTGGTGTATTGCACAGTTTGCAAAAAAACTCGGATACGATATTGATTATATCAACTACATTAAAAGAGCACAATCATACAAGAACCTCTTCAACCTGCAAACAGGGTTCATGCGGCCACGCAAGAACGGTAACTGGGTTTCGCCATTCGATCCAAGGGAAGTGAATAATAATTTTACCGAAGCCAATAGCTGGCAGTATTCTTTTTATATGCCTCATGATGTAATGGGTTACCTGGATCTTATCGGAGGAAGAAAGTACATGGAGCAAAAATTAGACGAATTATTTACTGAGAATTCACAGACTACGGGCCGCCAGCAAAGTGATATCACCGGGCTTATTGGTCAGTATGCACACGGTAATGAACCCAGCCACCATATTGCATACCTGTATAATTTTACCGGTGCTGCTCACAAAACACAGGCGATGGTTCATAGAATCATGAAGGAAATGTATCATGACGCACCCGATGGTTTATCAGGTAATGAAGACTGTGGGCAGATGAGTGCCTGGTATATATTGAGTGCATTGGGCTTTTATCCTGTTACTCCAGGGACAACTGATTTTATTATCGGCACCCCTTTATTTCCTTCTGCAACCATCCGCCTGGAGAATGGAAGATCATTCAATATAAAAGCACCCGATGTAAGTGATAAAAATTATTATGTACAGTCTGTAACACTGAATAATGCGGCCCACAATAAATCCTTTCTTTCTTATTTCGATATTAATAAAGGAGGTTCAATGAATTTTGTAATGGGAGATAAACCGTCTGTATTTGGTAAGACGGGCATACCTGTTACATCCATTACCGATAACCTGATCATACTTAATCCAATCATCGACGCAGGGCCCATGTCTTTTACAGGCACCAAAAATGTAACCATCAACAGCAACCAGGCAAACGTGAGTTATTTTTATACTACGGATGGATCAGCGCCTGGTGCTTCGTCAAAAAAATATTCCGGGGAATTTAGTATTGACAACTCTGTGACCATTAAAGCCATTGCCATACATAATAAAAGCGGTAAGACTAGTTATATTACTACTGCAAGATTTATGAAGCGTCCCAATAACTGGACCATTAACCTGAACACAAACTTCGAACAACAATATGATGGGGGTGGAGCATTTGGTTTGATAGACGGCCTCAATGGAAGTGCCAACTGGCGAAAAGGGAACTGGCAGGGTTATCAGAAAACAGATATGGACGCCGTAATTGATATGCAGGAAGCAAGGACTATTTCAAATGTTTCTGCCGGTTTCCTGCAGGATGTAGGTGCATGGATCGTGGCGCCAAAGCAATTCATTGTGGAAGTATCAATCGATGGCAAAGTATTTTTACAGGTTTACAGCGGCGGGAATTTTTTACCTGTTGAAGACAGGAAGGTACAGGTGAAGAATATTGAGGCATCATTTACACCGGTTGTTGCAAGATATATACGGGTGAGAGCAGTGCAGTATGGTAAACTTCCAGCCTGGCACGAAGGAGCAGGAGGAGATACGCATTTGTTTATTGATGAAATTGAAATTAAGTAACACAAAAAAAGCCCGTTCATTCGAACGGGCTTTTTATGATTTTATAATTATGAACTAATGTTTTTCAAAATCGGATGCCTTTGGCATTAAATCAGAAGGATTACGAAGCTTGCTGTGATTTTTACTGTACAGGAAATAAACCACCAATCCGACAGCCATCCATCCGAATGCAACTTTTAATGTTTGTGCATCCAGTCCTACGATCATTGCAGTACAGATGATCACACCTAATGCAGATACAACCGGGTATACCGGTGCTTTAAATGGCCGTGCGATATTTGGTTCCTTCACTCTTAATACCCAAACGCCAGCACTCACCAGTACAAAGGCGAATAATGTTCCAAATGATGTAAGGTCACCGGCAACATGACCTGGTACAAATGCAGCAAATAACCCTACAAAAACAAATAATATCCAGTTGGCTTTATATGGTGTTCTGAATTTTGGATGAAGCTCACCAAATGCTTTTGGAATAAGCCCATCATTACTCATGGTATAGAATATACGGCTTTGCCCCATCAGCATCACCAGGATAACAGAGGAGAAGCCGGCAAGTATCGCTACAGTAACGGCAGTCGCCAGCCAGCCATAGCCTGTCATATAAGTTGAGATGGCATAGGCTACAGATGCTTCACGACCTTTTTCAGGATCAACAAAATCTTTCCAATTTGCCACACCCGTAAGTACGTGACCAAAAAGGATATAGAGAATAGTACAGATAACGAGAGAGCCGAGGATACCGATCGGCATATCCCTCTTGGGGTTCTTTGCTTCCTGTGCAGCTGTACTTACTGCATCAAAGCCAATGAAGGCGAAGAATACAATAGCTGCTCCACCAAGTACACCGCCCCAACCATGCTTGTTCCACCCGCTGTAATCGGCTATCACTTTTCCGGCGCTGTCGGTAACTGCAGGAGTGTTTTCAGGAATTAAATAAGGAGTATGATTTGCGCCATTAATGAACTGCCATCCGATAACAATGAATATTAAAACGATTGCAACTTTGATGAATACAATGATCATGTTCACTATAGCAGATTCCTGTGTTCCTTTGATCAGCAATAATGTGAGTAAAAGAAGAATGATTAGCGCTGGTGCATTCATGATGCCGGAATGATGAACACCGGCAGAATCGGTAAAACTTTCAAACGGCGAATGGCACCATTCATAGGGTATTTGCCCGCCAAAGAGTTTATTCAGGTATTCGCTCCATGCAATAGAAACGGTTGCGGCACCCAAAGCATATTCCATGATCAGCGCCCAGCCGATTATCCAGGCCACCAGTTCACCCATGGTTGTATAGCTATAGGCATAAGCGCTACCGGCTATCGGGATCATTGCTGCAAATTCGGCATAACATAATCCTGCAAAAGCACAGCCAATGGCTGCAACTACAAATGATAATGTTACACCCGGACCAGCAGCCTGTCCGGCAGCTGCGGCAGTTCTTACAAAAAGCCCGGCTCCTATGATAGCTCCAATACCAAGTGCGATTAGATTAGCAGCGCCCAAAGTACGCTTAAGGCTGTGCTCACCCGTCTCGGCCTGGGCCAGCATCTGGCTCAATGGTTTCTTTACAAATAAACTCATATAGTTGGTTGGTTTTGATGAACAATGAATTGGAAAAATAAGCAATTAATCTTTAAAAAAGCAACCACTTGTACTTTTTTGCAGGCCGAAGCTGTTTAACGGCTTTTAATATTATATTGCGTTACTAAATGTTTTGCAATGGAAATAACGCATCAACCCCCCAAAAAAAGCAGGCTTACGCTTTATATTCTTATTGCAATGGTAGTGGGTATACTGGTAGGTTATTATGTGCATGAGAACTATGCAGCAGATACGGTGAAAGCTTTCTCAGAAAACGTAAAGCTTTTGACCACTATATTTCTTCGCATGGTGCAAATGATCATTGCACCAATCGTTTTTGCAACGCTGGTTGTGGGAATTGCAAAATTAGGCGATATGAAAACTGTAGGAAGGGTTGGAGGCAAAGCCATGATCTGGTTTATTTCAGCCTCACTGATCTCCTTATCCCTGGGTTTGATACTGGTTAATATTTTTAAACCAGGTGTTGGGGTGGATATTACCAACACTGATATGGCGGCTGTTAACGATCTGTTGGAAAAATCAAAAGGATTTTCGTTACAAAAATTTGTTGAGCATGTAGTGCCAAAAAGTGTAATAGAGGCGATGGCAACTAACGAAATACTGCAATTGGTTGTTTTTTCAGTTTTCTTTGGAGTAGCATTAACCGCTATCGGCAAAAAAGGAGAACCTGTGATTAATGCGCTGGACTCTGTTGCTCATGTAGTGCTAAAAATGGTTACTTACGTAATGTATATGGCACCCCTGGGAGTATTCGGGGCCATGGCAGCGGCCATAGCAAAAAATGGATTGGGTATTTTGGTGACCTTCGGAAAATATGTGGGAGAGTTTTATTTAGGATTGGCCATACTTTGGTTGTTACTTCTTTTCGTTGGTTATCTTTTCTTAAAGAACCGCCTCCCCAGTTTGTTGAGAAGAATTGCTTCACCCATGTCTATTGCTTTCAGCACTGCCAGTAGCGAAGCAGTTTATCCAAAACTGGTAGAAGAAATGGAGCGGTTTGGATGCAATAATAAAATAGTAAGCTTTGTTTTACCGCTTGGTTATTCATTTAATTTAGATGGCAGCATGATGTATATGACATTTGCCAGCATGTTCATTGCCCAGGCCTTCAATATTACTTCCATAACCGGCGATATATCTCAGCAAATAATAATGCTGCTTGTGTTTTTAATAACAAGTAAGGGAATAGCCGGAGTACCAAGAGCATCGTTGGTAGTGGTATTAGCTACCGGCGCTATGTTTGGTTTGCCGCCAGAAGGAGTGGGACTGATACTTGCAATTGACGTATTTTGTGATATGGGCCGAACCATGACCAATGTATTAGGTAATGCTTTGGCAACTGCTGCCGTAAGTAAATGGGAAGGCCAGTTGGATAATCCGTAACTATTAAAGTAATACAAATGCCCGATTTTTTTCTTCTTGAGTTTTCATGGACGCAATTGCTGCAACCGCAATGGTATATTGATAATGGGGGCTTGTGGTTATTGTTACTTATCATTTTTGCAGAAACCGGTTTGTTTATCGGGTTCTTTTTCCCAGGAGATTCTTTATTATTTGTTGCCGGCATATTCAGTAATAAACTGGCGGCTTCATTATACGATACAGGAAGTGATTTTTTAAACCTGCTGATGATCAGCGCCCTCTGCATTGGCGCCGGTATTTTAGGAAATACGGTAGGATATATTTTCGGCAGGCGTGTGGGGCCTGCTATGTATAACTGGAAAGACAGGCTTTTATTCAAACAAAAATATTTACACCAGGCAAAAGATTTTTACGATAAGCATGGGGGCGGCGCCATTGTGTTTGCCAGGTTCCTTCCATTCATCCGCACATTTGCACCCATTGTGGCAGGAATCGTTGGCATGGATAAAAAGAAATTTTCATTCTTTAATATTATTGGCTGCATTGCCTGGGTCGTTTCCATGTTATTCATTGGCCATTATTTAAATTCATTTGTAAAGAAGCAATTTGGGATTGACCTGGAAAAGCATCTCGAGATAATTGTCATAGGAATTGTTTTGGTGACAACCGCACCCGTTTTAATAAAATTATTTTTCGGAAAAAAGAAAAAGGCTGATGATACAAACACAAAATAAACCTGCATCTGTTTTTAACATTGCAGTTATTGTGGCCGCCCTCGGGTATTTTGTAGACATCTATGACCTGTTGCTGTTCACCATCGTAAAAAAATCGAGTGTATTGGCTGTTGGGGCTACCGACGCAACCTTATTGGCTGACAGCACGAAAATAATTAACTGGCAAATGGGCGGTTTATTATTGGGAGGTATTATCTGGGGTGTTTTGGGAGATAAAAAAGGAAGACTCTCTGTTTTATTTGGCTCTATCATTTTATATTCTGCAGCAAATTTTGTTACTGGGTTCATTCAATCGGTTGATCAGTATGCCATGTGCCGCTTTGTTGCCGGATTGGGACTGGCAGGTGAATTGGGCGCAGGAATAACATTGGTAAGTGAATTGTTGCCAAAAAATAAAAGAGGCGTAGGTACTTCTTTAGTTGCAGGTATCGGGTTATTTGGTGCGGTAGCTGCTTACTTTACTTACCAGTGGACGGACGACTGGAGGCTTTGTTATAAAATCGGTGGAGGACTGGGTATCCTGTTATTATTTCTGAGGGTAAGCGTTGCTGAATCGGGGATGTTTAAACAAGTAAGAGAAACCAATGTACAGCGGGGGAACTTTCTCATGTTCTTTAATAATGCACAACGATTTAAAAAATATGTGCTGGCTATCTTAATTGGATTACCTACCTGGTATGTGGTGGGTATCTTAATAAATCAAAGTGACAGGTTTGGGAAAGCTATGTTTGGAAGTACGAACATTGATTCGGGCCGTTCCATCATGTTTGCTTATGCAGCTATTGCAATCGGCGATATTTTAATTGGCCTGGTGAGCCAGTATTTCAAGAGCAGGAAGAAAGCCCTGTTGTTGTTTTACATACTTTGCATGATTTCGTTATTGTTTTTCTTCAGTAGCTATAATAATAGTGAGACAAGCATGTATATCATCTGTGCAGCTCTGGGTTTCAGTACAGGCTTTTGGGCAATCTTTGTAACAATGGGGGCAGAGCAGTTTGGTACCAACCTCAGGGCAACTGCCGCAACCACAATTCCTAACATGGTTAGAGGCGCTTTGCCCCTGATCAACATGATCTTTTTAGACCTGTTTCAAAAAAACTGGGGATGGCAACTAATAAAAAGCGGTATTGTTACCGGTATTATTGTAATGGTGATAACATTAATTGCATTTTACTTTACACAGGAAACTTTTCATAAAGACCTTAATTATATCGAAGGTGAAGAGCTGATGCCTTAACATTAAACTGCTGTGGCAAAATTCTTAATCATACGTTTTTCTTCCATTGGAGATATTGTATTAACCACACCAGTGATCCGTTGTTTGCGTAAACAACTTCCTGATGCGGAGATTCACTTTCTTACCAAACAGGCATTCCGGGGTATAGTTGCCGATAATCCTTACATTGATAAGACACATACACTTGGCGATAGCTTTGACCTCATGCTGCATGAATTGCTGACGGAAGAATATGATTATATTATTGACCTGCATCATAACCTGCGTACACTTCGTATAAAGGGTTTTTTGAAAGGAGCAAAGTCTTTTTCATTTAACAAGCTCAATATTGAAAAATATGTTTACACTAACCTCAAAGTAAATCTTCTTCCTAAAAAACATATTGTTGACCGAAACCTGGAAACAATACGATCATTTGGAGTAACAGATGATGGGCAAGGCCTTGATTATTTTATACCTGCAAAAGATGTGGTAGATAACAAAGACCTCCCCACTTCTCATTTACATGGATATATTGCTGTGGTGATAGGAGCTGCCCTGGCTACAAAAAAACTTCCCATTCATAAACTGAAACAATTATGTGCTGCTATCGGTCATCCACTTATATTACTGGGGGGAAAAGAAGATTATGAAGACGGGAAGGCAATTGCAGCTGTAGATGAAGTAAAGATTTACAATGCCTGTGGCAAATTTAACCTGAATGAATCCGCAGACCTGGTGAGGCGTTCAAAACTGGTGATTACGCATGATACGGGCCTGATGCACATTGCAGCCGCATTACAAAAACCAATTATCTCTGTATGGGGTAATACCGTTCCTGCTTTTGGGATGTATCCCTATTATGGCAGGTCTTCAAAACAGCTATATGATGTGGTGGAAGTAAATAAGCTGTGGTGCAGGCCCTGTAGCAAGATCGGATATAAGAAATGTCCCAAAGGCCATTTTAAATGCATGGAGAATATTGCTGTTGCCGAAATTATGGTACTTGTCCGAAAGCACCTGGTGGGCAAGTAGTACAATCAGAGCTTTATATTACTTGAAGAAAATAAATGAAGCATATAATCATTTTGCTGACAATTTTTTGTTTTTTCTATGCTGAGCTACCGGCACAATGGCACTATATGTTACCCACCGAAGAAAATACACAACGCTATGATGACACATTGCTTAACAAACGAACCACACTCGTTAGGGAAGGCATAAGAAAAGTAACAATTTTCAAAGATGCACCTGAAGGTAAAAAGAAGGCATTTAAGCATGGCGAAAAAATATTCGATGCGGCTGGTAATATTATTTCAACAAACTGGTGCTGGCGTAAAATATCTAATTACGACTCTGTTATCTGCCTTAGGGATTCATTTGTTTATAATGTGCCTGAGAGGGGGATGACTTACTTAATGGCTGTTGCACCCAATGGTTCAGCAGGCGCTACATTTAAAACGGAATGGATAAGTGATTCTATTTCGAAGACGACGGCCATAGTCCCGGTTCTTAAAGATCCTTCAGCTCCTTTGGGAACTAAGCAGGAAACCAGGATGGATACTTCACATTGGTATAGTTATTATAACAGGCTAGGCCAGTTGTCCAGTATCTTTTCCGAAATGGGTGATACCAGTTATGTCAGCTATTTTGACTACTACACGGATGGATTACTGGCAATGGTTTCAGATGATAAAACAAAAAGCATACTTAAACGAACGGAAAGAGATGATGATATAATTTTAAAGCATGGTAGGCCACCCTTTTTTTACCAATGGACCTTCAATGATAGGAAGCAATGCACAGAATATCTTTTTAAATACGATAATGGGTTGAAGAAATATGATATCCAGGTATTGTATACATATAACAAACAAGGATTACTTTCAAGAGTTAATATAGTTCACAGCGAACGGCCTGAGATCAAATATTATTATTCCTATTCAAAATAGTTTGGCTGTTAACAATATTATAAATCTGGCCCGGCTTCGTCTTCAAAAACAATAATTGCAATTGGTTTGGGTTATTTTGTATTCGCATGATAAAATATTGTTTAAGTATCGGGGTATTATTGATCAGCAGTACGGCCTCTGCCCAGTTTATTGTATCTGTGGAATGGCAGAAGCCATGGAATGCCAGCGACACTATTTATTATAACCCGGATAGAAAGCTGGTGTGGGAAGACTTTAGAGGTACCCCGGTGAGCAACAGTGCAGCCGCTGCAATAACCGAATCGGGTTTTGGCTACCGTATGACGATGAAATCTGTTAACGGTAAAACCAATGTGAATATCATCGTTCTTTGTTATTTCAATAAAAGAAACTCATGGGTAAAGCCGGGCATGAACTCAGACTATGCGTTGACACATGAACAGCACCATTTTGACATTACCTACATAAATGCCTGCCTGTTCATCCAGAAATTAAAGGCGGCACATTTTACTTCTAATAATTATGAAGCCCTGGCAGATCAGATCCACGATGAATGTTATGAAGCGCTTGGAAAAATGCAGGATGACTATGACGGACAAACCATGAATGGAAGATTGCCCAGGGTACAGTTATCCTGGAATAAAAAAATTGACAAGGAATTAAGTTTACTCATTACAAATTAACGATCAGTACCGGAACCTTCAATTCATGCCTTACTGTATTCACTGTTTCTCCATAAATAAAATCCTGTAAACCGGTATGGCCATGAGCCCCCATCACCAGCATATCGGTATTAACCCCCCTGGCGATCCGGACAATTTCCTTTGCCCTGTTCTTATAACCAAGAAAACCTTCAGCAGTAAATCCACGTGCCTGTAATTCGGCAACATAAGAATCCAGTCGTTCTTTATCTTTCCTTGATTCATAATCATCACTTTCATGACCAAATAATTTTGCAGATGCGCTTTCAACAACATGTATCAACAGGTAATGAGTATCTTCTTTGCCCTGTCCTATTGCATAGGCCAATAACTTTTCATCATGTTCAGAAAAATCAAGTGCTATGGCAATTTTATAGAACCTCGGAATATTCAGGTCTTTAAATCTACTTGCTTCGGGATGTATCTTAATGGAAGCCTGCTTTTGGGTCTTTATGATAAATGGATGAATGATGATATAAACCAACAAGGAAATACAGATCAATCCCCCCAATACTACTAATGCTTTCTGCCAGAGCATTCCGTCTGTAAACACAGAACTCATTTCATTGACCAGCATTTTCAAATTCAGAAATACGAGTACGGAGGCGATGGCCCATGCGGCAATTTTTGTAAGGGGTCTGATAGCAAATTTGTTCATCGTCTTTTTATCACTTACGAAATGAATCAGCGGTATGATAGCAAAACCAAGTTGAAGGCTTAGGATTACCTGGCTGAGAATGAGCAGGGCATCCACATTGTCTTCACCGTAAATAACAATCACTATCAGCGCAGGAATGATGGCAACAAGCCTTGTAATTAATCTCCTCAACATGGGATTAATGCGAAGGCTTAAATAACCTTCCATGATGATCTGGCCGGCCAGTGTCCCGGTTATAGTGCTGCTTTGCCCCGAAGCGATCAGTGCAATTGCAAAAAGGACAGGGGCAAGGTTACCAAGGAACTGTGGTAACAGTTGATGTGCCACTTTTATTTCGGCCACATCCGAATTGCCGGTTTTGAAAAAAACAGTAGCAGCTACAACTAAAATTGCTGCGTTCACAAAAAAAGCAAGGTTCAATGCTATGGTGGTGTCAATGCGGTTGAATTTAAGTGCCTGCCTGATACCTGCATCACTTCGGTCTATTTTTCTTGTTTGAACAAGGGCAGAATGAAGGTATAAGTTATGTGGCATAACCGTGGCCCCGATGATACCTATAGCTATATACAATGCCTCCTCACTCATTTTGCCAGGTATAAAACCTGTGACCAATTCTCCCATTGGTGGCTTTGCCAGGATGATCTGTATCAAAAATGAAATTCCGATCACCCCAACCAGGGTGATGATAAAGGCTTCCATCTTGCGTATGCCCAGCCTTTGTAAAAACAAAAGAAGGAAGGTATCTAAAACAGTGATTGAGACTCCCCACACTAATGGCAGGCCCGTAAGTAACTGGATACCGATGGCCATGCCCAATACCTCGGCCAGGTCAGTTGCAGCAATGGCAATTTCTGCAAGGATATACAAGAAAAAATTTATTACCCGGGGGTAGGTTTCTCTATTGGCTTGTGCCAGGTCTCTTCCCCTTACAATACCTAACCTTGCCGAAAGACCCTGCAGTAATAATGCCATAAGGTTACTCATCAACAAAACCCATATAAGGGTATAGCCAAAATGACTTCCACCGGCAAGATCGGTGGCCCAGTTACCGGGATCCATATAACCTACACTTACCAAATAAGCTGGGCCAAGGAAGGAGAGTATTCTCCTCCAACCTGTTTTCTTTATGGTAGTATCTACCGATCCGTGTACTTCACTTAACGAAGCATCATTGTTTTTTCTATTGATCATAATGTACAAAAACATTTTTAGCAACCTGTTCACTGATGATGCAGGGTGCTTGTTTTAAAACTTTTATTTCTAATGAGCCATCAAAGTCAAATCTCTTTAAAACCATCAGTTGAGTGCCCAGTGCTATGTTATAATGTTTCAGCATTTCCAGCATTTGAGCAGTTTGGTTGCTTACTGAACTTACTGTTGCTGTTTTTTTCAAGGGTAGATTGGAAAGGCATTGCTGGCTTAACACCGGTATCTTACCATTCTTATCAGGGATTGGGTCTCCATGCGGATCAAAGGAGGGGTTACCAAGAAATTTATCGAGGCGTTGTATCAATTCAGTACTGCTGATATGTTCCAGTTCCTCTGCAATGGGATGAACCTTGTCCCAGTCAAAATTTAATTTCTCCACTAAAAAAAACTCCCATAGCCTGTGCTTTCGCACCACATCCAATGCAGCCTTTTTCCCGGCATCATTTAGTTTAAAACCTTTGTACCGTTCATACTGAAGCAATTTTTTGGCCTTGAGCTTTTTCAGCATATCCGTGACAGAAGCAGGCCGGGTATGCATTTCAGCTGCCAGGGAGTTGGTATTCACGGTACCCGTTTCCTGCTGCAGGTGATAAATGCTTTTGATATAATTTTCTTCACTGGTAGTAAAATTCATGATATTGAAAATTAATTTTAGACAAAACTAAAAATATAATTTCCATTTACAAAATATTTTCTCAATAGGTTGGCTTCACTGTTAAAACCAATTAGTAATTTGAGGGCTTAAACTTATCCAATGAGACAAAATATCGGGTCGGGCTCTCCCTGGGAAAATGTGGTGGGGTATTCCCGTGCTGTTCGTGTAGGACATATAATAGAAGTTGCAGGCACCACTGCCATGGATGGAGATATACTCATAGGAAAGGGTGATGTGTACGCCCAAACGGTTTTTATTTTTAAAAAGATTGAAAAAGTGCTGATCGAAGCCGGAGCATCCCTAAAAGATGTGATTCGTACAAGAATGTTTATCGTGGATATTTCCAGGTGGGAAGAGGCAGGTAAAGCACACGGAGAGATCTTTAAAAATATTAAACCTGTTGCCACAATGGTGGAAATATCAAAACTTATTAATGAAGACTTACTAATAGAGATTGAAGTAACTGCTGTATTGGAGAACAAGTAATATGTATTTAATACACACTTGTCTGAAATTTCCAGTAATATTGCTACCGAAACCAACTTAGCCCAATATGAATTTTTCTTCTTTTAATGTACCCTATCATGTGAATGAACAGTATGGCAAACGTGTAGCTTATCTTTCCATGGAGTTTGCAGTACACCAACCACTCAAGATCTATAGCGGTGGCCTGGGTTTTTTAAGCGGTTCACACATGCGTAGCGCATATGAACTCCGTCAGAACCTGGTGGGTATTGGTATTCTCTGGAAATACGGATATTATGACCAGGCCCGTAACCAGGACCAGACACTGCAAGTGCAGTGGAATGAAAAGATCTACAATTTTCTTGAGGATACCGGAATAAAGTTCCAGATAGATATTCATGAGCACCCGGTTTGGGTAAAAGCATGGTACCTGAATCCGGAGACATTTAAATCGGCCCCTATCTTTTTATTGAGTACCGATTTACCGGAGAATGATTATGTGTCTCAAACCATCACTCATCGTTTGTATGATGCCAATGTGGCTACAAAAGTTGCCCAGTTCATTTTATTGGGTGTGGGAGGCGCTAAGTTGATGGATGAAATAAATTTCAATCCCGACCTGTATCATCTAAATGAAGCGCATGCCATCAGTTCAGCATTTTACCTGTATAAAAAATTTGGTAGTAAAGATGAAGTGAGAAAACGTATGGTGTTTACCACACATACACCTGAAGAAGCCGGGAATGAAAAGCATGACATTCACCTCTGCGAAAAAATGAGTTATTTCTGTGGCATGAAGCTGGAAGAGGTACGGAGACTGACGGGCATGGAAGGAAATTTATTCAATCATTCCCTGGCTGCATTGCGTTTTGCAAGATTGGCCAATGGGGTAAGCCAGTTACATGGGGAAGTAAGCAGGAAGCTATGGAAGAAATATGATGATATATGTGAGATAAAAGCCATCACCAATGCACAAAACTGGCATTACTGGGCCGATAAGCAGCTTTACCGTTTTATGGAAGAGCAAAATGATCATGGTTTTGATGACCGCAAAAAATATTTGAAGAAAAGGGCGTTTGATATTGTGGCTGACCAAACCGGAAAGATGCTAAAGCCTGGTGTTTTTACCATAGTATGGGCCCGCCGCTTTGCCGGATACAAAAGAGCTGAATTGATAACAAGAGATGAAGAAAGATTTGAGGCATTACTGAATAACCCCAAATATCCGGTGCAGATCATTTGGGCAGGAAAACCATACCCGGTTGATTATCCTGCTATCAGTGATTTTAATATGCTTGTTCACTTGAGTAAAAAGTATGATAATGTAGCAGTTTGCGTTGGTTATGAACTGGCTTTAAGCAAAAGATTAAAACAGGCAGCTGATCTTTGGTTGAATAATCCCAGGGTGCCACGGGAAGCAAGCGGAACCAGCGGTATGACGGCTGCCATGAACGGCTCGGTTAATTGCAGCACACATGACGGGTGGATATGTGAATTCATCAATCATGGAAATAATGGTTTCGTTGTTCCGCCCATTGATTATGAAAATATAAGTGTGCAGGAGCAGGACGAATATGACCTGAATAAATTGTACGATATACTGGAGAACCAGGTGCTCCCACTGTATTATGAAAATCATGAAGTATGGCGGCAGATCATTATAAACGGTATGAGAGATGTGAGATGGCAGTTTGACAGCAACAGGATGGCAAAAGAATATTACGAAGTATTATACAGCTAAATAATATTGATAGGAGGATGTTACTACGGATGTCTTTTCAGGATATTTAACTTCATTCATGCAGGAGTTTTCAACTAATATAGAAGTACGTTGGGGTGACCTGGACCCTAATTTTCATGTCTTGCATTCAAAATATTTTGACTTTGGTGCTTATTGCCGGATGTATTTTTTGACAAAGAACGGAATCACCGTGCAATTGATGAAAGTGCATCATATTAATCCTGTCATTTTCAGGGAAGAATGTTTGTTTAAAAGAGAAATACAATTTGGTGATGAAATCAGGATCAATCTTAAACTTGATAAACTTTCTGATGATCACCGGAAATGGACAATGGTGCATGAAATATGGCTGAACAATGATATGCTTGCAGCTCAAATCACCTGTGATGGTGCATGGATGGATACAAAGCTCCGTAAAGTAGTTTCTCCGCCTGAAGCAGTTAAAAAAGTACTTGATGTCATTCCTAAAACATATAATTTTAATCGATAATTGAGCTTACTGTTTATTTATTCAATGTCATATTGCCGACAAGTCAGTAATCCCTGCCCATCTACCTTTGGAAAAAATATTTTACGGTTATGAAAAAATCAACGTACCTGTCAGCTTTGTTATTACTCGTTGTCTCTTTTGTATTTGCGCAAACCGAAACAGTTTATCCGGAAGGTTTAAAAGTAGGAGATATTGCTCCTGAATTTACAGCGAAAGACCAGGATGGCAAAACAATAGACCTTAAGCAGGCATTAAAAAGAGGCCCGGTGGTTATGTTATTTTACCGGGGACAATGGTGCCCTTATTGCAATAAACAATTAAGCCATTTCTCTGATTCGTTACAGAGTATAATTGCAAAAGGAGCTATGCTTTTGGCCATTACTCCCGAAACAGCGGAAAATATTAAAAAGACGGTAGAAAAGACAAAAACAGTATTTCCGGTTATTGAAGATGGGGCAATGAATATCATGCGGTCTTATAAAGTAAATTTTGCCGTGGATGAAAAAACGATTGCCAGGTACAAAGGCTATGGGATAGATTTTGATAAGGAAAATGGCAGTAATGGAGCAAACCTGCCGGTACCGGCTACTTATATCATAGGTACAGATGGAAAAATAAAGTTTGTGTTTTTTAATACTGATTACAGGAAAAGAGTTTCGGTAAAAGAAATCCTGGAAAACCTGTAATTAAATTTTCTTTACATGGAGTGTTGCGAATAACTTTGCAACACTTTTTTATGCTCAGTGCCACCATTAATCTATACAGGAATGCTTATACAGGCCTGAACCGCAGGATGTGGCTGCTTGCTGTGGTGATGCTGATCAACCGAAGCGGTACAATGGTGCTGCCGTTTATGACCCTCTATTGCAAACACATTGGGTACAGCACAAAACAGGCTGGCTTTGTAGTGGCTATTTATGGTATTGGCTCAATGATTGGTGCATTCTTTGGAGGAAGGATCAGTGACCGGTTTGGGTTTTATTATACTCAATTCTTTTCCTTGCTCTCTGGCGGGCTGTTGTTTATTACGCTGGGCCAGATGAACACTTATTATTCAATTTGTGTTTGTACATTCTTTCTGAGTATGGTCAATGAATCTTTCAGACCGGCGAATGCAACTGCAATTGCACATTACAGTACTTCGCAAAACCGTACACAATCCTTTTCAGTGGTACGTCTTGCCATTAATTTGGGTTGGGGTTTGGGTGGAGCTTTAGGTGGTTTCCTGGCTTCTATCAATTACCATTTATTATTTTGGGTTGATGGATTAACTAATATTTCTGCAGCATTTTTATTGATATGGTTATTGCCAAAAGTAAGCCTGGCACAGCAACGGAATTTAACCAAAGCAAAAAAGGATATTATAAAGCCCGCATCTGCACATGCTGATAAAACATTTTTATATTTTATCGGCTTAAAAATTTTGTTTGCTATCTGTTTTTTCCAGTTGTTCACCACTATCCCTTTATATTTTAAAGAAGGGCTTCATGTTAATGAATTCTGGATAGGAATAGTAATGGCGATGAACGGAGTTATCATAGCCCTTTTTGAAATGGTGATCGTATTTAAACTGGAAGGGAGGCTACCTTATCTTAAGTTGATGACCTATGGCACCATTCTTATGGCTGTTTCATTTTTTATCCTGAATATTCCGCTATCCAGTGGCCTTTTCATAGCAATACTATCCACTTTGGTTATCACTTTGGCAGAAATGACCACTATGCCCTTCATGAATTCCTGGTATATTTCAAGAAGTACAGAAGGGAACCGTGGCCAGTATGCTGCTTTATACATAATGGCCTGGAGTGCTGCACAGGTGATCGGGAGCACAAGTGGTACTCAAATTGCCTATGCAGTAGGATTTAATAATTTGTGGTGGATAGCCGGAATTTGTTCTTTGCTGACAGCCATCGGGTATAACTGGTTGCTGTCAAGAAGGTAACTCACACTTATTTATACGTTGTAGTAGAGCTTGACCTGGCAGTAATGGGTACATCTTGCCCCATCAACTGAAAGCTTCCGGTAATATCTGATTTCGTTTCTTTTTTCTTTACCTGTCCTGTACTAATGTCTGTAACGACCTCACCGGTTGTTTTTGTGTTACTCTTAAACTCCATTTCCATACCTTGCACATCAAGCTTATTTGTAGCAGTGGTAACAACATCTAATTGTATCAGCGCCTCATTACCATTTAGTGATTTTAATGTATAAGTTCTTACTGCTCTCATATCTTTTGAAACTGTAGAATCTACCCAGCTGTCTCCAATGTTTTTTCCCAGGGGAACCAGTTCAAATGCACCTGAAACCACAGCATCATCAGAATTTTCAGCAAACATATCTAACAAGCCATTTAGTGTATTCTCATCGTCATCGTTTTTCTCTTTTACTTTTTTATCATCTTTTACTACAGCGCCTGTTGCATTATCAATAGTAACATCTACCGGCTTATTCAGTTTGTCGTCAAATGCTTTCGCTACATCAGGATTATTACCTTCCTTTTTTTCTGAATCATAATTAGTGGGCTGGCCCATCATATTCATATTCACTTTTACTTTTGTGAGGGTATTGCTGATGGTATAGGTTTTATCTGTGTTGCTCTTTGCTTCCAGCAAATTTTCACTGGTTGAAGTACTGCTTAGCTGCATGCCCATGCTCAGATCAGCATCAACAGAAATACTGCTTGCAACAGTTATCTTCTGGCCGGGAGCAATTACTATTTTCCCTGCAGAAGCCTGCTTTGTTAATCCTGGTTGAGCAAAAATTAGTGTAGTGGAGAAAATACCCAAAAGGGTGATGGTTGTTCTTTTCATTGTCCTTGTTTTATTTGACGCTGTAAATTTATTAACAAACAACATACGGGGTATGATTGTTCAGAATATTTGCAAAACATTTTAAATTTTACAGGAGTTAGAGCAAAAAATAAGGGCTATTCATTTTTTGAATAGCCCTAAAAGGTCTTGAGACTGAGGTTTTATCCTACTACTTTCACATTAACTGCGTTCATTCCTTTTTTGCCTTCCTGCAAGTTGAACTCAACACTGTCGCCTTCTTTGATATCGCTAACTAGTCCGCTAACGTGTACAAAAGTTTCTTTGTTTGAGTCGTCATGCTTAATAAAACCGAATCCTTTTTCAGTATTGAAAAACTTTACGGTACCTTTTTGTGTGTCCATTTTAAAATTGTATTGTATTAAATAATGCGCAAATATAGTGTTTTATTGCTAACTGAACGGATTTAAATTAAAGTCTCATCATTGTGTGTTCTTTATTTCAAGTACCTCAATATCAAAGATGAGCACACTATTAGGTGGAATTACACTTAAATTCCTGATGGAATACGCTAAAGGTGAAGGTATAATCAACCTTATTTTGCCGCCCTGCTTACAAAAGGGGAGACCGATCTGCCAGCCCCTGATCAATCTTTTCAACGGAAAAGTTGCAGGGTCTTTTTGGGTTTCATCAAATACAAAACCGTTCAATAAACTGCCTTTATAGCGTACAACCAATGTATCATTTAGTGTAACCTGTCTCCCGGTACCCTCTTGCAGTATTTTATAATAGACATTGTTAGTACTTCCCGTTGTATCAAACTTTCCTTCTTTTATTGCTGCAAGTATGCTATCTTTCTCTTTGGTAATTTCCTTAAGGCTGTCTGCATTTTTATACAGGTCGATAACAGGCCTTTCACCGGTTAATATCCTGTTCAATGTGTCATTGAATTGTGCATTGGCCGATCTGAAACCTCCATTCCATAAATAGAA
>CAYTQB010000018.1:0-1103 GCA_964439615.1 uncultured Ferruginibacter sp. | reverse complement strand
CTTTTTTTTACGGATGAAGAAAGGGTAAGGATATAAAAGCCCGTATCGTTGATGGCAACGGCGCCAATACTTACCAATTTAAATTCTTTTGATTGCGGAACTTTTACGGTAAAATTTCTTTCTGTAATAGATGCTGATAGTACATTACCTGGCTTGTCGTTTTTTATCAAAAGAGCAAGCTGAAGATTACCCCTGTTCCTGAGCTTGAAATAAAACTGTATTTGCTGCCTCGTATCAGTCCAGTTATGTAATCCGTCTTTTGCAGAGAATATATTGCTTTCATCATCTTCTGTACTCTGTTCTATAGGCAATGCATAGGCTGTATAAGCAGGAACAGAAACTCTGATTTGGGCATTCAGGCCGCCCGTAAATAACAGGCTAAATAGCATTATTGAGGCGAATTGAACTCTCTTCATACGATCATTTTAATGGTCAAACTTAGCACTATTAGCCTGTACAAAGGAAGAGATTGACGTAAAAAATGTTTTCTGGATGATTATTTGGTAACTTTACCCTCCACGATTGCCTGCGCTTTTAAAATTTATCTTTTTTATGCAACAGATAATTAAAACCGTCATCACCGGGACAGGCTGTTATATCCCCTCATTTGTAAAGACCAACAAGGACTTTGCCAGTCATAATTTTTATGCTGAAGATAATTCGCCATTGGATATAGAACCTCACCTCATTGTACAAAAATTCAAGCAAATAACCGGGATAGAGGAACGGCGCTATGCACCTGCTGATATTGAATCATCGGATATGGCAGCTATTGCAGCACAAAAAGCCATTGAAGATGCACGGTGTGACCCCGAAACCATTGACCAGATCATTGTGGCGCACAATTTTGGCAACGTAATAAAACATACCATTCAAATTGACGTGCTGCCGGCGCTTGCATCAAGAGTAAAGCATTCGCTCAACATAAAAAACCCGTCCTGTATTCCCTATGATATCCTATTTGGATGCCCGGGATGGGTGCAAGGGGTGATACAGGCTGACGCTTACTTTAAAGCAGGCATTGCAAAAAAATGTCTGGTGATAGGTACAGAAACTTTGTCACGGGTGCTCGACGTGTATGACAGGGACAGCATGATATTTTC
>CAYTQB010000017.1:42140-55511 GCA_964439615.1 uncultured Ferruginibacter sp. | reverse complement strand
TCAGCGATCCATGCGGCGATCTCTCCGCCGATACCTCCTGTCAATGTATCCTCATGCAGCAATAAAATTTTTCCTGTTGCGGTTACCGCATCCCTGATGGCATCATAATCTAATGGCTGTAGTGTTCTCAGGTCCAAAATATAAATCGATCTCTCCGGGTTGTTCTTTGCATAATCCGTTGCCCAATGCACACCGGCACCATACGTAATGATGCTGATATCATCTCCTTGTTGTACCAATCTTGCTTTACCTATCTCCACCTCATAATATTCTTCCGGAACAGGTCCGCTCACTGAACGATACAATGCCTTGTGCTCAAAATACATTACGGGATTTGGGTCGTTAATGGCTGCTATCAATAAACCTTTTGCATCTGCAGGCGTAGATGGGTAAACTACTTTCAACCCAGGTGTATGCGTAAACCATGCTTCATTGCTTTGCGAATGGAATGGTCCTGCCCCAACTCCTCCGCCTGTTGGCATACGGATAACAACATCGGCATTTTGCCCCCAGCGGTAATAGATTTTTGCCAGGTTATTCACGATCTGGTTAAAGCCTACCGTTACAAAATCGGCAAACTGCATTTCCATAACCGCTTTATGCCCTTCTAAACTTAGCCCCAGGGCTGCACCTACAACAGCGCTTTCGCAAATAGGTGTATTGCGTACCCTTGCTTTACCAAACTCTTCCACAAAACCTTCTGTTATTTTAAAAGCGCCACCATACTCAGCAATATCCTGTCCCATTAAAATGAGGTTGGGGTGCTTAACCATGCTTTGATGAAGGGCTTCTTTGATGCCATCTACAAATCGTTTATCAGGTCCTGCCTGAGGTTTAAAGTTTTTGGTTTGTGGTTTGTGGTCGGGAGCATAAACATCTTCAAGCTCTTCTGTTGCATCAGGTATCAGCTTTTTTGCATTATAGGCAATACTCAATTCTGTTTCGATGTATGATTTGGTTTCGCTTTTGATGCTATCAATCTTTGTTACCGTTAAAATATTTTCATCGAAAAGAAATTGCTCATAATTTTTCAGCGGGTCTTTCTTCTCCCATTGTTCAAACAATGCCGGTGGCACATACTTGGTACCACTTGCCTCTTCATGTCCACGCATCCTGAATGTCATGCATTCTATCAAATATGGTTTTTGATTCTTTATACAATATTCCCTCACTCCTTTAATAGTATCAAAAACAGATAAAATATTATTGCCGTCAATCTGAATTCCTTCCATGCCATAACCCGCAGCTTTGTCTACAAGGTTCCTGCAACGGTATTGTTCGTTTACAGGAGTACTTAAACCATAGCCATTATTTTCAATAATAAAAATTACCGGCAGGTCCCAAACCGCCGCAATATTCAATGCTTCATGAAAATCCCCTTCGCTGGTACCTCCGTCTCCTGTAAAAGCAACAGCAACTTTTTGTTCTTTCCTTAATTTATATGCCAGCGCTACCCCATCAGCAATGGCCATTTGCGGACCCAGGTGCGATATCATTCCGCAGATATGGTGTTCTTTTGTTCCAAAGTGAAAACTTCTTTCCCTGCCCTTACTGTATCCTTCTTTATTACCCTGCCATTGCATAAATAGTTTGCTTAGCGGCATATCACGGCAGGTAAACACTCCAAGGTTGCGGTGCAGGGGCATGATCCATTCATCTTTTTGCATGGCCATAGTAACGCCAACAGCAATAGCTTCCTGCCCGATACCACTGAACCATTTACTGATCTTGCCTTGCCTTAACAAGACCAGCATTTTTTCCTCTATCATCCTGGGCAGCAGGAGCTTCTTGTATATAGAAACCAATTCTTCGATACTTAATTTCTTCCTGTCGAACTGCATAGTGTATTGTTGGGTAAATTATTGGTAAAGTTAGCAGATGTTAGGGGAGCTTACCAAATCACTTTATGGTACGGTTATTTGTTAAAACAAATATAAAGAGGGGCTCTTTTTAAAAAATGTATATGCAATTATCAAAAGCACTGCATCTGGCTAAAAATTATCATTATGAAATTTCTCCTTAAAACAGCAGCCATTAGTTTTTTTATATTATCAATAATTACCGCTTTCTCATTTACCAGTTCTACAAACCACAATAACAGGCCGGTTGTTCCAAAAAGTAAAAGCCAAAAAATACAGGTAGCCATTTTGTTGGATGTAAGTGGTAGTATGGAAGGCCTTATTGAACAGGCGAAGGCCCAGTTATGGAATATGGTAAGTGTGATGGGTAAGGCCCAGTGTAATAATAATACCAGCCCGCAGATCGAAATAGCCCTGTATGAATATGGAAGAAGCACTAACAGCAAGACCGAGGGGTATGTAAAGCAGATCTCCGGTTTTACCGGTGACCTGGACCTCCTATCAAAGAATCTATTCAGCCTTACCACCAATGGAGGTGATGAATTTTGTGGGCATGTGATCTATACTTCTTTACAAGACCTTCAGTGGGATGCATCCGCAGAAAATTATAAGGTCATCTTCATTGCAGGTAATGAAGATTTTTTACAGGGCGATGTTTTATACACCAAGGCCTGCGGCGAAGCAAAACAAAAAGGAGTTATTGTAAATACTATTTATTGCGGCGATAGTTTACAGGGCGTAAGGGAACACTGGAACCTGAACAGCGAATGCGGCAGCGGCAGCTTTACCGTAATTAACCAGAACGAAAAGATCGACGATATACCAACACCGTATGACAGCATCATATTCTCTCTCAATGAAAAATTAAACAGTACATACATAGCCTATGGAAAAGCAGGGGCCCAATACCTCGAAACACAGGCCAGTGTAGATAAAATGAATTACAGCGCCAGCAAAGGCGCCGCATTAAAAAGAGCAACAGTGAAAAGCAATGGAAAATTGTATAAGAACGAAAGTTGGGATATGGTAGATGCAAATGGGCAGGATGAAAAATTCATTGAAAAACTGGACAAGAAGACATTACCAGATAGTTTGAAAAACAAATCGAACGAGGAGTTGAAAAAGATAGTAAAATTAAAAAGCGAGCAAAGGGCAGCTATTCAAAAACAAATTACAGATGCAAGTGCAGACCGTGAGGATTATATTACCAAAGAAAAAGTAAAGAATGCTGCTAATAAAAACAAGACGGCTACTTTAGAAACAGAGATCGAAAAAATTATTAAAAACCAGGCAAAACGGTATAATATGGTTATTCAGTAGTAAGTTAAGTTGCATTAATCCGTACCCGGCGTTTTCTTTTCAGGAAACGCCTTTTTATGTACAAAAGAATTGAAGAACGACAACAATACGCTGAATAATAATGCATGCCAGAAGCTCTTCACTTCAAAGCCATGCACAAAGTAGGCATCAATTAAAATAACACAGGCGTTGATGACAAATAAAAATAAGCCCAGGGTAAGTATGGTTGCCGGAAGTGTAAATAAAACCAGCAAGGGTTTTACAATGGCATCAAGAAACGATAAAACAATGGCCACAACTACCGCCGTCCCAAAACTGGTTATTGAAATTCCTGGCAAAATTGCTTCCAGAATAAACACATTCACTGAACAGACTAATATTTTAAGTAACCATTTTTGCATATTCTAAATTACAACTAGTTCGTAAAAATCTTCCGGCACCAGGTATTTTTTTGCCAGCTCCCTCAGATCTTCCGCCGAAATTGTTTTTATTGTTTCTATTGAACGGTAGAAATAATCATCGGTAAGGTTATTCAGCACCAGGTTCTTCCATCGCCCCATAATTTGAAATGGCCCGTCAAGGTCACCAAGTATGGTTCCTATTAAATAATTCCTTACCAGCATCAGCTCTTCTTCATCTACCAGTCCTTCTCTTAATGACTTCATTTCTTTATACACTTCTTTGATCGTTGCCTCACAAACATCTTTCCCTGCCTCTGTACTTATTAACCATGCTGATTGCTGAATATGGTTTTGTACATAACTATGTATGCCGTAAGTATATCCTTTATCTTCCCTGATATTGCTCATGAGCCTGGAGCCAAAAAAACCACCGAACAAAGTATTAAGCACCATCACTTTCACAAAGTCGGGGTGGTGCCTGTTGGGGAATGGTCTTGCTATACGGATAGCCCCCTGCACACCATTGGGATCATTTTGTATGCGGTATTTTTTTTCTGCAGCAGGTGTTTGGCTGATAATTTCAGGATGTTGATCAAAAGCTTTTAAAGACAAAGCTCCAAAATTTTCATTCAGCTGCTTTTGTATATCGCCAGGTAGCTTTCCGCTTACAAATATTACACACTGCCCGTTACAATAATATTGCTTAAAAAAATCTTTAAGTAAATCCGTATTTAAGGCATCAATATCTGCCGGGTTGGTATAACAACCGTAAGGGTGGTTCTCTCCATATAAATAAGCGTCGGATAAACGGGCAGCAACAAAATCACTTTTCTTCAGGTTCACACTTAGCCGCTGTTTGGTATTTTGCTTATAAATATCCAGTTCTTCATTGCTGAAAACTGCATCGGTGATCATCTCTTTTACTACCGGTAACAGCTCCGGTAAATATTTATTCAGTGTGGACAGGGAAACAACAGCTGTTTCGTTGTAGCAGGACCTGTTGCAATAAGCACCATAGTACTCAAACTCCTCGTTTACCTGGAATGCAGTTTTTTTATTGGTGCCGTTCTTTAATAAATAATTTGTGGCAGCTGCTACGGCTCTTTGTTTTTCGAACCAGTTGCCGGCATAAAACACCAGTTCAACCTGCAATACTTCCTGGGCTCCGGCATCAATAGCATAAACCGGGACCCCGTTATCTAATGTAACCTTTTTACAAGGCTTAAGTTGCAGATCAAACTCCACTGCATCTTTTATTGGGGGCGCAACGAGGCGGTCAATCATTTGTTCCTGAATTTTTTATTATAAATAGCGCTCATCAAAGGTCCTGCAGCAAGGAAAGAATAACCAAGGGGGTGCCATTGCAATGGCATAATAATTACCCAGGTGATGGCCAGCATGAATGAAATAACCATCGCTCCCTGCCCAAATACTGCTTTACGAAAGTTTACATCCGCTGTCCCTCTCAGGTGCTTTTTATTAACCGTTTTATACATCCGGTATAAAATTAAATTGGAAGCAAGCGGAACACCCAGGTAAAAATATACCTGCAGTTTGGTTACTGCGCCGTGAAAAATGGTATTAAATAAAAAGGCTGTGCTGAATGGATAAAGAATTATGGTAAAAAGTAACCAGAGATTAATGGCCATAAAGCCAAGATCAAAATTGTCTACATACTTAAAAAGCTGGTGGTGCCGCAGCCATGCCCCCCCAATTAACCAAAAGCTTACAAGCAACCCCAAGAACTGGGGTAGTAATTCTTTGAATTTTTCCCATACCACAGCCTCAGTGTCTCCCCTGTTTACATGAGGCGGGTGAATTTCAATGGCCATCAGCGTAATGGCAATGGCAAATACAGCATCGCTGAAAAAAGCAATGCGTTCAATCAGAAATTCATGTTTGGGATGTTTGTCCTCTGTCATGGCAGTTAATTTTTTGCATAATAATACAATGTATTACAATTATTTTCATCAAAGATGATCGCACATTCAGCCTGTATCTGTTCCGCAGTAACAGCCCGGTACCTGTCCAGTTCTTTATTAATGAGATCAGCATCTCCCAGCAATTCATACATGGCCAGGCTGGCTGCCCGGTTGGTAATGGTCATGTCTTCGAAAGCGATCATACTTTCTGTTTTATTTTTCACTTTATCAAGCTCCCGCTGGCTGATTCCGTTCTGTCGTAATTTCAGCAACTCTTCATTGATAGCAGTTTCGGCAGCTTCCATAGTTACTCCTTTTACCAGCTTTCCTTCAATGGTCAACAGGCCTGCATCCGTACTTCCCAAATGATAACATTCAATATTACTGAATAACTGTTTTTCCTTTACCAGCGATTGAAACAACCTGGATGAGCCTCCTCCGCTCAGGATCTCTGTAATAAGGTCTGCTGTATAATACCGCATGTCAGTACGTGAATAGATGTGCCAGCATTTATAAAGGGCATCCAGCGGTACATTAGCATGAACTGATTTTTTTCTGGCTGATGTTTGTTTTGGTTCAACCGGAAGGTCCCTTACATATTTTTCGCCTGCAGGAATTGGGGCAAACCATTTTTCAGCAAGCCTTTTTACTTCTGCAACAGTAACATTTCCGGCAACAACCAAAATAGCGTTTGATGGATTGTAGTGTTTGCTAAAAAATGCTTTCACGTCATTCAGCGTTGCGTTTTCAATATGACTTAGCTCTGCACCGATCGTCATCCAACGGTATGGATGAACCGTATAGGACAACTCCCTCATCTTATGCCACACATCACCATAAGGTTTATTGATATAATGTTCTTTGAATTCTTCGCAAACTACCTTTCGCTGTGTCTCTAAACTTTTTTTACCAAATGCCAGTGATAACATCCTGTCGCTCTCCAGCCAAAAAGCGGTTTCTAAATTCTCTGCTGGCATCTGGCAATAATAATTGGTAAGGTCGTTGGTAGTAAAGGCATTGTTTTCGCCGCCCGCCAGTTGCAGTGGTTCATCATATACAGGTATATTAATGCTACCGCCAAACATCAGATGTTCAAATAAATGGGCAAAACCGGTTTTAGCCGGGTCTTCATCCCTGGCGCCCACATCATACAAAACATTTACCACGGCCATTGGCGTACTCCTGTCTTCATGAACCAATACCTTTAGCCCATTAGCTATCTGAAATTTTTCAAAATGGATCATGTGCAAATGTACGCTGCAGAATAAATCCGGAATGGTTGTTTAATGAATACTTTTTGTATTGATAGTAAGTTCTTTCAGAATACCATTTCTCCTGACGATGACTTTTAAGGACACATTGGGTGTTTGCAGGATATTTTTATATATCTGTATGTTAAGTGAAAAATTTTTATCAACCGCTACTACTTCATCGCCTAATTTAAACCGGGCCTTATCGGCAGGCGAGCCCGGTATCACATCTTCAACAACTATCTTACCGTCTTCGTAATAAATACCCAGGCCGGTATAAGCATAATCAAAATTTTCATTAAAGTGACTGTTGGGCGATAAATGAATTTCACGGCTGGGATAATTGTATACGATATTGAACCTGCGCAACAGGTCGTTCCCCAGCAATCCTCCCGTAAAAGGATAAGAGGTTACATTGTAATCGTCTTTATATAAGTAAGTGGGCACTGACTGGAACTTGTAAGGCCCTATCCTTACTTCTTTGATTACCGTAAGCCTCATTTGAAGTTTTCCTCCCATTCCTTCTGCCTGGGTTAAAACGGGCCGGCGCCGGGATAGCAGGATATTGCTGTCTTTTACAAATTTTTCATTGAGTAATAAACAAAGGCCGGCGCCGGTATCTATATAAAAATTAAATCCCAGTTTTTTCCGGTCCCGGATATTGAGCCATTGAATGGGCAAATTGGTAAAGGCCGGGTTCAGCATGGTTCCCTGTTTTGGGTAATCTATCTTTCCGGGGGTATAAATTTCCAGTGTGCTGCTGTCGAAATTAACTTTAACTATATACCGGCTGAAAAAACTATACCCGATAATGCCATCTACCTTTTCGCCATATACACTGCTCAGCACATCATAATCGTTCACATGAAAATTTAAATGTTCAACCTTGAGCCCCGGCAAACTAAGGGATTGATCAAAGGCAAAAGAAACCTTACGCTTTCCGCCAATGCCAATGATCGTGGTATCTGATGGCTGCAACTGAATGTTGAATTCATTACAGGTACCGGAATCAAGAGAGATACCCCCGCTTCCTGTATCCAGGATAAAGTTCAGTGTATCCGGTACATTGCCAAACCTTGCCTGTATTACTATTACCCCTCCGCTGAATTGTTTAAAAGGAAAACGGGTAATGAATTGTGCCTGCTTCTCAGGTAAAATCTCCTGGGCAGCCGTTACTAAGACGAATAAAGATAATATGACACAAAAAACAACCCTCATGTTATACTGATTCGAATTTACAACCTATTGGATGTACTTTTGCTGATTATTACACAACCGGGATTTATGCATGTAAATGATTTGTATCAAAAAGCGCTTCGCTTTGAGTTTCTTACGGTAGAAGAAGGTATGTGCCTGTTTAAAAATGGGGCACTTACCGAATTGATGTTTGTTGCTGATGAGTTGAGAAAGAAACAGGTGCCGCATGGAAAAGTTACCTGGCAGATAGACCGGAATGTAAATACAACCAATGTTTGTATTGCCAACTGTAAGTTCTGTAATTTTTACCGCATACCCGGGCATGCTGATGCTTATATTACCGATATTGAAACATATACAAAAAAGATCGAAGAAACCATTAAATATGGCGGTGACCAGCTTTTGTTACAGGGAGGACACCACCCCGAACTCGGGTTAAGTTTTTATGTAACCCTTTTTAAACAACTCAAACAGTTATATCCAAATATTAAGTTACATACCCTCGGCCCCCCGGAAGTGGCGCACATTACAAAGCTGGAAAAAAGTACGCACCGGGAGGTTTTAAAAGCATTAAAAGAAGCCGGTATGGATAGTTTACCCGGCGCCGGGGCCGAAATATTGACCGACAGGGTGAGGCGTTTGATCAGTAAAGGAAAATGTGGCGCACAGGAATGGCTGGATATTATGCATGAAGCGCATGAACTAAACATCACTACATCAGCAACGATGATGTTTGGCCATGTGGAAACCATAGAGGAGCGCTTTGAACACCTGGTAAAACTCAGGGAAGTGCAAAGCCGGAAACCTGCTTCGGCAAAAGGTTTTCTTGCCTTCATACCTTGGACATTCCAGGATGTGGATACCTTACTGGCTAAAATAAGAGGTGTACATAATTTAACAACTGCAGAAGAATATATCCGCATGATCGCCATCAGCCGTATCATGCTTCCTAATATTATTAATATACAGGCAAGCTGGCTCACTGTTGGCAAACAGGTGGCACAGGTTTGTTTGAATGGCGGCGCCAATGATTTCGGCAGCATCATGATAGAAGAAAATGTGGTTAGCGCTGCCGGTGCGCCACACAGGTTCACTTATAAAACCATTCAGCAATCTATAAAAGAAGCCGGGTTTGAACCACAGTTGCGTAACCAGCAGTATGAATGGAGAAATATACCTGAAACAATTATTGAACAGGTTGTTGACTATTAAAAGCATGAAAAAAGAAAATGTACAAAAACTGGTACATCGTTTCAGGATGGTGGGCATTGCAGAGGGCATTTCCTTTCTCATCCTGTTATTGATAGCCATGCCATTGAAATATATGTTCAATATTCCTGAGGCGGTAAAAGTTTTTGGGTGGATGCATGGCGCTTTGTTTATCAGTTTTATCTATTTAGCCTTTGAAGTAATGGGCGCACTTAAAAAAAATATTGGCTGGTTTGCTAAGGCTTTTGCTGCTGCTATTTTTCCATTCGGTACCTTCATTTTCGACAGGCAATTAAAAAAAGAGGAAGAAGGCTTATCAAAATAATTTTCCTCTGTAGCCACAGGTTATTTTTTTAACCCGAAAACTCCGGTATTTTTTATTTAAATTTGATGAGATATAACTTTTAATTCTATATAAGATGAACCAGCACATACACGTTAAAAATCCATTATTCTTAGTTGCTTTTTTTAGTGTTTTTAATTTCTCTGCTGCTAATGCACAAAACAAAGAAAAAACATTACACGGGCTCAACACTTTATTGATAAATACGGTAATGACAGACAACTTTTCTCCCGTTGTATCCAGCCGTATTTATGTTTACCCCAATATTGCATTTTATGAATGCATCCGGATTGACGACCCATCATTGCCTTCTTTGGCAGGGAAACTGAACGGGCTTGGCAAACTGCCTGCTCCTCCAGTTAATGGCAAGGTTGATAATTTCATTGCAGCTTGTATTTCTTTTTCGCATGTGGCACAAACCCTGGTTGGATCCGAATATAAATTCAGCGACTGGCGAAAGAGTTTTGCAGACTCTCTTTTTTTGCATGCCGATTCCATACTTACACAAAATTCAATCCTGTATGGCCGTACAATCGCAGACAGTATCATTAACTGGACAAAAAAAGATAATTACCTCAAATCAAGAGGCATGACACGATACGTGTATTCAACAGCACCGGGTGCATGGCAGCCAACCCCATTGGATTATGCCCAGGCGCTGGAACCTTATTGGAATACCATCAGGCCACTGACCATGACATCGGCTTCGCAATTTTCTCCAAAAGAGAAACTGCTTTACAGCAAATCAAAAAGTTCGGTATTCTATAAAAATGTAATGGAGGTTTATACTATCTGTAAGAACCTTGACACGCTTCAAAAAGCCACAGCGCTTTACTGGGATGATAACCCCAATGTCTCTGTCAACATCGGCCACCTCAATTATTTCATCCACAAAGTTTCACCGGGCGGCCACTGGATACTGATCGGTCAGCAGGCTTGCATTAAAAAAAATATGCAGGCAGCAAAAGCCGCACAAGTTTATGCACTTACTTCCATAGCCATATTTGATGCTTTTATCAGTTGCTGGGATGAAAAATACCGGGGCAACCTGATCAGGCCCATAACCATTATCAACCGCATTATTGATAAAACCTGGGTTCCTTATATTCAAACACCTCCTTTCCCCGAGTTTTCGAGTGGGCATTCGGTTACATCCGATGCTGCTGCTGTTGTGCTTACTGCTTTACTGGGCGATAATTTTGAATTTACCGATGAGACAGAAATTCAGTTTGGAAACAAGGCCCGTACATTCAAATCATTTTTAGAAGCGGCTTATGAATCTACCTGGAGCCGGGTATATGGCGGTATTCATTATCCCGAAACAGCACGTATCAGTATTGTGCAAGGCAAAGAGATTGGCAATCATGTATTGAAAACCTTATATCCTGCTGCACTTACTAAATAATATTTTTCAATGCAAACTTTTTACAGCCGTTTTATTGCCTGCTGCTTTTTTGTTTTTTTTAGCATGGCAACCACCGCACAGCAATCAGGCGGAAAAAAGCTCCTTACACTGCTACCCGAAAGCAGCACCGGTGTCAGTTTCAGGAATGATGTGGCGGAAACATCAAACATGTTCATGTACATGTACGAAAACCTTTATGCTGGAGCCGGAGTATGTGTTGGCGATATTAATAATGATGGTTTGCAGGATATTTATTTTGCATCTACCCTGGGCAGCAATAAACTGTATCTCAATACAGGAAACTTTCAGTTTAAAGATATTACTGAAACGGCTGGCGTTAATGGAGGTGAAGGTATCAAGACAGGTGTATGCATGGTGGATATCAACAACGACGGCTGGCTCGATATTTTCGTTTGCAAGTCGGGTTTCAAAGACCCTAAACTGAGGAAAAAAATATTATACATCAATAACCACAACGGAACATTTACAGATGAAGCTGCTGAATACGGGCTGGATGAACCGAGCTTTACCATACAGGCATATTTTTTTGACTATGACAATGACGGAGATAAAGACGTATATTTTGTTAATCACCCTCATGATTTCAGTAAATCCATGACCATACCCACTACCATGGTGAATGGAAAAATGGTTTACGTTGAAGACACTACTACCGTTTATGTAAGCGACAGGTTATTTGAAAACCGGAATGGCAAATATTTCGATGTTACAAAAAAAGCAGGGTTAATAGATCATGCTTTTGGCTTAAGCGCTTCCATTGCAGATGTAAATGGAGATGGCTGGCCTGATATTTATACAGCCAATGATTTTAACAAGCCGGATTTTTTATACATCAACAACCGTAACGGAACTTTTGCAAACAGGCTTGCGGAATCTATCCGGCATACCAGCTTTTCTGCAATGGGTTCCGACATCAGCGATATAAACAATGATGGGCATGAGGATATTTATGTAGTGGATATGGCCGTGGAGAACCCGGTAAGGCAGAAACAGCTGTTTGCAGTAAACCAGAACTACGATAAGTTTCACCTGATGGTCAAATATGGTTTGTACTATCAATACCCAAGAAATACCCTGCAACTAAATAATGCAGATGGTACCTATAGCGATATAGCAAATTATGCCGGCGTTGCAGAAACTGAATGGAGCTGGGCTCCGCTCATTGCAGATTTTGACAATGACGGATGGAAAGATATTTATGTAACTAACGGACTAAAACGTGATATCACCGATTGGGATTATAAAGTTTTTGTGCTTGATTCTGTGATAAGGACGATGAACAGCGGCAAGGCTGTTGACCTGAATACCTGGTTGCAAAGCATCCCGTCGGTGCCCACCAAAAACTATTTTTACCACAACAACGGGAGTTTAAAATTTGATGATTATTCCGATACCTGGACCAATGCCCCTCCCTCTTTTTCAAATGGTGCAGCATATGCAGACCTGGACAATGATGGCGACCTTGATCTTGTAGTGAGCAATATAGATGGCCTGGCATTTATTTTTAAGAACAATGCCCGGGAACTTTCTCCTGCTTCTCATTTTTTAAGATTTCGCTTTTTTAAAAAACCCGGTTCTTTTGATGAAGTATACAGCGTTAAAGTAAAACTTACCGATGCAAGTGGAGGCATACAGTTTCAGCATTATCACCCACATCGTGGTTTCCTGTCTACTATGGAACATACCCTTCACTTTGGTACAGGTGCAGAAACGGTGATACCGAAAGTGGAAATAACATTCCCTTCATTGAAGAAAATTGTATTGGAGAATGTAAAAGCTGATCAGGAATTAACCATTTACGAATCTAATGCGGTTACTGCCAATACAACTGTTGCAGCTGGACAACCCGTGTCTTTTAAAGATATCAGCAAGGCCGGGAAAATGAATTTTATACAAAGAGAGAATGATTTTATTGATTTTAAAAGAGAACCGCTGATCCCGTATAAATGCAGCCGAAAGGGGCCTTATTTTGCCAAAGCAGATGTAAATGGAGATGGGTTAGAAGATCTTTTCATTGGTGGCGCTGCCGGTTTTGAAGGAAAGCTGATGATACAGGCAGTCAATGGTTCATTTTCGGAAAAAAAGCAGGCAGCTTTTACTGCCGATATAAATTTTGAAGATATGAGCGCCCTGTTCTTTGATGCCGATGGCGATGGCGATATGGACCTGTATGTGGTAAGTGGTGGCGCTGAATTCGCTGCAGGCAGCAATCTTTACCAGGACAGGTTATATATAAACGATTCTAAAGGGAATTTTACAAGGGCTGCAAATGCCTTACCGGCAGAAGGTTTTAACGGATCATGTGTAATTGTACTTGATTTTGATGGAGATGGAGACCAGGACCTGTTTGTTGGCGGGCATGTGTTACCCGGCAATTTTCCAAAGCCTGATAAATGCATATTGTTACAAAACAACAAAGGAGTCTTTACAAACGTAACAGACCTGTATGCAAAAGAGTTGCTTAA
>CAYTQB010000017.1:33068-42040 GCA_964439615.1 uncultured Ferruginibacter sp. | reverse complement strand
TTTATTCCGTTTCCTGAAATGGCACAACTTTCAACCATTAACGACCTGGTCATTGATGACCTGGATAACGATGGTATTAAGGATATTCTCGTTTGCGGCAACTCCGACGATCCTGCAGTGATGGTGGGTAATTATGATGCTACTTCAGCTTTGCTCTTAAAAGGAACAGGCAAGGGTAATTTTATTACGGTGTCGCCTGCAAATAATGGGTTAACTGTAAACGGAGAGTCCAGAAAAATGGTTTACCTGAAAGATAAGAACGGCACATCATTGATATTTTTGAAGAACAATGATGCGGCACAGGTGTTCTCAAAAAAGTAAGAGGTCATTCTGTAACAAACCGGTAGCCGATGCCTTTGATGGTAAGTATCTCCAGTTTGGTATCACTCTTTAAATAGCTCCGCAGTTTAGTAATATATACATCCAGGTTACGGGAGTTAAAGAAATTATCGTTACCCCAGAGCAGGTTCAGGATATCACGCCTGTCAACTATTTTATCCCGGTTCTCGTACAGTACTTTCAGTAATTCACTTTCCCGGAATGAAAGTTTTCTTTCGTCGCCATTGTTTTTCAATACCTGGTGGTTCATGTGGAATGTGTATTTCCCGATCTTCACAATATCTTTCTTATCATTCGGCCCTTTCTCTCCATTTCTGAAGCGCAAGGCATTTTCAATGCGAACGATCAGCTCTTCCATACTGAAAGGTTTGCGTATATAATCATTGCCCCCGGTCTTAAACCCTTTCACCAGGTCCTCTGTTTGTGTTTTGGCAGTAAGGAATATGATAGGAACTGCTTTGTCAACCTCTCTTATTTCTTCAGCAATGGTAAAACCATCTTTATTAGGAAGCATTACATCCAGTACACAAACATCAGGTCGGTGCTGCATAAATAGAGGAAGCGCTTTATCTCCATCGGGCTCCATGATCACATTATACGAACGGCTTTCCAGGCTTTCTTTTACGATCTTTCCAAGAAAGAGTTCATCCTCTACATATAAAATTTTAACCGGCGGCATTCTCTCTGGGTAATTTGATGATGAATGTGGTTCCCTTCCCTTCTTCGCTTTCAACCTGCACCTGTCCTTTGTGTTCAGCAATGATGTGTGCTACATAGCTCAGGCCGAGGCCATAACCTTTTACATTGTGCTTATCTCCATGCGGCACCCGGAAAAACTTGTCGAATATTTTTTCTTTATACGAAGCTGGTATTCCAATACCATTGTCTTTTACCTGTAACTGTGTCTCATTGTCGTTTGAACTGATGTTTATTTCTATCTCCGGTTTTCCTTTACTGTATTTAAGTGCATTATCGAGCAGGTTGTACACCACACTGGTAATATGCATACGGTCGGCCATTAGTGAAAAATCTTCTCCTTCGGAATTTAATTTTACCATAGCCCCGGTTTTCTCAAATTGCAGCTGCATGGATTCGGTCACTTCTTTCACTAAATCTTTTATATCAAACCATTCATACTTCAGTTCCACCTGTTGTTTTTCAAACATCGAAAGCCGCAATACTTTGTCCACTAAGAGTGACAACCTGTTCAATTCGTTTCCGGCAATACCGAGATATTCTTTTGTCCGTTCGGGGCTTTGCAATGCATCAAAGTTTTTCATTGCTTCAATGGCAACGCTTACTGTAGAGATAGGCGTTTTTAATTCGTGGGTGATGTTACCAATGAATTCATTCTTTATGTCTGTAAGCCTTTGTTGTGCACGAAGGCTGCGGTAAATGAATATGAACGATGCTGTGGTCAATGCGATCAACAAAACAGACAACATCAGCTGAAGACTTATTTTCTTCAGGATATACATGGTAGCATCTTTGAATTCTGCCTTATAAAAAACGGGGCTTAAAAACCCGACAGGCACTTTACGGGTAGTAAAGGAATTTGATGGTGAGTCGAGATTTAGAGTGAATTTAATGGCTGTTCCGGAAGAATCGCTTTTTTGCACCCTCATTTTAATTATATTAAATCCCACATCTATCCCCTCCTTTGCCAGCAAGGCCGAGTACATCGAGTCAATACGTTTAATGGGTATGCTGTCGTTAAGTGTTTCATTATGCTCCAGGAGTTTTTCAATTTGCAGTGGCGGCGTTCCGCCTTCTTTGGAATTTACATATACTACAGTATCCTTATCAATTTTTTTTTCGGTCGATATCTCTGTATCCGAACTCATTGATATCACCATCTTTTGTTTTATCGAATCTTTGTTATTTCCTCTTTGAATACTGCTGATAATGTCGGCCATGAAAAGATTGTCTTCTGGCATCCCTTTAAATACCAAGGTGTCGCCGGTAAACCTTTCTGCCTGTAGCCTGTACATAGCATCCCTGAAAATAACATCCGCTGTTTTTTTGAAATTATTCTGTTCTTCCCGATACAGTTTTTTTATCCAGTACACCTGGAATGCAGCTAACAGGAGGATGGTAACTGCCATTAAAACACGTGCTGTACGTAATTTATTCATCAGGGCAAAGCTACTTGTAAAATCCCCATGTTTTATTGTTCATTAACCTTAATTAACCTTAATGCAAGGCTGGTTAACCTGTTTTGAGTAAGCCACCAGGTAGTTTTGTATTCATATCAAATCATTAAACCAAAAAGCATAGATCATGAAAAAAGTATTATCAGTATTAACAGCATTCCTTATCCTGCAGAACCTTGTTGCACAGGTGAAGGAAGGAAAGATCGTTTACGAACAAAAAGTAGATATGTATCGCCGCATACCAGAGGATAATCAGCAACTGAGGTCAATGATCGCCCAGTTCCGTACTTCCAAATTTGAATTGTTCTTTGGCAATAACCAAAGTCTTTTTAAAGCCATGGAAGAAGAACCCGATATGACTGAGCAGAATAATGGGGGCGTTGTGATAAGGATCGGCGGTAGCCCCGACAATGAATATTACAGGAATTTCAGTACAGAAAAATCTGTGGAAATAAGGGAGCTGATGGAAGAGTTTTACCTCGTTGAGGATTCCATTCGTAAACTTGCCTGGAAACTGGAGGAAGGAGATACAAAAACTATCCTGGGTTATGTTTGCAAAAAAGCAAGCGCCAAAACCTCAAGGGGAACAGATGTTGTTGCATGGTACAGCGAAGATATCCCGGTAGCTTCGGGGCCGGACCAGTTCATTGGTTTACCCGGGATGATATTAGGTATTGATGCGAATAAAGGGGAGATCGTTTTTACTGCCGTTTCATTAGATAAGAATTCATTCAGCAAGAACTTAAAAGTACCAACAAAAGGAAAAAAGATCACCAATGCCGAATACATGGCCAAACAAAAAGAAGCATTCGGTAATCAACCTGGAGGCGTTAGAATAGTGACCAACTAAAGTATTTAAAGTAGCCATAAACATGAAGAGTTCTCCCGCTTCGGCGGGGGGATTTTTTATTATGTACAGATCGGTTACCAGTAAAAACACAGGCCTGCCTTTTATCAAAAAAGCGACCTGTATACAGCAGGAGACTGTTATCTTACTCCCTTAAAGTAAACAGTCATGAAAAAAATTATTGTATTTGCTATCATTGCATTAGCATTTTTATCTGTCCGGTCGCAGGGCCTTTATATGCCACGTGATATTAAAGCTGCATATAAAAACGGAACCCGGTCTATGGATGGAAAACCGGGTAAGAATTACTGGCAAAACCGGGGTATATATAATATAACCATTACCGCTACGCCTCCCGACCGTACCATCAGGGGAAAAGAAACCATCACTTATTTTAACAACAGTCCGGATACATTGAGGAACCCGGTCATTAAATTATTCCTCAACATACATAAACCCGGAGCTCCACGTAATGGGGGAGTAAGCGCCGATTATCTTAATTCCGGTGTTCACATTGATGCAGTTACTGCCGATGGAAAAAAAGTGAACTGGCCCAACAATCCATTTGTTTTTACTGCCCAACAGTTTCGTTTGCCGGCTTCTTTGCCACCACATGGATCAGTGCAACTGACCTTTGACTGGCACTATGAAATATCATTGGAAAGTAACCGGGAAGGTATGATTGATTCAACAACTTATTTCCTGGCTTATTTCTATCCCCGTGTGGCTGTATATGATGATTACAATGGATGGGACAGGATGCCTTTTATGGATGACCATGAATTTTACAGCGACTTCAATGATTATGATGTCACCATCAATGTGCCTAAAAACTATATTGTTTGGGGAACCGGAACTTTGCAAAATCCCGGAAGCCTTTTGCAACCAGCTATCCTGCAGCGTTACAACCAGTCATTCACATCCGATGCAACAATTCAGATTGCTACCAGGGATGATGTAATGAACAAAAGGGTTACCACACAGAATACAATGAACAGCTGGCAGTTTAAGGCAACAGATATCCCTGATATGGCTTTTGGGTTAAGCGATCATTTTGTGTGGGACGGATGCAGTGTTGTAGTGGATGATGCTACCGGAAGAAGGGCAAGTGCACAGGCGGCTTATAATGATACTGCTAAAGATTATCATCATGTAGCAAGGTTTGCCAGGCATTCGCTCAACTGGTTATCACATAACTGGCCCGGCATTCCTTATCCTTACGAAAAGACAACTGTGTTCCAGGGATACGCCGGAATGGAATATCCTATGATGGCCAATGATGAAACCTATGAGGATACGCTTTTCTCAAGGTTTGTTGCGGAGCATGAGATCGCTCATACCTATATGCCGTTTTATATGGGTATTAATGAGACGAGGTATGGTAGCATGGATGAGGGTTGGGCTACCGCCTTCGAATTTTTGATCGGTTCAGCCGATATGGGCGCTGCTAAAGCAGAAGAATTCTTCAAACAGTTTCGTGTGCAGGGATGGATAAATAATCCTTCTGCTGATCAGGATATTGCTATTATTACTCCTGCCGATGTACTAAGAGGAGGAGGTTTTGGAAATAATATGTATGGAAAAGCAGCACTTGGTTACCTGGCTATGAAAGATATGTTGGGTGATGATCTTTTTAAAAAATGTTTGCATGAGTATATGGACCGCTGGCATGGCAAACATCCTATACCCTGGGATTTCTTTTATACATTCAATGATGCTGCAAAAAAGAATATGGACTGGTTTTGGAGCAACTGGTTTTTCAGCAATAATTATATTGACTATGCCGTGAAAGCTGTTGTGAAAAAAGGAAATGGCTATTCAGTAGCTATTGATAATATCGGGGGCATGGCGGCTCCGGTGAATATTGTTGCAACCTATGATGATGGCAGTAATGAATCCTTTCATCAAACGCCTGCTATTTGGGAAAAAGATCAAAAGCAGGCAACAGTGAACATCAATACAAAAAAGAAAGTTACTTTGCTAAGACTGAACGGCGGTATTTTTATGGATGCTGATGAAAGTAACAATAGTTTTAAGGCCAACTAGGCTTTCATTTCAATAATATTTTTCTGAATTTTTCTATCTCTGCAATTTCAGTTGCAGAGATATTTTCATTGTTATCAAACTTTGACTGAAGGAATAATAATCTTTTATGCTGCGGAAATTTTGCAAGTATAGAAGAGATCGTCTTGCCTGGCTCTTCATTCTTTGTATGCAAGGGAGCCTTTAATGTTGCTGCTGCTCTTTCCCTTGTAGGTTTCTTTTTAATGATAGCTTCGAGCGTAGCAAGTTTGTTTGGAGATATTGATGCGGTTTTAGAGGCCTTGGCAAAAAGCCCTTCTAATTGTTTTTTACTCAAGCCTCCCCGGTTGCAGTATTGCTGGTACAGGCTGTTCACAAACTCCGATTTCGGATGAGCCTTCAACATTTCTTTCAGTAAATCCAGTAAAACATCCAGGTTATTCACCCGGTGAAAGTAGGAAATGTAAGTCATTAATAAAAAAGCCCCGCATACGCAGGAGTTATCCTAAACTAAAACTGTAGATGTCAGGTTAATCATGCCGCCCGCCCCTGTGTTGCCCCTGGCCCCTGCCACGCCATTTCTCTTTTTTATATTGTCCGTAATGGTTACCATTATCATGCTTGTTCATAATGATCACCTGCCTGTTATGGTAATTTTTATACCGGGCATAACGGTACCGGTGGTCATTAAAATAATTATATGCATGATGGGAATTACAAACTACTTTATATCCCGAGTATAAATCATACCCTGCATATATAGGTGGCAGGCTTGCCGAGAATATCCACCTGTTGCCTGACAGGTAAATGAATTGGTGGCCTGGAACATAGTAATAGGTTTCTATATCGGGCATATAATAATATTCGGCATAATCATACCCTACCGGGCCCCATTCCGGTTGATCACCGATATTGATATTAACGCCAATCTTTACCTGTGCATGAGACGTATTTGTACATACAAGAGTTGCAAAAACAAATGACAGGCTCAATAATTTTAGTTTCATAGTACTGTTTTTTGATACACTTTAATTTTTTCAAATACGGTGCCAGTAGAGCCTGTTGATTAAATTGTTTTGTTAAAGGAATTTGAAATTAATTTTCATTAGATGGTCCAGACCGCTGAAGCGTACCGACCCATAATAAAACACCACCCCACATTGCAGGATGGTTGCGATGCCAATATTATAGCAGCGGGCTTAAAAGGTTTTTATAACTGCCCCTGGGCCACCGCTACTTGCCTTTTGCAAACTGTACGTAAAGCCGAGCGTAAAGAAGCGTTGAAGTGTTTTATACCGGATATCTTCCACATAAATGGTGTTGCCGCTGCGGTCAATCCCTGTGTTCTGATTAAGAAGGTCAAATGCGCTGAGTTTGACCTCTCCTTTTTTACTTTTCAACACCTGTTTACTCACTGAAGCATTCCATAATGCGATCCTGGGATTGTATCCATTGCTGCGTCCGGAATATGCACTATATGAAAACTCATTGCTGATATTAAAGCCCGCAGGCAGGTTAAGGATCACATTCAATTCATAAACCTGGCGCCAGTATGTATTATTGAATGAAGGCTGTAGTGAATAGCGTGCATCATTATAGCTGAATCTTGCTACTGCTTCTATATCAAGAACCTCCTTATAGCTGTAATTAGCCGAAAGCCTTGGCATTACAGAAAAGATACCTGTCTTATTTTTTTCAGTATTGATGAAATTAACTGATCGGTTAAAGTTCATGTTAATGCCGGCATCAAACCGTGTCTTTAATTTTTTCACCCGGAATCCATGTTCAATATTAGCCAGCAGGTTATATACCCCATTTGCATTTACAGGCGTGCTTGTTCTTGTACCTGACGAACTGATCACATCGCTGATTACAATCGCATTTTTTGTTCCGGCATAGTTAAAGAAGATGAACAGATTCTTTTGTTTTGCCTGACTTGCATTGAAGAACTGGAGACTAGCATTATGTGTGTAGGATTGTTTTAATGCGGGGTTCCCGGTGCTGATGTTGATCGGATCGCTGAGGTCCTTCACCGGCTGCAGTTGCCTAACCGCGGGCTGTGATGTGGATGTTAAATAGTCTATCCGAACCGATTTAGCCTTTGTAAAATTATAGTTGAAATTGGCAATGGGTAACAGGTTTGTAAAATGCTGTGTCACGCTGAAAACACTATCCTTTAACTGGCTGTTTAGTTTTGCATACTGAAGGTTCGCACCTACACTGTATCCATATTTCTTTTGCTGGGTACGCATGCTTATGCCTCCCCCTGAATATTCATACCTGCTCTCAAATGCATTGCTTAAAACAGTGTTCATCTTATCATACTTGCCGCTTGCTTTATTATAATCAAATGTTTTGCGGTCAAGGTCGCCCCGGTTGATATTATAAAACCCCCTGAACTCAAGAAGAGAGCGTTTGCTTAAAGGCTCGGTATAATTTGCATTTACGCTATAGCTTTGGGTAATACTGTTGAGCCTTGTATTCTGATCAAGTGTATCACGGAGGCTGATGTTTCCATTGCTGAAAAAATTATTGATTGCATTCTGTACCCCCTTCGCCCGGCTGTCATTATATTGCATAGCGCCAGTTACTGAAAAAGTTCTTCCTTTCTTTTTGAATTTGTGGCGGTATAACAATTCATTGTTGATGATATATCCTTCTGTTGAATGGTCGGTATTTGAAAATCCGTTGTTCAGTATTTTATCGTCCGGTATGAAAGATTCATAATCATTTTGTTTTTTAGCCTTGCCCTGCTGGTAACCAATTACAGAGCTTAGCTTAATGGAATTGAAAGAATCGATCTTATGGTCAACACTGAAATTTAAACGGTTGCTGTTCGACCTGTTTTCACTGCTGCTATTCTGCAGGTAGGTAAACTCATTACCGGGAACAATGTTGCGGCGGTTGGTGTTCCTTGTATTATCCAGCGTAAGGTTATTATAAAAATAGCTTGCATTTAATTCTGTCTTCTTATTCCAGGTATTGTTATAGTTCAATCCACCGGCAATAGTTTGGGTAATGCCCTGGTTATTGTTGATGCCGGCTACCGGCAAACCAAAGCCATTATCGTCGCCATCACCGTTATTAACAACGATCCTCACCCCACCCCCTCCCATCATCTTCCTTGTTTGCCCGCTGAAGTTTAGCATATCCATGAGAGAGAAGCCTTGCCTGTTTGTATTGTTTGCCATACCAATGGCAGAGAGTTGTCTTTCGCCATCAAACTTGTTAATATTAAACTGGCCATCGTATCGCTCCTTTGTTCCTGCTGCCATGCTTGCTTTGCCAAAGGCTGCATTCTTTTTATCTTTTTTCAATTTAAGGTTGATCGTTGGTGTTTTGTTACCATCATCAATGCCTGTAAATTCTGATTGGTCCGATTGTTTTTCAAACACCTGAACTTTATCAATGGCATCTGCGGCAAGATTTCTTGTTGCCATCTTGGGGTCGCCGTTAAAAAAATCTTTGCCATTTACCAACACACGACTGATGCGTTTACCATTCACCCGTATAGTGCCGTCCTTATCCACTTCCACACCGGGCATTTTTTTCAACATATCTTCTACTACAGCGTTAGGTTTTGTCTTGAATGCTTCGGCATTGAACTCCAG
>CAYTQB010000017.1:0-32968 GCA_964439615.1 uncultured Ferruginibacter sp. | reverse complement strand
GTGGCATCACTAACCTGTTGCTTTTGTAAACTATCGGTCAACTGCCCTTTTACTGAAAATACTTTTTTCTGGGCGGTTACCATCGTTGCCGTTAACAGGAGGGCTACTAATAAAATGAGATATTTCATGGCTATACTTTTAGTGAGCACAAAAGTATTAGCCATGTTTTGGAAAGCGGGTTAATCAATATGGGTATAAGGTTAATTAAGGTTAACGTGCTGTTCAGGCAAAGGAATATTAATTCATATACAATAATAATTCATATATACCGTTACATTAAGATTAAAGAAATATTCTATGAACAAATCCAGGTATCAGACACAATCCACCCATATCGTGTTGCAGGTTATTAAGAATTTTATCGGTAAGATCAGGCAGAATCCGGACATTTACCCTATCCGTTACTATAAAAAGAACAGGAGATTCCGGAGAGATATTGACGGGCCTGCCGTAAAATAGGCAAAACCTTTCGGAAATTACTTCAATTAAAAATCAGCAAAAATCCGCTTGAACCCAATATGGAAACTTTGTAGTTTTAGCTTTCAAAATCCAGTATATGAAGAACCAATCCGCCCCTCATGGTATCAGCTTTAGTACCGTGTTGAAATTTGTAGGAGATGCCTTTAAAAGCCTCTTTCGGTCTAATCACAACAAAGAGTTCAGAAGACTTAAAGATTTTATCACGTCATAACAGACGGGAACCTGAATTTTAAATCCTGTCCGGGCCTACCAGGCAGCTTCGACAGGATTCTGCATTTAACTGAATAAATACTCCACGTCCGATTTGGACAATGCTTTTACAAAGCTGGCATCATCAGCTATTAGTTCGCTCGCCAATTTTCGTTTACGTTCCTGCAACTGCAATATTTTATCCTCAATTGTATCAATACAGATCATACGGTAAGCAAAAATATTTTTTGTCTGGCCGATACGATGTGTTCTGTCAATGGCCTGTTGCTCTACCGCCGGGTTCCACCAGGGATCAACGATATAAACATAATCTGCTGCTGTAAGGTTTAAACCCACACCGCCGGCTTTTAATGAAATAAGGAATACCCTGCACTCATCATTGTTCTGGAAGTTCTGAATGGCTTTTTCCCTGTCCGGCGCCGATGTACTTCCGTCAAAATATTCAAACTGGATATTATCTTCAACCAGTTTCTTTTTTATTAAAGCCAGCATACCCAGGAATTGCGAAAAGATAAGCGCTTTATGGTCCCCAATATTTTCTTCAATTTCCCTGGCCAGTTCATCCAGTTTTATAGAATGGTTCGGATATTTTTCTTCTTCATTTAATATGGCCGGGCTGTCGCATATCTGCCGGAGTTTCATCAAGCCCTGCAATATGGTCAATTGCGATTTGGCTATCCCCTGTTCATCAATAGTCCCTAATATTTTTTCCCGGTAGCTGTTGCGGTATGCATCATATATCTTTCGTTGCTCTTTTTCCATTTCACAAAACAGGATGGTCTCTGTCTTATCCGGAAGGTCTTTGGCTACCTGTTCCTTTGTTCTACGCAAAATGAAAGGGAATAATAATTTTCGCAGGTGTTCTTTTTGATCCTGTTCGCCAAATTTGTCTATCGGTGTGGCAAATTCATTCCTGAAGAACTCCATATTACCTAACAGGCCGGGGTTCAGGAAATTCATTTGTGCAAAAATATCAAACGTGTTATTCTGCAATGGGGTCCCGCTCATGCACAACTTGTTCTTTGCATTCAGCAAACAGGCGGCCCTTGTCACTTTAGATGCCGGGTTTTTTATAGCCTGGCTTTCGTCCAGTATGAGGTAATCAAAATTGATCTTCATCAGCAGTTGTATATCGCTTCTTAATGTTCCATACGTGGTAATAACGATATTGTGCTTTTGCAGGTCTTCGGCATTGCGGCCACGGATACTTCCATGATGAATATGCCAACCAAGCGACGGGGTGAATTTTTCTACTTCGTTTTTCCAGTTATAGATCAGGGTAGTAGGACAAACTACTAAAGCTTTCACTCCACCATTGGTTTCTTTGTAATGATGCAGCATAGTTAATGCCTGTATGGTTTTTCCCAAACCCATATCATCGGCCAGAATGCCCCCCCAGCCTACATCATTCAAATAACTTAACCATTGATATCCGGAGGTTTGATAAGGTCGTAGTATGTTTTGTAAATGCTCCGGCGGTTTTATATCCGGGATATTTTTGAATTCTTTGAGGCGCTCATACTTTTCATCCAGCTCAAAACTTAATTCTTTTTCATCCCGGTTCTCATACAATTCATCTATCACACTCATGTGATATTTCGACAAGCGAAGCTGGTTATCCCTTCCATCTCCTACTTTGAATAATAATGAATATCTCTTCAGCCATTCATCAGGCAATATTCCCAACGTACCATCGGTTAACTGTACAAATGATTGTTTATTGACCAATGCCTTTTTAATATCATCAATACCAACACGCTGCTCGCCAAATTCAATTTCCACTTTGGCATCAAACCAATCCAGGCCACTGCTTACATGTATATGTGTATTGGGGCGGGCTGTGTTGAAACGGAAATTACGCAGCGCCTCAAAGCCAAATACAGGAATTTTCATTTCCTTCATGGCATCCACAAACAGGAAGAACCAGTTGTTACGCAACACATCCACGCCTTTTAAGACCAGGTTATTATTATTCTCGGGCCTTACAAACATGGAGTGCAGGCCCTCCAGTTTTTTAATAAAATTTTCTTCTGCCTCTTTATTCCGCTCTATGATAAGTATTTTGTCGCCTTCGGGAATGATGATACTTTCCTTATCGGTTGCCCTTGTTTCAAAACCCTTATAACTGAAAACGGGCTGAAACACCAGGTAATCGCCCTTTTCCTGCAACTGTAGTTTCACTTCGGGTTCACCGCTTTTAACTTCCTTGATCATGCTTTTATCAAACTCCACTTTATATTCCCTCGTCAGTGGCAGCACAACCTTCTGCATTTTTTCGGCCCAGTTTTCTTTACTGAGTTGTATGTTTCCTTCTTTCAGGAATTTTTCTGCCTGTAAAACATCTTCAGGTTTTTGCCAGAGGTATATTACATCATCATTAAGGAAAACAAGGCTACTGTTACATTCGTTATCTGTAAAAGGGGTTGCATCTCCTTGTATCTTAACTGAGCAGGCAATCTCGAAATGATTGTTCTTAGCCAGCACCTTGAACACCGGTGAAATAAAATGATCGCTCAGTTCAATTCCCCGGAGATTGGTTGTGGTAAAGTTTTTTGCCTCTGGCAAATAAAAAATAAAATTATTGGAGGCGTGTTCTTCAAATATCTTCTTAAGCTTGGGTTGCAGGTATTCTGCTATCAGTGCTTTTGTTTCTTCAGGCAGGTCTTCCCCATCAGTATGAATTATATTTTCCCATATTCCGCTGAATGGTGAGTTGCGGTCGAGATATTTATTTATTTCAGGGGCTTGTAATTTTCGTACCTGCTGTAGTAACTGTTTATCTTCCTCGCTGAAAACTTCGCTATTGACAAACTTGCTCAGGTCAAGTTTCTCCACCTTGCCAACATATTTTACATTGTTTTCATCGGCATCGCCTTGTACGGCATCTACACTGAAATTGGGGTAACTCTTTGCATTGAAATTAAAAACAACACCCAGTTTTTTTGCCGGTTGTTCTGCCACATCCACTTCCGGTTTGGGAATATCAGGTACAATAAAGGTTTCTGATGGCCTTGAAACCGGGGTACCTGTCGCCACCCTTTTTATGGAACTGTCTAATACTTTTAAAAATGGTTTGCCTTCTTTGTAAGTGAATTCAAATTTATTGGTCAGGTCATCATCCAGGCTGTAGCCATATATCTGCAGCAGTTTATTTTTTTCTTTATCCCAGTTGCGGATGCTGTCAAAATAATACGGGCCATACGCATCCAGCAACTGCAGGAACAAAACCGTTTTGTGTTCACAAAGCGGATGCTCAGTTTCATTGCATTTGCAGGAAGTATCAAAATTCCTTTCGTCGTTCTTCTGTATCACTAATGGGTATGTCTCGCCTTCATAATTCAATTCTGCTTCCACACGTTCATCAGCAGCTTTTAAAATATTAGCCCTGGTGCTGCGTAAAATATTTTCGGCTATCGCATAAATCCCGGGAGAAGAAAGCAGTTTGATAACTTTCAGATCAATGTACTTCATCTTAGCCACCGTATGCCGTTGATTATATTGAATGGTGGTATTGCCCAGCATATTCTTGTCCACCATATCCTGCAAACGCAACAGGGCCGCTGCTTCATGCCGGCAGATGTCTCCTAAATTGTAGGGGCAAGAGCAGCGGATGGTCATTGATTTGGCATCCGTGTATTTTTGAATATAGACTTTGTAAAAAGTGCTATAGTTATCGTCCTTCACCCTGAATACGATACCAGCCATCAACTGGTCGTGTTCAACCAGCTCCACAAACCCCATAGAGTGGATCTTTTTCCCACGGCGGATCACTTCATCGGAGCCGTTGTTGTACACATATTTAATAAGGTGCGGTAATGCCAATTTGCTAATGGGTTTTTATTATCAAAACATCATTGGCCGGTGCGAAAAAGCCAATTTGCAAAAGTAACGAAAAAAAGGTGAGCTCTCCGTTGTTAAAAAGAAGTTTTGAGAAAAAATTAATGTTAAAGGAAGGTTTAAGACAAAACCGGATACAGATTTTTTGAAAATTCCTGTTTTTATTCGTTATTACCAACAACTAATTTCCCTTCTTCATAAACAACCAGCACATTTGCCAGGTCTTCTGTAAAGCAATAGCGGATATCTTTCTCCAGTCCAAAACCAGAAAGGCGCTGGTAATGCGATGCTTTTTTCTTTTTCATGAATTCATACATATCTTTTTTAGCATCGTTGTACATAGTGGTTGCTATTTGTGAAGAGTCGCAGTTGATGGAAAAATTTTTCCCGATGCGGTTGATGACTGCCCCGGCAAATAATGTGTCTTCCACATTCACCCTGTTCTTCCAGGCGGCGCAGCCCAATATCACATTTTGATTCTGTGCAACCAGGTAATCGCAAACAGCGGAAATATTCGGAAAAGAGCCTGTGATTATTCCTTTAGCGTTTTTATCAAGCGCCATGTGGAGCAACTTGGTTCCATTGGTAGTTGTAAGCACCAGTGTTTTTCCTTCGATGAATTCACGTGGGTATTCAAAAGGCGAATTACCGTTCTCCAGGCCTTCTGCTATCTTGCCATCACGTTCACCAGCTGTAATACTCTCAATTTGTTTCCCTATGCGGATACATTCTGCTACACTATCTACAGGTATAATGGATTTTGCGCCGTTCGATAATGCTGTAGCAATGGTGGATGTGGCCCTTAGCACATCAATGATAACCACAATGCTTTTATCTACATCATATAAATTCAAAAGGGACGGGGAAAGACAGGTATATAATTCGGGCTTCGTTGTTTGCATCTGTTCAAATTTACATCAATATTGCTTTCCACTTTTGTGATTCGGCATATTCCCTGATGGTTTCGTTTCTCTTTAACAAAAACTTTTCTACGTATGCTCTCAGGAAAAGGCGGTTTGCAATTTTTCCTATAGTACCATAGGGTGTTTCAAAATCTATTTTGTCTATCATGATCGTTCCGTTCTCGGCAGACTTAAAATGGTGTTCGTGGCGGAAGCTTTTAAAATCCCCGGCTATCATTTCATCAATAAAAACATCCGGCCTATTCATCTTTGTTATTTTGGAAGTAAATATTCTTTTTTTAAAGAGATGTTTTGCCTGCCAGGTTACCGTTTCGTTTTCTTTGATGAGCCCCGATATGGTTCCGCCTATTGCCCTTTCATCCGTTGATTCCATGGAGATATGGTGCAGGTTAATACTCCGGCCCAGGTCAAACACCCTTTCAACAGGGGCATTGATAAATGTGGTTAAATGAATTTTAGGCATCCTGATTAATGGATAATTTTTTGAGATTGAAAACGCTTATTATAAATTATCAATTCTCAAATTATCAATTAAACAAACGGCATTTTTACAACCTTTGCTTTTAATAAAGTATTACGGACACTGATATAGATCCCGCTGTCTGCAGTTGCATACTTCGTAGCTACATATCCCATGCCGATCGCTTTACCCAACGAAGGAGATTGTGTGCCAGATGTTACTTTTCCGATAAGGTTACCATCCGCATCTTTTATTTCATAATCGTGTCGGGCAATTCCTTTATCGAGCATTTCAAAACCAACCAGTTTTCTGGTAAGCCCATCTGCTTTTTGTTTTTCGAAATATTTACTGTTGGTAAATTCTTTGCTGAACTTTGTTATCCACCCCAATCCTGCCTCTAATGGTGAGGTGGTATCATCAATATCATTACCATACAGGCAGTAGCCCATTTCCAAGCGTAATGTATCCCTGGCACCCAGGCCAATCGGTTTAATGCCTGCCGTTTTGCCGGCATCAAAAATGGCATTCCATATTTTTTCTGCATTGCCATCTTTGTCTTCAAAATAGATCTCTACACCACCGGCGCCGGTATAACCTGTTGCACTTACCAGTACGTTTTCAACACCTGCGAATGTTCCCTTGGCAAAAGTGTAATACTTCAGGTTCATTATATCCATCCCGGTAAGCGGTTGTAATATCTTTGTTGCATTGGGGCCTTGTATGGCAAGCAGGCATGTCTTGTCTGATATATTATGCATCTCCACTTTCTTATCATTGAACTGTTGTATCCAGTTCCAGTCTTTTTCAATGTTACTGGCATTAACCACCAGCATATAAGCTTTGTTCTCTTCCAGGCAATAGACAATCAGGTCATCTACAATACCGCCGTCCTTATTGGGCAGGCAACTATATTGTGCCTTGCCTTCCGTAAGCTTCGATGCATCGTTAGATGTTGTTCGCTGGATTAGGTCAAGAGCATTTTCTCCTTTCAAAATAAATTCACCCATATGGCTTACATCAAATACACCGGCGTTATTACGCACCGCTGCATGTTCATCATTTATGCCTGAGTAACTGATGGGCATATTATAACCGGCAAACTCAGCCATTTTTGCTCCCAGGCCAATGTGTTTTTGTGTGAAAGGAGTGTTCTTCATTTAAAAGAATTTAGAAGTGATCGTTAATGCCTGCAAAAATAACTGAAAAAAGGTTAGTCTTAAAGGGTTCAGACCGCCGAAGCGTTCCGACCCAAAAAAGAGTCCTGCCATTACTGGCAGGACCTGTTGGTTTCAACTTCAACTCAACTATTGAAACGCTCTTTTCCTTCGCTTCGCTCAGGATGACAATATTTTAATCTTTTTAGTTTTGCTTCGCCGGATCTTTGTGGTCGTAGCTTAATACCCTTTTCAGTTTCCAGTTGCCATTTTCCAGCATCCATACATGGGTAAAAACCGCTGTACTTGTAAGGCGTTCGGGTTTGTCCGTTTCTTTTGCATAAAAATTATGCCTTCCCGTTTGCACTGCCCCGTACAAAACGCCATCCTTCTTCAGTGGAAACACTTCCAGGCTTTCTTCAACCAGTTCTCTTCTTGCCTTGTAGTTCAGTTTGCAAAGGCCGTTCTTTGTTTTTTCAATAAACTCCGCCTTCGTACCCATCACACCTCCTATATCATGATAGAACTCAAAATCGTCACTCACTAATTTTTCAAGTTCAGCCATATCACAGGTATTGAAACTGGCATTGAACAAGAGGCTGTCGTTTTGCTTAAGTGTTTTATATAATTCTGTTGACCGATCTATCTGTCCAAACACAATTGCTGTAGCCATGCTGAACAGGCCGGAAAAAAAATACCTTTTCATTTGCTATACTTTATGGTATTTACCGATCGTTCTCCCTTTCCAATACTACTTTGATCTCTTCACACATTTCTCTCAGGTCTTCGCATGCTTCTTCTGTATTCTCGTCTTTGTCAATCTTTATTTTCAGCCTGCCCGGTCCTGTTTTGATATAAAAACTGGTTCCGTCGTCGAGCCTTATTTCCTTATCAGTGAACACATGTACCGTTGAAGCATAATGGTGCCGGTTCAGGTGCCTGTTTATCACTCTTTGTACATCACCGGTCAGGTCTTCATCAAACGAGGCCCTCAAACGGTAAACATCTTCATCGTCGTTCACATGTATCGCAATGTCGTGATCATGAAAGCAGGAACTTAACGCAACAGTTATTGCCAGGATAAGTGCTGCATACAGAAGGTTTCTTTTTTGCATGGCTTTGGTTTGTTTATTGGATGCTCATCATCGGGTCGTAAAACTGCATGTTCAGCTTGCTGGAAGGTAAATCGTCATCATTACCACCGATCTTTTCCAGTTGCTTCTCAATGTTGTCTTTTACCTTTTGCAAAGAATCTTTCACCCGTAGCTGCTCTTTTTCCAGTTTCATCTTCATAGAGTCGATCTTGTTCATTGGTTCATCATTATTGTACCGGTAATTATCATCGCTTTCAATCTCTATCACAGGGCCATTGGTTCCAACACGTGTTTTTCTTTTGCCTTTCTTCTTATCATTCCATCCGTCTGCTTTTCTTCCATCCAGTGTATATAAACCATCTGCTTTCATTACATAATCCACATCGCTTTGCCACCTGATGTTTTCTTCCCAGTCGTAGTAATCATTGTTCCAGTTATCGTCCCATGATCCGTTTCCTCCTATATGCACAGGCCATCCAATTCCCTTATTCACTCTTATCTGTTTTCCTTCGGGAACATATACGGTGATGATGACCATCTGGTTACGGAATTTATCGGTCTTGTTGATGGCGATCCCTTTATCCAGTAACAGTATGGAATCTTTTTGCTCCACGTTGAACCTGATCATGCTTGCCAGGTTGTTGGCATCCGATTTTGTATTACCCCTTGCTGTTCTCTTAATAGTTACCTGGAAGCTGTCGGTAGTTGACTTGGCGATCTCTACAAATACATTCCGTACATAGGCTGTATCATCATCAACCAGGTTTTCAAAAGGTTCAAAACGTATCCAGTTACGGCCATAATATTTTTTAGTGAATGGCAATGATGAGCTAACCACCATTTTATTCAGGCCCGGGTTAATAAGCACAACTTGTTGTTCTTCCAGGTTGCTTGAAGATTTAAAATCACGAACAACAGAGCTGATCAGTAATATCAAACAAACCCAACCTATTGCCCAAAGGCTGCCAAAGGTCCAACCCAGTATCCTGCTGTTGCCTTTTGCACGGGCAATTTTGCGGATAAGCCAGGTAATGATGGCAATGATAGGCACCGCAATGAAGAGCAATAATGTTCCCCATGCATAGAAGTTCTGCCATCCGCCACGGAGTATATAATCTTTAAGCGGGAAAACACCAATGGAGAAAATACCCATTCCTATCAGCGCCATTACAAAGGCAAATATTACACAACCGATAATAAAGTAGGCGAATATCTTAGCTATCAGGGCGATCACACTACCAAGTCCGCCGCGGCTACGCCTTGAAAAATTCTTTGCATCTGATGCTACTGCTCCGGCTTTCTCAGTTACGGTTCCTGCAGCTTCCTTAGCAAATTTTTCAGCACGCTTGCCTACATTCTTCATTTCTTCGGTCACCGATGCCTTGATAGAGTTCATATCAACCTTCTCGCCTTTCATCTCCAGTTTTTCTGAAGTGGTAATGGCTTCGGGTATCACCATCCACAGGATGATATATACTATTAATGAAGTAGGGCTGAAAGTGAAGCGGATTACATCGCCAAAATCCCAGAAACCGCCCCAGTGGCCCCAGCGTGAAAGGAAAGAAAGAAATGGCAGCAGGAACAATACCCTTGGTATCCATGGATTGATACCAAAATAATTTCCTATACCGCTACACACACCGGCGATCATTTTGTCGTCGGTATCCCTGAACAATTTTTTACGGGTACCGCCTATCTGTACTGTAGCGCTGCTTGGCACGGCTATCCACATTATAATATAGGTTAAGAAACCAATACCTGAGAACAACAGTATCACAAAAATTATTCTTGCAACAACAGTATCTATATTAAAATAGTTGGCAAGACCACTACATACACCACCAAGTACTTTGTCATTTTCATTTCTGAATAATCTTTTATGGCCCGTGGCGCTGGTAGCCCCTGGCTGTTGCTGGTATGAAGAAGAGGAGGAGGATGAAGATGAAGATTGTGTATCATCCATGGTTTCAAAATCTTCGGGGTTACCCATGCTTTTGATAACGGCTTTCACATCATCATCAGTTATGCAGGTGGCGCCCTTGGTCAGCCTTTCCTGGAACAGTTCACCAATACGGCTTTCAATGTCGTTGATGATCTCTTCCTTGCCTTCTTCGTTGGCGAAGTGCCGGTTCAGGCTTTCGGTATAACTTTTCAGCAGGTCGTATGCTGATACTTCTATCGGAACCACTCGTCCCTGGAAGTTTATATTTATTACTTGTTTCATGGCTTTAGTTTTTTGTTTCGTTAGTTGGCGCCAATAAAAAAGAGATCATGGCTATACTTTTTTTTATTGCTGGTTGTTGAAGTTGTTGTTATCAGAATGTACCTGTTCTGCCTCGGTCAGCGCCTTTACGGCATTGGCCAGTTCAAACCAGGTGCTTTCAAGTTCCTTGTAAAACTCAGCACCTTTTGGAGTAAGTGAAAAGTATTTACGTGGCGGACCACTGGTACTTTCTTCCCAACGGTACGATAATAGTTCGGCGTTTTTAAGCCTGGTCAAAAGTGGGTACAATGTACCTTCCAGTATGTTCAGGTTGGCTGCCTTCATCTTATCAATGATATCCGAAGGATAGGCCTCGCCCTGTTTAATGACCGAAAGGATACAGAATTCCAAAACCCCTTTACGCATCTGGCTGGCTGTGTTCTCTATGTTCATGGCTTCGTTTTTTACCTCACCCCCAACCCCTCTCCAAGGGAGAGGGGGGTAAGATCTCGTTTAATAATTTTTCATGGCTATACTACCTCACCCCCAACCCCTCTCCATCCTTCGACTACGCTCAGGAGAGAGGGGGAGAAAAGATCGGTTGTATTTGACCTCATCCCCGTGGGCCAGTTGGCAGATCGTTTTTTCATGGCTTTTAACCTGCTTGCCTGGCTTAACGGGGATGGATCGTTTAGGCTATACTTTTAAGAACTTAGTGATTGGAAATCTACCGGTTCATTCCTTTCACAACACAAACATAGGGTATAATTTGGTACTATGCAACACATAATACCATATTTTTTACAGTAGCTGGCAGTGAAAATTAGCTGATTTTTACACAAAGCCTTGCTGGGATTGGATTTTGTGGGATTAAAATTTTTTGATAGGAAACAGGGGATTTGATGAACGGCTGTATAGTGGGATGAGTGGCGTGCTTTTGCGGCCTACTTATACCCGAACTATTCTTGTCTGAGGCCAGCCAAAAAAAAATTCGATATTGGTGAATAAAACTAAACCCGGTAAAAAGCGACATTCTGACTGGGTGAAGCTGATCAAAATGTGGCAAACAAACATGCAGTAATAAAAATAGTCTACTGCTTTATTACTTTGGATACATAATTGACGATACCAATTCGTATTAATATATATGCTGGCTGGTAAACTAGTTAAGTTGATATTGATTTTTGACGAACCCTGTTCATCAGTCACAACAATTTCACAGATTATCCTGTAAGTATAATACTAACTTCCTTTGGCCACTTCACCCTTTTACTTTGTTCAGTTATTTTTTTACTAAAATTAAATTGCCCGTAATGTCTGAAATAATTAGTGGAAATAAAACACCACCAGGTGGGAGTAGGAAGATGTTGACAGGATTTTATTATTGGGAAGTAGTTGAATTTTATTAATGTTGATTGTGGTGGGCACCTTTTGCTCTTGGCATTTTGGGTAAAAGAATAGTTTAAGGTATTTGTACTAATTTGATTACTGAAATGTCGTACAAAATTAAAATAGTGGATATCAATGATTCGGAAGTTGATCTCAATCTTCGAAGATTACTTCAGGTAGCTAACAAGTCTACAGATATTTTACCCGAGAAGTTCTTCTCTGCGAACCTTAACAGTAAAGCATCTAGGGCTAGTTTTTTTTTGGCGGCAGTCGAGCATGGTAAAATTATTGGTTGTAATGGCTTTTTGGCAAATGATTTTGTATTGAATGGGATTGGCTATGTAGGTTACCAAAGTTGTTGGTCAGCAACAGACCCACATCATCAGGGTAAGAAGGTCTTTACAACTATAATAAATGAAGCGAAAAAGATACTAAAAGAGCAAGGCGTAGGTTTTTTATATGGCATTGCTAATAAAAGGTCCAATCCGATCTTTACAAAGAAACTTGGTTTTGAAGAGACCGATTCACTTGTTTTGAGGATACCCAATATCCCTTTTTACCGAAATTCCTATTTTACTAATAAATCACAGCAAATAAAAAATGCCTGTATAATAAATGAAGAGCAGGTTAAAAGACACAAAGCCTTACAATATCCTAATGAAGTAAAAGAGATCTGGCATAATAAAAGCTGGCTTTGGGGTAAATTGATTTATAAAAGTAGGTATGGGGTTAAACTATCCGCTTTTTATGTCGGCGGCATCAGCCTTTTTGAGGAGAATGACCTTAGGGGATTAGTTTTCGAGATATTTAAGCAACATCGGGTTTTGTTCATTCAGATTTTAAGTTGTAAAACAAACTCATTTAATGAACTTCTTAAAGGTTGGAAAAAATCAAAAATGAATGGGTTCATTTTCTACAATTTGAATATGCCGGAACCTGAACATTTAAATTTGATGATAGGTGTTCTTGATGTATTTTGATTTTGTAAATAAATAATATGAGCAAGGGTATAGTATTAATCTTTCATAAAGAAGAAGACAGTGGATTATTTGAAAAAATTATCCTTGCCTTAAAGGAGCAGTATTCACTAATTTCAGCTTACCAACTGGAACAATTAATCTTGGAAGGAAAAAGTACAAGGAATGTGTGCCATATTACGTTTGATGACGGGCTACTATCCTTTTTCACAGTAATTTTCCCACTATTAAAAAAGCACTATACCCCTGCCTCACTCTTTGTATCTCCTGAAATAATAAGGTCAGGCGATAATTTCTGGTTCCAGGAAATTGAAGGGTATGACGAAACTATACTTAAAAATATAACGGCTGTCGAGTTAAATATTTCTTTAGATAAACTAGCAGGTTACCCAAGCCAAATAATTTTTAAATGCCTGCAGATGAACCAAATAAAAAGAATAATTGAGTTGTATCAGAGGCAGGAAAATTGTGTAAAGAGGTCCTCACAAAATATATCTGTTGAACAACTGAAAGAAGTAGACGCCTCAGGTTTGGTTAGTGTTGGCGCTCATACTATGAACCATCCGGTTCTGAAAAATGAAAGTGATGAAAGCTGTTTTTTTGAAATAACTGAATCAGTAAATGCACTTGGAAAATTACTCGGACACCCGGTCAGGTATTTTGCTTATCCAAACGGCAGGCCCACAATTGATTTTGGAGAAAGGGAAATGAATTATTTGCGTAAGGCAGGCATCAGTATAGCTTTCTCGACAGAATTGGACACACTGTCTGTTACCCAAAACATGTTAAGTGTTCCCAGAATGGGATTTGCCCGGATGGGCCTTTCGCCAACTAACCCACTTATTAAATTCAGGCTTGGGCTGGGCAAAAAATGGATCGACATAAGGTCTATCGGAAAACCAACTGAAAAAGAAATAAGGGGAAAGATCAAAAAGATACTCTCTGAAGGATAATCATTTCTTCATCCACTTCACCGGCGCTGGTAATTTGTTCTGCTTGATAGCATTGTATTTTTCTTCCTTTGCCTACCAGTTTACCTGCAGAAGCCATGGCAGGCAGGTTGTTTCGTCTAGTCTCCTACACAACAGCCAGTTTTAATGCTGTTTCAAAAAACCGTTCCTAAAAACAAGAGATTGTTTCACTCCCTATCGCTCCGTTCGCAATTACGCTCCGGCTTCAACCCTAAACAGCAAACCCAAAACCAGCAACCCCCTGTTAATCTTTTTATAACTTTACTCCCGCCTGTAACCCCGGTACAGCGCTTGTCCGTTTATATATTAAGGAGGACATTTTATGAAATACATTTTTTATGCATTACTCTTTACCCTGGTAAGCTGCAGCAGCAGCAAAAAGAATTACCTGGACCGCAGCGATACCGACAATGCTTTGTTTGACGCCGTGAAGGCCTTAAAGAAAAAGAGCAGCGATACTGCCGCAGCCAATGCATTGCCCGTATTGTATAATGCAGCGCAGCAACGCCACATACGCAAGATTGGCGCACTGGGCGAAAGCCGGGAACTCAGCCGCTGGGACAAACTCATTGACGAATACAACATCCTGCAAAACATGCACGACGCCATCATTGATGTGGATGCAGCGCATACTGCTGTGGCCCCCATCAACTATCAACAAGCCATCTACGACCTCAAACAAAGGGCAGCAGAGGACTATTACGCAACAGCAACCGACCAGTTTACCCTTGGCGGCCGTGACAATGCAAAGAAGGCCTATAATTATTATAAGAAGGCCGACAAGTTTATACCGGATTATAAAGACGCCAAATCTAAAATGGATGAGGCTTACCAGAGCGCCATTGTGAATGTGCAGGTGAACCCGGTGCAGGACAATTCTTTTTTCTTCAATACCGGCTGGGGCAACTATGGTTATAACTACAGCAACGAATATTTTCAGCAAAACCTGGTTCGTGAACTGGGCGGCCGCAACAGCAGCCGTTACCCGGCCCGTTTTTATACCGACTGGGAAGCCCGGCGTGATAATGTGCAACCCGACTGGGTGGTTGACCTTACGCTGCGTAATATATATATACCCCGTCCGCAGAGTTATGGCTACAGCCGTAATGTGAGCAAACAAATTGAAAGCGGAAGAGATACCAGCGGCAAGCCTGTTTATCAAACCGTATATGCCCGTATCAATATCACCCGCCAGTCATTTGAGGCCCGTGCAGAAATGGAGATAACCATTTCAGATATCGCCGGCCACAAGACCATTGATAGAAGAAGTTTTCGTGAAGATTATAACTGGCAGGAAGAATATGGCAGTTATTCCGGCGACAGCCGTGCCCTCAGCGCCAGCGACTGGAACCTCATCAACAACACCCGCTACAGCGAACCCCGCCGGGAAGATGTGTTGAATGAATTGTACCGGAAGTTATATCCGCAGGTGAAGAACAGGGTGATCTATGCGGTGGATTGGTAGGGAGCCTACCCAAGCTCTTCCCGGGGAGGGGTTTTATAAGAGTATGATGATTTGGAGTGGTTTTTTTAATTCCGCAGTTTATTTTTTTACCACGAAGACACGAAAGAAATACAGCACGAACCTGCCTGCGGTGGCAGGGTACACAAAGAGATCTTCCCCTGTATAAATTTCTTTGTGCCCTTTGTGCAAGGTCTTTGTGTCCTTAGTGGTAAAATCTACGCCCAGGTGAATTACTTACACGAACCTTTTTTCCATTTAAGTACACCACCATGTTCCGCATCACAGGGATTGCCATAGGTTTTGCCATCGCAGCCGCAAACAGGATCATACTCCATGGTGCAGGGGGCGCTGGATATTTTCGACCTGTCGATACAACCATCGGAGCTGGTCTTGCAGGTAGCACGGCTGAATATAAATAAGACAAGTAGAGCAATGATTAGCAGGGAGGATGCAAGTTTCATATAGATAGCGTTTGGTTGGGGACTACTTAAAGTTACGGAAAATTTTAATTTGTAGTTTTTTCTATAACTAATTTGAACCACCAAGACACAAAGGCACGAAGTAGCACAAAGAACTCCTGGTGAAATCCAACACTCATTACTTTTGCGTAAATGGTTCCGCTATGGAAAGAAAAATTTATAACCCCATTCAAAAAGACCAGGTCATCTTTTTAAAAACACATGCCGATACCAATGGCGAATGCACTTTGGTAGAAGTAGAACTGGCCGATGGCGGCGGCGTAGGGCTGCACTACCATAAAACATACTCCGAAAAATTTAATTGCCTGGAGGGAGCCGTGCAGGTACAGTTAGGTAAAACAATGCATACGCTCAGGCCCGGCGAATCAGCCACAGCAGAACCAAATATCAATCACCTGTTCAGGAACAGGAGCGGTGAGCCCTGTAAATTTTTAGTAGAGCTGAGGCCTGCCAGTCGTGGGTTTGAACAGTCATTGCAGATAGGTTATGGCCTTGCCGCTGACGGGTTGTGTAAACCAAACGGATTCCCTAAAGATAAACTGGCCCTGGCCTGGTTATTTGATATCAGTGAAAGTAATTTGCCGGGATGGATGAGTGTGTTTGAATTTATTTTACGCAGGCAGGCAAAAAAAGCAAGAGAGAAAGGAATTGATAAGAAATTACTTGAGAGGTATGTGAGGTTTTGATTTTTTTTAACCACAAAGAACACAAGGGTTTTACACAAAGGGCACAAAGAAGTGTCATATATACCCGGGTTCTTTGTGTACTTAGTGATTTTTTCTTTGTATACTTCGTGGTAAAATATTTTTTAAGAAAAGATCACATACGCAATCCAGCTCATCAAATACGCCAGCCCGGTCATGTATAATAATTGAATGGCTGGCCACTTCCAGCTACGGGTCTCTCGTTTTACAACAGCCAGCGTACTCATACATTGCATAGCAAGTACATAAAATATCAATAAAGACAGGCCCGTGGCAAGGCCATATACTTTTGTTCCATCCGGCCTAGTAGCTGCCGCCATTTTCTGCCGAAGCGTGCTGCTGTTCTCATCTGCATCATCACCCACGCTATACAGAGTTGCCATAGTCCCCACAAAAACTTCTCTTGCTGCAAAAGAAGTGATCAGCGCAATGCCTATTTTCCAATCGTAACCCAATGGGCGTATGGCTGGTTCGATGGACTTTCCCAATGTGCCGGCAAAAGAACTTTGTAACAATTCTGTTTTGCGTTGTTTGTTCAATTCAACTTCCTGTTGTGGGTTATTTTTTATCAGCTGTTCATACTTAGCCGTAACGCCGGCCATTTTCTGTTTAGGGCCATAGGTACTTAATCCCCATAACAAAAGGCTGATCACCATGATCACCTTACCGGCATCGAACACAAATATTTTAGCTTTCTCTATCATGGTGGTTAATGCATTACTCCATCTTGGTGCCCGGTAGGTTGGCAATTCCAGAATAAAAAAACTCCGCTCCGCACTTTTAATAAACCATTTCATTACCCAGGCCACGATCAACGCCATCACGGTTCCTAATAAATACAATCCCATCATCACTAAACCCTGCAGGCTTAAAAATCCGAAATATATTTTAGAAGGAATGACCAGTGCAATTAAAATGGTGTACACCGGCAACCTTGCGCTGCAACTCATCAGCGGTGTTATCATAATGGTGAGCAATCTTTCCTTCCTGTTTTCAATATTCCTTGCACTCATGATGGCCGGCACGGCACAGGCAAAACCACTGATCATCGGCATTACACTTTTTCCATTCAATCCAACTTTACGCATCAGCTTGTCGGTAAGAAAACTGATACGGGCCATATAACCGGTATCTTCCAAAATTGTTATCAGTCCAAACAGGATCATGATCTGTGGTATAAAAACAATGATACCACTAAGTCCTGCCACAACACCATTGATGAGCAGGTCGCTCCACCAGGTTATGGGCAACGTACTGCCAAGCCAACCGCCTAACTGGGCAAAGATCCATTCAATTCCATCCATGGGATATTTAGCCACCCAGAAGACACTTTGAAAAAGCAGGAACAGTACGGTCAATAAAATAATGTATCCCCAGCGGCGGTGAAGCAAAACATCATCCAGCCTTTCGTTAAGCATGGCTTTTTGCAAGGGATCGGCTTCTACTACGGTTTGCTGCATGATGTGCTTGATGCGGCCATAACGCTGCATGATCTCTTCTGCCTGTGTTTTGGTAGGGTTGAATTTATTTTCTACTTCTATTTCTTCAATCGCTTCCTGCATTCCCTCACCCAATAAAAAATTTTCGTGGTTGATGAGGTAATGAATGGCTGTATAACTGCTGATGCCGGGGTAATGTTTTTTTACCTGCTCAATGGCATTGTTTGCCAAAGCATGGTTGTCAATAAAATCACGGGCAGGCGAGTGGTACAAATTTTCTGCAGACTGTTCAATTACTTTTTTTAACTGTTCTATTCCTTTATTCTTCCGGGGATTGACGGGCACAATGGGCACACCCAATTCTCTTTCCAGCCCGGGGATATCAATTTGTGTTCCTTTCCTTTTGGCCAGGTCCATCATGGTGAATGCAACCACTACGGGAATATTAAGGTCAATGATCTGTGAGCAGAATAACAGGTTGCGTTTAAGGTTGCTGGCATCGGCAACCAGTAATACCATATCAGGTTTTATGGTTTCATCCTGGTTCAATAGAACTTTATAAGCCACCCATTCATCACTTCGTTTTGGATACAGGCTATAGGAGCCCGGCAGGTCAATGATGGTTGCGGATAAGCCCGGGGCGATCTGGCTTTGGCCGGTCTTCTTGTCCACCGTTACACCCGGAAAATTTCCTACGTGCTGGTTAAGCCCGGTCAAATAATTGAACAGCGAGCTTTTCCCGCTATTGGGATTACCTACTAACGCTATGTTTATCTGTTTTGCCAAACCGGTTGATGCAAAAATAACCGTAAACCATTTTATCCGCTTACGAATTAGGAAAGAGAAGGGCTGTTTTAATTAAAAATTTGTGCCTAATTTTTACATTCCATTTACACATTTAGCCATTCGCTAAGTTACCTTTGTTGCTCTTCATCAAACATATCTACATGAAATATTTTCTCGGGTTATTTTTATTGATCTCTACAGCGGGCTCGGCACAAAAATTAAAAAAAGCAGATAAACTGGTGCTGACAAACCTGCAAACCCATATTTCTTTTTTAGCTGATGATAAACTGGAAGGAAGAAGGACAGGTACAGCAGGTGAAAAACTGGCTTTTGATTACATCAGCAATCAGTTTGCAGCAGCCGGGCTTGAGCCAAGAGGAGAAAGTGGTGGTTATATACAATCTTTTGAAGTGAATGAAGGCAAGCAGGTGAACCCATCTACACAGCTTACCATTAACAATAATAAACTTGCACTGGATAAAGATTTTTTCCCTCTTGCTTTTAGTTCCAATATAAAAACAGAAACATCAGGAACCATTGCTTTGCCCGAGAGCGGAACGGTTTGGTTCTGGGACCTGAAAGAAACACTGGAAGAAAATAAAACCAATCCTCATTTTGACCTGGAAGAGGCCATCATTAAAAAAGTAAACAATGTAGCAGGCAAGCGTGCTGTTGCATTACTTATTTACAACAGTTCTGCTATAAAAGATGAATTGAAGTTTGATCCCAAATCAAAAACGGCTGTTGTAAAAATTCCGGTGTTGTATATCAGCAAGGAAACAAAAACAAAATACCTGAAGGATGAAACTGCTGCTGCCGACATAAAAATGGAAGTAGCCATCAGCGATAAAAAAAGAACGGGACATAATGTGATCGGGTATATAGATAACGGCGCTGCTAATACCGTTATCCTGGGGGCGCATTACGATCACCTCGGTTATGGTGAAGACCATAACTCATTATATACAGGTGCTACACCACAAATTCACAACGGCGCCGATGATAATGCAAGTGGTACGGCCGCTCTTATTGAACTGGGTAAACTGGTTAAAAAATCAAAGCTCAGGAACAACAACTATGTTTTCATTGCTTTTTCGGGAGAAGAGCTTGGTTTGTTCGGCAGTAAATATTTTACTGAGCATCCGACCATTGATCTTACCAAAGCCAATTACATGATCAATATGGATATGCTCGGCAGGCTTAATGACAGTACGCATGGATTAACGATCGGCGGATACGGAACTTCACCAACATGGGGTGAAGAGCTTTCCAATACCCACAGTTACCTGAAAATAAATTTCGACAGCAGCGGCACAGGACCCAGCGATCATACTTCTTTCTACAGGAAGGATATGCCGGTACTGTTCTTCTTCACCGGCGCCCATGTCGATTATCATAAACCAACTGATGATGCCGATAAAATAAATTATACAGGCGAGCTGATGGTGCTGAAGTATATCTATAATGTGATTGATGAAACCAATAAGAAAGGGAAACTGAATTTTACCAAAACAAGAGAAACACAGGCGCAGGGCAAAAGGAGTTTCAGTGTTAGTCTCGGCATCATGCCCGATTATACATATAGCGGCGCCGGTGTAAGAGCCGATGGTGTAAGCGAAGGAAAACTGGCGCAAAAAGTGGGTATTAAAGCCGGAGATGTAATAACTCAGATAGGTGATTTTAAGATTGCCGATGTGCAGGGCTACATGCAGGTGCTTGGAAAATTCAATAAGGGTGATGCCACCAGGGTTAAAGTGAACAGGGGAAAAGAAGAGATCGTTTTTGATATTGTATTCTAATTCCGTTTTATACAATGGCAACAAGCCAGAAATTAAAAATTGATAACGAAGCGCTGGCGCAGGAGTTTTTTGAAGACTCTACTTTACTGGGTATTGTTGCGCCGGTCAAAGACTACCAGTTCAGCTGGCAGTTGAACCAGAAGCTGGGGTTCAGTTTCAGGGTCAACAATGATATTGAGATACAGCTCACTAAAAAGCAACGTAAATATTTTTTCAGCATCTATGAATATGCTGTTCCTTCTGTTACTTTAGTGCACTACTTATATAATAACCAGCACGATGGGGAATACCTGTTGCCCGAATTCAAGCACCTCGATTTTTTGTGGCTCATCAAGGGCGATCCTGTTGCACCAGAAGACCTGAATATGCTGTTGCAATCTATCCGCTCTTTACCGGGTGTGCAGCTGGTTACAGAAATGACGAATGAAAAAATAAAAAATAAACAACACCTTATCTTTTAACGTCATTGCGAACGAAGCGGTAGCAAAGTGAAGCAATCTTTTAAATAAAATATTGCACTACGTAGCTTAAGATTGCTTCTCCCGCCTTTGGCGGGCTCGCAATGACGGTAGCCTTTAAAACATTCAGCTATGTGGAAAGAAGTAAATAATACGCTCTATAAAAAATTTGAGTTTAACAATTTTTCGGAGGCCTTCGCATTTATGACCCGGGTTGCCATAGAAGCAGAGAAGATGAACCATCACCCGCTGTGGACCAATGTATATAACCGGGTGGAGATATGGTTAAACACTCATGATGCAGGAGATATAGTAACTGAAAAAGACCACAAGCTTTCAAAGCGTATTGACGGTTTGCTTTGATCTTGTTACGGCTGTTTTGTTCTTATTTCTTTTAGCGCTATATAAAATCCGTTCTGCATCCTTAGGATGATGGGCAGTTTGACCGAGTCAAAAAAACTGAAGAACATTTCTTCCTTTGCAACGGGTGCCCCTTCATCATTCAATTCTGCTACAAGTTCTTCTTCTATCGTTTCTTTTTCCCCATCAATTATTACATGTAATTCACTTTCTTCTTCTGAATAGGTCCCCATTTTTTTCAGGTGGTCATCAGTATTCATCTTCATCATCGCACCCTTGCCTTCTTTTTTCAGCGCAGCAAAGGTTGCTTTACTCAACCATACGCTGAGTGTCTGATCGTCTAACTTTTTTATGCCGGGAGAAAAATAATTATACATGGTATTGCCGGTCAGCATGGCTTCAGGCGAATGAATGATAGAGCCCTTGCCACTGGCAGACTCTGTCATTTCCCAGTCGAATTCCACAGCAGGGGTTAGTTTTTTAACGGTAACAATAAAATCATATCGCTGTTCATTGGCCTGCACAGCATAGATCAGTTTTGTTCCGGGCTTTACCAACGCCTGTAAATTGGCCTGGGCAAATGTGGCAGCAGCGAACAACAGGAAGCCAGAAAGAGCAAATAGTTTTTTCATTTTTGTTGCTTTATCTTTCAAGATAATGATCATTTACAGATTTACATGCACTGTTTTTTCTGTGGTATGTATAAATTTTCCAACTGGTTTAATAAAATTGCCAAGCTCATTTACAGCCAATAATTTTTGTACTTCTTCGATGGCGTTTTTATCAACCGCTATCAATAAGCCACCATTGGTTTGCGGATCGGGTAATAAATTAAAGGCTTCCATTACATTCACGCCTTTTTCAAAACTCACTTTGGCGCTGTAGCTATTCCAGTTGCGGTAAGTAGCATCGGGCACAATGCGCTGGCTTAAATATTCTTTTACGCCTTCTGCTACCGGCAAAGCGCTATAATTTATTTCTGCCGACAGGTTGCTGCCTTCCGCCATTTCAATGAGGTGCCCAAGCAGTCCAAAGCCGGTAACATCGGTCATGGCAGTTACACCATCAATTTTTCCCAAGTCCTCACCAATTTTATTAAGCCGGGCCATCTGGTTTATCATAACGGGCAAATGTTCTTCTTTCAATAACCCTCTTTTTTGTGCAGTGGATAAAACACCAACACCAAGCGGTTTGGTGATAAATATCTCATCGCCTTCTTTAGCAGTATTATTTTTTTTCAGGTTCTTTATATCAACCAGGCCGCTCACCGCTAAACCAAAAACAGGTTCGGCAGAATCAATGCTATGTCCGCCTGCCAAAGAGATACCTGCTTCTTCACAAACTTTCCTGCTGCCGTCTAAAACTTTTTGTGCCAGTGCTGCCGTTAATTTTTCAACAGGCCAGCCTAAAATAGCAATGGCTAAAATGGGCTTGCCTCCCATAGCATATACATCGCTGATCGCATTGGCAGAAGCTATTCTTCCAAAATCAAAAGCATCATCCACAATGGGCATAAAAAAATCGGTGGTGGAGATCAGGGCTGTACCATTACCAAGGTCATAAGCGGCCGCATCATCTTTGCTGCTGTTGCCCACCAGCAGTTTAGCATTGGAAATTGTAACGGTATTTGTTTTTAAAATTTCATCCAGCACTTTTGGTGCGATCTTACATCCGCACCCGGCGCCGTGAGAATATTGTGTGAGTTTTACGGCCCCTCCCAAACCCTCCCCCAAAGGGAGGGCTTCAGCACCCTGAAAATTTGAATCACTTTTATTCATTTCCGGGTGCAAAATATTTTATTTGTTTCAATCTTTGTTAAGATAGTTCTCCCCCTTGGGGTTCCCTGATAAGGGAATGAACGAAGTTTTAGAGGGGGCCTTTTCTTCTAAACATAATTGCAGAACTTCTGCTCATGTCGCCGCTGAAGCGTATTTCATGACGATCGGTTCCGTCATATACGATCAGTAATCCTGTATTGGGTGGCAGGCTACCCAGCGTTTCAGCATACATCATTATCTGGATGCTGTCGCCGCTTGCCTCGGATGTATAAATGGTTTTTCTTACTGCATTGGTACTAAGGCCAACCCTTGGCATGATGAGTTTTCCGTTCATTAGCACACTTACGGTATCGCCATCCACTTCGCCGTTATCATACAAGGTAAGTACCAGGCTGTCTGTTTTAAAATACAGGGTTTGTATTGTTTCAACAGTTCGTTTTTCAATGTCAACAGCAGAGCTTGCGGCTAACGAAACAGGGATTTTTTCTTCTGCTTTTTTTACAGCCACAGGTTCGGGTTGTTTTACAGCTTTTTCAGCAGCGGGTTGTTGCTTTACTGCAGGAGTTGTTTTGACAACGGGCTGTTCTTTTATTGTTGCAGGTGTTTTGGTAATGGGTTGTTGAACGACAGGTTGTTGTTTTACTGCCGGGGCAGTTTTAACAACTGGCTGTTCTGTCACGGCTTTTTCTTTTACTGCTGGTTGGGTTTTAGCAACAGTTTGTTCGGTAACCGGTTGCTCTTTCACTACCGGCTGAGTTTTTACAACGGGCTGCTCAACAACTGGTGGAGTTTTTATTTCGGCTTTTGCCACAGCTTCTTCCTGTACAAAAGATAATTCTTTTGCCAGGCCAAGTTCTTCCAGGTGAGGTATCAATGCTGATTCGTGGAAATTGGTTTTTCTTTCCACCTGTATGAATCCTGTTGCCGGCGCATATTCTTTTGTCCGGTTGGTGCTGAAGGCTCCGCTTAAAAGCATTGTGCCATCTTTAATTTCAAACTTCAGTGTGTTTGACACATGCACTCCTTTAGGTGGCTTGATGGGATAATTATTGGCGATGAGTTCAATGTCGGTTGTGGTTATTTCGTCTCCATCTCTTTTTATCCTGATCTTTTTTACTCCGTGGTATTCTTTATTGTCTAAAATAAAATAAGTGTGAGAAAATCCGCTGAGTTTCCCTTTTTCATTTTGACTGATAGCAATTTCATACCGGTAATTCAATTGCGTAGTATCATTATACATGGTACCCTTCCAAAGGCCGGTAATATCCATATCCTCAGGTAATGATTTTTGGGCTAACAGATAAACAGAGAAAAACAGGCTTAAACAGAGGACACTCAGGGGCTTACGGTATTGCATGACAATAGCTTTTCGGTATTGGTTTTTGTATCAACGCCCGAACAGGCTATTTTATTTAAAAGTGAGGAAAGATTTTCCCGGTTATGAAGGCCTTTACTGTACCATTTATCGTAGTACGTGAGTAAAATACGGAAACATTCCTTTGTATGGCCTTCCTGCAACTGTTCTATTGCCATTTTTGTTTGCAATCCTCCCAGTCGTTTTTGGATTCGCCGAACGGCTTCAATTAATTTTTCTTTTTCAAATTTGCCATACTCATTTGTGATATAGTTGAGCCTTTCTGAAAAAGGGATATCTAAAAAATAAACCGGCGATCTCCGCATGGTATTCCACAGGGACATGGGTATTTGCAGGTTGCCGATGCGTTGGCTCTCATCTTCGATATAGATGAGCGTTGACCGTTGACCGTTGATCGCAGAAGCGCTATTTTCTCCGGCCAACGGCCAACGGCCAACGGCCAATTGATTTGCCAATAGATTTTCAAACATCTCCTGCTTAGGTTGCGGCTCTTCTCCTAATGCACCAAAGGCTGAGCCTTTATGATTAGCCAGGGACTCCAGGTCAATTATTTTCTTATCCTGCTTTTTCAATTCATGCAGCAAAAGTGTTTTTCCGCTCCCTGTGTAGCCGCCAATAATATTAAAGTTGTACTCTTTTTCAAATTGCGACAGCACCCATTTACGATAAGCCTTGTAGCCGCCAACCAGTGTATATACTTTAAATCCATAGAGGTCGAGTAGCCAGGCAACACCGGCACTACGCATGCCGCCACGCCAGCAATGCAGTAATATGCAATTAGCAATTGGCAATGGCTCCTTATTATTTATTTTTTCTTCTTTGTTTATTGACTGTTGCTTGTTGCTCATTATTTTTTCCACTTCTTCAACCATTCCTTTCATCTTCACTCCAAAATAATCAAGGCCCACTTTTATGGCTGCTTCACGGCTTTGTTGTTTATATGTTGTACCAACAACCTTTCTTTCCTCATCTGTAAATAATGGTAAACTATGTGCGCCGGAAATATGTGCATGGTTGTATTCGCCCGGACTTCTTACATCCAAAACAGGATGTTGTTTTGCAAGAACTAAAAATTCTTCTATAGTTATTTTTTGTATCGCCATTTTATTTATGCCGAAGTTACACAAAGAAAAAGCCGCTAATAAATCAGCGGCTCATATTTTGTTTTGTATTTTTTATCCGTTCATGCTGGTTAAAAACTCTGCATTATCCTTTGTTCCCTTCATATTCTTCAGCAGCAGGTTGATCGCTTCCTCACTGTTCATATCAGCCATATGCTTACGTAGTACCCACATGCGCTGGAAAGTATCTTTATCCAGTAACAGATCATCACGCCTTGTTGAAGAGGCAACAATATCAATAGCAGGATAGATCCTCCTGTTCGACAGCTTACGATCCAGTTGTAATTCCATATTACCGGTTCCTTTGAATTCTTCGAAGATCACCTCGTCCATTTTACTTCCGGTATCTACCAGCGCAGTTGCAAGAATTGTCAATGAACCTCCGTTCTCGATCTTACGTGCAGCGCCAAAAAATTGTTTTGGTTTCTGCATTGCATTTGCTTCCACACCACCGCTCAGCACTTTACCGCTTGAGGGAGCAACAGTATTATGTGCCCTTGCCAAGCGGGTGATAGAATCGAGCAGAATCACCACATCGTGTCCGCATTCCACCAAACGTTTTGCTTTTTGCAAAGCCATAGTGCTTACCCGAACATGTTTTTCTGCAGGTTCATCAAAAGTAGATGCGATCACTTCAGCTTTAACACTGCGTTCCATATCAGTAACCTCTTCAGGCCTTTCATCCACCAGTACCACCATCAGGTAACATTCCGGGTGATTGGCTGCAATAGCATTGGCGACTTCCTTCAACAACATCGTCTTACCTGTTTTTGGCTGCGCAACGATCAGCCCACGCTGTCCTTTACCAATTGGTGTGAACAGGTCCATGATACGGGTACTATAATTATCTGCCTTGGTGCAGAGGTCTAATTTTTCAAATGGGAAAAGGGGAGTGAGGTAATCGAATGGTACACGGTCCCTCACTTCTTCCGGTGATTTACCATTGATGGTCTCTACTTTTAATAAAGCAAAGTATTTTTCACCTTCTTTTGGCGGACGAACACTTCCATAGACCGTATCGCCTGTTTTTAATCCGAATAGTTTTATCTGTGAAGGAGAAACATAAATGTCATCAGGAGAAGACAGGTAGTTGTAATCACTGCTTCTTAAAAATCCATATCCATCAGTCATCATTTCCAGTACACCTTCGCCCAGTATCACGCCATCAAATTCTATATTGAATACAGGTTGTTCCCGGCGCTGGTTGAATTGTTTAGATGGTTGTTGCACCGCTTCTTCACTCATATCCATCTCAGGCTCCTGCACATCTTCTTCCTGCAACATTTGTGCTATGGCAGGGGGAACGGTACTTTCTTCCGAAGTAATAGGGAGCACATCATTTTCATCCTCTTCTTCCACATGCCGCTTTGCCGGCTTTTTATCGGCTTCGGGTTTTTTGTGTTTTGCGGTTGTTGTCTCTTCTGCCACAGCAGTGCCGGCAGATTTTACAATTCTTTTACGTTTTGGTTTTTCGGTGCTCATAATAGATTGGGTTTCCAGGATCTTTTTGATCAGGTCCTGTTTGTTAAATTTTTTTGCGTTGGAAATGTCAAATTGTTCTGCAATGTCTAGCAACTCAGGAACGAGCAGGTCGTTCAGTTGTTCAATGTCGTACATAAAAAATGAAAAATGATTTCTTCAAAAATCCGGTCTTAAGTCTGAAAATAGTCCCGATAACTACCGGGAGAGAATTTATATTGGTGGAATCTGCCTGCCTGATTAAGAGAATGATTGGATAAACTTATCAGCTTGTTCCGGCTCAAAAGTAGGTCTTTTTTTATAAAATGCAAGTTTTTTGAAAGGATAGATACACGGATGGCATGGATTTGGGCGGATTTTAACCGATTTGATCAGCACATATCTTTGTTCCCCGGTGTCATCCATGTTTCTATCTTATCTTTGCCCCCCAATTTATTTTTATATGTTCAATAAAAGGACCAGGATAAAAGACCTGCTGGCAAGCGACAAAACAAACTACGAAGTAACCGTGATGGGATGGGTGCGTACTTTCCGTAATAACCAGTTCATTGCACTTAATGACGGCAGCAGCAATAATAATTTACAGGTGGTGGCAGCTTTAGGAACGCTGGATGAGGTGACCTTGAAACGAATCACTACAGGAGCTTGTATCAAAGCTTCCGGAGAGTTGATCCCTTCCTTAGGTAAAGGACAGAAAGTAGAGCTTAAAGCGGCTTCTATAGAAATACTTGGCGACAGTGATGCAGAAAAATTTCCATTGCAACCTAAAAAACACAGCCTTGAATTTTTAAGGGAGATCGCACACTTGCGTTTTCGTACCAATACATTCGGATCTGTTTTTCGAGTGAGGCATGCATTAGCTTTTGCTATTCATAAATTTTTTAATGATAAGGGCTTTGTTTACCTGCATACGCCCATCATTACAGCAAGCGACGCCGAAGGTGCAGGCGAAATGTTTAAAGTAACTGTTTTACCCCTTGATGGAACAGCATCAAAAAATGATGACGGTTCTATAAATTTTGCAGCAGATTTTTTTGGACGCAGTACCAATCTTACTGTAAGCGGACAACTGGAAGGCGAACTGGCTGCAACTGCATTTAGTGATATCTATACTTTTGGGCCAACCTTTCGTGCCGAGAACAGCAATACCGCCCGACACCTTGCCGAGTTCTGGATGATAGAGCCCGAAGTTGCTTTCAACGACCTGGAAGATAATGCCAACCTTGCCGAAGAGTTCATCAAGTATGTTATAAAATATGCTATGGATAATAATAAAGATGACCTGGAATTTTTAGCGCAGCGTTTAGAAGAGGAAGAAAAACAAAAGCCACAAACCGAGAGAAGCGAACTGGGTTTAATGGAAAAATTAAATTTTGTAGTTGATAACAGCTTTGAAAGGCTTAGCTATACCGAAGCCATTGATATTTTAAAAGAAAGTAATCACAACAAGAAAAAGAAATTCCAGTATGCGATAACCGGGTGGGGAATGGATCTGCAAAGCGAACATGAAAGATACCTGGTGGAAAAGCATTTTAAAAAGCCCGTTATACTTATGAATTACCCGAAAGAGATAAAGGCTTTTTATATGCGGCAGAATGATGATGGAAAAACAGTGGCAGCCATGGATATTTTAGCACCCGGCATTGGTGAAATTGTTGGTGGTTCTCAAAGAGAAGAACGCCTTGACAAACTTACACAGCGTATGAAGGAAATGAATATTCCTGCTGAAGAATTATGGTGGTATTTAGATACAAGAAAATTCGGCTCCTGCCCACATGCCGGGTTCGGGCTTGGTTTTGAGCGACTGGTGTTGTTTGTAACCGGCATGGGAAATATCAGGGATGTAATTCCTTTTCCAAGATACCCGAAGAGTGCAGAGTTTTAATTAATGCAATACATTATACATCTCGTCCAGCAAACCATTTTGCCTGAGGTCTTGCGTGAGTTCCCAAAACATGATTCCACCCAGTTTTTTCCGGCGTATGAATTTTGATTTTTGTTTTACTGATCGCCTGTCGTCAAATGTGGCAAATAATTGTTGTGAAGAATTATACTGATATGGTGCTTTTGATCTTCTGTCCCAGTAATAACGAAAGCCAGATGAATCGCTAAAATAATTCTCAAAATCAAAAAATGCCACACCTCGTTTGAATTTACCGGATTGGTATAATCCATGGCCTGCGCCAGGAACGTTCTCCCAAACTCTTGCATAGAAAGCGGCACCAATGATCAGTTTATTAACCGGAACTTTTTTTTCAAGCAGCCAGTTTACACATTTACTCGTTGATTCCTGCCCAGGGCGGTAGCTGTGTAATGGTGTGTGGTGGCCTGTTACTATTGCATATCCGCCAACAAGATCATAGGTCATCAGGTTTATAAAATCAACGAGCGGTGTTACTATATCCCAGTCAACTGACTGCTCCAGGTATTTTATAAATCCTCCTGCTGCAAAACTCAGCAGGTAATCATTCCCCATTTCTTTACGAAGTGTTTTTACCAGTTCGGTAAAATTATTCCTGTCGGTAGCATCATATTTATGTCCTGGATATCCTTCAATAGCCGGGTATTCCCAATCCAGGTCAAGGCCATCAATATCATATTGTTTAAAAAGCGCAATGGTTGTTCTGGCAAAATTCTCCCGGTGTGCTGCCGTGGAAAACAGTTCGCTGCAAGGTGCACATCCACCCCATCCACCTATAGATACCATGATCTTTAATCTTGAGTGCTCCTTTTTTAGCGCCACCAGTTCTTCCAGGTTTTTTCGCTGATCATCATTATGAAAGGTTAACGTATCGTTCTGTATTTTTAAAAAACTGTAAATAATATGGGAGAGTTTGGCAATGGAATATTGTTTAATGGTTTCTGCCTTGCCTGTGGCGTAGGCGATGATTTTGTAGGGCTCTTTTTTCTGGGCGGAAACCAAAAGAAAATGAAATAGAAAAAATACAAAGAATATTTTTTTCATAGGATTGAAGATAGAAAATTTTTCAGCAGCAATTTTTGCTGGGTCCCTTTCCCAGGTTTTGTTTGCCATGTATAAAACAAGTACCTTACTTTATGCTTAAGCTGATATGGAAGATCTATTGGAAACTGTCCGGCTGGAAAATTAACGGGCAATTTCCTTACCATTACAAAAAAATGGTGCTGGCCGTGGCGCCTCATACCAGCTGGATAGATGTAGTGGTCGGCTTTGCCGCACGCAATGAATTAAAAATAACCCATGCCAGGTTTTTAGGTAAAAAAGAATTGTTTGTGTGGCCGCTTGGCTGGATACTGCGAAAACTGGGCGGCACACCCGTTGACCGGCATAGTAACCAGGGAATGGTAGAGCAGGTGGCAGGTTTGTTTGCAGCTAATGAAAGTTTTTTATTGGGCATGGCCCCCGAAGGAACACGTAAACGGGTTGATAAGTTACGCAGTGGTTTTTATCATATTGCAAAACAGGCACAGGTACCCATACTCCCTATTGGGCTGGATTTTGAAAACAAACAACTCCTTATTGGCGAACCTTTTTTTACAAGCGATGACGAAGCTGCTGATTTTAAAAAGATCATTGCTTTTTATGCTGGCATAAAAGGGAGAGAACCTTCAGGTGATCTGCGGCACCTCAAGACAGAAGACCTGTAAGGCCCATGTTGCAAAACAGCAGGCCTTACAGATTTTAATGATCGCTTCAATCATTTCCGGCTCACCACAACATTATTGTTTTCAACAACAACAGATGCAAGCTGCCGGCCATTAGGAAGTTCTGTGGATGAATAATACAGCTTAAATACCGCATTGTTGTTCTTCTTAAGTCCCATGATCTCTTTTACGGGGCAACTCATGTCTGAAAGGGCAGAAGATGCATCGGCGAAGCGCCATTCTTTTACCATTTTATCCTGGGCATCTTTAATGGTAACAACCCTGTTTTTGCCAACCCGGCCACAATGATGATAGCGTATGGTTAGCTGGTCGTTGGGTGAACTTGGATTAAGTTGCAAAGTTTTCACCGTGTTGAGGTCTTTGCCGAATTGTTGTAATAGCATTTTCCCGTTCAGGGATATCTCAAAACCTTCGCCGCCAAAATTGGGCGAAAATGAAAGAAGGGCGGCAGCTGTAATAAGCAACACCGCGGCTTTACTGATGATCGATTTCATGGCATTAATTTTTTTATTAAGAAATAAGGATGTTTGCCTTTTGTCGATACAAAGGAAATAATCCATTATGCACCATAAAAATCAGTTTGACGAAAGGGCGGAGGCGCTTGATGAAAAGAAACAAAAGGGCAAAATATCGGATACAATAGCTATTACATAAAAAATCAGGTCAGATTTTTACATAGCCCGGTCGTTGCCAGTTTTTATTTATTATTTTCACCGCTCTTAACAGCAGGAAGATAATATGCCCATCATTCAAAGTATATCTGGTTTTGTTCATAACAGCCTGCTGCCCTTTGATGTGGTCTCAGGCATCAGGAAACAAAAAGATTTTCTCCGCAAGCATGTTGCACCACTGTTAGAAGAGGCGAAGCAAACAAGCGATGGTGGCCTTGATGAAAATGATATAAAAAAAATTACCGGGTATTATGGTCTCGCTGTTCCTGCTATATTGGGCGAGGCTTTTTGCGCCCTTCGTGGAAGAGAAATGACGGAGAAAGAGCGCCTGTGCAGCACCTGCCAGGGAGGCATGACGGGACTGGGCGATGATTTTTTTGATAAGCAAAGGTTATCGGAAGAAGAATTAAAAGACTTTATTGAAAGGCCTGAACATTTTTATGGTAATACCGCCAGCGAAAAACTCTTTCTCCATTTTTATAAAACTGCTCTGGCCAATGTGCCTGACCGGGCGAAGGTTCAGCAACAGATAATGAGGGTGTTTTATGCACAGCTTCTGAGCAAGCAACAATCAAAACAGCAACTGTCTTACGAAGTACTTAAAGATATCAGCATTCGCAAGGGGGCTGAGTCGTTACTTTATTACCGGACTGCTTTTGAACACTCTATGAAAAAGGGAGAAGAGAAAATGTTGTATGCGCTGGGCGGACTCATGCAATTGAGCAATGATATTTTTGATGTGTACAAAGATCACAAGAACGGTATCAACACATTAGTTACCACCGCCTCAAAAATAAAAAGTCTTCGTTTTCTGTATTCTTCTCTTCTCAGGGTTGGTATTGAAGCCGCATACAGGTCGGGGTATCCCAAAAGAAATGTAAAACATTTTCTCGGTATTATATCCATTGGTATTTTCAGCCGCTGCTATGTTTGTCTTGATCAACTGGAGGCTAATGAAAAAAGGTCGGGTAATGTTTTTGACCCCAAACAATACCAGCGGAAAGACCTGGTCTGCGATATGGATACGGCGAAAAATAAATGGCGGTCGCTCAGGTATCATTTAAGAATAGCCAGCGGAAAAATGACGAGGCCTATCCCTAAACCTGAGAAATAAGTTCGCTTACCAGCGATGATTCAAAACCCTTCTGCATCAAATGGCCCTGAAGTTTTCTTTTTTTAATAAATATATTTTTCTCTCCTTTTAATGCCTGTAACTTTTGCTCAAATAACTTTTGTAGCGCTTTTCTGTAGTCATTTCCCGGAATGGATGCCAGCGCCTTTTTGATACAATATTCACTCACTTGTTTTTGCTTGAGTGCATACTTTATTTTCACCCTGCCCCAATGTTTTATCCTGAATTTTCCACCGGCAAACTGGATGGCAAACCGTTCTTCGTTCAGATAGTTTTCCTCAATCAGGCTTGAAAGCAGTTCGTCCACTTCTTTTTTATGCAAATCAAAACTATACAACTTTTCTTTTACCTCGCTGTGGCAGCGTTCCTGGTATGCACAGTACTGTTTTGCTTTCTGAAGGGCTTCATCTTTCGAAAAATATTTTGTGTTCATCTAAATACAAAAATATATCTGATAGTTATAAAAAACTAATATCCTCCTGCCAGTCATAAGCTTTTGAGCTATGGATTCTGAATTTAAAAATTTAACTTCATGAAAAGAAAGCACCTCCTGTCTCAGACAGGAAAAATATTTTTTCA
>CAYTQB010000016.1:0-56222 GCA_964439615.1 uncultured Ferruginibacter sp. | reverse complement strand
CCTTCTTTTATAAATTTAACAGAAGCCGGCGGCATTAAAAAAGCACAGGAGCCCATCATAATCGGAAATGCAACCTGTGGCGATAATCCCAATGCAAAAACCAATGCCATGCAAGGGGCATACAGTCCAATCCCTGCCGTCATTAGTGCACCCAAAATAAAGTTCACAGAAACAGCTATTACTAATCTAATATTATACAATCCGATATCAGTTCCGCCGCCCTGGATCCAGTTCATTTTACCAGCAAGCATGAAGCCGGCTGTAATCAGCAATGCAACTCCCATCACCAAACGGATCTTCTGTTCAGGTAATTTAGAAACAATACCTGCTCCCAAGATGGCGCCCCCTGCTGCTGCAAGAAGCATCAGTATCAGCGTGAGGGGTTCAACTTCAATAACCGTAATAAAAATAATGGCCTGGATTAAAACAGGAAGTGTATTGGCAACATTGAGGGTTCCCGGCAGAACCCGGTCTTCTGTTTGTTTGGTAAATTTTAATAAGGCAGTTTGAGGAGCAAAAGCACCAATACCTAAAACATCAAAAAAATTAACGACAAACCCTATCAGGCCTGTTTTAACCCAACTCACAGGTTCAAGGTTATTTTTATGTTTTAAAAAATCGTTGGTTAAAACAATACTATACCAGATAGTTAAACCGGCCAATGAAATCCAGACGAATGGTATCATGTTGTTCTTAGTTTGGTTTGGGATACTGTGAAAATAATTCACCCTTATATTACCGGTATATATGTATTATTTAATTCAAAGTACTTAAAAAAAATAACAAATTTTATAATTAACTTTCAACACAATTAAATAGCAGGAAGCGGTTTGACTATATTATGTTTTTTATTCTTTTTATTTAACACATGTATTCATGCAAAACAAAATCAGTAATCTTTAGCTGCGTTTTTGCTAATGTATTTGGAAATGAAAGAGCTTTCAATGTATCGCCAGGATCAGGCTAAATAAAAATAAAAAAGCTATATAACCCGGTTAGGGAATGTATAGATAGAATGATGAAGATAAAGCATGACAACATAACAATAATTTTATATCCTGAACAAAATCTACAACATGAACCGTAAACTTTCATTTGGGTTGATATTTATTATCACTGCTTTTTGTTTTAGCGATTGTTTTGCCCAAACAAAAAAATTAACCCTGGAAGACATTTATACCAAAGGAGTTTACCGTGCCAAAGGAATTGGCCAGGTAAGGTGGATGAAAGACAACAAAGGTTATTCTACGCTGGAGAACAATGCAGAAGAAAAAGGAACAGATATTGTGGTGTATGATGCAGAAAGCGGGGCAAGAAAAGTTTTGGTAAATGCCAAACATCTGGTTCCGGCGGGAACTAACAAACCCCTGTCCATTGCCAATTATATCTGGAGCGATGATAACAGCAGGCTATTGATATTTACAAATACAAGAAAAGTGTGGCGACAAAATTCAAGAGGTGATTATTGGGTGCTGAACCTTACCAACGGAAAACTAAAACAATTGGGCAAAGGACTTGAAGAAGCCACACTCATGTTTGCAAAATTTTCGCCTGATGGCGGAAGGGTGGCATATGTAAGTAAGCTGAATATTTATGTGGAAGATATTGCCACAGGAAAAATTACACAACTGACAAAAGATGGAGGCGGTAATATCATCAACGGCACATTTGATTGGGTGTATGAAGAAGAGTTGGATTGCCGCGATGGTTTTCGCTGGAGCCCCGATGGAAAAAATATAGCTTACTGGCAATCGGATACAAAAGGAGTCGGTACATTTTACATGATCAATAATGTGGATTCAAATTATTCAGTTCCCATTCCATTGCCTTATCCAAAAGTGGGCACGCCTAATTCAGCAGTGAAAGTGGGTGTGATCTCCGCAACCGGCGGACCAACAAAATGGTTTAAAGTGCCCGGTGATCCTCGCAATAATTATTTGGCAAGAATGGAATACATCCCCGGCTCTGATGAAGTGATGATTCAGCAACTGAACCGTTTGCAGAATACAAACACCGTTTGGGTTGGCAATACAAAAACGATGACGCTGAATAATATTCTTACTGATAAAGACGAAGCTTTCCTGGATATACATGACAATATTGAATGGCTGGATAACACAACTTCATTCACCTGGACCAGTGAAAAAGATGGTTGGATGCATTTGTATAAAGTTTCCCGTGACGGAAAAGAAATGAAACTAATCACCAAAGGAAATTTTGATGTGGTGAATATTAATTGCATTGACCCTGCCGGTGGTTATGTTTATTATATCGCTTCACCGGAAAATTTCACACAGCGTTATCTCTACCGTAGCCGGTTAGATGGAAGTGGCGAGGCAGAAAGAGTATCACCAATGAATATGGCCGGTCAGCATTCGTACCAGATAGCTGCCGATGCAAAATATGCCATACACAGTTTTGAAAACGCCACCACACCAAGACGCATTTCACTCATCAATCTTAATACCCATGCCGAAATAAAATTGATGGAAGACAATGCCGTATTAAAAAATAAAATCAATGAATTGGGTTTGCGAAACAAAGAGTTTTTTAAAGTAGATATTGGTGAAGTAGTGCTGGATGCCTGGATGATAAAACCAAAAGATTTTGATCCGCAGAAAAAATACCCGGTCATTTTTCATGTGTATGGAGAGCCGGCGGGTTCTACTGTACAGGATAACTGGGGCACCGGTGATAATCTCTGGCATCAATACCTCGCCAATGAATTGGGTACTGTAATAATAAGTATTGATAACCGTGGCACCCGGGTACCAAGAGGCCGTGATTTCAGAAAATGTATTTACCGGCAAATTGGTTTATTGGCTGCAGATGACCAGGCAGCTGCTGCAAAAAAAATATTTACCATGCACCCGTTTATTGATGCAGCACATACGGGCATCTGGGGCTGGAGCGGTGGCGGGCAAATGTCATTGCATTGCATCTTTCGTCATGGTGATGTTTTTAAATCTGCTATTGCCATTGCATTTGTTTCTCACCAGGCATTGTATGATAATATTTACCAGGAAAGATATATGGGCTTGCCAAAAGACAATGTGGAGGGATACAGGGAAGGTTCACCAATCACTCATGCCAAAAAATTACAGGGCAACCTGATGATCATGCACGGAACAGCAGACGACAATGTGCATTACCAGAATTTTGAAATGCTTGTAAATGAATTAATAAAACACAACAAGTTGTTCAGTATGATGTCTTACCCTATGCGGGATCATGGAATATACCAGGGAGAAAACACTACCCTACAGATGCGGAGAACCATGGAGCTGTTTTGGAAAAAGAATCTGTAGGTTAAAAAGTTTTATTTCCACAAAGACACAAAGATCACTGGGGAATTATTATTGAATCAAGCAATATTGTGGCCATGGCAGTTTTGGAAGAAGTATACTTCAGGATAATTTCAAAAGGTCCGGTCTCCATAGTATAATACGTCCCGTAGGGACGTAATGTTGGTAACATAACCGCTTAAAGGTTCTCTTTGCCCTGTAAGGGCAAAACAAAAGATCAAACCGGATAAAAAGATTCGCAGTAATACAAGTGTGCTTCAAATAGCTTACAAGCTTTCTTCGTCCCGTAGGGACATAATGTCGGTAACAAAAGTATACGTTGGGTTCCCTTGCCCTGTAAGGGCAAAACAAAACAATTACTCAGGCTCTTTAAAAACATACTGCTCATTGTATTCAATTTCAAAATTTGCAAGGAACTCCCGGTACTCTTCCAAAAAAGTCTTTTGCTGATGATGCAACTCCTGGTTGCCTATATAAGCTGCAACCACACTGATCTTTTTCTTTTCATAACTAAACGCACCATACCCTTCCTGCCAGCGAAAAGGAATGGAAGTCAGCCTCATATTATTGATCCACTCCGATGAATCCCCTTTTACAATTCTCATCAGATCGGATAAGGATTGGGTTGGCCGCATTCCAAAAAGAAGATGTAAGTGGTCGGGCATAGAGTTAATAGCAATCATTTTATGATCATGATTTTGAACAATGCCGGTTATGTATTGATGCAGTCGCTCTTTCCAGTCTTTTGTTATCAACGCTTGGCGGTATTTTACTGCAAAAATGCAATGGATATGTATTTGTGTGTAGGTGTTTGGCATTGTGTATGATTTTGTTTTGCCCCTACGGGGCAAACTGTTACAGTTATTATTTTGAGTTACCAACCTATGGTCCCTACGGGACCTTAAACAACTATCACTAAACTATAAAAATAATTAATATGTGTAAAACACCCGGTCATGTTGCAAGTAAACTATTCCTGATGGTAATAGCCTCTTTTCAACACGAAGCACATACTTGACCAATACAATCAGTATCACTAAACTATAGAAACAATTAAAGAAGGTAAAACTGGTAAATCATGCAGGAAGCAACCGGTCTATGGTATCAGGTGTTTCATTAATTTCCATTGGTTTAATTAGGTTTTTTTAGCCAACCAGATATAGGTTATACACTGGTAAAAATATTTTGTATCTTAAATTATTATTTCCCCGGAAGCATGAGCACCTATCCCAGCATATTCAATGATGTCATCGGCCCGGTAATGCGGGGACCATCCAGTTCGCATTGCGCCGCATCATTACGTATTGCCCGTTTATGCCGCTACCTGATGGAAGAAAACATCAAAGACCTTCTGATTGAATTTGACCCCAACGGTTCACTGGCCACCACACATAAAAGCCAGGGCTCAGATATGGGATTGTTCGGCGGCTTTCTCGGGTGGGAAGCATTTGATGAACGACTTCCCGAATCGGACAAACATATTGTAACAGCAGGAATAAATGTTACCATTAATATTACTGACATCGGCAACAGTCATCCGAACCTGTATCAAATAACATTATCCAATAATAAAGAAACAAGAAAACTCAATGCCATCTCCACCGGCGGAGGCATGATAGAAGTGACCGCTATTGATGATGTTCCTGTTTGCATGGCAGGAGATTATTTTGAAACACTTATTTATTGTGATAATCCGGACAATATTTTACCATTCCTGAAAGCATCGGTTGTATATGATGATATAGCAGTTCATAAAGGCGCTGTTTGTTTTATTGAGATCAAATCACAGGCTTTTTTAGATGCCGCTATGTACAAAGAGCTGCAGGAAATGGAAGGTGTGTTATTTATCAAACAGCTTAACCCCGTATTACCGGTAATGGCGAGAAAAAACATGCAGGTTCCTTTTATTAGCTGTAATGAAATGCTGGAGTATAACAAAGACAAGCATAAAACGCTGTGGGAACTGGCTGTTGATTATGAAATGGCCCGTGGAAATATTTCGGCCAATGAAGTATTGGAAAAAATGCGCCACATCATTCATATCATGGGCAGCGCCATTGAATCAGGATTGAAAGGAACAAAATATCATGACCGCATATTAGGATCACAGTCGCCGCAGTTCAAAGAAAAAATGGATGCCGGTAAATTACTTGGTGGTGATGCCAACAATCGCATCATCATGTACACCAGTGCCATGATGGAAGTAAAAAGTTCAATGGGTGTGATAGTGGCGGCACCAACAGCCGGAAGTTGCGGCGCCTTGCCGGGAGCTTTGTTTGGCACTGCACATTCATTGGGATTATCTGAAGATGTATTGGTAAAAGCAATGCTCTCTGCCGGACTGATCGGTGTATTTATTGCAGCACATGCTACGTTTGCTGCAGAGGTGGGTGGCTGTATGGCAGAAACCGGATCGGGTGGCGGAATGGCCGCCGCTGCTATTGCGGAAATGAAAGGCGGTACATTAGATCAATCTATTGCTGCATCATCATTAGCATTGCAAAACTCATTGGGTATAATTTGTGATCCGATTGGCAACAGGGTAGAAGCGCCTTGTCTTGGAAGAAATGTAATGGCGGCCACCAATGCAGTGTCCTGCGCCAACATGGCCCTGTCTGATTATGAAAAACTGGTACCGCTGGATGAAGTGATAGCAACCATGAAAGCTGTAGGCGACCAGATACATCATACACTTCGTTGCACCAACCTCGGTGGGCTCTCCATTACCAATGCTGCCAAAAAAATTGAAGCCATGCTGGAACAGCAGCCGCAGCAGTTTTTTAAGAGTTGCTGATATGTAAAATAAATTTTGCTGCAAAACGGGTAATAAGAAAATTTAACGGAGGTATTTTGGCATCAGCAAAAAAATTGCACCGGATAAAAATCATCATTCACAACACTATCGCTGCGATGGCGGTTTCATTGTAGCCGGAGGGGGCTTGGACCCGGACGGCTTTTCAAACGAAGCATCCAGTCCGCCGCAGTCTGCCCATTCATTAATCAGTTCATAAGAAATGCCGGTATCAATATGCAGCGCTTCGCAAAGTTCATCTTTTGTGAGCTCATGGTGTTCAACACCATTAATTGTTTTTATATACCGGGAATTGCCAAACAAAATAACCATCCTGTCAGAATAGTTGCGTTTGGCATAGATGCGCTGGTTAAAAACACTGGTCGTACGGGAAGCTTCATACCGCTCTTCAAATACGGAATAGTTAAGCGGATTGATATGTAACCGGCAGGCATAATATTCTTCATTGGGTGGTGTTTTCATCCAGAGCAGGTAATTGTCATTATCTTTTTCCAGTTCCACCGGGCAAACCGGATCCTGGTGAATGATGGTATGGGTATCGAGCGGCAACACTATATTCAATAACAGCGAAGCTTCAGCAAGGTATTCTTTGTTATCAAAAATAACTTTCACACTGCCGTGGTTGAGCACACCCATATCCCGCATAGAGCCGGCTATACGCTGCACATTAAATCCCAATGCAAAAAGCAATTCGTAAAAAGCATTGGCCACCGGCCAGCAGGTGCCGCCACAGCCATGAAGCAGCCAGTGCTCAAAAAAATCTTTGGCATCCATCCCTGGCAGTTGTTGCTGGTGGCCTGAATGAAGTGTAATCAGTTTGCGGGTATTATCGAAAGGCACCAACCGGCTCCATACAGCATACAATTGCTGAAGCGATGCAAGATCAGCTATCCCCGGTTTACTAAAGCCCAACCGGGCCAGCACACGGTTTACCAGATCGGCAGATAATTCTTTCATGTAACAAAGGTGAAATTTTTTTTCATCAGTACGGCGTTTAACTTAATTGCATGGCAGACTTTCATAATAAGAAAACTTGCAGTTACAACATGTCCCGCATCAGCAGCGGAGATATTAAAACGGATCAGGCGGTGGAATGGCTACCCCGCTATTGTGGAAATGAAAGGCGGCAGTTTAGAACAATCCATTGCTGCTGCATCACTGGCATTGCAAAACTCATTGTGTATAATTTGTGATCCGATTGGCAACCGGGTAGAAGCTCCTTGTCTTGGACGTAATGTAATGGGGGCTACCAAAGCCGTGTCCTGTGCCAACATGGCCTTGTCTGATTATGAAAATCTGGTACCGCTGGATGAAGTGATAGAAACCATGAAAGCCGTAGGCGACCAGATACATCATGCACTCCGCTGCACCAACCTCGGCGAGCTTTCCATTACCAATGCCGCAAAAAAATTGAAGCCATGCTGGAAGAGGTACCAGGTAAGTTTTTTAAGAGTTGTTAGCCCTGTTCCCCTTTAAACAATAATTAGAGATTCAGATCAGTGCCCGGCTCTTTAATTTTTATTCTTACCCGGATTAACAAAAAAGATGATCGGCTCACTCCTGCCTTCGCCATTACCATCGGTTTGTGTTACAGGGTTGCCCGATTTGTCCAGCGTCTGTATGGTCCAGATGAATTTTAGTTTGCTGCTATCGTTGCTTATTAAAGATAATTGGGGCCGCCATATATATTGTGTGGCAGATAATATTTCTTTATCCAGTAAAGGCTGGTTACTTCTCAATGCCTGCACCGGGCTTTGTGTAGGCAGTACTTCAAATACCTGCAGGCGGTAAGTAACAGGAGATGTTTGTGTGGGGATAACTGGTGTCCATCTGAATGTGATGGCTGTTTGTGAAATCTTTGCATCCAGCACTTCTTCATTATTAGGTTTCATTAAAACAGGAAGCTGTGTAGTGGCTAAGTAAAAATTCTTGCATTGAGCTGTTCCCATCTCCACATAGTCTGCCGGTCGAACAGGTTGAACACAGAGCGTATAATTATCTGCAGGAAGTTTACCGGTTCTTTGTAAAGATGTTTTGTATTTGCCGGTGAATATCATGAACTCAAGCGGAATTACATCATTGGCAACTAAAAGGGTAGTACCTGCCGGATTGCCGGTAAAAACAGGTGTTTTCGCAAGGTCTGCAGAGCCTATCACAGTTCCATCCTGTGTTTTGATCTCTGTTTTTAATTTGAATTGTCCCACCACGGAACCCTGGGCACTAAGTATCAGCGTAAGCACTTCTCTCCTGTTTCCCCATTCGGATAATTGTGCAGGCGGCTGTGCCGCCATGATCAGGTTGGAATTGATTTGCCCTGTTGCTGTGAAAAAAATGAATGCTGTTATGGTCAATGAAAATATCTTTTTCATCTTATTGTTTTTTTGTGTCGAACCTGTACTGGAATCCTGTTCTGCTCATGCTCTCTAAATAATTTACTCCGTTGGGAACAATTTCATTTCCGTATTTAAAGTAGTTCGTTGTTAAAAAAGTATTCCAGCTTAGTTTCTTTGTTATTGCCAGATCAATATTGCAGGAAGCGATAAGATTGTTGTTGCTGCTGAAACTATTCAGCTTACCGAAGGTATATTGAAGTTGCCCTCTAAACCGGAGTTTTTTGTTTGCTGCGCTCATACTTAAAGCGCTGCTCACCGTGAACAGTTTTATTTTCGCCAGCGGTACATCATTATAAAAATACATGGCGCTGAAGTCTGGCGAAATATCTTTGGTAAGATAGGTAGGCACATAGGTCAGTAATGTCGTATGGGTATTGTTGGATGTGGTCAATCCTGTCATCACATCTCTTTCATCGTACTTACTATAATTATAACTTAAGCTCACCAGGTGCATCATCTTTGAATTGGTCCATGTAAACGTAGGGTTAACACCCAGGTCGTTACTCACATTTTTTATGCCATAAGGATTAGTGCCGCTGGCCGATTGAAAACCAAAATTATTATAGTTCACATTCAGGCTCCAGTTTTCGTTGAATTGTGTGAACCAGTTTAAGTTGCCAATGAACTGGTTTGCTTTAAGCGCTGTGTTCTTTAAGTTGTTCACTCTTCGTCCTGCGCTGGCCACCACATTCATTTTATAACCTCCCGGTTTATTTTTCCATGCGTTGAACCTGGTGTTGAGCGTATAGTCAAGGCGATCAGGTTGCTGGTAAGGATATCCTGTTGTTTGAAAACCGGCACCGATATATTTAGCCATTACGCCGATATCAAAGTTTGTCGATTTTCTTCCGGCCGACACCTGCCCTGCGAAATCGGTAAGGGTTGAAGTATGTGCATCAACAAAAGGCTTAAGTCCTTTCAAAGCTGGCGACAATGGCGTAGCTACATCTTTAGTAAATGTTGATTGTGCGCCTTCAGCTTTAAAATAAATTCCTTCTTCCACATACACATCCGATACAATACTGATCACCACACCTTCCTGCGGACGTATAGTTAGCGGTGGAGGAGCAGATGATGCAGGAACATCTTTGCCCTTGGCAAGGTTCACTGCAAACAAATATTTTCCTTCTACTTCATTCCCGACCTGAACCATCCAGTTCTTCCTTTTGTATGCGCCGGTAACAGAGGGTGGACCGACAAAATAATTTACTCCCTCCTGCGATACGCCTGTAAAAAATTTAATGCGCCATGATCTTGGACGAAGATCGAAACCTGCACCAAAGATGCCGATATCGCCAGTTGACAGATCAGAGTATTTTAAATATTGTGTCCCCAATTGTAGTTCGGCCCACTTGTATTTTGGATTGATTCCGAAACTATTCATCGGGTTGGTGATGAATTGCCCGAAGTTTTGATTTTTTATGCCTGCATAAGGCCCGGCAAAATTTGTTGGTATGGCTGCAAAATTAAAATTGAATGGCAGGCTGAAATTTTTTCCAAACTTAAAGTTGGGTGTAAAATTAAACCGCACCTGGTTCCAGGGTTTTCGAGGAGTGTATCCTGTCCAGCCCTTTGGGTTGCGGCTCAAACCATATCCTTCATAAGTGATGCCTGTAGTGCCGCTTACCGAAAAGCTTACCGGCTTTGTTTGTGCTATGGTGTAGCAACAAACAAAGCAAACAAGTAAAAGCAGTACAACTGTTTTTTTTATCATTCTTTTTTATTGTGGCACTATTACCGTCAGCTGGCAATTACATGGCTTGCCGCCGCAGGTGCCGGATAAATTATACGTGTATGTTCCCGAATTCAGGAAGGTATAACTATAGTTCGGCCCTGTTAGAACGGAGGTAAGCCCGGTTGTATTGTTAGTGATCGTTACGGTTAGTCCCGTTGGTGTACATGTTTGCGACGCCGGTGTGCATTGGAAATTCGGGTTCAGTGTTACAGGAATATTTCCTTTCATCAATGTAATAGAACCTCCACATGCAACAGCCTTCTGTCCGCCTTCATACTTGAAGACAGGGTCCCATGCACAGTTACAAGGTTCGCCATTGTTTCCACCGCCTGTTTCTTTACAATCTTTTCCGTTGTACGTTTTATAGCAGATGGTGGTATCACACATCACACAGGCTGTATCGGTGAATGTATAACGGATACAATACTCGATCGTATCACAACAGCAGGCAATAGGGCTGCGTGGCGGCAATGGTATGCTGAAGTTCAATGGAACACCATTGGCAAAACTGTAACCCAAACTATCTTTCCATGTTATAAGATGGGTGAACGGAACACCTGCAGGAACCGTGCTGAATGTAAGCGGGCTTGTTGGGTTGGTGATATTGCCAAACAGTTTTGGATCTTTCACACATACATCACAATCCTTCGGATGCTTCACTTCAAAATTCACCAGGGATACTGTCACTTTGGTAAGCTTCGCCGGGCCTGCAGTTAATGTTGCATTCACAGTGAGCACATCATTATTTACACTTTGTGTTGTTGCAATTTTCTTAAGCAGGTCTTTGCAGCATCCACCCGGTGGTACTTCCGGCACCACCACATCAATACATACAGGATTACTTTCAACCGGGTTGATATTGTATCCCCCTGTTTGTGATTTGGCAATGAAGCCAACGGTATTACAATCCGTCAGGCCATTTCCTGTTCCGGCAGGAATCTTTGTCTGGAAAGTAAATGTATAAGATGCTCCCGGCGCTAATGTATACGTTGGAATAAACGTGAACTTAACGCCTCCATTCAATACCCCGCCGCTCCATGAGCCTGTATTACATGGCGTACCTGTTGCAGGCCAGCCCGTACATATATTTTGTGTGGATGTATATGTTGCCGTGTAATTGATATTCGCCGGTGCAGTAAGCATCTGCATGTTGAATTGGTTATTTACCGGCGTTGAATTAGGATTACCGAGAATGGTAAGGTTGCCGATGGCCGGTATGCGATCGATCACCACTAAATTATCAACTGCAATTGTTCCTGTATTGCGAACGGTTATTTCCCAATCAACTGCCGTATTCGGATTTCCGTTTCCATTGTTTGCAAAACTGCTGTTTAAATTTCCCTTTACTTTTTTCTCAACACCTATTGCAGCAAATGCACAGATGTTGAAATAGGTATAGCAGGTATATTGTGGAGTGATCAGGTTTCCGCCTGACATCACACTCCAGAAAGCATTTGGCCCACCCACAGCTCCGGGCATAACAACCGCTTTGAAACATATCTTATATGTATTTGTCGTGCTTGCCGGTATATTCGGCAGGTTAAATTTTATATTGGATGCAGGAACAATGGTTGGATTGGGAGAGAACCCGGTATATACAACACTTGAAGTTATCGCCTGTAACCAGGTAGGCAATTGTATATTATACTGGCCGCCGATGAATGATGCATCTCCGATGTTCTTGAATTCATAGCAAAGATCAATCGTATCACCGAGGTTCTTGCAACCTGGAACATTCGGCTGCTGGGTGCAGATCATGTTCGGCTGAGGGTTATATATAATAATAGGGTGTTGGTTTCCGCCCGGACCACATGGAATACATGGCGATGGCGGCGCTACACAATTATACGTTATAGACAAACTGTCCTTGTACGGCGGATTGCCTGCCGGGCCGCTGCATGAAGAAGTGAGATCATAATATAAATACAAGCTCACCGACTGGCCGGGCAACAGGTTGTTGATCACATGATCGAACTTATTGGTATTGGTAACAGGCGCATTATTATCTGTTGCACCATTACCTACTAAAGGAAATGCAGATGTTGGTGTAAGAGAACAGTTATAATATTTAATACTGCAGCTCAACCCGGCCTGCGATGTGTTTTGCATAACAGAATTAGGGCTATTCTTCAGGTGCACCAGGGGTAAAATATTTGTTGAGGTAAGATTCAACGGTGTATTACCTGTATTAGTAATAGCATAATAAAAATAGCTTGAGGTAGACGTTGAAGAAACAGAAATACTTGCCGTTGCTGCAGGCACTGCTGGTATGGTGAATGATGCAGCCAATGGTCCCTTGATAGTGCTGTTGGGGATATTACAGTTCGTTCCTTTAAACGTTACATTGCTCGTAAGTGTTTGCCCAAGCCCCGTGTTACAGGGCAGCTTGACGACATAATAAAAACAATCCGCCGCCCATTGATTGAATGCCGGCACATTAGGTGTAATGGTTGTTCCCGAAAGTGTATACGTATAAGCTCCTCCCGTGACCGACGTAATGGTTCCTAAAGCAGGAGAAAGTGAAATGGTAAAGCTTGGATTTTTAATTTTAAAGCAATCAGGGTTATAAAAGCAAACACGGAATGTTATCTCTGCTGTCATCTGGTTAAATGACCAGAAGTTATGACTCATAGATACATTGTTATTCAATATACCATTTGCTGTACAGCTTGCAGTTTGTGTTGTACTTAGATTATCGGTGAGTGTTCCGCTGAATACGGCCGGTTTTATTACACCCGTACATGAATCGGGGCAATTATACCGGAAACAGATATTAAAACTAATGGCGCCGGTATTTGTACAGGATGCCAGGTTGCTGATAGTAACCGTAACAGACGAACCGCTGTTGGTAACTACCATACATCCCGGCAGGCTGGCTGTACAACTGGCATCATAACTTACCAGTGCAGCGTTGTAATTAATAACAACGGTAGCACTTGTTGTTGTATTTGTCCAGTTAAAAGAAACATTGATCGGGAATGTGGTTCCTAAATTATGTGCTGTGGGAAAAGTAGGATCAACAAGTGTGAACCCGTTCACCTGTGCTTTTGCAGTACCGCTCAAAACAATCCCCGCCACGATCAGAAAGAACCTTAAATATTTATTTAGCTTTTTCATAATTATCTTTTTTGGCGTTAAGGATTATTGTGCTTTTCTTTCTAGGGTGTAACATTTGATCACATCGCATGCATGGCAGCAAAAATCCCAGAAGGTATAGCGGATGCAAACTTTTATCTTATCGCCGCAGCATTTTAAACTGCTGCCCGGCGGCACAGCTATCGGTAATGAAAAACTGTTGGCCTTGGGTATTGGCGGAGATATAATAATGGGTCCCGTGTTGGCGATCTTGGCTGCGTTACTGTTTGAATCACCAGGAACCACGCCGGTATTGGTTCCGCAGGTTGTACATTTTTCATTGGGATTGGTTGGGTTACCGGTTCCGCCGCCACCCGTACCATCTCCTCCGTTACCATGCCCGTCACAATCTTTCTGAACAGTAGTCAACCATGTCCACTCCCTTCCAAAATTTATCCCGTTCAATAATCCTGTTCCAAATCCAGTGAATGCCGAGCTTGCCGGCTTGATGAAGTTTCCCCATTCTTTGTTCTCTGCACATTTCACGCAATTGCTGTCCCCGGTTTGTTCAATATTGAAATAAACAAGTTCAATTGTTACCTTTTTCACCGTATTTGGATTCAATCCATTTAAAACACCAGACAATAATATTTGCCCGCTGGTACTTGCTGTACTGGTGAGTGTATCGTTCTTTAATGTAACGCCAATTATCCTGCAAGGGTCACAGGCACACTTCAAAGTGTCCCATGCTGTTTCGTTGTTGATATTATCGGGGTCGCTTGGCCAGATGGCATCAACAATGAATTTGATCGTCTTCATACTGTCAATACAATTAATAGAACCTGTAAACACCTGTGATGTATTTGCCGGGATCGTAAAAGGTAATCCGGGAATTGTTGGGGATAAAGTGGTGATTGGCCCTGTTCCATTTACTCTATACTTAATAGCAGTAACCTGTGCAGGATTGCTGAGGTGCAGGTTGCTTATCTTGATATAAACATTCTGCTTGTTATTTATGCAGCAGCCAACATCCACGCTATCTATCTTGGTATTTATATTATCGTCTGCGATCTTAAAAACAAAGGGTTCGCTGGTTCCGTTATTTCTTCCCATTGGTTTTCCTTCCCTGCTCAGCGCCTGCACACTCCAGATAAAGTCGCAGAGATATGGCGGTTTGCATGGGCCGGTGAGCATGCCGGTAACAACGGCCTGTGTAATATTATCTACATCTTTTGTAACAATGGGCTGATTGGCCTGCATGGCCTGGGTTCCGTTCTGTCCCTGCATCAGTTGCCACACACGTAAACGGTAAGTAACCGGGTCTTTTGGTTTGGGCACCAGGGGTGTCCACCTGAAGGTTACGGGCTTCTGAATATCTCTCTTTAAAATTTTGCTTTCATTCGCCGGTACTATCAGCGTGGGTGGAGCAAAGTCTGTTTCTTTTGGCGTTTCTACCCTGAACTCTTTACACATTTCCGGGCTAACTTCTTTTCGTTCACCGTTGAAGAACTGCACACATATAGTATAGCTCCCGCCTTTCAGGTCGTGGCAACCGGCAAAAGCGCCAATTAGTTCAGCTGCTGAAAATGTTCTTGTGGTAAAATTATCTACCTGCATGCCGCCGGTAGAGTTATTGCCGCAGATAGTGGCGCCGCCAGACTTTATCTGCACCACCAGCCTGATGCCGGGTATGCGGACGCCAGGTGGTATCTGCGCCACCAGCAACAGTGAACCCGGAATTGTATTCCAGCTGTCGATGCTGGCTGGCAACTGGTTCTTGACTGTGAAGTTTGCGATCTTTATTTGTTGGGGCTGGCCACAGAGGGACAGGCAAACAAATGCCGGCAGAAGCAGCAATAGCAGTTTTTTCATAAATAATAAATTTTGGCGCAACGGTCTGAAGCGATCGTTATGGTTAACAATATAACCACCCTTAATATTGTGTACAAGCAAAACTTATAAAGGGCTGTGGATTACCATTCTTTGAGGGAAAGGGCAACTCAAAGGCCAACTCAGCGCTGTTCAAAAATTGCCCATACTTTTCTCCTACTTAACTAATATATTTGCCAACTAAAGGACATTATTATGAAGTTCATCGTTTCGTCATCGGCTTTACTGAAACAGTTACAACAGATCAGCGGGGTTATTAATACCAACACGGTACTGCCCATACTGGAAGATTTTTTATTTGAAATTGAAAAAAATAAACTCACCGTAGTGGCTACCGACCTGGAGACGGTAATGAAAGTTCACCTGGATATTGAAGCCAAAGACAGCGGCAAGGTTTGTATTCCTGCAAAGATCTTACTGGACTCTTTAAAGAATATTGCCGAGCAGCCGCTTACTTTTAATATTGACAAAAACTTTGCTGTGGAGATCACCAGCGATAATGGTAAGTATAAAGTGATGGGAGAAACGCCGGATAATTTTCCAAAGGAGCCCGCTGCCGATGATGCCAATTCATTTACCATGTCATCATCTGCCCTGGTAACTGCTATAAACAAAGCCATCTTTGCAGTAAGCAATGATGACCTTCGCCCGGCCATGACAGGTGTGTTCTTCGAACTGGAGAAAAAAGGAATTACGTTTGTTGCAACAGATGCTCATCGCCTGGTGCGTTACACACGCAGTGATGTAAGTTGCCCGAAAAAAGATTCTTTCATCGTTCCTAAAAAACCGCTGAACCTTTTGAAAGGCGCTTTGCCTGATAACGATGATGAACTGAAAGTTTCTTACAACAGCAATCATTTATTTATAGTACACGGTGGCACCGAACTGGTGTGCCGGTTGATCGATGCCCGTTTCCCGGATTATAAAGTAGTGATCCCTGCCGACAACCCGTATAAGATGACGGTGAACAAACACGATTTTCAAAATGCTTTGCGCCGGGTGAGTGTGTTCAGCAACAAGAGCACCAACCAGGTGGCGCTAAGTATCAGCGGCAGCGAATTACAACTGGCGGCGCAGGATGTTGATTTTAGTTTTGAAGGTAATGAACGCATGGCCTGCCAGTATGATGGTGAAGACCTGCAAATTGCTTTCAACGCAAAATTTTTAATAGAAATGCTGAGTGGCGCCGATACCGCCGATGTGGTGATGGAATTAAGTACCCCTACAAAAGCTGGTATCATTAAACCTACTGAGCAAGGCTCAGGGGAGAGCCTGCTGATGCTGGTGATGCCGTTGATGCTAAACAACTAACAAAGCCTCCGTAGCTGGAGTCTGCAATATAAAAAACCGGAGCATTGCCCCGGTTTTTTTATGTGTATAACCATTCTCTGTTGTATTGATTCTTTTGTAGAAATTGTGGTTCTAAAATCATTGCCATGTTTTTGATCGTAATCGGGGTCATTATTTTGATCCTCACTGCCATATTGCTGAAAAATAATCCGGCCCTCGCAAAGTTTAAACCTATTGGACGTATCGTAGGCTTTCTCCTTATTTTGTTGGGCATTTTCTCTTCCTGTATAATACAAATTGATGCCGGCCAGGTTGGTGTAAAGAAATTATTCGGAAGCATACAGAATGATGTGCTCGCCAGCGGTCTCCATTTTGTGAATCCATTGCTTGAGATCAGCAGGATTGATATAAAGACACAGAACTATACCATGAGTGGTGCAAATGATGAGGGTAATAAGTCGGGTGATGATGCAATAAGAGTTCTTACCAGTGACGGATTAGAAGTTACCATTGACCTTACCGTACTGTATCGTGTTGTTGGCAGCGATGCCCCTAAACTTTTAAAAGAAACCGGTGATGATTACAGGGATAAGATAGTACGACCTGTCACCCGTACCAAGATAAGAGATAATGCCGTGTACTACCAGGCGGTTGACCTGTATGCAGGAAAAAGAGATGAGTTTCAGCAACGCATTTATAGAAGTATTGAAGAAGATTTTAAAAAAAGAGGATTGATGCTTGAACAATTGCTGGTAAGAAATATCACCCTTCCTAATTCTGTAAAAGCATCGATCGAATCTAAGATCAATGCAGAGCAGGACGCAAAAAAAATGGAATTTGTTTTATTAAAAGAAAAGCAGGAAGCGGAAAGGAAAAGGGTGGAGGCACAGGGTATCGCCGATTACCAGCGTATCATCAATACCGGTCTCACCGACCAGCAATTGCAATACGAACAGATCAAAGCGATGAAGGAACTTGCGCTCAGCCAGAATTCAAAAGTGATTGTTATGGGTAAAGGAAATACACCCATCATCATTGATGGCAAACAATAAAAACGACCATAGCTTATGAATATGGTAATGCTCCGCACATTCGATAACTATTTTTTAGCCAACATAACCCTTACCAAATTGCAGGATGCCGGTGTTGACTGTTACCTGAAAGATGAGCACACCGTAACTATGGATCCGATACTCAGCAATGCTATCGGCGGAATAAAACTGGTGGTTAAAGAAGAAAATGCCGAAGAAGCAAAACAATTACTGGCGCAGTTTGATGAGGTTTACTTAAAATCGGTGAAATGCCCACAATGTGGTTCCACGTCCATTAACCAGGTTAACAAACCAGGCGCCACTAATTTTTTAACCGCTATTTTAACCTGGATGTTTTCAAGCTATGCCGTGGCGCCGCAACAGGTTTATCAATGCGGCAATTGTGGTTATGAAAGCGAAACACTACCTGCTGTGATCAATGAAGAAGACCTGCATGAATAATATTTATAACAACCCTTCCACTTTACCAGGATTATGAAAAAAGTCATCGTTGCTTTCGCTGCCTTACTATTTTACACTTTTTCGTTTGCCCAATACACATATTATGCGGCCGCTAAGTCGGGGTTGAGTATCAGGGAGCAACCATCAACTTCGGCAAAGGTTTTGGAAAAGATCCCTTATGGTGAAAAACTGGTTACTGTTGCCGGTGACGCCAACCAGCCCGCCATCAGCACCGAAGGTTTCAATGGTTTCTGGTGGAAAGTGAATTACAATAACAAGACAGGTTACATCGTCAGCAGTTATGTGTTGCCATTGCCTGCGCCAAAAGCCGGAACAAAAACACTGAAGGAATATTTTGCACAGGTATCTTCAGCCGTCGGAAGCCCTTTAGTCATTAAAAATTCCGATGCAGCCCTGAACGAAATGGGTGAGAGCAGCCTGACCAAACAACTTTATAAAAATGGAATGGAGTGGCACCGGTGGGAAGGATACGAATCTGCTTCCGAACTTCACCTGATCCCCGATTTTACGATTGAACAGTGTTTTTTATTAGTAAGGCTTATTGGCCAGTATCCCGAAGTGATCACCGAAAAGGATGGCTTCCCGATAAAAAGCAGCACCATTAAAAATCCGACCGGCAACAAGACGATCGAAGTACAGCGGGAAATATATGATGGCAAGTCAGGGCCCATTAATAAAATAAAGTTCGTTTCAGAGCAAGGGGCCATTACTGAGGTTGAGATCTATATGTTACAAACCCAGGCGGTGATCTTTTGGAGTTCGGGTGTGTGATTTTTTGTCTGCACTATAATTTTCCCACGTAAAGACGCAAAGAAAACATAATGTCCTTTGCGTGCAACCAACCTTTAAACAATTTATCTTGCAGCCATGAAGAAGATCGCTATGATACCGGCACGATATGCGGCCACCAGGTTTCCTGCCAAGCTGATGCAGGTGCTGGGTAACAAGACCGTCATCCGCCATACTTACGATAATACCGTTGCAACAAAATTATTTGATGAGGTTGTGGTGGTCACCGACAGCAAGATCGTCTTTGATGAAATAGTGTCGCATGGCGGCAAGGCTAAGATGAGTATCAAAGAACATGAAAGTGGCAGCGACCGTATTGCAGAAGCCGTAGCTGATATGGATATAGATATTGTAGTGAATGTACAGGGTGATGAACCCTTTGTTCAAAAAGAACCGCTGGAAAAATTACTGAAGGTTTTTGACGATGATACAGTTCAGGTGGCTTCGCTGATGCAGGTACTGAAAGAAGAAAAATTCATTGCCGATCCTAATTATGTAAAGGTTGCTGTTGATAAGAACATGAATTCACTGATGTTCAGCCGCAGTCCCATACCTTATCACCGGGATAAAAATATCTCTCCTGTTTATTACGAGCACATTGGTGTGTATGCATTCCGCAGGCAGGCCCTGCTCAACTTCACCAACTGGCCCATCACTCCGCTGGAGGCTGTTGAAAAAATTGAATGCCTCCGTTACCTCGAAAATGGAGTCCTTTTAAAAATGGTGGTTACTGAATACATGGGCATTGAGATCGATACTCCGGAGGATTTAGAGAGGGCGGCGAAGATATTGTCTGAACCAGGATTACACTGATTGCACAGATTTTGCAGATCTCCTTCACAAACAAAAGAGCCAATGAAACAAAAGTATAGCCACCCTGGCCGAATCGATTACTATAAGCCACCTTGGTATTTTTCCATTTCACTGCTGCAAAGGCTCTTGGCGCCTTAATATCTTGGCGCCTTTGCGTGAAACCATATCTTTGTAAGAGAAAATCTCTTCTATGTCTTTTCGCAATTTTAAAATGGTTGGCTATGTTATTTATGGCCGTGGCTCCTTCAACCAGTTAGATGAAATAATAGCGCCACATCGTAAAAACGGGGCGCCGATGATTTTTTTAGTAGATCATTTCTTCGAAGGAAAACCATTGGCGAACCGGGTACCCGTTCGTGGTAACGACAAAATAATTTTTGTTGACGTTACCTACGAACCCAAAACAACTTATGTTGACAGCCTGGCCAATCAACTGAAAGAAGAATTCAAAACAGTAAGCGGCATCATTGGTATCGGCGGCGGTTCGGCCATGGACCTGGCAAAAGCTGTATCGCTGATGATGAACAATCCCGGCAGCAGCGCCGACTACCAGGGATGGGACCTGGTGAAAAATGCCGGTGTATATAAAGTAGGGATACCAACCTTAAGTGGTACGGGTGCCGAAGTAAGTCGCACAACGGTACTTACCGGTCCAACAAAAAAGCTCGGCATGAACTCCGACTTCACTCCTTTTGACCAGATCGTTCTTGATCCTGAGCTATGCGCCAATGCCCCGGCTAACCAGCGCTTTTATACCGGCATGGACTGTTATATACACTGTATCGAAAGTTTGAACGGCACTTACCTGAATGAGTTCAGCAAAAGTTATGGCGAAAAAGCATTGCAGCTTTGCAGAGATGTGTATGTAAATAAAGATAGCTGGGATGCGGACAGCGATGATAAATTAATGATGGCCTCCTATGCCGGCGGTATGAGCATTGCCTACAGCCAGGTAGGTGTGGCACATGCGGTGAGTTATGGCCTGAGTTATCTGCTAGGCACCAAACACGGCATTGGCAATTGTATTGTGTTTGACCACCTGCAGGAATATTACCCCGAAGGCGTGAAAGAATTCAAATACATGGTTGAGAAAAACAAAATAGACATCCCAAAAAATATCTGCGCCGGGTTGAGCGATGAGGGTTTTGATAAGATGATCAATGTATCCCTTGGCATGAAACCTCTCTGGGAGAATGCGCTTGGCAAGAACTGGGAGAAACAGATGACGAGGGAGAAGCTGAGGAAATTATATGAGCAGTTATAAGTTGTATAACCGTTTCCGTATATTAGACCACTTAAATTTTTCTGCATGACCAAACAAATGAAAGCCTGTCTTTTTTGTGTTGTCCTTTTCTGTTCTGTGGCAATGGCACAAAACAACTACAGCAATTACGCTCAACAAACCAGCCGGCTCAACGCATTGGCAAAAAATTATCCGCAACTGGCCAAATTAAGGGTGTTGACTAAAACTTCTGGCGGTAAAGATGTATTGCAACTAACACTGGGCGGCGGCGATGCGGATACCAAAGCGGCTATCGTTATTGTAGGCGGAACAGAAGGCAATCATATTTTAGGCACAGAGCTGGCCATAGGCTTTGCAGAAAACTTATTGCAGGGGAGTAACAGTGATAGTATAAAAGCATTGCTGAACAAAACAACCTTTTATATTTTCCCCAATATGAGCCCGGATGCGATGGAGCAATATTTTGCATCGCTGCAATATGAAAGACAGGGCAACAACAGCAGCACCGATGATGACCGTGATGGCAAAGCTAATGAAGACGGCTTTGATGACCTGGATGGCAATGGAAAAATTACCTGGATGAGGGTTGAATCACCAATAGGTGAATACAAAACACATCCTGACGATCCAAGAGTGTTGATAAAAGCCGACCTGAGCAAAGGAGAAAAAGGAAAATATCTTTTATATAGCGAAGGACATGATAATGATAAAGACAACCTGTTCAATGAAGATGGTGAAGGTGGTGTATGGTTCAATAAAAATTTCAGCTATAAACACCCTTCCTTTACACAAGGCTCTGGTGAATTTCCTGTATCTGAAAACGAAACAAGAGCATTAGCCGATTATTTGTACGAACAATTCAATGTGTATGCCGTATTGAGTTTTGGCACAAACAACAACCTTAGTTCTGCACTTGCTTTTAATTCGCAGGCGGCATCACAACCTGTTGTTGCCGGTTGGCAATTAGCGGATGTAAAAGCAGACAGCATGGTGGTTGATCTCTATAACAAGACCGTGAACCTGAAAGATGCGCCGAAAACATCTCCCGCAGGTGGCGATTTCTTTTCATGGGCTTATTTTCATTATGGCCGTTATAGTTTCAGCACACCGGGTTGGGTTGTTCCTAAATCAAAACCCGATACCACCAAAGGAGAAAAAGCATTTACCATTGATGATATGGGAGCACATTACCTGCGATGGGTGAACCAGCAAAATCTTCCTGCAGCATTTACCGAATGGAAACAAATACAGCATCCTGATTTTCCTGGTCAGAAAGTAGAGGTCGGCGGTTTCGATCCATTTACATTAAATACACCTCCTTATAAATTTGTTACCGACATCGTTAAAAAACATTCCGGCTTTATAGTAAAGCTGGCTGCTTATCAACCCGAGATAGATATGGTGAATGTAAAAACAGAAAAGGTTGGCAGTCTTACAAGGATAACATTGGATGTTATTAATAAAGGAGCATTGGCATCACATTCCAAACTCGGCGAGAGAAGTTACTGGGTAAAGCGCATCAACGTAAAAGTGAATACCGGCGCTAACCAATCTGTTATCAGCGGAAGGAAGATACAAACGCTGAATTCACTGGAAGGCTACAGCCTGCAACAACTCACCTGGTTGATAAAGGGAAGCGGTAAAATAACTATAGAAGCAGGCAGCCCCACAACAGGAAGTAAAACCATTGACGTAACCCTCTAATGCAATTCAAAATGAACAATATGAAACGCTATATAAAATACCTGGTGATCATTATCTCACTACTCACCACTCACCACTCACTGTTTTCACAAACACCCGATCAGTTATTCAAAGCCTCCGGTTCACCTGTCAATCCTAAAGTGGCTGTAAGCTGGAACCGGTATAACGATCATGCAGGCATCACAGAAATATGTAAAAAGATCGCAGCAGCATATCCCGATCTTGCTAAGCTGCAATCCATCGGTAAATCATACAAGGGCCGTGACATCTGGTGTCTTACCATTACCGATTTCAAAAAAGGAAACCCCGATAGCAAACCCGGGATGTATATTGACGGTAATATTCACTCCAATGAAGTACAGGGTTCAGAATTTTCTTTATATACCGCATGGTATCTCACCGAAACATTTGCCGATACAAAATTTGTACAGGAACTATTGGCCGATAAAGTTTTCTATATCGTTCCCACCATCAATCCCGATGGAAGAGACAGTTATTTTCATGAACCCAACACAGGCAGTAGCCCCCGCTCCGGTGTCATTCCTGTTGATAATGACCGTGACGGGCTGGTAGATGAAGATGGTTATGATGACCTGGATGGCGATAAACAAATATTATCCATGCGGCGTAAAAATCCAAATGGCCGTTTTCGTGTTGACCCCGCCGACCCACGCCGCATGATACAGGTAGGCCCCGATGAAAAAGGCGATTATGAATTCCTGGGCCTCGAAGGAAAAGACAATGATGGCGACGGGCTGGTGAATGAAGACGGATACACATTTGAATACGATCCCAACCGTGACTGGGGCTGGGGGTGGCAACCGAATTATATACAGGGTGGCGCTTACAAATATCCTTTCTCTCTTCCCGAGAACAGGGCCGTGATGGAGTTTGTAATGAAGCATCCCAATATTGCTGCGGCACAATCTTATCACAATGCAGGCGGCATGATACTTCGTGGCCCCGGCGACCCTAACGATCTTGTTACCTATAATCAACAAGACCTGCAGGTGTATGATGTAATTGCAAAAAAAGGCGAAGAGCTCATTCCTGGTTATCGTTATCTCGCGGTGTATAAAGATCTTTATGCTGCTTATGGTGGCGAACTCGATTGGTTCTATGGCAGCCGCGGCATTTATACTTACTCCAATGAATTGTGGACACAGTATCTCATGTTCAACAAAGATGCAGACCCTGATAACAACGCTCAATACAACTTTGATCGTTATCTTTTGTTTAAAGATGCATTTGTTGACTGGCATGAATACGACCATCCACAATACGGCAAAATAGAGATCGGTGGTTTTAAAAAGAATTTCGGCAGGGCGCATCCCGGTTTTTTACTGGAAGCCGATGCACACCGCAATATGTCGTTCATTATCTATCATTGCTACCACACACCAAAACTTATTGTTGACACCCTTATTGAAAAAGACCTGGGTGATGGATTAAAAGAAGTGACCGCTGTTATTGTCAACAAAAGAATAATGCCCACCCACAGCAGCCAGGACCTGAAATTTAAAATAGAACGGCCAGACTATATCACACTCAGCGGCGCCACAGTTATTGCAGGTATGATCGTTGACAATGCCGACCTTAATCTTACAACAGAACAAAAAACCAATCCTGCCACAGTTGCTGTCCGCAACATACCGGGGCTTGGCGTTGTTAAGGTAAGATGGATAATACAGGGCGGCGGAAAATATACCGTGACGGTGGATAGTAAGAAAGGTGGGATGGTGAGCAGGGCGAAGTAGGCAGATGGCTGGGGAGAAGTTATAAGTGCCTATTCCCAGCAACGTCTCTCTATAGGATTGTGGCACAGCCGAGGACGTTGTGTCTTCGTAATATGCAACGTCCCTATCGGAGATATTGCTGAAAAAGGAGACCTCCTTGTGTACTTTGTGAAAACTTCTTTGTGTTCTTCGTGGTAAAATACTTACAACCTCATTAACCTGTTTGCTGCTTCTTCCAGCGTAGCTTCTTTCTTGGAAAAACAAAAACGCAGTACTTTATTGTCCTGCCCCTGTTTATAAAAAACAGATGTAGGTATGCTGGCCACGCCATATTCTTTGGTCAGCCGTATGGAAAAATCTTTTTCGCTTTCATTGCTGATGCCGGCATAACTGTACAACTGGAAATAACTTCCATGCGATGGCAGCGGTTTGAATTTTGTCTGCTGCATCAGTTTTAAAAAATGATCTCTTTTCTTTTGCAGGAAGCCGCCCAGTTGCAAATAATTTTCTTTCTGCTGCAAAAATTCCGTCAGTGCATATTGTACGGGTGTATTGCAACTAAAGGCATTGAACTGGTGTACCTTCCTGAACTCTTTCATCAGTGCCGGCGGGGCAACACAATAGCCCATCTTCCACCCGGTGCAATCATACACTTTGCCGAATGAAAAACAAACAAAACTCCTGGCATACAGGTCGGCATACTTCAACATGCTTTCGTGTTTCATCCCGTCGAATATCAGGTGTTCGTACACTTCGTCGCTTAAAATAAAAATACCCGTTCCTTTTACGATGCTGCTCAGCTCTTCAATATCGCCGGCACTTAACACGGCCCCTGTTGGGTTATGCGGCGTGTTGAGCATGATGAATTTTGTTTTGGGAGAGATCTTTTGTTTCACCAGCTCCCAGTCAATTTTATATTCGGGATACACCAGCGGTATCAACACCGGCACGCCGCCGTTTATTTCTATGTTGGGAATATAGCTGTCGTAGGCCGGTTCAAAAACAATTACTTCATCGCCGGGTTGCAGTATCGTAGTAAGCGCTGTATATATGGCATAAGTTCCGCCGGGAGTAATGGTAATTTCTGTTTCGGGGTTGATGTTTGCAGCATAAAGGCCGGCTATCTTTTCAGCAATACGCTCCCTTAGTGCGGGCAGTCCGCACATATGTGTATATTGATTGTATCCATCCTGCATGGCTTTATTCACCAATGCGATCAGTTCTTCATTCATCTGGTAATCGGGAAAACCCTGGCCAAGGTTGATGGCCTTGTGTTCATTGGCAAGCACACTCATTACAGTAAAAATGGTAGTGCCTACTTCGGGCAGTTTGCTTTTAATGGCAGGTATCAACAGAAGGTCAATTTAAAAATCAGGTTATATATATTTATCGCCCTTGTTCCTTTTGATCTCGGCAACATATTCCTTTATCTCCTGTTCTTTTTCTTTTTTGCAGATGAGGAGCACATCTTTGGTGTCCACCACTACAAATTCATCTAACCCCTGCAGAACGATCAGCTTCTTATTGTCGGCGTGGATCATATTACCGGTTGCATCTATCACCATTACATTATTACCCGCTACTGCATTGCCGAGGTAATCTTTTTCCAGGTTGTCGTACGTACTGGCCCATGTACCCAGGTCGCTCCAGCCAAAAGAAGAAGGGATGATATATACATTATCCGCTTTTTCCATGATACCATAATCAATAGAGATGTTTACACACAGCGGGTAAATGCGTTCAATGGCCTCCTTTTCATTTGCAGTATTGAAGTTGTTCTTTTCCGCTTCAAATACTTCGGTAAGCTCAGGTAAATATTTTTCAAATGCTTTGATGATATTCTTTACCTGCCACACAAATATGCCTGCATTCCATAAAAAATCGCCGCTGGCAATAAATGTTTTGGCCAGCGCCAGGTCGGGTTTCTCGGTAAATGTTTTTACTTTATATACATTCTCACTCACGGCGTGTTGTTCGTATTGTATGTAACCATATCCCGTGTTAGGATAAGTTGGTTTTATGCCCAGTGTGAGCAACGCTTTGATATGGCTGGTGAACTGCAATGCATCGGTACAAACCCTCCTGAACTCATCTTCGTCAGATATCAAATGATCGGAAGGCGCACAGATAAGGTTGGCATCGGGATTCAGTTGTTGTAGTTTATAAGCTATGTAAGCAACACAAGGTGCCGTATTCTTCCTTGAAGGTTCGCATAAAATATTTTCTACGGGCAGCTCGGGTATTTGTTTAGCAACAATGTCTTTGTATTGTTCAAAGGTCACCACGTAAATATTTTCGGCAGGAATAAATTTTGCAAAGCGGTCGTAGGTGGCCTGTATAAGTGTGCGGCTGGTGTTCAGGATATCTATGAACTGTTTTGGAAAATCGGTACGGCTGATGGGCCAGAACCTGCTGCCAATACCGCCGGCCATTATGGCTACGTAATTATTTTTGCTCATGGGTCTAGTTATATGATTCCTTCTTTTATCAGGTCGTGTAAATGAATGATGCCGGCATACTTCCCTTTCTCCTGCACCACCAGCTGGCTTATATTATGCTGCTTCATTTCCTCCAGCGCATTAACGGCCAGCACATCCGCATCAATCGTTTTGGGATTGCTGCTCATGATGTCTTTTGCCTGCAGTTTTTCAAATGTATCCGTTTTCTCCAGCATTCTCCGCAGATCACCATCTGTAATGATGCCTAAAATATTTTCTTTTTCATTGACCACCACTGCAGCTCCCAGTCTTTTCTGTGTCATCTCCACTATCACTTCTTTTATACTTGCAGCAGGCAATACTTTTGGTCTTGCATTTTGTGCCGACAGTTCTTCTACCCGTAAATATAATTTTTTCCCCAGCGTTCCGCCGGGATGAAATTTTGCAAAGTCATTTGTATTAAACCCTTTCATTTCCATCAGGCAAACTGCCAGTGCGTCACCCATCACCATCTGCGCAGTTGTACTTGTTGTTGGCGCCAGGTTATTGGGGCATGCTTCCTGTTCAACTGTAGTATTTAAAACAATATCGCTGTGCTGTGCTAAAAACGATTGTGTGTTGCCCACCATACCAATGAGTGTGTTTCCAAAATTCTTTACCAATGGCGCCAATACTTTTATTTCGGGGCTGTCGCCGCTTTTACTGATCACCAATACAATGTCATCGGCTTGTATCATCCCCAGGTCGCCATGAATGGCGTCGGCAGCATGCATAAATACAGAGGGGTTTCCGGTACTGTTCAGTGTGGCTACTATCTTTTGCGCAATGATGGCGCTCTTACCAATACCGCTTACGATCAACCTTCCCCTGGCGGCAGCAACCTGTTTTACTGCTTGTATAAACCCTTCATCAATAAAGGCCTTCAGGCCGCTTACAGACTGGGCTTCCAGCTCAATAGTGCGAAGAGCAACGGGTATAATCGTTTCGTTATTCATCAACGTGGCGCAAACCTACTTTAAATCAACCATAATGCAAAGAACGGAATTTGCACTAATCCCCCTGTTGTTTTTGTGGAATTATTTTTACGTTCGAATTTTTGCAGGCTGGTTTTTTTGCATTAACTTAAGTGATTGAAAAAAATAGTTAAATAAACGTGTTAATCCTGTTCGGGTTGGGTTTTGCGGCGTTATTGAATTAACTTCGCTGCCCCTCAAAAAAACCTGTTTATACATTACGGGGTATGTTCAAACCAGTGAGAAGGAAAAATTATGGCAACAGCTAAGACAAAAACCACATCCACTAAAAAAGAAACGGAACCTAAACCTCTTTCAAGGCCTGCAAAAAAAGTAACGGCTAAAAAAGATCAGTCAAGTCTCACTGCCCAGTTACAACAGCATTTTGGATTTGATGGTTTTAAGGATCCGCAGGAGCAGATCATAGAAAGCCTGCTTGCAGGTAATGATACATTTGTTATCATGCCAACAGGCGGGGGCAAGAGTTTATGTTACCAGCTACCTGCTATCATCAGCGAGGGTGTTGCGATTATTGTTTCTCCATTAATCGCTTTAATGAAGAACCAGGTTGACCTCGTTCGCAGTTACAGCAGCAAGGATGATGTGGCGCATTTTTTAAACAGCACATTAAATAAGGGCCAGCAAAAAATTGTAAAGGATGATCTTATTACCGGTAAAACAAAAATGCTGTACGTAGCTCCTGAAACCATGACGAAGGAAGAGAATATTGCTTTCTTCAAAGACCTGAAAATATCTTTCTTCGCTGTTGATGAAGCGCATTGTATTTCGGAATGGGGCCATGATTTCAGGCCCGAGTACAGGAGGCTGAGAGAGATGATGGACCTTATCAATGATAAGATACCTGTTATTGCATTGACTGCAACGGCAACGCCAAAAGTGCAAAGCGATATTGTAAAGAACCTGGGGTTGCGTAAACCAAAAATATTTATCTCTTCTTTTAACCGCCCTAACCTGTATTACGAGATACAGCCAAAAATAAATCTTGATCAAACCAATAAAAGTATTGTCCGTTTTATTCAGCAGCATAAAAATAAAAGTGGTATCATCTACACCCTCAACCGGAAAACAACGGAGGAGCTTGCGAATATGCTAATGGCAAACGGAATACAGGCTGTTGCTTATCACGCCGGCTTAGACAGCAAGCTAAGGGCCGACAGGCAGGATAAATTCTTAAATGAAGATGTGGATGTAATTGTTGCCACCATTGCTTTTGGAATGGGTATTGATAAACCTGACATCCGTTTTGTGATCCATTATAATATCCCCAAATCCATTGAGAATTATTACCAGGAAACGGGCAGGGGCGGAAGAGATGGCATGGAAGGAAAGTGTATCCTCTATTATTCTCATAAAGACGTGGCCAAACTTGAACATTTGATGAGAGATAAGCCCCTGAGCGAAAGGGAAGTTGGTGCACAATTAATAAATGAAACGGTTGCATATGCCGAAAGCAGTGTGTGTCGTCGTAAGATACTGTTACACTATTTTGGAGAGCATTATGATGACAAGAAAAGTTGCGGCCATTGTGATAATTGCTTAAATCCTAAAGAAAAGGTTGAAGCAAAAGACAGTGCTGTAATTGTTTTGAAGGTCGTTAAGGCGTTAGGTGAACAGTTCCCGGTTGAATACACTTTACTTATTCTTGCGGGCAAGGCAACACCGCAGGTAAAAATGTACAGGCATGAAGAGCTGGATGTGTTTGCCAGCGGCAATGATAAAGAGAACCATTATTGGAACAGCCTTATCCGCCAGATGTTGCTGGCTGGGCTGATAGAAAAAGATATCGTGGAATATGGCTTATTAAAGATCACTAAGGCCGGGGCGGCATTTTTAAAGAAGCCGGCTTCGTTCAAGATCGTATTGAATAATTCATTTGAGGAAGCTAATGCTGATGATGAAAGCGAACAGGCTGCAGAAGAAAATAATGTTGTTGATGAAAAGCTCATGGAAATACTCCTGGAGCTTAGAAAAAAAGAAGCAAAAAGGGTTGGCCTGGTTCCCTGGGTCATCTTCCTGGAAAATACATTGCAGGATATGGCTACCATGTATCCCACAACCATCCCGGAGCTGGAAAAAATAAACGGCGTAAGTAAAGGAAAAGCTATTCGCTATGGTAAACCGTTTATTGACCTGATCGCAAAATATGTGGAAGAAAATGATATTGAGAAGCCTGATGATTTTGTGATGAAGAGCGTAGTGAACAGGAATAACAACAAGATCTTTATCATTCAGAATGTAGATAAAAAGATTCCCCTTGAAACGGTTGCCAAAACCAGGGACCTTCGTATTGATGAACTTTTGGAAGAAATGGAAACCATTGTAGCAAGCGGCACCAAATTAAACCTGGATTATGCAATAGATGAAATGGTGGATGAATATGAGCAGGACGAGATCATGGATTATTTTAAAAGCTGCGAAACCTCTTCATTGCAGGTGGCACAGGAAGAGCTTGCCGACAGTAACTTTAACTGGGAGCAGCTGAAACTGATGCGTATAAAGTTCTTATGTGAGTACGGTAATTAGGGTATTTTTTAGATTGAATATTTAGCAGAATCCCCTATTTTTGCTGCCCGATATTTAATATTAAGTATCAAGGATGGTGCGGTAGCTCAGTTGGTAGAGCAAAGGACTGAAAATCCTTGTGTCGGCGGTTCAATCCCGCCCCACACCACAAAGACCCTGACAGTAATGTTGGGGTCTTTACATTTCAACATTCCTTGTTCAATGTTTGGATGGCGGGTTGTTAACGGGGTCAGAGCTACGTGACTGAAAATCCTTGTGTCGTCCCGATAGCCATCGGGACCCACACCACAAAGACCCTGACAGAAATGTTGGGGTTTTTTGTTTTATATTTATTGCCTAGTGGCTTTCCGGAATATTCACCAAAAAAATACGGCAATGAGAAATTTTAAGCAGCTTTCTTTTTTCATTTTTTATTTCTTGGTCTTACCAAAGAGTTATGCAGATAACTATCCCAGGAATTATTCTGTTGATATTATCCATTATGCGTTTGAGCTGAGTTTATCCGATCAGTCAGATGAAATATTTGGCAAAGCGTCAATCACTGTTTTATTTAAACAAACCGGTGTTAAACAGATCCGACTCGACCTGGTAAATAAAACGGCACTGAGAAAAGACAAGGGAATGAGTATTGAATCAATAACCATCGGTAATGAACCGGTAGTGTTTACCCACAACAATGACGAAGTGTTCATACAGTTGCCCTCCCCTTCGGTAGCAGGGAAAGAAATAATTTTTGTTGTTAAGTACCATGGCATCCCCGAATCGGGATTAAGGATAGGGCCCACAAAATATGGCAACAGAAGTTTTTTCTGCGATAACTGGCCCAATAAAGCGAGGCATTGGCTGCCCACTGTTGATCATCCGTATGAAAAAGCAACGTCTGAATTTATTATAAAAGCGCCTGCACATTATAAGGTTATTTCAAATGGCTTGCTGCTTGAAGAATCTAATCTTGACAGCGCAACAAAACTTACCCACTGGAAACAGTCTGTGCCGGTATCTTGCTGGCTTTTTGTTTTAGGGGTTGCAGAATTTGCCGTGCAGTACCTGGATCATTTTGATGGAAAGTCTATCCAATCCTGGGTTTATCCAAAGGACAGGCAAACCGGGTTTTATGATTTTTCAGAACCAACCAAAAAAGTGTTGGAATTTTTCAGCGAGTATGTGGGACCATTCGTTTATGAAAAGCTGGCCAATGTTCAGTCTGCAAGCGTAAGCGGTGGAATGGAAACCTCTTCCGCAATATTCTATGCCGAAAATATCATTAACGGGAAAAAAGAAGAAAGAATAGTAAATGTAGTTATACACGAACTGGCACACCAGTGGTTTGGGAATGCGGTTACTGAAACAACCTGGGATGATGCATGGCTGAGTGAGGGCTTTGCTACTTTTTTCACCTTATTGTTTATAGAGAACGCCTATGGATATGATAAGTACGTAAGCGGGTTACAAAACGCCAGGAAGTCGGTTTACAGGTATGCAGAAAAGGATCCCAATTTTAGTATTGTAAGTCTCCGTACTGCTGAAACAGATGCCGTAACCAGTACTATAACCTATCAAAAGGGAGCCTGGGTATTGCACATGCTCAGGGAACTGATCGGGAGAGATAATTTTAAAAAGGGAATTCAGTCGTACTATAAAAAATTCATGAACGCTAATGCAACCACCAATGATTTTATACATGAAATGGAAAAGGCTTCGGGTAAAAAATTGGGCCTCTTTTTCCAGCAATGGTTAAACAGGCCTGAGAATTTAATGTTGAAAGGAAACTGGAAATATGATGATCAAAAAAAACAAGTAGTGATCACCCTTGATCAGAACCACGCCGGGGAATATTTGTTTGACGTACCTCTTGAGATTGGCATTTATAAAGCTGGTGGTAATAGCCCCGAAATAATGAAGTTTAAGCTGGATAAAAAACAAAGTGTGTATAAGATCAGGCTAAAGAGCGCCCCTGGAAAAGTTGTCATAGACCCTTCAACCAAGTTGCTGGCACAAATTGATTTTTCCGGCTAGCCTTAACAAGAAATTATAGTCCCGGCCTGTGTCTTTTGATTTGCCTTGCCATCAAATAGCTGAGCACTTAAATAGCTCAGTTATGAAAAAGATCTCTACCAACCAGGAAATACTACTGCTTTCGGGGAGCAGGTTTTTCGAAAGGGATTGGTGCGAATTAAAAAATGATCCCGGCGCCAAAAAGCTTTCTCAAAAAGAACAGCTTATTCAGCTCTGTTGGAATGGTATGTTAAAAGAGATTATTCCCGAAATATGTATGGAGGAGCCCGGCAAAAAGCCGCTTACACTTTGGGAGATCAGTGAGTCGGAGCATTTACTATACCTAAAGTATGGCGATCTTGACAAGTCAATGAATAATGAATGGTCTCTCAACCCATACGTTTCTTTGGCTTTTGAAAGAATGAATTAATCCTGGTTTCATCTTTGTGTCACACTTTTTCTTTTGAAGGGCCCCTCAAAAAAGCGTCCAGAGATAACGGGCCACCGCCTTCAATAAAAAAGAAGATCAACAGTACAAACACAATGATCGAGAACAGCAGGTCTGATTCTCCATCTAAAAATCCCTGTCTTACATTTACTAATAGTATTGCCCCGATAAGAACCGGTATCTGAAGCAAACACCAGAATCGTGTAAAGAGGCCTACCAGGATCATTGCCCCGCCTAGTAAATGAAGCCATGGGATCACGGTATTTAACCAGGGGGCATTTTGAATAAATGATGATTGGGAAATTACACCGGTAAGGATGACGCTGTTCTCTATAAACCAAACGCCTTTTAAGAAAAGACATATACCAAGGGCGGCCCTTAAAGCCACAAGCCATTTGGGATGATGCTTACTGCTCCACTCATTCGTTTGATGCAGCAGGTTCATAAAACATAGTTTTCTACTTAAAAAAGAACAACAGAAGATACAGCTAATAATTCCCAATGTCAAGCTTTTTCTGTTAAAAAATCGAGGTTGATTATTTCAGGGTGGGGTCTTTTGAAAGAAGCTTGTTAGGTTAATTTGCTTCTTTGATTGTTATATCCCATCTGTTTTGGTCGGCCATGAACCCCTTTATGGTTATACACACAATATCCCGATTATTCCCCGAATCAATAATAATTGCCAATAATCTTTTTTATTATTCAATGCTTTTATACATTTACTATATATAACCGAATACCAAAATCAATTTTTAAACTATTTTAAACCATTTCATTCTACCCCATTCTAAATTCGCATGATAACAACTACCATTACTACCCCGTCCTCCGAGGTTATCAGTCGCCACGTTTTTGCAAATGTGATACTGAATAATTCTTCTGATCAAAAATCGTTATTGGCTGCCGTTAGCTTTGCTCCCGGTGATATTATCTGCGATTTCAGCGCAGGTATTACACAGTCTTATCCGACATACTTAACCGTTCAAACCGGCACCGACAGGCACATTACGCTGATGCCGGAGTTTTTGCAATACATCAACCACAGCTGTATGCCCAATGTTTTTTTTAATACAACAACCATGCAGTTGATATGTCTTGCGCCGCTGCAGCCGGGGGACGAGTTTACTTTTTTCTATCCAAGTACCGAATGGGAAATGGCACAACCTTTTGTTTGCAATTGCGGAAATGCTAATTGTTTGCAATTGATAAACGGTGCTTCTCACCTGTCAGTGGAGACCCTGGCCAAGTACCGGTTAACTGATTTTATTAAGTCACAGGTAAAACAAACGTTGTCGCTGTAATACATTATTTCCCTTTATGGCTCCATCTAACTCCTTTTTATCTGCTGTTCCGCTAAACCAGCTATATGTTTGGGTGCTGGCTCCGCATTTAGAGACCAAGGACCCTAATATTGATTATTACTACGATTTTTCCCAAAGCATTGCTGAATACACAAAGACATTCAATGAACTTGATGTGGAATGGAAATGGCAACCTGTTACGATAAACAATTACGCCTCAGTTATAGAAAGTATTGCCAAAAAGAATGAGAAGGATAATAAGATCCACCTGGTTTTTAACCTTTGTGATGGTGACGAGGTGAACGGCACACCTGGAATATCTGTAGTTAAGTTATTAGAAGAAAAAGGATTGCTATATACAGGTTCTGATGAGTATTTTTATCATATCACTACCTCTAAAATACCGATGAAGCAGGCTTTCGATAATGCCGGGGTGCCTACCGCAGCATGGGAAACAATAACAACGAGGGAACAAAATATTACAGGTATCATCAGCAAATTAGGTTCGCCGGTTATAGTAAAACCATCTGTTTCCGGAGGTAGTATGGGGGTTGGTGTAAGGAATGTAGTAAGCACAACGGAAGACCTGGATAAGCAAGTGCAGAATATGTTTGATGGTTACAGGGGATGGCAGCTGACCAGCGATGGTATTGTTGCCGAATCTTTTATTAATGGACCAGAATATACCGTTTTGATCGTTGGCTCTCATGATAAACCCGGAAATTCAAAAATATACGAGCCTGTAGAGCGCATATTTCACCCTTCGTTACCCGATGAAGAAAAGTTTTTAAGCTTTGACAGGCTTTGGGAAATTTATGAAGAAGAAAAGCCAATGCCCAATGAAGGTAATTTTTATGAATACGAGCTACCAGCTGCTTCATTGATCGAAGAAATAAAGCGAATCAGTTGGGATGCTTATGTTGCAACCAAGGGTAAGGGATATACAAGGGTAGACCTGCGTATGGATAAAGAGACCGGGAAAATTTATGTGTTGGAGGTAAATGCCCAATGTGGTTTGAGTGAGGACGAGGATTATACTTCTATTGGCGCCATATTAAGATTAAGTGGCAAAACATTCACCCAATTGGTTGTAGCCATTATAAATGATGCTTATCAAAGAAAAAAAGCGACTGCCAAAGCTTTAAAGCGCAAGGGCTCCCTGGGCATATCTTAAAATCCTGGCGGCAAAATAAACACTATGAAAGTCTGCGTTCTGCAACCTGATTATTCCACATCTGATGTTGATTACAAAAATTACGATCCGGCAAGGGATCTGAGCCACCTGATGCCTGGTGCTACTTTTGATCATGTGTTACTGAACAAGCTTTTCACCTATAAGCAACTTAGAGAGTTAAAGAAAAAGAATTATGACATTTTTGTAAATCTTTGTGAGGGATACCTGGAGTGGAGTATTCCTTCGGTGGATGTGATCTATTACATGGAGCTGCTAAACCTTCCTTTTACCGGACCAACTTCTGTTCTATACGATCCTCCAAAAGACCTGATGAAATATGTTGCTTATACAGTAGGTATAAAAACTCCGGCCTTTGCATTGATCGAGTCGCTCGACAGTATTGAAGAAGAGTGCCGTCATTTACAATACCCCTTATTCGTAAAGCCTGACAAGGCGGGTGATAGCCTGGGGGTTGATGACAGGTCATTGGTTAATGACAAAGAGGAGCTTCTTAAAAAATCGGCTTCTATTATTGAAGAGTATGGGCCTTTATTGGTTGAAGAGTATATTGATGGCAGGGAATTTACTGTAATGGTTGTTGCTGATTCAAAAAACGAAAATTCATGCACTGCTTTTAAGCCAATAGAATATATTTTTCCAAAGGGCTTTCAGTTTAAGACCTATGCACTAAAAACATCCGAACTTCATCCTGAAGCTAACATTCCATGTAACGATCCTGTTTTGGAGAAGCAATTGAAAGACGCCGCTGTGCAGATCTTCCAGGGCTTTGGAGGGGTGGGTTATGCCCGTCTGGATTTCAGGGTTAATAATAAAAACGAGATATTCTTTCTTGAAATAAATTTTACCTGTTCTGTCTTTTATAAAGATGGTTACGAGGGTTCGGCCGATTACATACTAAAATGCGATGGGATTGGCCAGGCCGGCTTTCTTAAAAAGATCATTGATGAGGGTATTGCCCGTCATCAACGCAAGCAAAAAAAATACACTATGAAGGGGAATGCAATTGCCGGTTACGGTATTTATGCCACCCAAAATATTGCTGCTAACGATTTGATTTTTAGGGGAGAAGGAATGGAGCAGCGGATCATTACCCGTAATTATGTTGAGCGTTATTGGAATGTTAAGGAAAAGGAAACTTTTAGAAAATACGCTTATCCTCTTAGTAAAGAGGTATTTTTGCTGTGGGATAACAATCCGTCCGGCTGGGCTCCTCAAAATCACAGTTGTGATCCGAACACCACCTATGAAGGATTAAATGTAGTGGCCTTACGAAACATAACAAAAGGCGAAGAACTAACCCTCAACTACGCAACCTTTCTGGATGAAAATATGGAGCCATTTAACTGCCAATGCGGCTCTGCTAATTGTTGTGGCCTCGTTACAGGAATAGTTAATAATTCTGTAACTGAAAGAGAAGCCTTACGTAACAATTAAACGTAAAAGCGTTTTTCCCGTCTTACTAACCCCGTTGTAAATTCAATTGGCCTTTTAGGCTTTAATTCAGGTGATTTAAGAATCAAAAGAAAAACTATGTCCAGGTTTCAGATATTACGAAGCTTAATGATGAAACATAAATATCGGCTGATATTTACCTATTCCCTGTTTTCATTGGAGATGCTGGGGGGCTTGCTGAGATTTTATTTCTTTGGCGAGGCCATCAATGGCCTCATTAAAGGTAGCTACACAGGTTTGATAGTATTGGCTATTGTTCATCTTTCTTATTTAATAGTGGGCACTATCAGGCACATGTATGATACCCGTACTTATACAGCCATTTATACATCACTTGTTACAAAATTTTTAAGCCGCAGGTATAATAAAGTAGAAGTTTCTAAATTAAGCGCTCATTCAACCCTTGCCCGGGAATTTGTGGATTTTCTGGAGCATGATCTTGTTTATGTTATTGAGGCCGCTTATAACATTTTAGGCTCACTGGTATTGCTGTTCTTCTATGATAAAACCGTTGTTGGTATTTGCCTCGCTATTTTAATTCCGGTTATCATCATCAGCTTATTGTATGGTAAAAAAATGAAACAGCTTAATAAACATAAAAATGATGAGCTGGAAAAACAGGTAGATATTATTTCAACAGGAAACAATACTGATATTCGTCATCATTACAACAATTTGCGTAAATGGCAGGTTCGTATTTCTGATAAAGAAGCCTGGAACTTTGGATTCATGGAAGTTATGGTTTTGGCTGTTGTTGTTGTGTCTTTGGTCTTATCTAAAAACTTACACAGCTCTACAATAATGGCCGGCAGCTTATTCGCTATTTATAGCTATATCCTGAAATTTGCATCGGGGTTGGATACTATTCCTTACACGTTGCAGCGGCTTTCTTCATTAAGCGATATCACCAGGAGAATTGAACTGCAGGCAGAAGATTTTCCGAAAGAGCCTAAAAAAGAGTTTACAGACTTTGTTGTCTTTTCAAAAAATAAGGTGGCAGAGTTGTCCATGCAATGATCGTGTTTACCTCAATATCACAACGGTTCCCTGTTCTGATCGTTTGAACCGGCTCTTGTACGTGTAAACAACAAGCCAAACAAAGCTACCCGGGCTATTAAGTTTTGATTTATAAAAACCGTTCCATCTTTCATTCGGGTCTTTGCTACTGAACACCATTTCTCCATACCGGTTATAAACCTGTAAATTATAGTTGCTGATTGCAGCAATGTTTCCTAGTGGTCCAAAGTCATCGTTTTTAGCATCTCCGTTGGGAGTAAATGTGTTTGGAAAATAAACTTCGCCACATGAGCCGTTTGGTGGTTCTGATATTTGTACTGATATTGTTGCAGAACATCCATTATTGTCTGTAACAGTAACTGAATAATTTCCTGCGGAAAGATTTGTTGCCGTGGCAGTATTTTGAGCTGGTATTGTACTCCAGCTATATGTATACGGCGGATTTCCTCCTGAAGCAAAGGCTGTTGCACTACCATCGCTCAGCCCAAAGCAGCTTACATTTTTACTGCTATTTATACTAATTACCGGGGCTGAGGCTGTTGCAATAATAATATTGATATCTTCTGTACACAATCGGCTGTCTGTAACAGTAACCGTATAATTTCCAGGGTTAAGTCCGGTTGCTGTTGAGCCTGTTCCCCCAGTGGGCAGCCAGGAATATGTATAGGGCGGTGTGCCGCCGTTTTCCATTATGCTTGCGGAGCCAGTTGAAACAGCACATCCGGGTTGAATAATATTTACTGTATGTGTTAATGCTGCTGGCTCTGTAATAACAACGGTAGCAGAAGAAGTACAACTGTTCAATGCATTTACTGTTACCGTATAAGTTCCTCCTGCAAGGCCGGTTGCTGTCGCTGCGTTTTGAGTGGGTGTTGTATTCCATGAATAAAAAAACGGGGCGGCAGAAACAGGAATAACATTAACAGATGCCGATCCGCTTTTATCTCCAAAACAATTATTCATTGAGGTTATTGATGTAGTTAAGCCAAGTATATTTATTGTTTGTGTTGTGGTTGATGGTGCGTTTGCGGGTCCGGTTGCTGTTAGTTTCACAACATAAGTCCCGGGGGCTGAAAAAATATGAACCGGGTTAGCCAGTGTTGAATTATTATTTGTTCCTGATGCCGGGTCTCCAAAATCCCATGTGGTTGCAGGGCAAAGCGCCGAAGTGCTTGTAAAGTTTACTGTTGAAGAATTTGTACAGGAATAGGTGAACGATGCGCTGTTTGGCGGAGCCTCCGAAATGGTAATATCATCTACTGCAAAACCATCATATGCGTTACATTGTGTGCCTGCACCAAATGTAAATCTAAAAATCACGTTAGGTATGCCGGCAAGATTGGGCATGCAGTGCTGAGCGTTTACCCATTTTCCGCTTCCACCCGTTCCCTGGCAACTGCCCGAGGTTGTTTGAATGTTCCCTGACCAGCCATCTCTTACCGATGCTAAAGTTGACAGGTAAGTAACCGGTGTGTAATTAAACCAATTATCATTCAGACAATTTACCGGGTCTGTTACTGTTCCCACATTTATCCAGCTTGCTCCAAGGTTTATTGAGTACTGAAAATTTGCTCCATCGAACCTTCTCTCCATTTCCCAAAAAACATTAAATGAAATGTAGGGATATTGCAGACCTGTAAAATCAAAACAGGGGCTTTGCAGCCATGAGGCTTCTCCATCATTGTATTTGCTTGCAGTTAATCCGCCAATGATCCAACATTTTGTTCCGGTTGCAGCGCCGGTAATAACCGGCTTTGAGGGTGTGCCCCATGCCCAGTCGGACCCCGCACCCCCGGGAACCCAGCTTCCGTTCGTTGCTTCAAACCCTTCGCTATATGGAAATACAGAAATAGGTGTCCCACATTGTGCGCCGGATTTTTGAATCACGCAAAATGTGGTTATAATTATGAAAATATATCTTTCAATCCTGTTTCGTGGTAATCGCAACTTCATTAATTAAGCCTGTAAAATTACTTGAAATAATCCTGCTTTTGTACAGATTATACAATTGTATATATTGTTGCTTGCCGATGATAATTCAAGAGAGGAAAGCTATTCTTCGTTTCTTTTTACAATTAAAAACCAGTTGTTCTCCAGGGGCAAATATCCATACTCGTAACAATAATAATATGCATTCCCGTTCTTGGCCGTATACTGGTGTGTATGGTATTTAAATTGAAATCCCTTTTCTATTAATTTATCTTTATTGGTTTTTGCTGTTGATTCTCCTTCGGGTAATATGCTCTCCAGGATCCGTCGGTTTTTGCCCAATGCATTATTTACATTCCTGACAAAATTATTCGATGCGCTTTTAAGCTCATTATTATACGCTGCCCGGCAATAATCATCACAAAATTTTTTGTCGCTTCGTCCTTTCAGCACTTTTTTACAAAGCAGACAGATTTTTTCTTCTTTTTGCTTTAACATAATACAGGCTTGAGTTTTAGTAAATATTTTTTCCGATACACCCGATTACATACGGTTATAAAGGTAAGTAAAAGAATAATCTCCGACTACGGCTTTTTTGTCACCACATCTTTGCATTGTTAATCGGAAATGACGTCTGATCCGGTTGATTGAAATAAATTAAAAACCGCACGGCTTTAAAACAACAGCACGGCACAAAACTTACAACTATGTACGCATTAAAAAACAAAGTTCAGTTAATTGGACACTTAGGAAACGCACCAGAAGTAAAAACTACAGAATCTGGTAAGAAACTTGCCCGTTTCAGCGTAGCAACAAACGAGAGCTATCGTAACACAAAAGGAGAAAAAGTAACAGAAACAACATGGCATAACCTGGTGGCCTGGGGTAAGGTAGCTGATATTGCTGAAAAGTACCTGAATAAAGGATCTGAAGTTGCAATTGAAGGTAAGCTGATCAACCGCAGTTATTCTGACAAAGATGGCAACAAAAAGTACATCACCGAAGTTCAGGTAAATGAACTTTTAATGCTGGGGAGCAAAGCAGAGGCTTAAACCCTATATAAGAACGCCGGTTGAAATATCAATTGGCGTTCTTTTCTTATTCTCCCCCCTTATCTTTATTGCAATGCAAACAATAGAACATAACGAACTCTTCGACCTGGCCTATCGTTTTGTTACTGAGACGAACGAAAATATTTTTCTTACAGGCAATGCCGGCACAGGTAAAACAACTTTTCTCAAATACCTGAAAGAGAACTCAACCAAAAACATTGTTGTGGCTGCACCAACCGGCGTAGCAGCAATTAATGCCGGAGGAGTAACATTACACAGTCTGTTTCAATTACCTTTTCATCCTTTCCTGCCAACAAAAAATAATAAGGAAGAATTATTGGCAAAGATCCGGCACAACAAACAGCGCCAACAACTTTTGCGTAAAATGGAGTTGCTGGTGATTGATGAAATAAGCATGGTGCGTTGCGATGTTATGGATGCTATTGATACCATTTTAAAACATACAAGGCTCAACTATCATTTGCCTTTTGGTGGTGTGCAGTTATTGTGTATTGGCGATTTGCACCAGTTGCCGCCTGTTGCACAAACCCACGAATGGAATATTCTTAGTGAGTATTATTCATCGCCTTTCTTTTTCGATAGCCCGGCTGTTAAAAAACAATCTCCTTTACTGATTGAGTTGAACAAGATTTACCGGCAGAAAGAAGAACGCTTTGTTCGGCTACTTAATAAGGTACGTAACAATCGCATGGATGCAGATGATTTTGAAGACCTGCACCTACGACTTGATCCGGATTTTCGGCCAGAAAGGAGTGAAAAATACATCACCCTTACGTCGCACAATAATCAAGCTGATAATATTAATCAGCAGCAATTGTATAAACTAAGCGCCGCTAGTTTTACTTACAGCGCTACCATAGAAAATGATTTTCCTGAAAATATGTACCCGGTGGATTTTGAATTGCATTTAAAGGAGGGTGCACAGGTTATGTTCATTAAGAATGACCCTGTTTTAAAAAGATATTACAACGGAAAAATTGGTGTGGTAAAAACACTCACGAAAGAAAAAATTATAGTCGCTTGTGATGGTAATGAAATCGAGGTAGGAAAAGAAACTTGGGAAAACAGTCGCTACACCCTAAACCTTGCCAGTGGAAAACTGGAACAGGAAACGCTGGGAATGTTTATCCAGTATCCGCTGCGGCTTGCCTGGGCCATCACCATACATAAAAGCCAGGGCCTTACTTTTGAAAAAGTAATGATAGACGCTAGCGCAGCTTTCAGCAGCGGACAGGTATATGTGGCACTAAGCCGTTGCACTAGCCTAGATGGAATTGTTTTGTTGAGCAGAATTGCTCCTTCGGCCATACATAGCAACGAAAATGTAATTAAAGGGCAACAATCTCTTACTTATAAAGGTTCTATACCAGAAAGGTTTGCCGGAGCCAGACAATTATTTACTCAACAGTTGCTGGAAGAAATTTTTTCTTTTTGGGAAATAAATAATACTGTTGAACAATTAGCGTTTCAAATATCACACTACCAGGATAAATTGAATAATGATGCTAAAAACTGGATAGAGAATTTTAAACAAAATCTTGCTGCAGATAAAGAAATTGGTTTAAAATTCATCAGACATATTGTCCACCTGCTGAAAGAGGAATCCGTTATTGAGAAGAATACTGCGTTACAAAATAGAATTTCAGATGCAGCTGTCCATTTTATTCCAAAGCTGGAAAAATACATGCAGCAATTGAAGTCACATCCGCTAATTACAGAACACAAAGAAGTTGCGATGCCCATCAATGAAAAATTGAATGTATTTGCTTTGGACCTGTTCAACAGCAATTTTTATCTGCAGTATTGCAGGCAGCCTTTTTCTGTAACTGGGTTTTTACAGCACAAATTAAAATATGTACTGCCCCGCTTTACTATTTCCTGCTATGCCAACGAAACAAAATCCTCCACCACAAATCTATCTAACCCGGAATTGTTTGAAACCTTAAAGCGTTGGCGTAACCTGGTTTGTTCTGAAACCGGAGAAGCTATTTATATGGTAGCTAACCAAGTTTCTTTGCAGGAAATTTGCACCTACCTGCCGCTTACCAAAAGGGAGCTGATGCAGATAAATGGTTTTGGGAAAGCCAAGGTTGAAAAATATGGAGATGAAATTTTGGATGCTGTACAAAGTTATTGCGACAGGCATGGGCTTGAATCAAGAATACATGAAAAAGCCTTAAACCCGAGGAAAGAAATAAAAGCAAAGTCAACCGAACTTAAGCCAGACACCAAAACTATTTCATTTGAAATGTATAAGTCCGGGAAAGATATTGCCGCAATTGCCAAGGAAAGAAATTTTGCTTTTACTACCATTGAGAGTCACTTATCTTTTTATGTGGCAAGTGGCGAAATTGTTATTGATGAGCTGGTAAGTAAAGAAAAACAAAAATTGATAATCGGGGCAGTGGCTCAATATGGCAGCCAAAACCTGAAAACACTTTCAGACAACCTGCCTACTAACATCAGTTATGGAGAAATAAGAATGGTGCTTGCCGCAAATAAAACAGCAGAATTATAAAATTTTATCCCTGTTGATTATCTGCCAAAATCATCCTGTACTCTTATGATATCTTCTTCGTTACTTGGGTTTTTTGCATCGGTATGACGCCAGATCTCTGCAATTATTCCCCAACCATTTAATCCAATCAACCGGTGTCGCTCTCCTTGTCTTAATTGAATTATATCACCAATGTTTAATTCTTTGGTTTCTTTTTCTTCATCCGTATCGCTAGTTACAACAGCGGCTGTTCCGCCAATTAGTTTCCATATTTCCGCCCTTCGGTGATGATATTGCCAACTCAATCTTTTGTTGGGGGCTACAACTAAAATCTTGGGGCTGAGTTTGCCTGAGATATTTAATTCCTGATAGGTAAGATGAGGAAAGTAGAGTTTTATAAATTTTTCAGCTTCTGTTTCTTCTATTACAAAAAAACCTCCCCATGGACGGGTATCGTCATATTTCTCTATTTTGATTTTGCTTAGTTCCAGGTATTTTGAAACCTTTTCAAAAATTTTCTCCTTCGGTGTGGCGTTCAGAAAGTTTAGTTCCATATTATTGCTCTTTTATCTACCCATAAATATCATTAATATTTGTACATCGCTTGGATTAACACCAGAAATCCTGGAAGCCTGCCCAAGTGTTCTTGGTCTTATTTTCGTAAATTTCTGCCGGGCTTCGTTGCTGAGTGAAGCCAGTTTTTCGTAATTAAAATTATCTGGAATAACCAAGTCTTCTAACTGGCTCATTTTTGAAACCAGGTCTTTTTCTTTTTCAATATATGTATCGTATTTGATCTGTATTTCTGCCTGTTCGAGAGCCTCTTTGTTATAGCCAGCAAGAGCTCTTTTTACCTTTTCTATATTTTCAATCATCGCATTAAGCTCAATCATTGGTCGCAATAAAAGCTGTGAGGCCTTTTGTTTATTTACTACCGTTGACGATTGTACGCTTTCCAAAAAGGGATTAATTTCACTTGGCTCTAAGTTTAAGCCGATTAACGTCCTGTGTATTTTTTCTATTTGTCCTTGCTTTTCTTTTAGCTTATTCATTCTCTCCTGTGAGGCCAGGCCCAGCCGATAGCTTTTTTCTGTAAGGCGCAGGTCAGCATTATCTTGTCTTAATAATGTTCTGAATTCTGCCCTACTTGTAAACATGCGGTAAGGCTCGTCTGTCCCTTTGTTAATTAAATCATCAATAAGCACCCCGATATATGCTTCGCTTCTTTTTAAAACAATTGGATCCTGTTCTCGGATTTTTTGGTGTGCATTAATTCCGGCCATCAATCCTTGACAGGCAGCCTCTTCGTAGCCCGTTGTACCATTTATTTGCCCGGCAAAAAATAGGTTTTCTATTAATTTTGTTTCCAGGCTGAATTTGAGTTGGGTTGGTGGAAAATAATCATACTCTATCGCATAACCTGGTCTAAACATCTTACATTTTTCAAACCCTGAAACCAATTTAAGTGCTTGATATTGAATATTTTCTGGCAAGGATGTTGAGAAACCGTTCACATATATCTCAATGGTATTATTTCCTTCGGGCTCAACAAACAACTGGTGTCTGTCCCGTTGTGCAAATCTGCTTATTTTATCTTCTATGCTTGGGCAATATCTTGGGCCGATTCCCTGAATTCTCCCTTGGTACATTGGACTTTGTTCAAACCCTGTTTTTAGCTGTTCGTGCACTTTTTCACTGGTATACGTTATCCAGCAACTTTTTTGTTGCTCCGGTTTTATTTTATCAACATCCATATAACTAAACCCCACAATCTTTTCATCACCTGGCTGCTCTTCCATTTTTGAATAATCTAGGCTTCGACCATCAATCCTTGGTGGTGTGCCCGTCTTGAGTCTGTCAGTTTCAAATCCCAGTGAAACCAGTTGTTCTGTAATCCCCGTTGATGACTTCTCTGCCATTCTTCCTCCACCAAAGTTTTTTTCACCGATATGTATTACTCCATTTAGAAAGGTGCCGTTCGTTAAAACAACCGCTTTGCTTTTAATCTGGTGTCCCAATCCTGTTATCACTCCATTTACCCGGCCTTCATCTATTATGAGTCCTTGTACCGTATCTTGGTAAAAATCAACATTGAGAGTATTTTCTAGCATTTCTCGCCATGTTGCAGCAAAAAGCATTCTGTCGCACTGCACCCTTGGACTCCACATTGCGGGCCCCTTTGATTTGTTAAGCATTCTAAACTGAATCATACTTTTATCTGTGACAATCCCGCTATACCCCCCCATGGCGTCTATTTCACGTATAATTTGGCCCTTGGCAATACCACCCATGGCAGGGTTGCAGCTCATTTGGGCAATTGTTTGCAAATTCATTGTTATCAATAAAACCTTGCTACCAAGGTTTGCTGCAGATGCGGCAGCCTCGCACCCGGCATGTCCTGCGCCAACAACTATAATATCATACTTGGGGAACATTTTTTCTACAATTTTGAGAGGCAGTTATTTTATCTTTTGTTTCACGTGAAACACAATCATTCTTTAAGCTTAATTAATTGAAATACAATTATTAATATCTTTTTTTATTTAAAATATTTTTCTATGTGCTTATTTTCTTCCTTTCTCATTTTTACTATATCCTTTTCTGTTTTATCGTCATATCCACAAAGATGTAATGTGCCGTGAAAAATTACTCGGTGTAATTCTTCTCGATAGGTAACCCGCTCTTTCACTGCGTTTTCTCTTACTCGATCAACGCTTATATATATTTCTGCCCGTATTTCTTCTTCTGAATCAGCAAAATTAAAACCAATAACATCAGTATAATAGTTATGCTTTAGAAAATCCTTGTTAATCTTAATTATATGATTATCTGAACAAAATATATAATATACACTTGCTATGTTTTTTTTCTCTTTTATGAATAATCTATCTAGATATAATCTTAATTTTCTTTTATTCTTAAGATTTGGTGTTCTGTCGTAATCAAAAAAAAATATCTTCTTCATCTTATATTTTCTAATATCGAAATTAAATAACAATCTTGAATTGGTACTTTTGTAGCATTGTTAACTATGGTTGATTCAGGACAATTTACTGTGAAAAAAAGATTATCTGAGATTGAGGTTGGAAAAACAGCAATTATTAAAGAGTTTGAAAGTAGTGATTTGCTTTTAAAACTAATGGAAATGGGGTTTATCCCTGGTGAGAAGGTGAAAATTGATCAAAAAGCCCCTCTTGGAGACCCTATTTCAATTCTCGTTTCAGGGTATCATCTTAGTCTCCGGCTTGATGAGGCAAAGATGATATGGGCCGAAGAAATTCTAATTATTAATTCTACCTCCTGCGGTTGAGTTTTTTATTTCTTTTATGAATGTTGGTCTATATTTTGGTTCCTTTAACCCAGTTCATATTGGGCATTTAATTATTGCAAATTTTGCGGTTTCATCTACCAATTTAAACCAGGTTTGGTTTGTTGTTTCTCCCCAAAATCCATTTAAAAATTCTACTGGCTTGCTAAATAAATATCACAGGTTACATCTGATAAAATCTGCAATAGAAGGAGAGAATAATTTAAAGGCCAGTAGTGTTGAATTTGATCTGCCAACTCCATCATACACTGTTGATACTTTATCCTATTTAAAAGATCGGTTTCCCCGGCATGAGTTTTCTCTTTTAATGGGTAGTGACGGATTTAAGAATCTTGACAAGTGGAAAAACTATCAAGTTATTGTGAAAAATCACAGATTTTATGTTTACAAAAGACTGGGGTTTAATATTGAAAATAACTACGGCGCAACTATTCATATTCTAGATGCACCTTTACTTCAAATATCATCTACTCTTATTCGTGACTTTATTAGAAATCGTAAATCAATCCGTTTCTATGTCCCCGATGTAGTTAAAGAAGAAATTGAAAAGTGGGGTTATTATCGAACTTAATTAAAAAACCAGCCAACTATCAGACATAATAAGACTATTAGTGGGGGTGGGGCTTTTGTAAACCTCAATGCTAAAAATGTTCCTAATATTACCCCTATATTCAAAAGGCTACGTGCATTAAAAGAAATAAAAGAAACATCTTTTAATAAATAAAGAATTGCAGCTATCATAATCCCTACAACCGCAGCATTAATCCCCTCAAGCGATCTAAAAACAACTACAAATTTTTTCAACTGCTGCCACACAGGAAAAAAAAATAAAACAAGTAGCGCACTGGGAAGAAAAATAGCAATAGAGCCTATTACACACCCAAAAAACTGAACTTTTGCCCCTTCTTTTTTTAGCGCTATTCCTCCTATAAATGAGGCTATGGAAAAAACCGGACCTGGTATTGCCCTTACAATTCCGGCTCCTGTTAATAACTCTTCTCTTTCAATCTTTAAAATGTCTGGGTTCTTTTTCAGTACTTTTTCAGAAGTTGGCCTCGCAACATATTGGTCAAGCATTAATGGGATTAGAACATCCCCGCCTCCAAAAACAAAACTCCCGAACCGGTAAAAGTTTTCAAACAAATTAAATTGTTTCTTGTTTACCCAGTTCTGCTTTCGGGCAGTTTCACTCAATATTCCCGCTAGGGCAAATATTAAAACAAATAGCCAAATATTTGTCCATTTGATTTGTCGTGGCCTAATTAGCTCTTTTTCTGGTATTCTTTTATTACTAATATTTGTTGCTGCACCCCCTAAAATTATCAGGACAGGAATTATCCATGGAGTTTTAAAGAAAAAAAAGGTGCATACTACCGCAGACACCATTATTGTTTTTGTAATTAAATTATTAATACTTATCTGAAAAGCTTTTGCTGTAGCGTATACTAAAAACCCAATAGCCATAGGTTGAATAAACTGGAAAATATTCGCTTGAATATCATCCTTTTTTATTCCTGCTACAAAAAAGGACAATCCCCCCATAAGTGTACATGCTGGAAGTATCCATATAATTAGTGTAAGTACCGCAAGTTTTACCCCGCCCCGTTTATATCCTATTAACGTGAGTGTTTGTGTTGAAGATGCTCCAGGTAAAAGCTGACAAAACGAAGTATATTCCATCAACTCTTCCTTTGATATATCTTTTCGCCTGTCCACAAATGTTTTTAACATCATTCCAATATGGCCCTGAGGTCCACCAAAAGCAGTAATACTATGTAAAAACACAGCTTTTAGAAATTGTGTATGTCTAATCAGTAGTTTCAAGTTACATTTTCTATTCTTGGTTACTTATTAGCTATTCATATGTATACGTTACGAGAATCTTGGTTATTTGGTCTGCATAATCTTTTCCGTTTATTCCGGTTGTAAAACTATTTCTCAGACTATCATTAATGTTTACCAACTCTATATAATATAGATTTTGTGTTTCTGTATTATTTCCGCAACCCATCAAAAAAAACCGACACTAATAAAAAATCGGTAACCATTTCTACTATTTTATAAACCATATTGTGCGCTTATTTTCAACATTTTCTCAATTGGTTTTTTTGCAGCTTCTCTTAGAGAATCTTCCATTCTTATTTCCGGTAGTTCATATTTTAAACATAAATATAATTTTTCCAGGGTGTTTAGTTTCATATGTGGACAATCATTACATGCACAGCTATTATTTGGTGGTGCAGGAATAAAAGTCTTATCGGGACTTTGCCTTTGCATTTGGTGTAGTATACCGGTTTCTGTTGCAACGATAAATTCCTGGGTTTTACTTGATTTAGTATAATTTAATAATCCGGTGGTGCTACCAACAAAATCTGCGATATTTAAAATTGGTTCTTCACATTCCGGGTGTGCAATTATTTCTGCTTTAGGATGCCTAATCTTTAATTTTATTATTTTTTCGGTACTGAATATCTCATGAACCATACATGCTCCATTCCATAATATCATATTTCTCCCGGTTTTTTTATTAATATATGCTCCAAGATTCTTATCTGGCGCAAATATGATTGGTTGTTCTTCCGGTAATGTCTCAACTATCTTTTGCGCATTGGATGATGTACAGATTATATCACTAAGCGCTTTTATTCCAGCAGAACAATTAATGTAGGTAATAACAATATGGTTTGGGTATTTTTCTTTAAATAATTTAAATAATGGAGGCGGAGCTGAATCACTTAATGAACAGCCTGCCTTTAAATCGGGTAATAATACTTTTTTAGACGGGTTTAGAATTTTAGCAGTTTCAGCCATAAAATGAACCCCTGCAAAAACAATTATATCCGCCTGTGTTTTTTCCGCCTTTTGAGCCAACCCTAAACTATCTCCAATATAATCAGCCACATCCTGAATATCTGGTTCCTGGTAATAGTGTGCCAGGATAATTGCATTTTTTTCTTTTTTCAATTTTTCAATCTCTGCAAATAAATCAAGAGTGGGGTCAATACTTATATCTAAAAAGCCAACACTTTCCAGAGTTGCTTTCGCTGTGTTAATATCTGCCATAATATGTATTAATACTATTTATTTATATAATCACTTATTATTACTAGGGCTGTTAATTTGTGGATAGAATAAGTTATTATTATTTTACAAAATTAAAACCTTTATATTATCAACACTCACTCACAGGTAATTAACATTTTAATACTTAAATATAAAACAGTTAAAACCAGTCCTAGTAAACTAATTACACCCCTATATTTATTTTATAAACACCAGTTAATATTATTTAAAGGGGAAAGAAAAACACAATATTATAAATTTACTCCTGTTAATTATTTTTGTATAAACAACAAGTTTATACCATCTAAAAAGTATTGGTTGCACCACATAAAAAACATTTACTCATCTTACTCATATTTTCTGAAGCTGAATTTTAGGTTTACCAACAGAGATCAGGCCTTGTTAACAAGGGTATGTTAAAAACCTTTAGCCATATAGGTAAAACCTTTTGCTAATAAGACAAAGGCCCCCTAAAACGGCTATAATATCCAATTTTACCCTATTTTTGCCGTCCATTTTAATTTAATTAATAATACATATGCAAATTATTCAAGGTATTCGTGAAAAAGGTGCTGCAATTGTAATTGTGGTGATATCACTTAGCTTAATTGGTTTTATACTAATGGACGCTAAACAGGGAAGCAATAATATGTTTAGCTCTGCGTCGGGCAGTATAGGCAAAGTAAACGGAAAATCGATTGAATTGGAGGATTTTAATAAGAAAGTAAGGGTTATTGAGGCTCAGGAAGAACAACAGTCAGGCGCAAAAGTAACCACGGCTCGTGCGGCACAAATACGTGAACAAGTCTGGAACCAGCTAACCGTGGAAAGTATTTTCTATGCAGAGGCAGCTAAACTTGGAATTGATTTTACATCAAAAGAGCTTAATGCAATTTTAACCAGCAACGATCCATCAAACCCGTTATTACAGGATAAACAAATGAAGGATCCGGTTACAGGATTACTTGATATGAGTAAAGTGAGCCAGGCGATCAGTAATATAAAGAAAATGAAAGGCGAAAGAAGAGATATGATTGATGCCCAGGTAATAGAACCACAAAAAATTGCCAGCGTATCTACAAAATACCTGGCTCTTTTAAATGCCAGCACTTATTATCCGGCATGGATGGAAGAAAAAGATATTGCAGAAAGCAAGAGTTTTGCAAATATATCATACGTAGCAGTACCATACAATATAATTAGCGACAGTACAATTAAAGTGAGCGATAAAGAAATTGAGAACTACGTACAAAAAAATAAAGATTTATTCAAGCAGGAAGAAGGCCGCATGATCTCTTATGTGGCTTTCAGTCAATTACCCAGCTCATCAGATAGCGCAAGAACCAGAGCCGCAGTAGAATCTCTAAAAGCAGATTTTACAAGTGAGACCAATGTGAAAAGTTTTTTGGCCAGAAACACTTCATCAATTGAGTTTGACACCAACTACCAAACCCAATCAAAAATAAACAGCATAGCCATTGATACTATCATAAAACTCGGAGTTGGGTCGGTATATGGCCCTTATGTTGAGAAAAACAACTATGTACTTGCTAAATATATTGCTACCAAAATGTTTCCCGATAGTGTAAAAGCAAGGCATATATTAATTGGTACAGTAAATCCACAAACCGGAGAACCAATAATGGAAGACAGTATTGCTCATAAAAGAGCTGATAGTCTGTTTGCGGCCATAAAAGCCGGAGCCGACTTTGGTGCGCTGGTTACACAATTTTCTACTGATGAGGGTAGTAAAGATAAAGGAGGGGTATATGAGAAGATTTTTTATGGACAGATGGTGCCTGAGTTTAACGAATTTGTATTTGCAAAGCCTGTGGGTTCAATGGATGTAGTAAAAACCCAGTTTGGATACCACATAATAGAAGTGATGAGTCAGAAAGGATCGGCCCCAACCTATAAAGTTGGTTTCATGGCAAAAGAGATATTGGCAAGCGAGGAAACCATCAATAAGGCCAGCCTGGAGGCCACCAAACTCTCTGCAGAAAAGAACGAAAAGAATTTTGACGCTTATATAAAGAAAAACGGGCTGTCGAAACTGACAAACCCCGGATTGGTTAAAGAGAACGACGCACAGATTGGACAACAACTTCAGGATGCAAGACAGTTGGTTCGCTGGGTATTCAGCGCAAAACAAGGAGATGTTAGTGAACCATATAGTATCGCAGACCTTTTTATTGTTGCTGTTGTTGATAAGATACAGAAAGAGGGTACCCAGGATGTGGCAACCGCAAGACCTATGGCCGAAGGCGTAATAAGAGATCAGAAAAAAGCAGAAGAGATAATTAAAAAACTAAACGGTAAGACAACATTAGAAAGCGCTGCCACTGTTTATGGAAAAGAAGTTTTAACAGCAGGACAAGATTCATCTTTAACATTTAAGGCTTCGGAAATTAAGGGAATTGGATTTGAGCCAAAACTAATTGGGTCGAGCTTTAATAAAGCAAACATGAATAAAGTTTCAGAGCCAATTGCAGGTAAAACCGGGGTTTATGTGTTTAAGCTAAACAGTATTGAAAATAAAGCCGCCAATACAGCAGAAGAGACAAACCAATTCAGAACCCAGCAGATAAATACACTGCGTAACCAGGTAACAATGAATTGGTTTGAGGGTTTAAGAAAAAAAGCAACGATAAAAGATAACAGAAGCAAATTCTATTAATAATATTTTACCAGATTAGGAAACGGCTGTCAGATGTGGCGGCCGTTTTGTTTTATATCTTTGTACAATGGATGATGTGATAGTAAATAAAGTTTCGGAAAGCGGCCTCATTACGCTGGATCTTGAAGAATATTATCCGAAGGAAGAAACGGCGGTATTCGACATGAAGGACCATTTGTTAATGGGGTTGATACTTAAAGAAAAAGAATTCAGGGAAACAATGAAAAACCTCGACCTCACACCATATAAAGGCAAAAATATAGCACTGACCTGCACCGCAGATGCAGTTATACCGATGTGGGCATACATGCTGGCTGCAAGTTACCTGGAACCCGTGGCGAGTAATGTTGTTTTTGGCGATACGGATTTTTTACACAAAACCCTTTTCCTTAAAAATATTTCAAAAATAAACGCAAGCGACTACCAGGACAAAAGAGTAGTAGTAAAAGGTTGCGGAGAGATAGTAATTTCTGAAACAGCTTATGTCGCAATTACCGGCCTGTTAAGGCCTGTGGCTAAAAGCATTATGTATGGAGAACCCTGCAGTACAGTACCCATATATAAAAAGCCCAAATCCTCGGCAGGTTAGAACCAACCCCGCCTTTTAAATATCCTGATCATTGCAAGGGGGATAAACAACATTAAGCCAACAGAAATAAAGAAGCCCCACTTATTATGTAGCAGGGGAATACTTTCAAAATTCATTCCGAAAATTCCACCGATTACTGTTGCCGGGGCAAGCAAGCAGGTTACCACGGCCATCACTTTCATCACCTCATTCATTTTTAAATTTACATTACTTAAATACAGGTCGTGTAAGTTCATCATCATATCCCTGTAGTTTTCAGCGAGATCATTTGCCTGTAAGATATGATCGTAAACATCTTTAAAATATTTTTCTGTACGCTCATGGATCAATTCACTTTCACTTCGCAAAATACCGTTTATCAACTCCCTTACAGGAGCAATACTTCTTTTTAAAATGATCATTTCTTTACGCAGCATATTTATTTTAGCCAGGCTTCGGGTATTGGGCTGGCGAACAATATCCTCTTCCAGGCCTTCAATTTTCTCCCCCAGCTTTTCCATTACCACAAAATAATTATCGACAATCATATCAATAAGAGAGTAAAATAAAAAATCGGCGCCGTTCTGACGAACCTTTGTATTGCTTACCCTCAATCGGTCCCTCAATGGATTAAAAACATCTCTTGTAGGATCTTCCTGGAAACTGAGTACAAAATTTTTGCCTAACACAATACTGATCTGCTCAGCTTCAACAGCAGAATCCTTCTCATTAAAATATAGCATGTTCAGCAAACAAAACAACAGCCCGTTTATCTCATCCATTTTTGGCCGCTGGCCGAGGCTTAAAATATCTTCGCTGATTAAATTATGAATGCCATAATGAGAGCAGATAGACTCCACATCAGTTTTTCTTAAACCGTCAACATTTATCCATGAAACCAAGGGCGAGTCTATGTAAGAGAAACAATCCGACACAGCGTCGAGCTCCTTAAAATGTATTTCAGTTACATCATAATCATACACAAACAGTCTTACCTTCTCCGGCTCTTTCCTTGGGGAAACAATAGTTTGACGTACCCGTAATACTTTTTTGGTGCGTAACAGATCCAGGGGATTTAATAAGTAAGAAAAATACTTTGGAGTAGTCATAACTTAACAATTAAAACCAGGAAAGGAATAACAAAGATAAAAGTAAATGAAAAAACGGGAAGCAAACAAGCGACAACAACCCGACTCTTTGTTTTATTTTTTATTCCCCTGTCGCCTGTTGTTAAAATTCCTGCCTTTCTTTTTATCAAAACCCCCGAACCCCCTTGATCGTTTTGGATTTGATTTTTGAGGAGGTGCTTGCGGTGCAGAGAAAGCTGCAGCGCTCAAAGGAAAAGGGTGCTCACTTACCACAGGGATATTTTTGCTTATCAGCTTTTGGATATCTTTTAATTCATCTTTTTCTTCTGCACCGCAGAACGAAACAGCAACACCTGTATTTCCTGCCCTTCCGGTACGGCCAATACGGTGCACATAGGTTTCCGGAATATTTGGGAGCTCAAAATTTATTACATGAGAAAGGTCATCAATATCAATACCCCTGGCAGCAATATCGGTAGCAACCAACACACGAATATTTCCCGACTTAAAATTGTTTAAGGCATTTTGCCTGGCATTTTGCGATTTATTTCCATGAATGGCTGCTGCCGTTATATTATTACGATGCAAAAATTTTACAACCTTGTCTGCTCCGTGTTTAGTTCTGGTAAATATTAATGCCGAAAGTATTTTCTCATCTTTCAGCAGGTGTAAAAGCAACATCGGTTTATCTTTTTTTTCAACGAAATAAAGACTTTGCTCAATTGCATCAACTGTAGATGAAGCTGGACTAACCTCAACCCTAGCCGGGTTGCTTAATAAAACATTCGCCAGCTTTTGAATTTCCGGCGGCATTGTTGCGGAGAAGAAAAGCGTTTGTCTTTTCTCCGGCAACTTGGTAATAATTCTTTTTACATCGTGAATAAAACCCATGTCCAGCATACGGTCGGCTTCGTCAAGCACAAAAATTTTAAGATATTTCAAATCAATGAAACCCTGGCTGATGAGGTCCAGCAGGCGACCAGGGGTGGCGACTAAAATATCTACACCTCTTCTAAGTATATTGGTTTGCTGTAATTGCGATACACCGCCAAAAATTACGGTATGTGTAAGCCCTGTATATTTTCCATATGCCGCAAAACTCTCGTCAATTTGTATGGCAAGCTCTCTTGTAGGGGTTAATATCAATACCTTAATAGTTCTGGGCCCACGCTCTTCCTGCTTCTGCTGATATAATATTTGTAAAATAGGAATGGCAAATGCTGCCGTTTTCCCAGTGCCCGTTTGGGCACAACCCAGCAGGTCTCTTCTTTCTAAAACCAGCGGAATAGACTGTGCCTGTATGGGTGTGGGTGTTGTATACCCTTCTGCAATTAATGCTTTAAGGACGGGGTCAATCAGATCTAATTTTTTAAATGCCATTAAATGGTCTGTTTATTATTGGCTGGCAAAGATGTTGCATTTCTGAATCAGCAAGGAAATATTTGTTTACCACATTAGCCTGCAACAAGCTTATCTTACTAAAGGAGTGGACCACAAAATTACGGTTTTGTTTTTTAAGGACTATTATAAACAATCAATCCGTAAATTTGATTACAATTTAGCTACATGTCAACCCTTACCATTACTACTATACAAAGTAATTTACTCTGGGAAGAAAAGCCGGCAAACCTAAGCATGCTGGAAAAGAAAATTGAGGGCATGGAAGAAAAAACAGAAGTAGTTGTTTTGCCAGAAATGTTCAGCACCGGGTTTAGCATGCAACCCCAATTATTTGCTGAAACTATGGAAGGCGAGACTATGCAATGGATAAAAAGGGTTAGCCGAGAGAACGGAATAATAATTACCGGAAGCATTATCATTGAAGAGGAAGGAAATTATTTTAACCGGCTTATTTGGATGCTACCGAACGGCCAGTATGGCCATTACGACAAACGCCATCTGTTTGCTTTTGGAAATGAAGACAAACACTACAGTCCCGGCAACAAGCGGCTAATAGCATCAACCAAAGGGTGGAAAATAAATTTACAGGTTTGTTATGATCTCAGGTTCCCGGTTTGGGCTAGACAGCAACCAAAAGAAAAAGAAACAGAATACGACCTGCTGATCTATGTAGCTAACTGGCCCGAACGACGGAGCCATGCCTGGAAAACGCTATTATGTGCCCGGGCTATAGAGAACCAATGTTATGTTGTAGGTGTAAACAGGGTAGGAAGCGACGGAAATAATATTTATCACAGCGGTAATAGTTTAGTGATTGACCCTTTAGGGCAAGTGTTGTATCATATGGCCGATGACGAAGATATTTTTACCATTACCCTGCAAAAAGAAAACCTGGA
>CAYTQB010000015.1:52540-60359 GCA_964439615.1 uncultured Ferruginibacter sp. | reverse complement strand
CTTGCATTTGCAAAGACAGATGATTTTATAACTGCTTCTTTCAAAACAAAAGACACAGCATCGCTGCAACATAAGGCCCTGTTACTTTTGCAGGACATTCTGAAGTTTCATAAGACAGATACAAACCCTGATGCACTAATTGATGCCGACCTGATACGCCTGAACTTTGTACATAATAATGCCGTGATGGAGGGCAAAGAGAAACTCTATGAAGCCGCTTTATTGAATATTGAACAGAAATACCCCGACAACCCGGCCATTGCCCAAGCGATGTATTTACGTGGCATGATCTATATGAACAAGGGGGAAGCGTATGATCCATTCACCAAAACGGAAAACCAATACGAAATAAAAAGAGCCAAAGAATTATTTGATGCAGCTTATGCCCGGTTTCCAAAATCGGAAGGTGGTATCAATGCAAAGAACAGCACCATGCATATTGAACAGCCATCACTTGGCCTGCAAACCGAAAAAGTAAATATTCCTTTGCAGCCTTTCCGTACACTGGTAAAATATAAAAATGTAAGAACGCTTTATCTCCGTGTCATCAAAACATCAAAGGATGAAATGAAAAAGCTTGACCGGCGTGATTATGAAAAAATATGGAAGGCATATGCCGACATGAAACCCGTAAAAAGCTGGAGCATCTCTTTACCCGACCAGCAGGATTACCAGGAACATGCCACAGAAATAAAGATTGATGGCCTCGCTATCGGTACATACTTCATCCTGGCCAGCACGGATGAAAAATTTTCGCTTACTAAAAATATCATGGCCCGGCAGCTTACTTACGTAAGCAATATCAGTTATATCCATACCAGCACGAATGAATATTATGTACTTGACCGTGATAGCGGCAAGCCGCTTGCCAACGCACAGGTACAGATCTGGGAGAACAAATACAATTATACAGCAGGTGCAAATGAAGAAATAAAAGCAGAAAAATATACGGCGGATGAAACCGGTTTCTTTAAACTGAAAGAAAGCAGGGAATACCGGAGCATTTCACTGCAGGTAAAATACAACAACGATGAATTGTTCATGGATGAGAATGAGGGTTATTATACGTACAACGGTTATGCAGCTGAAATAAGGCCCGTCACTTTCTTATTTACAGACCGTAGCATTTACCGCCCCGGGCAAACCATTTATTTTAAAGGTATCGTGGTAAAGAGGGAAACGGATGCTGCTAAAAGCACCGTGTTACCGAATTTTAAAACAAAGCTCATCTTAAGGGATGCCAATTATCAAAAGTCAGCTGAACTGATAGTTACCACCAATGAATTCGGAAGTTATAAAGGTTCTTTCCGGTTGCCCGAGGGACAAATGAATGGCCAGTTCAGTTTACTGGATACAGCCACCAATGGCACAACTAACTTCAACGTGGAAGAATATAAGCGGCCTAAATTTTCTGCAGAAATACAAAAACCAAAAGGTACATACCGGGTAAATGACAGTATAAAAATTACCGGAACAGCAAAAGCATACGCCGGTAATAATATTGATGGCGCAAAAGTGAGTTACCGGGTTGTGCGTAAAGTGCGCTATCCCATCTGGTGGGGTTGGGGAAGTTATTATAAAAGGTTCCCCGGGGGCAGCAATGAAGAAACAGAAATTACAAACGGCGAAACCAAAACTGATGCAAAGGGTGAATTCAAAATTGATTTTAAAGCATTACCTGATGAATCGGTTGATAAAAAAAACCAGCCGACCTTTTATTACGAAGTAAGTGCCGATGTAACCGATATCAATGGAGAAACAAGATCGGGTAATACTTCCGTAGCTGTGGCCTACCAGGCATTGCAACTGCATATTGATATGCCGGAGAGGATAAACGGTGACAGCCTGAAAGCTTTCAACATACGCAGCAGCAACCTTAACGATATTTTTGAAAAAGCAAAAGTGAATGTAACATTCACCAAAGTGAAATCACCGGGCAAAATTTTCCGTGAACGTTATTGGGAGGTACCCGACCAGTTCACCATGAGCCGTGATGAGTATTATAGTTATTTCCCCCATGATGAATACAAAGACGAAGGAAAAGTGCAGAACTGGCCTTTGGCAGAAAAATTCATAGACATAACAGACAGCACATCAGAAAATTCAAAATTCAAAATTCAAAATTTAAAATTTGATGCCGGATGGTATAAGATAATTGCAACAACCAAAGACAAATATGGTGAAGATGTGAGAACGGAGAAGTTTATTCAGGTATTGGGTGAAAATAATGAGCCCGTTACAGTAAATGTTATAAAAGGAACAGCAGAGCCCGGTGAAAAGATCAGTTATACTATCAGATCGGGTTTTTCCAATGCATGGATCATCCAGGTAATGAGCAGGGTTGGTAAAACAAATAACGAGCCTGTTCATCAAAAGCTTTCTTCAGTTCTTCCTTTTGAAAGCTCCATACTTATTACCGAAAGCGACCGTGGCGGTATGGCCATGAGTTATGCCATGGTGAGACATAACCGGGTATATACAGGCGATGAAAATTTCAGCATACCCTGGAGTAATAAAGAATTAAACATCACTTATGAAACTTTTAGAGATAAACTGTTACCCGGCAGTGAAGAAAAATGGAAAGTGAAGATAACCGGCAATAAAGGAGAAAAAGTTGCAGCCGAAATGCTGGCTGGCATGTATGATGCAAGCCTTGATCAATTCAAACCGCATAACTGGAGCAAAATAAATATTTGGCCGGGGTTGTATAATACGGTTAGCTGGGCAGAGAAAGGGTTTGACGCAGTGGAATCGGATGAGTATAATAAACTGGAGTTTTCGAATTTTAGTGGACTAAGTAAATCTTATGACAGGCTTTTAGGTCCTCAACAGTATGGTGGTAACTTTTATGCATATAATCAAGTAGCAACAGATAAATTCCAAATAAGAGGGCTGGCCAACCCTGTACCAGCAATGGCTAATGGCAGGTTAGAAGAGGTTGTAGTTACAGGAATCGGTAAAAAATCTAAAGAAGTTAGTCAGATAAAATTTACTCCTCCTAAAGTTGTAAAGGATGCTGAAGTAGTTAGTGACTCTATATCAAACAACAAACCACAAACAACAAATGATGCTATCCAAATTCGCAAAAACTTCAACGAAACTGCTTTCTTCCTTCCCGATCTTAAAACAGATGCCGATGGTAATGTAGAATTTTCTTTTACCATGCCAGAAGCATTAACACAATGGAAGCTGATGACTATGGCGCATACCAAAGACCTCTCCAGCGCTTACAGCGAAAAAACTTTGGTGACTCAAAAGCCATTGATGGTGCAACCTAATGCTCCACGTTTTATGAGGGAAGGCGACAGGATGGAGTTCAGCGCTAAAATTGTAAACCTGGGCGATAGTGAAGTAACCGGCGTTGCGCAATTTGAATTACTGGATGCTGCAACCAACAAACCGGTAGATGGCTGGTTCAAGAATGTTTTTCCCAGCCAATACTTTACAGTGGCTGCCGGTCAGAGTGAAGCCGTAAAGTTCCCGATGGAGATACCATTCAATTTCAATTCTGCACTCATTTACAGGATAAAAGCTGTTTTGAAAGCCTCCCTTTCGGGGGGAGGTTTGGAGGGGGCTTATTCCGATGGAGAAGAAATGGCAATTCCAGTTTTAACCAACAGGATGCTGGTTACCGAATCCATGCCACTCAATATCCGCAACCAGGCAACAAAGACTTTCAGATTCGATAAACTCCTGAATAGTGAAGCCAGCACAACCATTGCCCATCATGCATTAACGGTTGAATACACAAGTAACCCGGCCTGGTATGCCGTGCAGGCCCTGCCCTATTTGATGGAGTATCCTTATGAATGTGCTGAGCAAACCTTTAACCGTTACTATGCCAATACACTGGCTTCATATATCAGCAGGTCAATTCCAAAGATCAGGGCTGTTTTTGAAAAATGGAAGGCTCCCTCTCCTTTGGAGAGGGAGGGGGGTGAGGCCGCTGCTTTACTGAGTAATCTCCAGAAAAATGAAGAATTAAAATCTGCCTTATTACAGGAAACCCCCTGGGTACTGGATGCACAAAATGAAAATCAGCAAAAGAAAAATATTGCATTGCTGTTTGATATGGTACGCATGAACAGGGAGCAACAAAGCACTTTCAACAAGCTGAAAGAGATGCAAAGCAGTAATGGAGGTTTTACCTGGTTCAAGGGAGGAAGGGATGACCGTTATATGACTCAGTACATCATAACTGGTATTGGTCACCTGCGTAAGCTGAATGCATTAGCAGGAGATAATTATCAATCCGTAAAAACGATCATAGATAAAGCCGTGCCTTATCTTGATAAAAAAATAAAAGAAGATTATGATAATCTTATAAAATATAAGGTCAAACTAAGCAATAATAATTTAGGCGATATACGGGTACAGTATTTATATATGCGTAGCTTCTTTCCTGAATATAAAATGGCGCCTGCTTCGCAAACAGCTTATGATTATTACCGGGGACAGGCAAAAAAATTCTGGCTAAGTAACAGTAAATATATGCAGGCCATGATCGCTTTAGCCCTCCATCGTACAAGCGATGAAATAACACCCAAAGCTATTATCAGGTCGCTGAAAGAAAATTCCATCAGCAAAGAAGAGATGGGTATGTATTGGAAAGAATGGACAACAGGCGGCTATTACTGGCACCAGGCTCCCATTGAAAGCCAGGCCATGATGATCGAAGCATTTACAGATATTGATAAAACCGTGTCGACCATTGATGACCTGAAAACATGGTTGCTTAAGCAAAAGCAAACACAGAACTGGAAAACCACCAGGGCCACAGCAGAAGCCTGTTATGCATTGTTGCTGGGGGGCAGCGATTGGCTGAGTGAAGAAAAAGAAGTGGCCGTTCAATTAGGAAACACAACTGTAAAAAGCACTGATGGCTCTGAAACCGGAACCGGTTACTTCAAAAAAAGAATTGAAGGCGGTAAAGTAAATCCAACAATGGGTAACATTGTTGTAAACATTTCCAAATCGTCAAATCAAAAAGCCAGCACATCCTCCTCCTGGGGTTCTGTTTACTGGCAATACTTTGAAGACCTGGATAAGATAACTTCGGCGGAGACTCCCCTGAAGTTGGTTAAGAAATTATTTGTTGAAAAAAATTCTGACAAGGGGCCAGTACTGGTGGCTTTAGCCGATGGCGCTGAATTGAAAGTTGGCGATAAAATAAAAGTGAGGATCGAATTAAAGGTTGACCGGGATATGGAATACGTACACATGAAAGATATGAGGGCAGCCTGTATGGAACCCGTAAATGTATTGAGTGAGTATAAATGGCAGGGTGGTCTGGGTTATTATGAAAGCACAAAAGATGCCAGTACCAACTTTTTCTTTAGCTGGCTGCAACGTGGTAGTTATGTTTTTGAATACCCCCTGTTTGTTACCCATGCAGGAAATTTCAGCAATGGCATCACAACTATACAATGTATGTATGCACCAGAATTTACTGCACACAGTGAAGGCATAAGAGTTAATGTGGAATAAGCAATTACACGAATTGAAACGAATTACACGAATTAGTTTAGCCGCTGATTCGTGTTTTTCTTTTCAATAATTCGTGTAATTTGTGCAATTCGTAAAAATTCATAAAATATGTCTTCAACACATACCTACAGCATTCCCCTCCGCTTCCGGAAGATGGAGAACCTGCACATCGTTTTCTGGTTATTCAAAGATATAAGCTGGTGCATGATATGGAAGCCGTTAGGCATTGCCATGATCTTCCCCACCCTCATTATCGCTATTGTCATTTCCATCCGCACCCGCCAATTCATGAGTGAAGTTTGCCATAATGTGGCCATCGTGTTCTGGATAAGCGCCAATGCTTACTGGATGGTGAGCGAATTCTTTGAATTCGATAGCCGGCCCCTTTTTGCTGATTACACTTTTAAACACATCGCCATAATCCCCTTTTTGCTGGGCATTTTAATGCTTGCTTACTATTATATTATATGGAGGCCCATGCACAGAAATGTAGTAGAAACTATGTAAGTCAATTAAATTATCTTTGCCGCTCACATAGAAGATAGAGTATGTACAGAACCCACACCTGCGGCGAATTAAGACTGGCAGATAAGAATAAGGAAATAACCCTGGCCGGATGGGTGCAAACCGTTCGCAAATTCGGCAGCATCACTTTTGTTGACCTACGTGACCGCTATGGTATTACTCAATTACTATTTTCAGAAAACCTGAATGCTGAGTTGGATGCCAATCCGCTAGGAAGAGAATTTGTTTTACAGGTAAAAGGAAAAGTGAATGAACGCAGCAGCAAGAATGCAAATATTCCCACAGGTGAAATTGAAATTACAGTTATTGAATTTACAATATTGAACAAATCAACAGTTCCTCCTTTCACCATACAGGATGATACTGATGGTGGTGATGACCTGAGGATGAAATATCGTTTTCTCGACCTGAGAAGAAATGCGGTTAAGAGAAATTTAGAAATACGTTATGCAGTGAACAGATCGGCCAGGAATTATTTACACGAAAATAATTTCATGGATATTGAAACGCCTTTCCTCATTAAAAGCACACCCGAAGGCGCCAGGGATTTTGTAGTGCCGAGCAGGATGAATGCAGGACAATTTTATGCGTTGCCACAATCTCCACAAACATTTAAACAATTGCTGATGGTAAGTGGTTACGACCGGTACTATCAGATTGTAAAATGTTTTCGTGATGAAGATCTTCGTGCCGACAGGCAGCCTGAGTTTACACAGATAGATTGCGAAATGTGTTTTGTGGAGCAGGAGGATATACTGAACATGTTTGAGGGTTTGGTGAAAAGGATATTCAAAGACGTAAAAGGAATTGATTATGCAGAGAAACTGGAACGCATGACCTGGGAAGATGCGATGTTTAATTATGGCAACGACAAACCCGATACCAGATTTGATATGAAGGTTGCAAACCTGGTTTTTGCAAAACATCTGTTTCCAGATAAGAAAGCAGTTCTTGAAGAGGAGATGTTTTCGATCCCCCCTTTGGGGGGTGAGGGGGCTACCGTTCTTGCCATTGCTGTTCCTGGTTGCAGTGAATATAGCCGTAAACAGACGGATGAGCTGACTGAGTGGGTGAAGCGTCCTCAGATAGGAATGAAAGGTTTAGTGTTTATTAAATGTAATGCCGATGGGACATATAAAAGCAGTGTAGATAAATTTTATACAGAAGATAAATTAAAAGCAATTGCTGCTGTTGCCAATGCTAAAGCAGGCGACTTAATTTTAATTTTAGCAGGTGCAGAGGAAAGAACCCGTAAAGCCATCAGTGACCTAAGAATGTACATGGCAGAAAAACTGGGCTTACGCAAGCCAGATGAATTTAAACTATTGTGGGTGCTGGACTTTCCATTATTTGAATATGATGAAGAAGGGAACCGTTGGGTGGCCCGCCATCATCCATTCACTTCACCAAAGCCCGACCATATTGCAGTGATGATAAACAATAACCCTGTCATTAAAGATGCTGCAAAATATTTAGAACATCCTTATGCCAATATCAAGGCCAATGCCTATGATATGGTGCTGAACGGAAACGAGATCGGAGGTGGTTCTATCCGTATCTATCAAAGAGAGTTGCAGGAGAAAATGTTTGCTGCACTGGGTATGGATGCAGCCGAGCAACAGCACAAATTCGGTTTCCTGCTCGGCGCTTTTGAATACGGCGCTCCGCCGCATGGTGGTATCGCATTTGGGTTCGACAGGCTTTGCTCCATCCTCGGCGGCAGTGAAAGCATCCGTGACTTTATAGCCTTTCCGAAAAATAATGCAGGCAGGGATGTGATGCTAGACGCACCGTCAAGCATTGATGA
>CAYTQB010000015.1:45265-52440 GCA_964439615.1 uncultured Ferruginibacter sp. | reverse complement strand
CTCGCCGAACGCCTTCGCCCCAGGACACTGGACGACCTTGTAGGCCAGCAACACCTTACCGGCAAAGGAAGTATTTTACGTACTGCCATTGAGCAGGGCAAAGTACCCAGCATGATATTGTGGGGCCCGCCCGGTACGGGTAAAACCACCATTGCCAATATCATTGCCAATACTTTAAAAGTTCCGTTCTATACACTCAGCGCCATATCATCAGGAGTAAAAGAGGTAAGAGAAGTAATTGATCTTGCAAAAAAACAACAGGGTGTTATTCTTTTCATTGATGAGATACACCGCTTCAATAAAGGGCAACAGGACGCATTGCTTGGCGCAGTAGAAAAAGGCATCATCACTTTAATTGGCGCTACCACGGAGAATCCATCTTTCGAAGTGAACAGCGCCTTGCTCAGCAGGACACAAGTGTATATCTTAAAACCGTTGGATGAAAAAGACCTTATTAGTTTATTACAGCATGCTATAAGGGATGATGAAGTCCTTAAAAAGAATAAGATCGAACTGAAAGAAACCGAAGCCCTCATCAATATTTCCGGGGGTGATGCCAGGAAATTACTGAATCTGCTGGAACTGGTTACAGATACGTTGGGTAATAATGCCCTGATCACCGACGATACTGTGATGGAAATTGCCCAGCAACGTATTGCACTTTATGATAAAAAAGGAGAACAGCATTATGATATTATTTCTGCTTTTATCAAATCCATCCGGGGCAGCGACCCCAATGCTGCTGTATATTATCTGGCAAGGATGATCGAAGGCGGAGAAGATGTAAAATTTATTGCCCGCCGCATGCTGATACTGGCCAGTGAAGACATCGGCAATGCCAATCCCAATGCATTATTGCTGGCCAATGCAACTTTTGAAGCGGTGAATAAAATTGGGTGGCCTGAATCGCAACTCATCTTATCGCAGTGTGCTATTTATCTTGCATCCAGCGCTAAAAGTAATTCAGCCACTATTGCCATTGGCGCCGCCATGAGTGCAGTACGGGAACATGGCGATCTCTCTGTGCCCCTGCACATACGTAATGCGCCTACCAAATTGATGAAGAAAGAAGGCTATGGAAAAGGTTACGAGTATTCCCACAACTATGAGAACAATTTTTCGCCACAGGAATACCTGCCCAATGAAATAAGCGGTACATCTTTTTTTCAGCCCGGAAAAAATTTACGGGAAGATGAATTGCGGAAATTTTTAAAGGCGTTGTGGAAGGATAAATACAATTATTAAAATTTCTTCCGGATGATCAGCCCGATAGAAGTAACTACATATTTACCGACCTGCAGTTTAAGATGTACTTTTTGTTGATGAGGTTCAGTGTCTACCATAAAATCTTCGGGCAAGCCGCCCAGCGACAGGTCCAGTTCTTCCACAAAGTGGCCATCGTTCCTTAATTCGTTTATAATATATTCTATGTCCCGCTGGCGATAAATTACCGTGTCATTATTTTCCTGTGTTTCGTCGTTGGATGATATATTGTATTCTGTAGTGTGCACAGCCCATCCTCCGGGCTTTAAGGTCTTTAACTGGTTCTTTAAGAACAGGAACCCTTTATCCAGTGTTCCCAAATGTTCAAAAGAGCAACTGCTCCAATTAAAATCAAAACCTGCCAGGTCATCAGGAATATCGTTCATATCAACAGGCCGGTATTGAACCAGTTTGTGAAAATCAGTATCATCACAAAGCTGCCGGGTATTCAATGATTCAACGCCAAAGCAAAGTTGGTTGCTGTTCTCCCAGCCCATTTCTATTCCTTTCTTCGGAAAAATATCTGTGGCCACAATGCTGCAACCAAAACTGGCAAACATGGCCGGCAAGGGCTCGGTGCCTGCAGCAAATACAAGACCTTTCTTTCCTGCTTCTATACAACCTCTCTCCCGCAATGCCTGCATTATATATACATATTCCCATTGCTTGCGGTGAAAGTTTGGTTTTTCTCCTAACTGGTCACACCAGTATTTGAACCAATCGGCATGATAATCCTTTGCTTTACACAACTCCGATCTTCTCTTACCAAAGTCGTATATCAACGAAGAATTCCATTGCCGCCCTGTCGTTTTTGTTTCTACCATCACTTTGTTTAAAATAATCAAAGCATTGACTTATACACTTTCAAATACTCAATAGCTTTTTCTCCCCAATCAAATTCATTGCCCCTTGCCATTATTTTTTTATCAAGCCCGTTCTGGCTGTACTTAAATATCCCATCGGCTAAAACATGCTGCATGTGAACGGGTTCAAAACTGGAAAAGTAAAAAGCTACGTCTCCGCCTATCTCCGGTAAAGAGGTGAGGTTTGATAAAAAAATAGGTTTGCCGAATTTCATAGCTTCCACCACGGGCGCTCCAAAGCCTTCGGCTAATGAGGGTAGTGTAAATGCCATACAATTTTTAAAATACCAGGCTTTATCTTCCTCACTTACCGGGCCAAGAATATGCAACCTTTCTGAAACACCCAGTCTTCTTGCTTCTACCTTCATCTTATTTACATAATCAGGCTCATCTAATTTTCCAGCTATAACCAGATCAAAATCCGAATCTTTCAACAAGGGCACAAGGGTGTGAAAATTTTTTTTCCGGTTCACATAACCCATAGTGAATAAAAAAGGTTTGGCAGGTTTATATCCCAGAGGCGTGAGTGGGGGAATTGTCACATTATGCGTTCCATTGTGAACAACATGTACTTGCTTATTCTTAACATCCAGGTTAGTGAGTACATCGGTTTTACAATGATTGGAAATGCAAACGATAGCATCACTTCGGTCAATCAGCCTTTGTGTTTTCTGTAAACTTTCCGTCCGTTCCTTGTCAGACTTATCTTCATGAAGACAATTCAAGTCGTGGATGGTGAGCAGTATTTTAATATGCCTGTTCTTTTGAGGTATTACTATCCTGCCTGATTGAAACGGTGCATGCCAGATATCGCAGTCCCATAAAAATGGTCTGAATAATTTCTCGTGCCATTTTTTTTCTGTGATACAACTGGTATCAGGGCCAAATGATCCTTTTTCTGCAGGAGGAACATAAAATGAAATACAACCATCCTTTTCTTTATCAAGTTCCTTCTTTACATAAGCTCCCAGGTTAAGGCAGTAATGATACAAACCCGAATCCCTGTATCGCATTAAGCCGCAATCCAGCATGATCTTATACATAAACCCGTTTTTTACAAAAGAACGCTTTTATTGAAAAAATAATGGTTAAACCTTGAATTTTAGCTTTTCCTTTTAATATTAAGAACTAATTTCCCACATATTTATCACAGCACCCTTGTCTGGAATCATCTGCAGGTATGAGTTTGCACAGTTTTTGATGAAAACAGGCAACTTAATTTGCTGCTTTTCGATATAATAAATTAAGCCACATTATATATCACCAGCTTTAACCATTTTTGATAATATGATAAACCGGATAATATTTGACTGTGAACGGATGAAATACGACAATACCGGTTTGTATCATTACTGTTTAAACCTCGGTAATCACATCACAAAGTTTGTCCTCCCCGGATCTGAGGAACTTACTTTTTACAGTCCTTACGGAACACAGGAACTCTTCTGTGAAAACAGCAATCATATCGTTCAAACGGAATTACACAAATTCAGGTTGCCGCAATTAAAAAAATTTTCAGTGTGGCATGCCACATACCAGGATAGTTATTACCTGCCTTTTTGGAATAAAAAAATAAAAGTGGTATTAACCATTCATGACCTGAACTATATGTACGATGATTCAAAACCCGAATGGAAAAAACGAAGATACCTCCGCCGTTTACAAATGCTCATCAACCGGGCCGATGTTATTATCTGTGTAAGTGATTATGGCAAAAATGATGTACACTTTTATTGTGATGTACATAATAAGCCGGTTCATGTAATTCATAATGGCACCAATTCGCTGAAAGAGCCCCTCCTGTATAATAGTTCTTATAAACCCATAAAGCCATTTATATTTTCCCTCGGTACCGTAACCCATAAAAAGAATTTTCACAGCTTATTACCCTTAATCCAGCCGCATAGTAATATGGAGTTGGTAATTGCAGGCCGGATAGATGATACCGATTACTATAATTTTATTCTTGATACGGCAGAAAAAATGGGCATAAAGGGAAACATCCATATAGTTGGCCAGGTATCAGAGACCGAAAAATCCTGGTATTTTAATAACTGCCATGCCTTTGCCTTTCCATCAAATGCCGAAGGTTTTGGGCTTCCCGTTACCGAAGCCATGTCAGTAGGCAAGCCAATATTTCTTTCCCAACGCACTGCATTGCCGGAAATAGGCGGTGATGCTGCCTTTTATTTTAAAAATTTTTCAGAGACCCACATGAATGAAATATTTGTTGCAGGTATGAAACAATACAAACTGTTTAACATGAAAGATGAGATAATCAAAAAAGGCAAAGCCTATTGCTGGGACAATGCAGCCCGGGAATACTGGAAAGTATATCGTTCGTTATATTAATTTCAAACAAGAGATGAAGACCTATCACCGGTTACTAAAATTTGCAAAACCTTACGGGAAATTCGTTATCCCTTTTTTTTCATTTACACTCATCGCTGTTTTTTTCAGTGTATTCCAGTTTGCATTGATCATTCCACTCCTGAATTTTTTATTTGACCATCAGACGGCCGAAAGCATGAAGCAATATGCTTCGGCACCTGAATTTTCTTTTTCTGCATCTTATTTTAAAGACATTTTCTATTACCAGGTTTATCATTTAAAAACGCTTAACCCGGTATATGCTTTATATTTTATTGCTGCCATGATCGTACTTGCAGTAATACTCACTAACCTGTTCCGCTTCCTGGCCCAGCGAAGTATGGTAAGTGCCAGAACTCTTTTGGTAAAACGGATTAGAGAAGCCATTTTCACTAAAATGAACCGCCTGCACATGGGTTATTTCACCAAAGAAAAAAAGGGTGATCTGCTCAGCAGGATGAATTCGGATGTTTTTGAGATCGAATCTGTGGCTGCCAATTCACTGGAGGTACTGTTTAAAGAGCCTTATATAATGATCGGGTATTTTATTGCCCTGTTTGCCATCTCTGTAAAACTCACTTTATTCACTTTACTCATCATTCCCATCTCGGCCATCGGTATCGCCACGGTTACCAAAAGATTGCGTAAAGAAGCTTCAGATATGCAGTCATCCATTGGAAGATTGCTCACCATCATTGATGAAAGCCTGATGGGCATGCGTATCATCCGCTCTTTTAATGCTACTGATTTTATTTTAAAAAGATTTAGTCGTGAAAATGATTTTTACCGCAAAGCCAGCCTGCAGGGTTTCAAGAAAAGAGAACTGGCTCCCATTTTTTCGGAAGTCTCTGGTGTTATTGTAGTGGCCTGCATTTTAATTTATGGCGGCAGTATGATCCTGAGAAATAATAGTGTTGATGCATCAGGATTGCAGGCAAGTGAATTTATTGCTTTCATTGCCATTTTTTCGCAGGTGATCAGGCCTGCAAAAGCAATGGTAGTTGCATTGGCCAATATCCAACGGGGCGAAGCTTCGGGACAGCGCATTCTTGAAGTACTGGATACAAAAGTTGAAGTTGATGATCATCCCAATGCAGTTGCAATGAGATCATTCAATAAACGTATTGAATTCAATGATGTGAGTTTTGGTTATACCGATAAAAAAGTTTTACAAAACATTTCTTTCAGCCTGGAAAAAGGGAAAACACTTGCATTGGTAGGCCCTTCGGGTGTGGGTAAATCAACCATTGCCGACCTGTTGCCCAGGTTTTATGATGTAACATCGGGCAGTATAACTATTGATGGAAAAGATATCAGGTCTTATACCATGGAATCGCTCAGGAGCCATATGAGTTTTGTAACGCAGGATATTATTTTGTTCAATGATTCCATCTTCAATAATATCGCCCTGGGCAGGCCCGATGCCAGTGAGGAAGAAGTGATGAGGGCGGCAAAAATTGCCAATGCCCATGATTTCATCATGGAAACAGAAGATGGCTATCAAACTAATATTGGTGACAGGGGCATTCGCCTTTCAGGTGGACAGCGCCAGCGTATCAGCATTGCCCGTGCTGTATTTAAAAATCCCGCTATTTTAATTTTAGACGAAGCCACTTCGGCTCTGGATACAGAATCTGAAAAATCAGTACAGGATGCACTGAATAATTTAATGCAGGGCAGAACAACATTGGTTATAGCACACCGTTTAAGTACTATAAAAGAAGCTGATGAAATACTTATACTACAGGATGGCCAGGTTGCAGAAAGGGGGAATCATTTTGAACTAATAGAAATTGAAGAAAGTATTTATAAGCGCCTTACCCTGATGCAGAAAATTGCCTGATCAATAACCACATCCCGGATTTTATCAGAATATTAATACTTTAAACCTTATTTTTAATAATCAAAATCTGGTTATATGAAATTCAAACTGTTATTAGCTGTATCCCTCATTTTTTCTTTACTGTTTACATCATGCGATAAGAATATAAATGATGACCCTGGTACCGGTGCCGCTGGCTCCATACCTGAAAAGACCATGACCAATGTTGCTTACGGAACAGATCCGTTGCAAAAAATGGATATTTATTTACCAGCTAACAGGAGTACGGCCACTACCAAAGTAATGATCCTTATACACGGTGGCGGATGGATATCGGGCGACAAGGCAGACTTTGCTCCAAACATGGACACGCTTAAGAAAAGAATACCCGACTATGCTATTTTCAACCTGAATTATCGTTTAGCAGCCTTACCTTCCACCAATATTTTTCCCACACAGGAGATGGATATAAAAGCTGCTGTTGATTTTATTTATGCCAACCGTTCCAGTTACCTTATCAGTGATAAATTTGTGGCAATGGGCGCAAGTGCCGGAGGACATCTTTCTTTATTGCAGGCTTACAAATACAGTAGCCCGGTTAAAATAAAAGCAGTAGTTGACTTTTTCGGTCCTACAGATATGGCAGACATGTATAATAATCCGGGCAGCTATCCTGCTCTGAGCATTGCCCTGTTATTCGGTGGAGCCACACCTGCTACAAACCAAACAGCATACAACCAATCCAGTCCCATATTCTTTGCAGGAGCTACAAGCTGCCCTACTATTATATTACAGGGAGGGCTTGACCCATTAGTTAATGCAACCACTCAATCGCTGGCTTTAAAAACTAAACTCAC
>CAYTQB010000015.1:0-45165 GCA_964439615.1 uncultured Ferruginibacter sp. | reverse complement strand
ACAGTTGGCAAGAAGCCATAGCAACATGCCTTTTTATTTATCTAATGGCAATACGCCACAGGGTTTTTTCCGCATGAATGGTTTTGATGTAAGCAAGAGCATGGCTATTGGGCCAACCACCAATATTCAATTACTGATGCCTTACGAAACCAGTCCCAGGCTTTTTCTGAATGATCCTTCCATACAGGATTCGGTATGGATAGAAGACCTGTATAGACGCCTGTTGCCAGATAATTTAAAGGATTATCTTCCCCTTTATGAATCTTTTTTTGCCAGCAAAGCAGGCCGCACAGAAATAATAGCACACGGTACAACAGTAAATATTGATTATTATAAAAGCCAGGTTTACTACCCATTTACCCCCACAGAAGGCTGTTTATGTACCAAAGAAACCTGGAATCCGCTCAACGGAAAACGGGTTGAGAGTGACCAGCAGAAATTGGTAAATGCCTTAAAAAAGACGGGGGGTGCAAATGGTTATTGTATTGTAATTGAAATTGACAACCAGCAAAAACCGGTGAGCCTGAATGATATTTTACCTTTCCTGAAGTAAGTATCAAAATACAGGTGCCTTTAACCTGTTTCTATGCTTTTATAAGCAGTGAAAAGCCCTGGAAGACTGCATTTGTTACAAGGGCAGGAACCTGGACAAATAATTTACCCACAAGGGCAATAACGCAACCAAATCCTCGTTTTAAATCAGTGGTTTAAGATGTTTTCCTGCTTATGTTAGACTGGTCAATATTCTTCAGCCACCCTAAAAATCCTTTTATCTCTTGAAAGACTAAACCTGATCCGATGAAACCATGTTTACGCAAGTTTGTGGGCAAGTGTACGCTGATTTTGCTATTCTCTTTCACAATCCTCTCCAAATCATATTCACAAGCATTACTTTTTGGTGAAAAAGTTAAATGGGAAGTTGGTTTCAACTTTGGTCCCAGTTTCTTCCTGGGCGACCTGGGCGGCAATTCAGGTAAAGGAACCAATAACTTAAAGGACATCAATTTTGAGTTTACCAAATTCATGAAGGGTGCTTTTATAACCATGTACCCTAAAAGCTGGGTTGGTTTAAGAGTTGCTGCAGATTATACCTATCTGGAAGGTGATGATGCGATAATAAATACTACCGGCATCAATGAACTATGGCGTAAGCAGCGTAATCTCGATTTTAAGACTTCTGTAATAGAAGGGTATTTTGCCATAGAACTATTTCCCACTATGTTTTTTTACAGGAATGCTGAGTATGAACCGAGGCTAAGGCCTTATGTTATGGGAGGTATTGGTATGTTCCACTTTAATCCACAAGGTTCATATACGGATGCATCAGGTAACAAAAGCTGGTACTACCTGCAGCCATTGCGGTTGGAGGGCCAGGGTATGCCGGAATATCCTTACAGCAAACCATACAAATTAACTCAAATGAATATTCCCTATGGTGGTGGTTTAAAATATTATTTATCCGACAGGATAAACCTCAGCGGTGAGTTATTGTACAGGAAAACATTTACTGATTACATTGACGATGTAAGTAAGAAATATATTGATCCGGCTAATTATACAAAATATTTATCCAGCCAGGAAGCTACACTGGCTTATAAACTGTCAGATAAGTCTGTTGGAATTATTTATCCCGGAATGACGAGGTATCCTGCCGGTACGCAAAGAGGCGATCTAAAAGATTCAGACACTTATTTTTCTATCGTATTAAAGGTTGGCGTGAGACTGGGGCCCATATATGAAAGTTCGTTTGCAAAAAGTGCCATGAGACAGACAAGATGCCCATCAGTATATTAAGAATAAAATAAACCAATATGAATGATAATTTTCAACTAAACCCAAGAGCTTATAAAGCGATTGTAATTTTTACTACTTGTCTTTTACTGGCGATACAACTTGTCAAATAAGGGGTGTGCCGTAATTATACTTTATAAGTGCAAATGATACAATAGAAGTTAACCCCCGAGGAGCCTATGGATATTTTAATATCCGCAGATTACCCCTGAAACCACAACTTTTAAACTTCACTGACATCATTTACACTTTTTAAAAACAAAGATCCATGGTTATGAGCCATGGATCTTTTAGATTAATTCTGCTTTCAGAAACTTAGCTGTAAAACTTTCCTTAACCTTTACCAATTCTTCAGGAGTTCCTTCAAATAAAACCTGACCACCCCCATCTCCCCCTTCTGGTCCTATATCAATGATATGATCGGCCACTTTTATCACATCTATATTATGCTCAATCACTAAAACGGTATTTCCCCTATCAACCAGTTTATTTATCACTTCAAGCAAATGCTGTATATCCTGGAAATGGAGGCCCGTAGTAGGTTCATCGAGTATATAAAATGTTTTACCCGTATCTTTTTTCCCCAGTTCGGTGGAAAGCTTCACCCTTTGTGCCTCACCACCACTCAGCGTTACAGCACTTTGCCCCAGGGTAATATATCCCAATCCAACGTCCTGCAGCACTTTTATTTTACGGTAGATATAAGGTACCGGCTGAAAAAATTCTACTGCTTCATCTACGGTCATATCAAGTACATCACTGATCGATTTTCCCTTGTATCTTATTTCAAGTGTTTCCCTGTTGTATCGTCTGCCATTACATTTTTCACAATGCACATATACATCAGGCAAAAAATTCATTTCTATAACCCTCATACCTCCGCCTTCGCAAACATCACACCTGCCACTTTTTACATTGAATGAAAAACGTCCTGCATTATATCCCCTGATCTTTGCTTCGGGCACTGCAGCAAACAAGGTCCTGATGTCGGTAAAAAATCCGCAATAGGTTGCAGGGTTACTTCTTGGTGTTCTCCCGATCGGGCTTTGGTCAATTTCTATCACCTTATCTATATGTTCCAAACCTTTTACTGCCTTATATGCTAATGGGCTTGCTTTTGAATTATAGCAGTATTTACTCAGCAATGGGTATAATGTTTCATTTATCAATGTTGATTTGCCGCTACCGCTTACCCCGGTAACCAATATTAATTTACCCAATGGAAATTTTACATTTACTACTCTCAGGTTATTTCCACTTACGCCCTGCAACCCGATGAATTTCCCGTTTCCTTTTCTCCGTTCTTTGGGAACTGCAATTTTTTTTGCGCCCAGCAGGTAAAGCGCTGTTTCAGATCTTGAATCCAATATGGTTTGAGGTGTACCTATGGCAACGATTTCACCTCCATGTTTGCCAGCCATCGGGCCAATATCAACTAAATAGTCTGATGCCAACATAATATCCTTATCATGCTCCACCACCAATACACTATTGCCAATATCTCTTAAATTCTGCAGCGCAGCAATCAATCGTTGATTATCCCTTTGATGAAGTCCAATACTAGGTTCATCCAGGATATAAGTGATGCCTTGTAACTGGGACCCGATTTGCGTAGCCAGTCTTATTCGCTGCGATTCTCCACCACTAAGGCTTTTAGAGGGGCGGTTAAGAGAAAGATAGGTCAGCCCCACATCCAGCAAAAATTGCAATCGCTCCCTTATTTCTTTTAAAACATCTTTTGCTATTGAGTTCTGTTTTTTGTCAAGCCGTAATTCAATACCATCAAACCAGGCAGCCAGGTTATCCAGGTTCAGCTGGCTTAGTTCGGCAATATTCCTGTTGTCTATCTTAAACCAGAGGCTTTCTCTTTTTAATCTTGTTCCATTGCAGGTATTGCATTTTGCAAGCTGCATATATTTTTCAACCCATTCCCTCAGCACATCTGTACTTTGCGAAGAAGAGAACCAACGCTTGAGCATAGGAATGATCCCTTCATAACTACCTGTATAAAATTCTGGTATGGTCTCGTCACTCATATCCATTTCCAGCGCCGGGCTTATCTCTTTGTCACCATATAGCAGGAGGTTGAGTTGTGATGCCGGAAGATCTTTCAAAGGTTTGTCAAGGCTGATCTTATATTTTTTGGCGAATGCAACCACCTGCTGAAAAACACTGGCATCTCTTTCTTCTCCAAGCGGAACTATCCCGCCTTCCCTTACACTTAAGGTCTTATCAGGCACCACTGTTTCCATATCAATAGTGTACACATTTCCCAGGCCTTTGCAGGTTGGGCATGCACCATAGGGTGAATTAAAAGAAAACGCATTGGGCGAGGGTTCCTCATAACTGATGCCTGTATCTTCACACATCAGCTGCTTGCTATACTGAACAACTTTATCATCATCATTTATCAGGAGAAACATCAGGTCTTTTCCTAATTGCAAAGTTTTTTGAACACTTTGGCTCAGCCGCACCCTCATATCATCAGTAACGGCTAGCCTGTCGACCACTACTTCTATATCATGTATCTTATACCTGTCTATCTGCATTCTTGGTTTAAGGTCCATCACTTCGCCATCAACCCTCACTTTTAAATAACCTTTTTTGCGGATATCTTCAAACAGTTCACGGTAATGCCCTTTTCTTCCTCTCACCAAAGGAGCAAGCAGGCTTATCTTTTTGTTTTCAAACTTTGTATAGATGTTCATCACAATTTCTTCCTCGCTGAACTTTATCATTCTCTTTCCGGTATTGTAACTATAAGCCTCTCCCACCCTTGCGTAAAGAAGCCGGAGAAAATCATATATCTCTGTAACGGTACCAACGGTGCTGCGTGGATTTTTGTTGGTTGTCTTTTGTTCAATGGAAATTACGGGAGATAAACCGGTGATCTTGTCAACATCCGGTCGTTCCATATCGCCAACAAATTGACGGGCATAGGCGCTGAAACTTTCCATGTAACGACGCTGGCCTTCGTTATAGATGGTATCAAAAGCCAGGGAAGATTTTCCGCTGCCACTCACACCGGTAAATACCACCAGTTTGTTTTTGGGAATGCTGATATCAATATCCTTAAGGTTATGTTCTCTTGCACCGAATACTTCAATAAAATCGTTGGAGATCACTTCTTCGGGTGAAGCTTTCTTTAGTTTCGCCATTTGTACTTACTTGGCATAAAGATACTAATTGATCACCGATTTGCTGAAGGCGACTTTGTTCCCTAAGTTTGCATTTCAATTTTATCTATGCTTTTTAATTTATTCGGAAAGAAGGACGAAGCGGCAGATGACCATATTTTTACCGACAAGGCCTATGTGAGTACCGCAGCTAAAATGAATGCCTGCATGGAATTAGCTAAAAAGGAACCCAACCACATCTATATTTGCTGGTTTGCCGATACCGCTGCAAAATTCAAAGACTTCTTCCGGCAGCAGGGACTGGATGAGAGCCTGGTGTGGGAAGCAAAGCATGTGCATACATCAAAATTGCAGGATAAAGAACCAGTGTTCGTGGAGCATTATCCCCTGCATATTAAAGAAATTGAACTGATCAAAAACTGGGAAAAGAAAAAGATAATCGTCTTTAGTGCACTGGATGAGCCCTTGTTTAAACATTTCGGCAGCGATAAAGTGATACCCATGGTAAAAATGCTGGGCATGAAGGAAGATGAAGCCATTGAACACAGCCTTGTCTCCAAATCCATCATCAAAGGCCAGGAAAAGATTGCAGAAATGATAGTTATAGAACAACTGGCCAACTCACAAGCTGAGTGGATGGAAAAAAATATTAAACCCTGATTATTTTTTACCCCAGACCGCTACTCTTGCCTTTCCTTTTCGTACGCCAATGGTTTCATAAAGAAATTCTATTTTCTTTATTTGTCTCAGGCCACCCGGAAAATCAATTACCCTGCTTTCCTGCCCTTGCCTGAAATTATTTTTCAAAGACACATTCATTTTTTCGCCATTCTCAAAATATACATCCATGTCAATGATGTGCAGTGGGGCACTGGTTACTCTTATTTTTATCTGCCGGAAAGCATCGTTGCCCTTAACCCAAAGCACATCCCTGTCAACTCCATAAGCGGCAATTTTATCACCGATAAAACGCCAGTCTTGCAGGGTATTTGACGGAATGATAAAACTAAAAAGACTGGTAATCCCCATCAACAGTATAAAAGATTTAATGTAGCGCATAAAAAAAATTTAAGGTTAATGATAGTAAGACTCAAAAGATTGACAAAAGTTAAATTACACAAGATTTATCAGCTGAGCAATCAATTTTATACCCAATTGCAACAAAAAAAATATTTTTTTAAATCCCTTGCCTGCATTGAATTACATTGAAATTAATTCTCTCTTTGAAAAATATTTTTGGAATTTAAAAATTTCCCCCTTTATCTTTGTACCAGTTCTTTAATTATCACTTATCAAGAAAGGCAGAGGGTAATGGCCCGATGAAGCCTTGACAACCTATTCAAACATTGTTTGAAAAAGGTGCCAATTCCATCCGCCGGCTGGCGGACAGATAAGTCAGATCCAAAGCTTAAAATAATAGTTCAAAATATTAAAAGCTCATCTGATTTATCGGGTGAGCTTTTTTGTTTTAAAAATCTCATCCGATAGGTTGCTCACTTGCTAAGTGATTGTTTAAAACCGCTAACAATTATTTATCACTGCTTTTTCCTCCCCCTTGGGGGAGATGGAGGGGGCTAAAAAACATTCTTATCATGAGCAACGCAACACAACTCATCCACAGCATTCCCGTAGATGCCCTAACCGGTTCTATCAGTGTACCCATTTACCAAACCAGCACTTATGTGCAGGAAGCGCCCGGTGTGAACAAGGGTTATGACTATGCAAGGACCAATAACCCAACCCGGGCCACATTGGAAACCATAATTGCAGAACTGGAAAAAGGAACTGTGGGTATAGCATTCGGCAGCGGATTGGCAGCCATTGATGCAGTAGTTAAACTATTAAAAGCAGGAGATGAAATTCTTGCTGTAGATGACATCTATGGCGGGGCCTTCCGTCTCTTCACCCATATCTATGAGAAGTTCGGCATTAAAGTGAATTATGTAGATACAACCGAAGCAGAAAATGTTTTCAATGCCATTACACCCAATACTAAACTCATCTGGCTGGAAACACCAACCAATCCAACTTTAAAAGTGAGCGATATTGAAGCCATCGCAAAAATTGCCAAAGCCCATTCCTGTTTACTTTGCGTGGATAATACTTTTGCATCACCCGCCTTACAACAACCTCTCTCGCTGGGAGCTGATATTGTAGTGCACAGCGCCACCAAGTACCTGGGAGGTCACAGTGATCTTATTGCCGGGTTAGTTGTTGCCAAAGAAAAAGAATTAGGCGAAAAAATAAAGTTCATCCAAAATGCAAGCGGCGCCATCCTTGCGCCATTCGACAGCTGGCTGGTGATACGTGGAATTGAAACGCTTCACCTGCGTGTGCAGCATCATTGCCGTAATGCACAGGCTGTAGCTGAATACCTGGAAACACACACTGCAGTTGATAAAGTTTTTTATCCCGGTTTGAAAACACATCTAAATCATGATATCTCCAAAAAACAAAGTAAGGGTTTTGGAGGTATTGTTTCTTTCACATTGAAGAACGATACAGAAGAAGCTGCAACAGCATTCGTAAAAAACACCAATTACTTCAAACTGGCAGAAAGCCTGGGCGGAGTGAAAAGTTTGTTATGCCATCCGGCACAGATGACGCACAAAAGCATTCCTACTGAAAAAAGAAAGGCCGCCGGTGTTGCCGACAGCCTTATTCGTTTAAGTGTTGGTCTTGAAGATGTGAATGACCTCATCGCCGACCTGGAACAGGCTTTTGCAAAACAAGGAAAGGCAAATTTGGTTACAAGGATCAGTGCATAACTCAGCTCCGGTTGTGTCACATGCCTACCGCAGGCAGGCTCACTTGTGCACATCAAATTATTCAGCAATCAATTTTTATAATGTGCTTAAATAATAGTAAATGGTAAATAGTAAATTAAATATCGGTCTCTTCGGATTTGGTGTGGTAGGCGAGGGCTTATATTATGTGCTGCATAATACCCCTACTCTGCAATCGTCAATAAAAAAAATATGTATCAAAAACGCAGGCAAAAGCAGGAGCATCGCAGCAGAGAACTTCACCACGGATGCATCTGTTCTTCTTAGCGATGAAAACATCAACGTGATCGTTGAGCTCATTGATGATGCGGATGCAGCTTTTGAAATTGTAAGAACTGCTTTGCAAAACGGTAAGGCTGTAGTAAGCGCCAATAAAAAAATGATCGCAGAGCATTTTGTAGAATTGCTGCAAATACAACAGGAATACAAAACTGCTTTTTTATATGAAGCTGCCTGTTGCGCCAGCATGCCCATCGTCCGTAACCTGGAAGAATATTATGACAATGACCTTTTAAAATCCATCCGTGGAATCATCAATGGCTCTACCAATTTCATTCTTACTAAGATATTTGAAGAACAACTGGAATTTAAAGAAGCCTTATCACTATCCCAGCAATCCGGTTTTGCAGAAAGCAATCCCAAACTGGATATCGGTGGTTTTGATGCCGCCAATAAACTCAGCATTTTACTGGCACATTCTTTTGGAGTAATTGCAAAACCAAATGAGTTTGTTTTTAACGGCATTGAAAACATTTCCCTGCCCGATGCCATCGTTGCCAAAGAAAAGAATTACTGCATAAAACTGGTGGCCAATGCAAAAAAATTAGAGTCAGGAAAATTAGCAGCTTTTATACTACCTCAGTTCGTAACCCCCAAAGACGACCTCTTTCATGTACAAAATGAATTCAATGCCCTTACCACCGAAAGCACATTTGCTGACAAGCATTTTTTTAAAGGCAAGGGTGCCGGCGCTTTTCCCACTGCTTCTGCTGTGTTAAGCGATGTATCTGCACTGCGGTATAATTATAAATACGAATACAAGAAAATCTATCACCAGACCGATACCCAACTGAGCAATGATTTTTATTTGAAAGTATTTATCAGTGTAGATGATATCAGCAAAATAAACAAGGATGATTTTGAATGGATCGAAGAATGGCACAATGAATTTAAATACAGCTGGCTCATTGCAGTAATACATGCTGAAAAATTATTTGCATGTGATTGGTGGAAACAGGAAGGGATATCACTCATACTTTGCCCCGATGCAATTATTGAAACAGTGGAGTATAAAAAGATAAGCAAACGTAGCCTGGAACTGGCCGGTGTGGTATAAGAAGTTGTTTTGGTTTTAAAAAGGAGCCTGCATAAAGCAGGCTTTCTTTTTAAGTTCAGGAAGGAAACTACCTACTGCGCTATATAATTCTGTAAATGTTCAATAGTGGCTTTTTGAGTTTCAATTATGCCATTTACCACATCACCAATGGAGATCATCCCAACAACCTTATCATTTTCAACAACGGGCAAATGCCGTATATGTTTTTCAGTCATTATTCCCATACATTTTTCAATAGTATCACTGGTATTCACCGTTAAAACATTCTCCGTCATGATCTCCTTTACCAGGGTCTCCCGGGATAATTTTCCTTTTAAAACAATTTTTCGGGCATAATCCCTTTCTGATAAGATACCTATGAGTTTTTCATCTTCAATTACCAAAATTGCCCCGATGTTTTTTTCACTCATTTCTTTTATGGCCTCATACACACTTACCTGGCCGGTAACGGAATAAACCTTATTGCCTTTAGCCTTAATAATGTCTGAAACTTTCATAAGTTTTTTTTCGTTAACAATAATTCATGTGGATCCCAATGCTCACTATGAAGGTAATGATTTTTTTTCAGGCTTCATAGTACTTTAATTAATGATCATTCAGCGGCAATCCTCTTTTTTGAAACTCAATCCAGTTAAGGTATTCAGGTGCAACACGATGTTCTTCCATGGTAATACAATCATTGACGGGGCAAACCAGTTTGCAGAGATTGCACCCGACGCATTCTTCATCTTTTACTGTGTAAGTATTGAAAGGTTTTCCGTATTCTAAATTAATAGACTGGTGTGAGGCATCTTCGCAGGCGATATAACAGAGGCCGCAGTGGATACATTTATCCTGGTTTATTTTGGCGATGTGGTGGTAGTTGATATCAAGGTCTTCCCAATGTGTGATTTTTTCAACTGATTTACCGATAAAATCATCCAATGTTTTAAATCCTTTTTCATCCATCCAGTTATTCATTCCTTCGATCATATCATCCACGATCCGGAAACCATAATTCATTGCTGCTGTACACACCTGCACATTACTTGCGCCCAATAACATAAATTCAACCGCATCTTTCCAGGTGCTTACCCCGCCAATGCCTGATATTGGAACTTTATTGGTTACCTCATCCTGTGCAATGGTTGTGAGCATTTTTAATGCAATGGGTTTTACAGCAGGTCCGCAATAACCTCCAAACACAGACTTACCTGCTACATAAGGATTGGGAACAAGTGTGTCCAGGTCAATTCCTGTTACTGATTGAATAGTATTTATTAAAGACAAGGCATTGGTTCCGGCTTTTACTACTGAGCGCCCGGTAGGAACAACAGAGTGAACATTGGGAGTTAATTTGGTGATCACAGGTATCGTTGCAGCTTCCATCACCCATTCTACCACCATACATGCAATTTCGGGATCCTGTCCAACCGCAGCACCCATGCCCCTTTCTGTCATGCCGTGTGGACAACCAAAATTCAATTCCAGTCCATGAGCGCCTGTATCTTCAACTTTCTTTATCAGTTCATGCCAACTCTTTTTATCATTATCTGCCATCAAAGAAACGATCATCGCCCTGTCAGGGAAAAGTTTAAGGCATTCTTTTATTTCTTTGAGATTAAGATCAAGTGGCCGGTCGCTGATGAGTTCAATATTATTCAGTCCCATCATTTTTTTACTGCCATAATTCACTGATGAATACCTTGACGAGACATTCTTCACCTGGCTGCCGAGTGTTTTCCACACCACCCCCCCCCAACCTGCCTCAAAGGCACGGAGCACATTTATTTTTTTATCCGTTGGCGGAGCACTCGCTAACCAAAATGGATTGGGAGATTTTATGCCGAGAAAGTCTGATTCAAGAGATGCCATAATATTTTATGTTGATTTTTGAATGTTAAATGTTGAATTATTTAAGCACTAATGATTCCTGTGATGTCTTTACAATCTTCGTCAGGATATTAATGATATGTTCAATAGTCTTCAGGTATTCTTCATAATTATACTTAATAATCTGGCTTCTGTCTAATAACCTCAGCCAGTATTTTGTTTCCCTGGCCTCTTTTGAAGCAATTGACATTTTCATTATAAAATCTTTCTTTGTCTGAGCAGCATTGGCTTCCTCTACATTCGCACCAATACTTGTTGATGATCTTAAAAGTTGCTTCGAGATCACGTATTCATGCTGATGAATCAGTTCCTTATAAAGAGATATTATCCGAATCGAAAAATCAAATGTCAGTTCCAATATCTTGTTTTCTGTCTTCATTCAACATACAACATTTAACATTCATCATAACTTAAGATACTTCAAAATAGCATGGGCTCCATCCTTCCCCGCTTGCACCGCATCCACTACTTCTTTACCGCCATTAACAGCATCACCACCTGCAAATACACCCTTAATATTTGTTGCTGCTTTATCTTTTATGATCAATTTCCCGTTCTTATTATCCAGTTTGTATTTGTTCACCAGTTTTTCAAAGGGTACCTGCCCGGCTGCTTTGATAACCATGTCAACATCCAGTGTAAATGTTTCGCCAGTGTCAACAGGAGAACGCCTGCCTGAAGCATCGGGATCGCCCAGTTTCATCACACTACAAACAAGTTGTTTCACTTTTCCATTCGAGCCTTTCACTTTTGCAGGCGCTGCCAGCCAGATGATCTCACAACCATCCAGTTTTGCAATATCCAGTTCCACATCGGTACATGGTTTTTCAGCTTCTGTTCTTCGGTAAACCAATGTCACTTCCTTTGCTCCCAATCTTTTTGCCTGCGTAGCTGCATCAATGGCAGTCATTCCCATGCCTATAACTACTACTTTATCTCCCACAGGAACTGTTGAGTAACCATTGGCCCTGATATCATAGATGAATTGAATGGCATCCACCACGCCTTCCAGCTTTTCTCCGGGAATATCTAATTTTCTTGCCACGCCTACTCCAATTCCAAGGTATACAGCATCAAAATCTTTTTTTAATTGAGCCAATGAAATGTCTTTCCCGAATTCCTGGTTGTATTTTATTTCAATACCGCCGATACCCAAAATATAATTCACTTCATCTTCACAAAACTGCGGTGTTACTTTATAAGCTGCAATACCATAGGTCATTAATCCGCCTCCTTTACTTTCTTTTTCAAAAATGGTAACATCAATTCCTTCCCTCGATAAAACATGAGCACAACTCAAGCCGGCAGGGCCAGCACCAATAATAGCAACTTTTTTACCGGTTGATTCTTTTCTTTTGAATAGCTGCCAGTTCTTAGCCATTGCCTTTTCAGTAGAATACCGCTGCAACCTGGCAATTGAAATGGGCTCTTCTTCCATAAAATTATAAACACAAGAGCCTTCGCATAATTTTTCAACCGGACAAACCTTGCTGCAACCTGCGCCCATGATATTACTTGAAAAAATAGTATGTGCCGACCCTTTAATATTATCTGTAGATATCTGCTTAATGAACTTGGGCACATCAATACTTGTAGGACAACTTTTCATACAAGGTGCATCATAACAGAACAAGCAACGGTTGGCTTCCACCAATGCCGCATCTGCTGTTTCAAATGGCGGATGAATGTCGCTGAAGTTCTCGGCGTATTGTTCTTTAGATAACCTGTTGTTTTGTATCATTATGTTGGATGTTAAATATTGTATGTTGAATGCTTTCATATAAAATTCAGCCTTCAACATTTAGCATAGTTTAAAGCTCTACTAATTTGCCGTAGGTCTCCGGCCTTCTGTCCCTGAAGAATTGCCAAACACTTCTTACTTCCTCTATCATATCCAGGTCAAATTCAGCAACGAGTAATTCATCTTTGTCTTCGCTGGCTTGTGCAAATATTTGTCCACGTGGATCAACAAAATAGCTGCTGCCATAAAACTTACCGAGGTTCCATGGCTTTTCTTCTCCCACACGATTGATGCAACCCATAAAGTATCCGTTAGCTGCTGCATGCGCTGGTTGTTCCAGTTTCCACAAATATTGAGAAAGCCCTGCAACAGTTGCTGAAGGATTATAAACGATCTCAGCACCATTCAAGCCTAAACACCTTGCACCATCGGGGAAATGACGGTCGTAACAAATGTAAACGCCAACTTTTGCATATTTTGTTTGAAACACGGGATAACCCAGGTTACCGGGCTTAAAGAAAAACTTTTCCCAAAAGCCACTGGTATGTGGAATATGATTCTTACGATACTTTCCTAAATAAGTCCCATCTGCATCGATCACGGCAGCTGTATTATATAAAACACCAGCCTGTTCTTTTTCATAAATAGGAACAATGATGACCATGTTATATTTTTTTGCATAGGTTGCCATCAGCTCTGTTGTTGGTCCCGGAACCGATTCCGCACTCTCGTACCATTTTTTATCCTGCCCCGGGCAGAAATAAGGTGTATTAAAAATTTCCTGCAAACAAAGAATTTGTACCCCTTTCTTGCCGGCTTCTTCTATCAGTGGAATATGTTTCTGCACCATGGCATCCACAATTTCTTTGATCGTTCCTTCGCCTTCTGTTTTTGGCAAACTCATTTGTATTAAACCTGACTTAATAATTCTGGGCATATATCTTTTTATTTTAAATGTTGAATTTTAAATGTTGAATGATTTGTTTTCCAATTTAAAATTCATCATTCAACACTTAAAATAGATTATATCTTTCCTTCTACTTTATTCCTCTTAATAAATTTACCATTCCCTCTTTCCACCAAACATTTTCCATCTTCAATAACTACCTGACCTCTTAATAAAACCGTTTTGGATTTTCCTGTGAGTTCCCAACCCTCATAAGCTGAATAATCTGTGTTCATATGATGGGTTGATACACTGATGGTATGTTCCTTATTGGGATCGAACAAAACAATATCAGCATCTGAACCAGGCGCAATACAACCCTTCCTTGGAAACATTCCAAAAATTTTTGCAGGATTGGTTGATAATACTTCAACAAATTTATTTATCGTTATTCTTCCCTTTCTTACTCCCTCACTGTACAATAATTCAACACGATGCTCAATTGCAGGGTGCCCGTTTGGTATTTTTGAAAAATCATTTTTACCCATTAGTTTCTGCTCCCATTTAAAAGGGCAATGGTCTGTAGCCACCACCTGCACCAACCCCTGATTAATACCTGCCCACAAAGCTTCCTGGTCTTTCTTCTCTCTCAATGGCGGACTCATCACCCATTTGGCACCGTCAAAATCCTTCTCATATAAAGAGGCATCCAATAATAAATACTGGATACAGGTTTCTGCAAATACTTTTTGATTATGCCTGTTATTATCTCTTACCGCATTCAAAGCACCTTCGCAGGTCATGTGAACAATATAACCCGGGCAGCCTGTATAACCTGCAATAGAAGCAAATCGTTCTGATGCTTCGGCTTCGGTTATTTCGGGCTGAGATAGATAATGATATAATGGCGCAAGGTTTCCTTCGGCCCTGTTCTTTGCAATTAAGAAATCTATCATGTCACCATTCGTAGCATGAACGGTCACCATTCCGCCCCTTGCCTTCACTTCATTCATCAGGCCCACCATCTGTTTATCATCGATCATCAGGGCTCCTTTATAAGCCATGAATATTTTAAAAGAAGTAATGCCTTCTTTCTCGATCATGTCAATGATCTCTTTGCAGGTATTTTCATTAAAATCTGTAACGGCCATGTGAAAACTGTAATCTCCAACAGCATTTCCATCAGCCCTTCCACTCCATGCTTTATAAGCATCATATAAAGAATGTCCCTGAGTTTGAAGAATAAAATCTATCACCGTGGTGGTTCCTCCATGCAACGCTGCCCGGGTGCCTGTTTCGTAATTATCACTGCTGAAGGTGCCCATGAAAGGCATTTCCAGGTGAACGTGAGGGTCAATACAGCCGGGGAAAGCAATCAAACCTGTTGCATCAATTTCCCTGTCGGCTTTAACATCAAGGTTCATTCCAACAGCGGCAATACCTTCACCCTGGATATAAATATCGCCTGTATAATTATCAGCAGCACCCACAATATGGGCATTTTTAATCAATATTGACATGTCAGGCAATTTCTTTGTTATCCAAATTTACAATACCCGTTCTATAATTCCGCATCATTAATATATAGATAATTCCGCTTACAATGAAGCCTACGAACCAGGCATAATGATAGAGGTTGGATACCCATCCGGGAAATGCGGTGGATGAAATTAGTTTTATCTGAAGTAAAAAACCAGGGATATTTGGTATAATCCCAACTAACAAAGCAATTATAGCAGCGTTATTGAAACCGTTCTTAAAACTATATTTCCCTTTGTGTTGATACAGGTCTCCTACAATTAATTGTTGCCTGCGAATGAAATAATAATCGGCGATCATAATGCCTCCCACCGGGCCGAGTAAACTTGAGTATGCAATAAGCCATGTAAAAATATATCCATTTGGATCTGCAATTAATTTCCACGGGAAAATCAAGATACCAATTACCCCTGTTATATATCCTCCTGTCCTGAAATTAATTTTCCCTGGAGATAAATTAGAAAAGTCATTTGCAGGACTTACAATATTCGCAGCGATGTTTGTTGCCAATGTAGAAATAGCAACGGCGATCATGGCGATACTCACCAAAAGTTTATTTTCAAATTTTCCGGCAAGCACAACAGGGTCCCAGATGGTTTCGCCGTAAATAATAAATGTTGCCGATGTTACCACCACACCAATAAATGCAAATAAGGTCATTGATGGTGGCAGGCCAATGATCTGTCCATTAATCTGTGCCTTCTGACTTTTTGCATATCTGGTAAAGTCAGGAATATTTAATGAGAGTGTTGCCCAAAAGCCGACCATGCCAGTAAGTGCCGGAAAAAAATATGCCCAGAAAGCCGGGCCTGTTAATTTTGCAGGCTGAGCAAGTATTGGCCCCAGACCATTGCCTGCATCGATTGCCCAAAATAATAATGCCAGTGCAGCAAATGGCAAAAAGATGGCTTTGAAGACCAATAATTTTTTTATGCTCTCTACGCCAAGATAAACAACATACATATTGAGCAACCAGAAAAGAAAAAAGCAAATGGCCGGACCGGTTTGCAACCCGAATGAATCAGGAAAGATTTGTGGCAGGGTTGCCAGTGCAGGGATCCACAATTTAAACATCTGGTATAAAGCAAAGCCGCCGATCCATGTTTGAATACCAAACCATCCGCAGGCAACTATTGCTCTTAGTATGGCGGGAATGTTTGCGCCTTTTGTTCCAAAACTTGCTCTTGCAAAAACAGGAAAAGGAACTCCGTATTTAGCACCTGCATGCCCGTTCAGTATCATTGGAATTAAAACAACTGTGTTGCCTATAAAAATAGTGAGGATAGATTGCCACCAGTTCATGCCCCCTTCAATCAATGAGCTTGCAAGCATGTAAGTGGGTATGCATAAACTCATACTGATCCATAACGCAGCATAGTTCCATGTTCCCCAGCTTCGTTTGTTTTGCTGAATGGGTGCAAGGTCTTCGTTGTAGAGGGACGCCTCCCTACCCTCCAAAGGAGGGTTCTCAGATTCTGGTTTTGTGAAGTTTCTGCTATTCATACCGGAACTTAAAATTTAGGAGATTTTCTTAAGCCCCTCCTTCGGAGGGGTTGGGGAGGTTTTCGTCTGCAATCTTGATCGCTTCTCTGATTATCGCAAGCCCTTCATCGATCTGTTCTTTGGTGATACATAACGGCGGTGCAATAAAAATATAGCTCCATCTTACAAAAGTGTACATCCCCAGTTCTTTTATTTTTGCAGCCACTTTATTCATCACTGCCATTTCATCCGGCTTTGCATTGAATGGCGCCATAGGTTCTTTTGTATTCCTGTTTTTTACTAACTCAATACAGCCCAATAAACCTGTTGTTCTGAAATTTCCGATGGAAGGATGTTTTTGTTTTAGCAGTTCTACTTTCTCTTCTACATATTTACCCATGGCTGCTGCATTTTCTATCAGGCCATCGTCTTCATAAATTTTTAAGGTCTCCAATGCTGCAGCACAACTTACAGGATGAGCAGAATAAGTAAGTCCCAGAGCCAGCATATTATCATCATATTTTGCTGCGATCTTATCACTAACCATTAAACAACCGAATGGAAGATAACCACAAGTAAGCCCCTTCGCCATACAGATCATATCCGGAACGATACCGTGGTTTTCAAAGCCGAACCATTTACCTGTGCGGCCAAAGCCACTCATTACTTCATCCATAATTAAGAGGATATTGTGTTTAATGCATATCTCCTTTACTGCTTTTAAATAACCTTTTGGATATTGCAGACAACCGGATGAACCTGATTCGCCTTCTAATAAAATTGCTGCAATATTTCCCGGGCCTTCATAAGCGATCATTCTTTCCAATTGAGCAACCGATTCTTTCAATAGATTTTCTTCGCCATATTCCCAGCGGTATGAATATGGAAGATCGAAATGAACAAAATTCGGGGCCTGTTGTGCATCAGCAGGAATTCTTCTCGGATCGCCGCTGGCAGATATCGCACCAATGGAAGCGCCATGGTAAGATTGATAGCGGCTGAGTATCTTATGCCTGCCTGTATACAACCGGGCAAGCTTTATGGCATTTTCAATGGAAGTAGCGCCGCATAAAGTAAAGAATGCTTTGTTGAGGTTGCCGGGACAAATTTCAGCCAACTTCTTCCCCAGTTCACCACGCACTTTCGTAACACAACTCGGCGTAACGTAACTTACTTCCTGCATTTGTTTTACCACCGCTTCTGTGATGCGCTGGTTGCCGTGGCCAATATTCACATTCATCAGCCCCGATGAAAAATCTATATACCGCTTACCATCATAATCGTAGAGATAAACCCCTTCGGCATATTTTACGGCAATGGGTGCAATGCCTTTTTGTTTGCTCCAGCTGAATAAAGTGTAATCGAGATTATTTTGAATGATCTCTGTTACTTCGGATAATGTTTTTGTCTGTGACATGTGATTGTTTATTTTAAATGATGAATTTTAAATTTTAAATGAATACACAATAATTCATCATTCAAAATTTATAACTCAAAATAATTATCAACTCATCCAATTCACTCCTGCCTCCGCATTCCACTTTATCGTACTCTTTTTTAATTTTGTCCAAAATTCAATTGAACTCTTACCTGTTATATCCCCTACCCCAAATTTACTTTCATTCCAACCGCCAAAAGAAAATGGTTCTCTTGGTACGGGCACACCCACATTCACGCCTATCATACCGGCGCTTGCCCGGTCAATTATATAACGTGCCATGCCACCATTTTGTGTAAACACAGATGCTGCATTACCATAAGGATTTGCATTTTCAATAGCCAATGCTTCATCAACTGTATTGGTACGCATGATGGAGATCACCGGGCCAAAGATTTCTTCTGTTGCTACAGACATAGTTGGTTTTACATGATCAATAACTGTTGGGCCAACATAAGTACCATTCTCTTTTCCCTTTACTTTTGTATTACGTCCATCCAATAAAATTTTAGCGCCATCCCTTTCGGCTTCACCGATATAACGTTCAATTCTCTCTTTGCTTTCTTTACTGATAACTGCTCCCAGGTTTTCACCGGGAACAATTTTTTTAGCTTCTTCACAGATCTTATCAATGATACTGTCTACATTCCCCACTCCGATCATTGCACTGGCTGCCATACAACGCTGCCCTGCACAACCACTCATGCTGGCAGCCACATTCTGTGCCGTCATGCCCGGTATCGCATCAGGCAATACCATCAGGTGATTTTTTGCACCACCCAATGCAAGACATCTTTTATAATGAGACGTAGCCCTTTGATAAACGATCTTCGCAACCTTTGTTGATCCAACAAATGAAACGGCTTCAATACCGGGGTGATCGCAAATAGCTTCTACAATTTCCACATCGCCATGGACAATATTAAAAACGCCATCGGGTAAGCCAGCTTCTTTTAATAATTCGGCCAGTCTGCCACAACACAACGGCACTTTTTCTGATGGTTTAATGATCATACAGTTTCCCAGAGCAATGGCGTTAGGTAAGGTCCAGTTGGGAACCATGGCGGGGAAGTTGAACGGAACAATTGATGCAACCACGCCCAGGGGAACATGCTCCGTACGACATTCCACACCCTTACTTACTTCCAGCACTTCTCCCGTCACCAGTTGAGGAAGAGAAGTTGCAAATTCGGTCAGTTCAATGCACTTTTCAATTTCAGCTACAGATTCTCCATATGTTTTACCATTTTCTTCACTGCACAATTCTGCAAGCTCTTTCAAATGATTTTCAAGCAACGTTTTATAGCGGAAGAAAACCTGTACCCTCTCTTTAATAGGTGTTCTGCTCCAGCCCGGAAAGGCGGCTTTTGCTGCTTTAACTGCAGCATCTAGTTCTTTTGAAGATGACATGGGAACAGTGGACAATATGTTTCCATCTAATGGGGAAACAACTTCCATTGTTCTGGAAGCTGATGCATCAACGAATTTTCCATTGATGTAATTTTTTATAGGAGCATATTTCATAATAGCATTTTATTCAGCCATAAATTAAAGAAAATAAATGAGACAGTCTTAATAAAAAACAGCGTTGGGTAAAAACAAAATTGCCTCCCCATTTTAAAGGAAGGCAATTTGATATTCGTCGGGACGGCCCCGCTTCGAGCGGGACGACCTTCCCGATAGCAATCGGGACGCTATATAACCGGATTACACTTCATCCCGAACTATTACTTGGTACTAAAAACAAAAAGCCCTTCGATTTTTTTCGAAGGGCTTGGGTTATTCGTCGGGATGGCAAGATTCGAACTTGCGACCTCCTGGTCCCAAACCAGGCGCGATAACCGGGCTACGCTACATCCCGAACTATTGGTTACTGTTTTTAATTCTCTTTCTTGAGGAGAGGGTGGGATTCGATCCGCCAACCGGCGGAACAATTTAACCCGTCTCATTAAAAATCTGCGGAGAGGGTGGGATTCGAACCCACGGTACAGTTTAACCCGTACGACGATTTAGCAAACCGTTCCTTTCGGCCTCTCAGGCACCTCTCCTTTTTAACCTGCCCTCACTATTTTGTAAGGGGTGGCAAAAATACAATCCTAAGCGTTAATACCCAAAACTAAATGAGAAAATGGGTAGAATTTATCGGGGGAATTTTATTACACAAAAAATCCAGATCCATTAAAGGGATCCGGATTACTATTAGTGCTTGGTATTAGGTCGGGGTTTATTACATTGCCGCCAGGTGAACTTTCTGCTGTAGCTCCAATACGCTTTCCTTAAAAAGGCTGTCAGTATCCATCAGGTCCTTTACCGTTTGACAACTGTGAATTACAGTAGTATGATCTCTTCCTCCAAAATGTTCTCCTATAGTTTTCAGTGAATTTTTGGTAAATGCCTTGGCCAGGAACATGGTTATCTGGCGTGCCTGTACAATTTCACGCTTACGTGTTTTTTGCAACAACTTATCGTAGGATACATCAAAGTACTCACATACCATTTTTTGAATAGTATCGATTGTAATCTCCTTACTGGAAGATTTCACAAAATTGCGAAGTACTTTCTTTGCCAATTCAAGATCAATTTCCCTCTTATTTAGCGAAGACTGTGCCAATAATGATATTAAAGCGCCTTCCAATTCACGTACATTACTGTTAATATTATAGGCAATATATTTCACTACTTCACGGGGCATATCCAATCCATCGTTTTTCATCTTTTTTTCCAGTATCTCCATCTTGGTCTCGTAATCGGGCACCTGCAGATCGGCACTTAAACCCCAGCGGAAACGACTCAATAATCTTTCCTGAACACCTTCAAGGTCTTTAGGCGGTTTATCACTGGTCAATATTAATTGCTTTCCACTCTGGTGTAAGTGATTGAATATGGAGAAGAATGCATCCTGCGATTTTTCGGCACGATTGAAGAATTGAACATCGTCAATGATCAACACATCAATAAGCTGGTAAAAATGAATAAAATCATTGATCGCACCATTGCGGCCATGGTCTATAAACTGGTTGATGAACTTTTCGGAGCTTACATACAGAACCACTTTATTCTGGTGAAGCCTTTTTACCTCGTTTCCAATGGCCTGGGCAAGGTGTGTTTTACCCAACCCAACGCCGCCATAAATAACAAGGGGGTTAAAAGAAGTGGTGCCGGGTTTCTCGGCAACTGTTTTACCGGCACGGCGGGCCACCCGGTTACAATCTCCCTCAATAAATGCCTCAAATGTATATGCGTGATTCAACTGGGGGTCGATCTGCATCTTTTTTAGGCCGGGAATTACAAATGGATTTTTAACCGGGTTATTTATGACTAATGGAAAATCCATTTCGTTGTTTGAAAATGATTTGTAACCTTGTCCTGGCACATCAACGGTCAGCGGTTTGTTTTTACTGTTACCACTATCCACCATTATCCTGTATTCAAGCCTTGCTTCTTTCCCTAATTCTCTCTTTAATGTTTTTGCTAAAAGCGAAACATAATGTTCTTCGAGATACTCGTAAAAAAACTGGCTGGGAACTTGTATAGTTAATACTTTTTCTTTTAACGCAACCGGCTTAATGGGTTCAAACCATGTTTGAAAATGCTGCCATTCCACAATGTCTTTGATTATCTCCAAACAATTAGTCCATACTTTTTCAAACGCTTTGTCCATTAGTTCTTAAGCAATTTATATGTTGAGTTAAGAATAGTTTCTCTTGTGGATATGCCGGGTAAAATTTTTTTTCGGTTTTTCATAGAAAAAAAATCTTTAGCAGGACAGCGAATATCGAATAAAATGTTGAAAAAAAAATTTTTTATTCATTTGTTTTTTTCCGTACAACCACAGTATGCGATTTAGTCAGGTCTTTGCTTTTTAAGCCGGCAAAGTCAAAATCCAGCCTCCCCAAAATAATACCCGCCCAACCAACCTGATTTACAAGTACATCACTCCCGGTTTTATTTTTTAAAAGTACCGGTTCATCCAAAAAAGTATGGGTATGGCCACCAATGATCAGGTCAATATTTTCTGATTCTTTTGCTAAAACCAAGTCACAAACCTTATTGGGATTATTCTTGAATTCATATCCCAGGTGACTAAGGCAAATGACCATATCGCAACCATCATCTTTTTTTAATTTATCGGCCATTTCATTTGCCTTCTGAATGGGATCAAGATATTTTGTATTTCCAAATAAAGCATCAGGTACCAATCCACTCATTTCAATTCCTACTGCAGTAACACCAATTTTTAATTTACCTTTTTTAAAAATTTTATAAGGCTGATATTTAGATTCCATTGGCGTATTGGTAAAATCATAATTACAAATGATCAGTGGAAATTTTCCATGCTGTAATTGTGTAGCAAAATTTTCGAGTCCTGCATCAAAGTCATGATTACCCATCGTAGCTGCATCATATCCCATTGCTGCCATTGCTTTCATTTCTGGTTCACCTTTGTAGAGGTTAAAATACGGGGTGCCCTGAAAAATATCACCGGCATCCAATAATAATAGCTGTTGTTCCTCACTACGTATTTGTTGTATCAATTCGGCACGTGCTGCAACCCCGCCAAGTCCCTGGTTTCTGCCCCCATCCATGGGGAATGGCTCCAACCTGCTATGTACATCATTAGTGTGAAGTATGGTTAGCCTTTTAAGTGCATTTTCTCTTTGTATTTCAGCAAAAAGGCTGTTGGAGGTTAACAATGCCCCGGCTGCAAGTGCAGATTGCTGTATGAATTTTCTTCTATTCTGCATTGATGACCCTGTTTTCGATTTTAGCCGATATTTTTTTACCTGCGGCGGTAAATTTCATAAAATAGTCAATAACTGCATCCCTGAATAAATAACCATTGCTTATCTGGGGTATGGTTTTCAACATTATGCAGTCATCGCCCCCATTTGCCACATAATCATTGTTGGCAATGGTATACATTGCCGATTCATTAAGCGGTACACCCCCTATCATTACGTTTATCGCCTTTTTATCCTTTATCTGCATGGTTATTCCGGAGCAAGGCCAACCCTTCCTGCCGGCAACATGATCTAAAAACTCCTGTACTGTTTTGCCACTCAGTTTTTGAAGGACTACGAGGTTATCAAAGGGAGCCAGTTCAAAAACCTTACCCCTGGTAATATTACCTGCAGGTATAGATGGCAACCTTATTCCTCCATAATTAATAAAAGAAGCATCAACATGAGTTGTAAATTTTTCTTCAGCCATCTTAAGCATGGCATCTGCCAGGATATTTCCCAAAGTTCCTTCCGGTTGCCTTTTCTCCAGCTCTGTTTCCGAAACTGCCACAATACCATTCATGCTCTGGTTCACACTATCACCATAAGGCTTTATTAATGCAATAACTGAACTATCTTGTTTATTGGTTTGATTTAGCCGGTAGTCTTTAAATTGTACAGATTGTGGTTGGTAGGTTAATTTGCAGGAAAGAAAAAAACTGATTGCAACGGATCCTGCTAAAAAAGCGATTCTGATTTTCCTCATATACTGTGCCTGAAAGATTATACGATAGGAAGATAGATAATTTTATCTATAACAAAGAATTACAGACATAAAATATTTATAAGAAAAAATAGGTTTACTTTTGGATATTAAATTTTTACTATGAGTTACGAATTAACCGGTAAACTGGTTGCCAAATATGATACCGTACAGCGTACCGAAACATTTAAAACCAGGGAATTTGCCGTTGAAAAATCGGAGGATATAAACGGGCGTACCATTACCAATTATGTTAAGTTTCAGTGTGTACAGGATAAAACCACCATTATTGACCGGGTAAATATAGGCGATGACATAAAAGTATACTTCAATATCAAGGGCAGCAAATGGGAAAAGGATGGAAAAGTTAATTACATTACCAACCTGGATGCCTGGAGAATTGAACAGATATTGCAACCCGGAGCAGCCAAAACAGATAATGATTACTTTGAACCGCTGGATACATTTTCAGAAACACCCCCGGATGCTGTGGATGATCTGCCCTTTTAAGGATTTAAAAGTTTACAATTTTTCATTGTTTTTAGGATAACTGCCTAACACATGCAACAAAAAATCTCTCTAAAGCTTCTGCCATCAGAAGCGGCTAATGATTCAGCCATAAAACGAGCCATCTCAGGCAATACCGGAAAAAAAATCCCTTCTATTACTGGCTACTATATCATCAAACAATCTATTGATGCCAGGGCGAAGACCATCTGGGTCAATTTAACCGTAAATGCATTTATTGACGAGCCCTTTCATAAAAGAGAAATTCAGCAATTCAGTTTCGGGGATGTAAGCCGAGCCAAAAATAAAGTGGTTATTATCGGAGCCGGGCCTGCAGGCCTGTTTGCAGCGCTACAATTAATAGAAAGCGGTATTAAGCCTGTTATTTTGGAAAGAGGCAAAGACGTAAGGGCAAGGAGGCGTGATCTGGCCGTGCTGAATAAAGAGGGAATCATTAATCCTGAGAGCAATTACTGCTTTGGTGAAGGTGGGGCCGGCACTTATAGCGATGGTAAATTATACACCCGAAGTAATAAAAGGGGGGATATTGACAGGATACTGAACCTCTTTGTAAGATTTGGTGCTGAAGAAAAGATCTTATACGAAGCACATCCGCACATCGGCACTAATAAACTACCCCATATTATCACCAACATGCGTAAGCAGATAATTGATTGCGGGGGAGAATTTTTATTCGAAAAAAAAGTTACTGATCTTATTATTAATGAAGAAAAGTTAAAGGCAGTAAAAACTGCTGATGGAAATATTTTTGATGCCAATGCTTTTATTTTAGCTACCGGGCACAGTGCCAGGGATATTTTTGAGCTGCTGCATCAAAAACAAATTCTAATTGAAGCTAAACCTTTTGCTTTAGGTGTTCGTATTGAGCATCCTCAGTCTTTAATTGACAATATTCAATATCATTGCCCTGTAAGAAACGACAATCTTCCCCCAGCCTCTTATAGCCTGGTGCAACAGGTAAACGGCAGGGGTGTGTTCTCCTTTTGCATGTGCCCAGGTGGTATAATAGCACCTGCCGCTACTTCCGTCGGTGAACTAGTAGTGAATGGTTGGAGCCCCTCGAAAAGAAATAACCCTTATGCCAATAGTGGTATGGTAGTGCAGGTTGAGTTAGAAGATGTAATTCAAAAATCAAAAGTAAAAAATCAAAATGACCCGCTTTGTATGATGCGTTTTCAACAACAAGTGGAGCAGCAATGCTTTAATGCCGGTGGCGGAAAATTTGTAGCACCTGCACAACGAATGACTGACTTCAGCAATGGTAAAAATTCATCTTTGTTGCCTGGTTGTTCTTATCAACTGGGATTGAATGCTGTTAATTTGAAAGATGTACTTCCAGCATTTATTTATCAATCCCTGGCTAGGGGATTTGTAGATTTTGGTAAAAAAATGAAAGGGTATTTTACTAATGAAGCTGTAGTGGTGGCCACGGAAAGCCGTACCTCATCACCCGTTCGTATTCCCAGGAATAGCGATACTCTTGAACATCCACAATTAAAAAATCTGTACCCCTGCGCAGAAGGTGCCGGTTATGCCGGGGGTATTGTGAGTGCAGCTATGGACGGGGAAAAAGTTGCAAGGCAGTTAGCAACTATACTTACATAAACTAACTACCGTTTGTAAAATCCCTGCTACTAATCACTTTTACATTGCTACATTTGACACTAAAAAAACAATACCGATCTCATGAACATCTTAGAAGTACAAAATCTTAAAAAATACTTTGCCACGCAGAAAGCAGTGGATGATATCAGCCTGCAGATTCCCAAGGGCAGCATATTTGGTTTATTAGGGCCCAATGGTGCCGGCAAAACCACACTGATAAGGATGATCACAGGGATCTTTTACCCTGATGCCGGAGAAATAATATTGAAGGGGAAAAAATTTGACCCTGAGAACGACGCCAAATACATCGGTTATATGCCGGAGGAAAGAGGCTTGTATAAAAAGATGAAGATCGGCGAACAGGCCATGTACCTTGCCCGGTTAAAGGGGTTAAGTCACAGCGACGCCACTCACAAGATCAAAGACTGGTTTCGCCGTTTTGAAATGGAGAGCTGGTGGAATAAAAAAGTGGAAGACCTGAGCAAGGGCATGGGACAAAAATTACAATTTGTGATCACTGTTTTGCATGAACCTGACCTTATCATACTTGATGAACCTTTTAGCGGATTAGACCCGGTGAATTCCAATTTAATTAAAGATGAGATATACCGGCTTGCCAAAAACGGGGCTACCATTATCTTCAGTACCCATCGCATGGAACAGGTGGAAGAGATATGCGACAGGATAGTACTGGTAAATAAGGGAAAGAAGATACTGGATGGCAGTGTTGGTGCTGTAAAGCAGGAATTTAAAGAAAACCTCTTTGGCATACAGCTGGAAAAAATTCCTGAAAACCTTAGCAGCAGCGCATTTGAAGCAATTAAAACAAATAAGCAGGAACTGATCGTAAAAATACATGACGGCTATAAACCTAATGATGTGCTTGAACATTTTATCAGGCATGGTATAAATATTATGTCATTTAAAGAAATGCTTCCATCGCTGAATGAGATATTTATCCGCCTGGTTGAAGGAACTCCCACAGCAAGGCAATTCGAAAAAATTGATGCATAATCAAATAAACCCAATCAACATATTTTTCTATGAATAAGATCTTACTCATTATAAAAAGAGAATACTTAACCAGGGTACGAAAAAGAACATTTATCATCGGCACCATTCTTTTCCCTGTACTGTACCTGGCGCTGATCTTTGGCACCGGTTATATTGCTGAAAAAAGCAGGGAAGACCTGACAGTAGGCATTATTGACAAATCAGGTTTTTTTTCGGAGAAACTGGTAGCAAGTGCTAATCACACAGATACCATGAATAAACTATCGCTGATAAAGATGCCCGAGGAACTTTTTAAAACAAGTTACGATTCATTGGGCTACAATGGTTATGTTGTGATACCGCAAACCGCTAACTGGAAACGAGGCCTGGACAGTCTATTATTCATTACCAATAAAACTTATGGTGCAGGTGCAACCATTCCGGTTGAAAATAAACTGAACAGGCTATGGGACGAAATAAAAAATGACAGCCTTGGAATTGATTCGTCAAAAAAACAGATTCTTGTATCAAGCAATATCTCATTGAAAGTATTTAATTCAAAGAACAGGGAGGCTGATGCTGGCGCTGCAACAGTAATTGGTTATGTGTGTGGTTTTTTGATGTACCTCATTCTTTTATTGTATGGAAGCCAGGTAATGATGGGCGTTACCGAAGAAAAAACAAATCGCATTGCCGAAGTAGTGGTTTCATCAGTAAAACCTTTCCAGCTGATGCTGGGTAAAATAATCGGTATTGGAATGGTGGCATTAACGCAATTCCTGATATGGATAGCCTGCATTTTCCTGATATACAACATCGGGAAAGCTTCGGGCCAAAGTACAGGAGCCATGGCCGAAGCTGTAGGAGGTGTTCAGCGGGTATTTACCAGTGTACATATCCTTACCGTAGTAGGTTGTTTTATTTTTTATATGCTCGGCGGATTTTTCTTTTATTCATCATTATATGCAGCCATCGGTAGTGCTATTAATGAAGATATGAGAGAGGCTCAGTCACTGAGTTTTCCCATTACCATGCTGGTTATATTTTCCATTGCATTAATGACTCCTGCCATATCAAATCCATCGAGCCCGCTTGCTGTATGGACAAGTATCATTCCTTTCAGCTCCCCCATAGTAATGATGGCAAGGGTACCTTTTGGTGTACCTAATACTGTTCCCTGGTGGCAGCTCGGTTTATCCATGGCCTTATTAATTGCCGGCTTCATGTTCACTACCTGGTTTGCAGCAAGGATATATCGTACCGGTATTTTAATGTATGGCAAAAAACCAAGTTGGAAGGAAATGATGAAATGGGCCTTTAGAAAGTAACAATAAGTATAAAAAGTGAATCCGCCTTTAAGGGGCGGATTCACTTTTATTTGACCGGGCTTGTCTGCGGTACTGGCAAAGCATCTTTTGGCTTTGATGCTTTTTCAATAGCCTTGTTCAATTCATCACCCAGGTATTTATTGATGACTTTCCAGCTTACTGCCAGCAAACCAATGAACCCGCCTAATATCAATCCGATAATCGTATAGATTAATTTAGATTTTTTTATGGGATCATACGGAGGTTCGGGCTTATCCAAAGGTTCAATAATTGGTGTTTCTTTCTGCAACCGGTATGCGGCAGATTCCCTGTTGTTTACGGCATAATAATATTGCGACTGAACAGTAGCTTTATCCTGTGCCAGGTTAACTTTTGGTAAACTGTACCTTTTCAACTCATCATTGGTAAAGAAAGTACTTTCGTCAAGTGCAACAGCCCGTTTGTCCAAAGCATTTAAGATCAAAAGCAGGGAGTCGGCTTTTTTTACAGAGAACTCATAATCAATCTGTGCTTTCTTCTTTTTCAGATCAATATAAAATCCTGATAGTTTTTCGATGTACACATAGCTCACTTCACGAACCAGTTTCTGGTTGCTGTTGCTGAAGTGCAGTTCAAGAATACCATTCTTATTGATCTTGGCAGAAAAAGCAAGTTTTAACAGGTTACTGGCTACATTGATCTGGCGAAGGCTATCCATTGGCGTTTCAATAAGATCATTTTGCATAAAGCCGGTGTACTTATTGTTTTCTTCAATCAGTAATTCTGAGATAGTTTTATTTTTCATGGAAGGTATCCTTTCCATAGCCACCGCTTCCCTTGTTCTGCGGCTGTTTGCCAGCTCTACAATGTTTATAGAAGCATCTTCTGTAAAGGATTTGGGTGCATCAGTAAGGCCCAAAAGGTTACTGATGGCAGAGCTTGTAGTGGTATTGTTTGAACTGCTCAATGGAAAAACAGTGGCCGTGGAGGTAAACAACATAACGCTCTGCTTAGCGATATAGAAAAAAAAGCCGCCAAAGATCACAGCAATAATAATAATAAGCCAACTGAATTTCTTTAGTCTTCTTATGAGTTGTTTTATAAGTTCTATATTATTCATTTCCCAATCGGTATTATATAAATATTACTGAATTAATTTTACTATTAGGGCCGCCGCTACAATAGGAATACTTGAAATTACCACCTGTAAAACCGTATCAGTTACTTCCGCACCCTGCGGCCTTACGGGTACGGTCACCGTTGACCCTTCCCTGATCTTGGGATAAAAATGCAGGAAGAATAAATTTGTGGTTCGCTTGCTTTTTCCATTTGCGTAGGTAACAAAAATCCTTTTTTTCCATGGCCGTATACCAAATCCCCCTGCTTTATCAATATAATAACCAACATTGGTATGTTCTTTATCAAAAGTCAACTTTAACGGAGACTGAACAATACCTTTTACATTTACAAACGGGTTTATTTCAGGTATAAAAACCACATCTCCTTCCTGCAGAATAATATCATACTTCGAATTCTTATATTTTAATGCCCGGGCCAGGTCAATGCTAACTGGTTCTTTGGCAACTTCGCTCAATGTCTTTTGGGCAGAATCCAAAACAATACTACCAATAGAATCTGTCAGTGAAGCCACTTTAGCCGTTACATTATCCCTGAAGTATTGTGTTTTTTTTCTGTATAGAATGGCGCCACTTAAGTCCGCATTCTCTTTAATACCTCCCGCCCTTTCTATATAAGAAGAAAGGCGTTCGTATTTACTAAGTCTTGGATAAGGCCCGGAGTATTGAACCAATCCATTTATCTGTACCAGTTGTTGCAATTCAAACGTAGGGTTTTTTCTTACATAAATCTGATCGTAGGGTTTCAGTTGTATTTTAGAGGATACACTGTCAATATCAAGATTTGGAGATATTTTAATAGTTTTTAAAACCGTACGTGTAGGTTGTTGTTCTCCTTTTGCAGAATCAATATCAACAACACTGGATATCTCTATCCTTCCATATTCAGCAGACTGTTTTAAGCCTCCGGATAAATACAACAGATCCTGCAAGGTCATCCCGCCGTACTTGTTTATTTTACCTTCTTTTCTTACTTCACCAAATATTTCAACATACTGCTTATCCGCAAACTGGTTGGAATTAAAAAGAAGTACCTGGTCGTTGGCAAATAATTCCACATTGTATATACTGGCCGTATCATTGGTAGTAATATCGGTCAGGTTCACCTCAACCTTGCTGGCTTTAATATTGGTACTATCTCCTCCACCCCTGAAAATATAAGCTCGTGGCAAATAAGTATTACGGGTAATACCTCCTGCCCTGTTTATGAGATCAAATAGTTTGTCACCTTTTCTTGTTTCATACTGACCGGGATAAGAAACTTCGCCCTTCATATCCACTTTATTGATCAATCCCGGATTAACGGCAATTACTTTTATGATATCTCCGTCATTAAGTGCAAAATCCTGTTCTTTGAGCCGGGTATCATTAGTAGGGTTAACTATTGCAGTTACGTTTACATCTTTAATGATCTGTTTTTCCAGTTCTGTACGGTAAACTTTAACGCCACTTGAAAAGGCATCTCTTTGCAGCCCGCCTGTGTATTTTAAGAGTGCTTTTATACCTTCCTCTTTTTTTAGCTGGTAGTACATTGGCCGCTTGAATCTTCCTTCTGCTTTAACCCTTTTTTCCAAAGTTTGCAGAATTACAAAATCATTATTCTCCAGGTAGATATGTTTTCCAAAATCACCCGTTGTTAGATATTTATATACATCCAGGGCATCAATAACCCTTCCATTGCGCTTTATCTGTATCTCACGTAAGTTAGCCAGGTCGGTAGGTCCGCCAGCCAAAGCAATTACATTAAATGCGTTTGTGAATGCCGAAACAGTTACCGGGCCCTGGTTCCTTACTTCTCCGGCAACATTTATTGAAATGGTCCGGGGCTGTCCTAATGATACCGAAATATTGGTGGAGGGTGGTACAAAAGTTTTAAACCGCTGTACTAAGAGCGACCTCGCATTTTCAAAAGTCAACCCCTGTAAATATATTTTTCCAATACTCGCAGGAAAAATGGAGCCATCCCTGGCCACGGTATAATCCAATGTAGCTTCTGCTCCATTCCAAAGCGAAACGATGATCTGGTCATAAACACCAATCGGATAATCTAACGGTGGTGTTGATAGTTCGGTAATAGATGCTACAACACCCGACCTGAACAAATGCATTCCATAAGTAGCTTCGGTTGGGTTTTGAGACTGTGGTGTGCTTTCTTTAACAAGGCTATCTTTCTCTATTTTGTCTTTGAGCGATTTGTTCAGTTCAGTCCCGGTCTTTTTACCTGCTTCGCCGTTTTTGTCCTTCAACAAATCGTATAACTGCGGAGGTGCCATCTGTGTAGGTAACGCCGGTACTTCAGTACTTGGATCTTTTATCGCAGGAACCTGGGCAGTAGCCTGGCCGGTAAACAAGAAGAACAACACGGTAAGCACAATACCTGCTTTCCTGAAGATAGTGTTTATTTTCCCTGGGGTTAGTAACATTTTTTTGGGGATTGAGATTACAAATTTTTTAAATAATGCGCAAAGATAATATACTTTATTTAAGCGGCTGTTTGAGTAGTGTTTCAAACTCATTCCATATATCCTTCACAATTTCTGCTGCCGGTTTTATTTCTTTTATAAGAGCGCTTACCTGTCCTATTTCCAGTTCACCTTCTTCCATATCACCCTCAAACATACCATGCTTAGCTCTTGCCCTTCCTAATATTTTTTTCAATTCATCAACAGAGGCACCTTGTTGTTCTGCTTTTTGTACCTGTGCAAAAAAATTATTCTTCAGCATCCTTACCGGTGTAAGTTGTTTTAAGGTTAACTGGGTATCACCTTCAGATGATGCAATAACAAGATTTTTAAATTTTTCGTGAGATGATGCTTCGGGAGATGCTACAAAACGGCTGCCTACCTGTACTCCATCTGCCCCTAGAACCATTGCAGCTAACATTTGTTTTCCGGTTGCAATACCCCCTGCTGCCAATACAGGAATTTCAACAGCAGCAGAAACAGCCGGTACCAGCACCATAGTAGTGGTTTCTTCCCTGCCATTGTGCCCACCTGCCTCAAACCCCTCGGCCACCACTGCATCACAACCTGCATCCTGTGCTTTCAGTGCGAACTTACTGCTGCTTACCACATGTACTACTTTTATTCCATGTTCTTTTAAAACCGAAGTCCATGTTTTAGGATTACCGGCCGATGTAAAAACGATAGGTACTTCTTCTTCACTAATGATTTGAATATGCTTGTCAATATCAGGGTATAACAAGGGCACATTTACCCCAAAGGGGTTTTGAGTTGCTGCTTTACATTTTTGAATATGTTCCCGTAATACTTCAGGGTACATGCTGCCACTTCCGATAAGGCCCAAGGCTCCGGCATTGCTTACCGCACTAGCCAGGCGCCAGCCACTGGCCCATATCATTCCCGCCTGTACAATGGGATAATCGATATTAAAGAGTGCTGTAACCCTGTTTTGCATTTTATTAAATGTATGTTTTTTCAAATATCGTCAAAAAATATAAACAAACAGAAAGTACTTTGAAACGCAAAGTAACTGAATTTATTTTACACTTTGAGTGTTTTTTGAAAATATTCAGGGAAATGATTGTAAATGTCAGACTACTGCATACGCATTGATGAGGTTCTTAAGTCCTGTTTCCTCCTCCACTCAGGTCAATAGCCGTATTATCGCCTATGTTCAGGCTCCGGTTTACACCTTTTACCTCGGCATCGCTGCCAATAAGTGAATTACTAAGCACAATTTCAAAAAGATTTGAGTAAGCCCCGATTATTGAATTCTTAATAATAGCGTGGTCCAGGCTAGTGTTTTCTCCAATGGCAACATTAGGCCCAATAACAGAATTCTTTATATCACATCCTTCGGCAATGGATACAGGAGGAATAATGATCGTATTCTCAAAAAGGTGTTTCTCACCTACATTCCCCCCAAATTTTTTCAATAAAGTGGCATTTGACTCCAACAAGGTTTCTTTTTTCCCACAGTCGAACCAGTTCTGCACTTTAAATGATTGGAACTTTGCCCCGCTCTGTATCATGCATTCCAATGCATCGGTCAAACTGAATTCATCATAGCTTTTTGTTTCAGTAGCTATTATTTTTTCAAGACAGGAAAAAAGAAAATTTGTCTCTTTTATTTTGTACACTCCTATCAGTGCCATATTACTTTTTGGAATGGCGGGTTTTTCAACAACACGGCTGATAAATCCATCCTCTTCAATCTCTGCCACACCAAAATTCCTGGGGTCGTCCACTCTTTTTACCCCCAACATGGAAAACGGGCTTTTCATAACTTCTTTCACATCATACTCTGCAATGGTATCTCCCAAAACAATCAATATTTCATCCGATCCAACTATCTCTTTGGTAAGATTGATAGCATGGCCTATTCCAAAACGTTCGTTTTGCTGAACAAAATGACAGTTCAGGTGAGGATATTTAGCCTTTACATAATCCTGTATCTTTTCGCCAAGGTAGCCTATAATGAAGATGAAGTCTTTGATGCCTGCTTCACGCAGCTGATCTATTATGATACTGAGTATTGTTTTTCCGGCAAGTGGGATCAATGCTTTGGGTTGAGTATATGTATGCGGACGGAGTTTTGTTCCTGCCCCTGCTACTGGAATTATTACCTTCATTGTGAAACACCAATCTGCCTTGGGCAGAACATTTAGTTTACAATAGTATTCTTTCTGATGCTTGAAACGGCTGTGAAAGTAGTAAATTTTGATTAATTATGTATCCCGTACACATAATCCTTTTTATAATCAATTCAGCAAAATAGCAAGTGCTGCTTATATTTGTAGATATAATACTACTTTATGCAAAAAGATACCGTTGTTTTTGATTTGATCAATAAAGAACTGGACCGCCAGCGCCAGGGCATAGAATTGATCGCTTCCGAAAATTTTACAAGCTTCCAGGTGATGCAGGCGATGGGTACTGTGCCTACTAATAAGTATGCCGAAGGTTATCCCGGCAAAAGATATTATGGTGGTTGCGAAGTAGTAGACGAGATAGAACAATTAGCCATTGATCGTTTAAAGAAGATATTTAATTGCTCATGGGCCAATGTGCAACCGCATAGTGGTGCACAGGCAAATGGAGCCGTTTTCCTGGCGGTAATGAAACCAGGAGAAAAATTTCTTGGACTTGATTTGAGTATGGGCGGTCACCTTACTCATGGAAGCCCGGCCAACTTCAGCGGTAAAACTTACCAGGCTTTACATTATGGAGTAACTAAGGATGGTATAGTTGATTACGAACAATTAGAAGCGAAAGCAAGAGCAGAAAAACCAAAAATGATCATATGTGGCGCTTCTGCTTATAGCCGTGACTGGGATTACAAACGCATACGTGCTATTGCTGATGAGATTGGCGCCATTGTATTTGCCGACATTGCACACCCTGCCGGTTTAATTGCTACCGGCTTATTGAATGATCCTTTTGATCATTGCCATATAGTTTCATCAACCACTCACAAAACATTGCGTGGGCCAAGAGGCGGTATCATAATGCTTCGTCATGACTTTGAAAATCCCTGGGGCCTAAAAGACCCGAAAGGGAACTTAAGGATGATGAGTTCATTGCTTGACCTTGCTGTTTTTCCTGGTTCACAGGGAGGACCACTGGAACATGTAATTGCTGCAAAAGCTGTTGCTTTCGGCGAAATACTTTCTCCAGATTTCAAGGCCTATGGCAAACAGATTATCAGTAATGCACAGGCAATGGCAAAAGCATTTGTAAGCCGGGGTTATAATCTTATCAGCAACGGAACCGATAATCATTTGATGCTGATTGACCTTCGCAATAAAAATTTAACAGGCAAGAAAGCTCAGGAAACTTTGGACAAGGCACATATAACTTTAAATAAAAATGCAGTACCGTTTGATGACAAGAGTCCATTTGTTACATCAGGCATTCGTGTTGGCGTTCCGGCAGTAACAACGAGAGGGATGAAAGAAGAACATATGGAAGTGGTGGTAAACCTGATAGACAAGGTGCTGATGAATGCAGATGATGAGAAAACTATTGTGTCGGTTAAAGACGAAGTAAAGAACTTTATGCTACAGTTTCCATTATATCCTGAATTAAAATAGATCAAATCTTTTTTATGATACAGCGCATTCAATCTCTATGGCTATTGCTTGCATCTGCCTGTGCATTTGCCTCATTCAAATTCCCTTATTACAGTGGCACCAATGCAAAAGGGCTCTCGCCCTATGAATTAAATGCAACAGAAAATTTTTTACTCTTAGTTACAACAGCCATTGCTGGCGGCCTGGCTCTATTCACTATTTTTCTTTTTAAAAAAAGAACATTACAGTTGCGGCTTTGTGTTTTGGGTATTTTACTGGAAGCCATTTTAATTTTTTTATACTATCGTGAAGTAAAAACTTTTACCCTGGGTACTTATTCATTAACAGCCATTTTACACAGCATTATTGTGCTTGCGTTTGTTTTAGCAGCAAGGGCTATAAATAAAGATGAAAAGCTGGTGAAAGACAGCGACCGGCTTAGATAAGAATCAATATAAGAGATGAATAAAAAAAGTGCCTGTAACCAGGCACTTTTCGTTTTTATAGATTGCTGTTAAGCGTTTATTGCCTCGTGAATTTAATGGTACTGGTTTGCCCGTTGCTGAAGGTGCCTTTTATCATGTAGACTCCTTTTTGCAGTGAAGCCAGATCCAGGTTAATAATGCTCGTGCCTGCCTGTAACTGAACACTGCTGCGTTGTACTATTTTACCTTCCATAGATACAATAATCAAATCCACCATATCCTTTTTAGTTGTACTGATATGTAATTGCGCCTGGTTAATTACCGGGTTGGGTGATATCCCAACCAATAACATATCTTTTTGCTGATCGGTAACTTTCACAATATTCGAATAGGTGATCGTGCCGGTAATTTCAACAGACTTAATGCGATAAAACACAGTACCCGTTAAATTGTTGTTGTCAACATAGTCAAATGGCTGTGCACAGCGTAGCTGGCTTGCAGTAAATGTATTGATAGCATTGAAATTCCTGCCATCGGTCGCTCTTTCAACAGTAAAGTCAACTTCGGAACTGCTGCATGCGGCTTTCCAGTTTACTGTATTATAGCCATTGCTTTTAGCTGCATTCACATAACTGAATTTTATAGGAAGCACATAAGGCGTTTTGCCAACACCAAACGGTGAAAATACACCTACACCAGAACGGGTAGCAGTATTTAAAGTGTTATTGCCTGTTCCTACTGAAGTACCCCAGTTAGGATTATCCCAATGAGAGATGCCAATTTGTGTGGTTGTGTAAGTAGCAAATGTTGCCCCTTCTAATGCGGCAGGCCAGGCCAATGTCATATCAGCACTTGTACCAGAATTTCGGTTAATTGTCCAGACTGCATCAACAACTCCCGCTTTTTTCCCCGCTGTAAATGCCGTGCCGTTAGGTAAACCATCCTCGGTAATACCCGTGAAAACGCCAACACTAAAACTACTTAGCGTTGCCGGAGTTAAGGTTACGGGTAAATAAGATGTACCATTACCCATAGGAAGCATATAAGCTCCCAAAGCGGCCATATTGTTAACTGTTAAAATTCCATGTGTAGCCCCGCCCACCTGTGTATTGATATGCTTGGTAGCTCCAAAACCAGAACCCCCAATGCCAGTACCATTGGCAATAGTGACAGTAACACCGTTAGGTATGATTAAGATGCCGCTGGTAAGGGATAGGGTACCGTTAATTGTTGTTGAATTTGAAAAGGTCACACCTGCTGAGTTATTAACATTAAAATCAACATCATTTACAAGTGTACCTGATTGATTAAAATTTTGAGCAGCGCTTCCATTAAAATTGATAACCCCTTTACCGGTACCTGTTTCGGTGATTGCACCAAAATTGTTGAAATTACCTCCAACATTCAATGTTCCAATATTACCGGCACTACCGCTGCATAGGTCCAGGTTTCCGCCAGTAATAAATACGCCCCCAAGTACTGTAAGTGTTCTGTCCGTGGTACCTGAAATGGTAAAGTTGCCATTACCTGGTAAATTCATTTCATCACCCACGGTAAATGAACCTGAAGTCATTAATAAGCGAAAAGCTCCGCCCCCGGTATTTTGAACTGTAAAATCATTTGCAACAGATACCCCACTTGCCATAGTTAAATTGGCAGTCATACCCGGGCAATCATAAGTAAGGCTGCCAAATGCCTGGTTTCCTCCGGTAGGGTGAGTAGTTGTCAATCCGGAAATATAGCAAGTTGAATTTGAATCCCAGGTAGCAGATGGTATGTTGCCACCATTCTGGCTATGATCATACACAGCTCCTAAATTCATTAAAAGTTTGGCGGGTGTTGTGCATGTTAAAGTTCCTTTGTTTACAATACTACCAAAAACAGTAGTAAGTGCGGAAGCAGCATCCGTATTATATGTACTCCCTGCGTTAATGGTAAAAACGCCGCTGATCCTAGCAAAAGCACTGGAGGCTAAAGTGATATTTACATTTGTTCCAAGAGTAAGATTGCCTGCAAACAGTATCTCAAAATCGGGGTCAGCAGCACTGCCAAGTGTTAAGGTCATTGCAGATCCATGTGCAAAAGTTATTGTTCCGTCCTGAATTAATAATGAGCCATAGGAAACATTTCCAGGCATGGTGGAAAAAGTTATAACACCAGCAGTGTTGAAGATAATATCATCGCCTGACACAGGGGCAGTACCCCCCGACCAGTTAGCGCCAGTAGTCCAGTTCTTGCCAGCACCGGTTCCACCAGACCAGGTTTTTGTTGCTGCGTAACTTATAATACTTTGTAATAAAAATAAAATTGCGGTCATCAGGGAGATGATGAATGGCTTTGGATTAAGTAGAATTCTTTTCATGTAGTCTGTTTTATTTATTGAATGTAGAGGATGATGAATAGTCAGGATTATTAAACACCTGTTATTTTACATAGTAATATTGACGAGCTGATAGGTTGACACTTGTGGTATTCAAACTAATTCCAGACGGGGTTAGTAGCAATTAGTACAAACTTTTCGCTTGTTGCTCAGAATTTAATAATTAAAATTAAACTGAAATTATGACATCTCAAAGAATTAATAACAATTTTTAAACATTTGATGAGGAAATACTGTAGAAAACGATCCACAAACAGCATAAAAAAGCGCCCTTAAAAAGGGCGCTTCGTGGGCTCAGGACTAAAACATCTTATTTATTTTTTTGTGAACTTAAGTGTATTTGTTTGTCCATCACTGAACAGGCCTTTTAGCATATACATACCAGCAGGCAGGTTAGCGATATCTATATTAGCCATACTAGTACCTGGCTGAAGTTTTATGTTGTTGCGGTACACTACTTTTCCGTCTAGTGCTACTATTGCCAACTCCACGTTATCATTTTTGGTTGTATTGATTTTTATTTGCGCCACATTAGCCACCGGATTTGGTGCAATGCCATCCAATTGAACGTCTTTAACCTGGCTGCTGAGTTTTACAATAGTTGAGTTGGTGATCTTACCATCAACATCAATGATCTTAATACGATAGAAAACCGTATTTGATGACGCAGTATAATCATTGTAATTGAACGGCTGTGCACAACGGGCCTGGCTGGCTGTAATAACTGAAATAGTAGTAAAATTAATACCATCAGTTGAGCGCTCAACTTCAAATATGGCTTGTGAAGATGAACAAGCTGCCTGCCAGTTCAGACTATTATATCCATTGGCTTTTGAAGCATTGAAATACGTTATTTTAATTGCTAATATACCACCATCAATTCTGCCAACTCCAAATGGAGAAAAATTAGTTATACCTGTACGTGTAGCGGTATTGGCTATATTATCACCTGCACCAAATACCTGGCCCCAATCCGGTCCATCAAAATGTGCAATACCAATAATAGGATCTATGTAACCCTGGAAGTTAACTCCTTCCAAAGAAGCTGGCCAACCCACAACCATATCAACAGCAGGTGCTACCGGGCTTCCAGGGCCATTATAATTCACTGTCCATACCGCATCCACACAATTGTTCTTTTGTGGGGCAGTAAACGCTACGCCATTAGGTTCGCCATCTGCAGTAATACCTGCAAACACACAAACATTAAAACTATTATTTGCAGTGGTAGCATCGCTCGGTGTAAGAGTAACCGGTAAGTAGTTGGTCCCATCTCCTACATGGAAATTGTAAGCGGCACCATTTGTCATATTATTTACTCTCAGGAAACCTTTTGCACCTGTTCCATAATCAACTATGGTTGCAATATGTTTGTTTGCATCAAACCCTGAACCTGCAATGGCATTACCATTTGCTATTGTTAATGTATTACCTGTAGGTATGTTTAATTTACCATTAGTTAATGTTAACACGGCATTTACAGTTTGGTTATTACCAAGACTTACACCGCTTGCATTATCAATAGTTAAGTTGTTAAACATTGTAGATAAGCTACCTCCTATACTTTGTACCAGACTTCCGTTGAAAATTACGGTTGAAGCGCCACTGGCTGTATGTGTTGCGCCATTGTTCAACCAATTACCGAGTATAGTTGTATTCTGTGTTGTGGCATCATAAGTTCCTGCATTTAGTTCAAAATCGCCACCAAGTGTCCATGCAGTTGTTGTTTTTTGCAGTGTACCAGCCCCGCTCATTGTTAACTTAAAGGCGCCACTTGCATTACCTGCCATTATTAAATTAGCCGTATTGGGGCTAAGAGTAGCAGCACCTGTCATTGTGAAATTGCCAAACTGAACTGCTGAAGTTCCACTGCTAACATTAGCACCCTGGTTGATTGACAAAGTATTTGCTCCAATACCCAAAGTTCCAAGTACATGAGTAATTCCTGCACCCGAAGTAGCCCTGTTTGAAATGATGGTTACATCGGCGCCAACTGTTGTATTATAAGCAGTAACCGAGGCATCTGCTGCCAGGTCGAGTGTACCGCCGTTAAGTTGCAATGGAACTGCACTGGTTCCAAGACCACTTGCATGACTCAGTTTTAAAGTACCTGCTAAAAGAGTTGCAGTTCCGCCACTACGGGTTGAGTTTGTTCCTAACACTAATTGTCCACTACCATCTTTGTTGAATGCGAAATTACCATTCAACGCACCCAGTGTCATAGTTAAACCAATATTTGAAACATCAAATACAGGTGTGGCTGCAGTAAATGTTGTTGTACCAAAAGTTAAACCTGCAGTAGCATTATTTACGTTGCCACTAATACCAACATATGAGAACAATGTAGAGTTACCGATAGACAGTGTACCTAATGTATGAGTTATACCTCCACCAATAGTTGCCCTGTCGGAAAAAATACTTGAACTACCTCCAACAACTACGTTATATGCATTGACAGTTGCATCAGTTGCTAAAATCAATCCGCCGCCATTTATTGTAACCACCTGCCCGGCTGCACCTAAACCCGAAACATTACTCAGTTTCACACCACCGGCATTGATGGTTGTTCCCCCGGTATAAGTATTGGCAAAATTCATTGTCAATACACCATTATTTGTTTTACGAACAAGTGTTGTTCCTGTACCATTACTGATCGCCACCGTACTTACCTGGGCCGCACCATCATTATCAAAAGTCACTGTTTTACTTCCTGCAAGACCTCCGGTAATACCACCAGAAATAGTAAGTGTATTAGCACCTGAAGTAGCTACCTGCGCTACAGTGAAAGGTTGGCTAAAAGTGATCAATCCACTAAAGGTTGAATTATTATCTGTATTCCCTCCCACGGAATATTTTCCTGTTGTAGCCTGGTTAGCAACAGTGATTGTACGAGAAATGGTGAACGCACCGCCTGTTAGCAATGAAGGACTTGAATTATTTGCTGACGTAGATGAATTACCAAGCACAATTGCCGAAGCTGCATTACCTAACGGTCCATTGGTACTTACCGCAACATTTGCCCCCACTATCAAAGCGCCTGCACTGATAGTGGTAGAACCTGTGTACTGGCTTGCACCAGACATGGTCAATGAGCCATTTCCCGCTTTGATCATCGAGCCACTTGTACTGGTACTTGCGCCAGACATGGTCAGGTTTGTTCCGCTATTGGAAATATCAATAGTTATTGTTGTTCCGGTATTAATTTTAAAATTACGGTTAGTTGAAGCTGTACTTCCGGTATATAACAGTCTGCCAGTACCAAATACCAAATTGGTAGCGGCATTAGTTGCCTGGCCAATGCCTCCTGCAACACCTCCGTTCTCAATTGTTGAAACACTTAGCACACCGGCACTAATAGTAGTAACTCCGGTATAGGTATTTACACCCGACAGGGTTAATGTACCGCTACCGGCTTTAGTAACACCAAAAGTAACGCCACTGATGACAGCAGAAACAGATAAACCATCGGCTGAGTTTGTAGTTGTAAAGGTACGTGTAGCACCCAGGGCAAGGTTACCACTAATAGATGCATTTGCTGCACCGCCGGTAGAAGTAACATTACCACCCAAAGTAAGAACCCCTGTACCTGTAGTAACAGAACCTCCTGTTGTACCACTGTTAACAGTCAATGCACCTATTGCATCAGAGAAATTATTAAGGTCATAAATACCTCCGTCATTTACGGTTACAGCTCCGCTTGATAAGGCATTGTTGGCACCATATTGTAACAAGCCTTCATCAACTACAGTAGTACCGGTATACAGGTTTGCGCCTGATAATTTTAATGAACCTGCACCAAGTTTTGTAAGCGCTCCGGTTGTATTGGTACTTGCCCCTGACATGGTTAACATGCTGGCTCCTGTAGTTATTTCTATAGAAGAAGTTGTTCCTGTATTCAAAATAAAATTCCTGTTAGTTGAAGCAGTTACGCCTGTATAACGTAAAGTACCACCACCCAGAACAAGGTTGGTTGCTGCACTTGTTGCAGCGCCTATATTTCCTGCAACACCTCCATCTCCAATTGTACTTACACTTAATACACCTGCACTAACTGTTGTTACGCCTGTGTAAGTATTAACAGCAGAAAGAGTTACCGTTCCTGAAGTAGTTTTTGTTAATGCTCCTGTTCCGGCCAATATTACACTTATAGTCCCATTTTGTACAGCATAAGAAGAACCGGTTAAAGTACCGCTTCCTGTAATTGTTCCTCCATTGGACAATGTTACAGTTCCAACTGCATCAGAAAAAGTCTTCATATCCAAAGTACCGCCACTAACTGTAACGGCTCCTGTAGAAATTGCATTTGCAATTCCATACTCTAATATACCACCGGCAGCCACAGTTGTTGTACCTGTATATGTATTGGCAGCACCAAGTATCCATGTACCTAATCCGGTTTTATCAAGAGCACCACCAACAGTAGCAATAACACTATTCATAGCACCAACACCGGTTCCTGTCAGTTCAAGATCATCACTACCACCTCCGGATGTTACACCTCCTGTTAAAGTCAGAGTACCGGTACCAGAAGCATCAATAACCGATCCGTCTGTTGATGTAGCAATAACACGGTTTGATGAGTGTCCGGCTCCGGTATATTTCAATACTGATGAACCACTAACTAACGAAATAGTACCATTGGCCACAGTTGTTGGAGCGCCTAAAGAGCTTGAACCACCACTAACATTTTGAAGAGTGGTTATACTTATTGTACCGGCATTTATTGTTGTGGTACCTGTATAAGTATTCAATCCCTGCAGGGTGAGAGTACCGCTTCCGCTTTTTGATAAAGAAACTGATGTTGCAGTACCATTACTGATAACACCAGAATAGGCAGCCGGCGTTGTATTTCCGGTTACTGAAATTGTTCTTGCTCCGGCAACGCCAGATGCATGAGTTATGTTTGTAGATCCTGTTAAAGCACCTACACTAAGGTTTGTATTTGCCAGGTCGAGCTGACCATTGGTCATTGTAAGTGTACCGGTAGTTGTTAATGCTGCAGTTAACACAACACCATTAACGTTATCTATGGTTATATCTGAAGTTGTGGGTACTCCATTTCCGGTAACCTGTGCAGCACTTCCATTATAAACTATTTCAGAACCTGAATTATAGGTTCTTGTACCCGTTACCCTGATATTACCTACTCCTGCTGTTGTTGAAATACCTGTTGTTGAAGCTATTTTCAAAGTACCAGTGGCAGTCAACGTAAAGTCAGTATTATTTGCACCTCCACCATCAGCTATAAAACCAGCACTTCCTATGCTCAGTGTGCCGCTATTTGATAAAAGCCCATTTGTACCAGTACTATAAACGTTCAGTGTTCCATCAACAGAGCCAACACTGGCAGAGCCTAATGTTAAATTCAACCGTGCACTACCATTTGTACCCATTGATAAGGTTACGCCTGATGATACAGAAAATACTCCTGTTACTGTAATGGTATTACCACTGGCAGTTGGAACCAAATTACAGTTACCGCTTATTGTCAAGCTGCCTAAAGTAATTGTGGGCACAGCTGTAATAGCTGCAGATTGGTTGCTGTTAATAATGACGATATCGGTGGTTCCACTCGGTACACCATTATCCCAGTTACCAGCCGTTGTCCATAAACCTCCTGTTGTTGGAAGCCAGGTTGTTGTTTTAGCAAATACACTGCTTGCTAAAAGCAAATTGATCATCACCAGTGTAATGGCGAGGAGTTTTGGGTAAAGTACAGACTTTTTCATGTTGTCCATTTTTATTTTTTAAAATAGTTTGAGATAAGCTGTTGGCTTATTACAGCAGGAAATGGACAATGCCGGCTTTTGAGAAGGATAGGGTGGACGGGATAACTATGCTAATGCAGTTATGCATACAATGCATGCCTGAAAAAGTAAATAAAAAATAAACTTAAGATTGAAAACTTGAGGTAATCAAAATGATTTCTTGTGGGGTGTGGGAAGAACAAAATTCTATTTTTTAAAATTTTGTTCACCTATTTGAAGTGTAATATTATATTTAATATTTGAAAAAACAAAGAAAAAAAATATTTTTTTTGCTGCACCATTGAGACATAATTATAATAACTCAATAGAAAGTACTGATTCATAAGAATTTGGCTGTATAACTTTTTTTTGACTTTTTAAAGTCCATTGGTATGCCTGCAAACACAATTTCTCCGCCATTATCACCTGCATCGGGCCCCAGGTCAATTATCCAATCAGCGCTTCGTATTACGTCCATATTATGCTCAATTACAATAATAGAATGACCCTGATCTATTAATGCATTGAAGGATGCCAGTAATTTTTTTATATCGTGAAAATGAAGCCCAGTAGTCGGTTCATCAAAAATAAATAAGATATTTCCCTGGCTTTTTCCTTTACCTAAAAAAGAAGCTAACTTGACACGCTGGGCTTCTCCTCCCGATAGTGTATCAGAAGATTGTCCCAATTTTACATATCCTAATCCTACATCACTTAATGGTTGTATCCTTTTAGCAACTTCTTTTACATTACTAAAAAAATCTATGGCATCATCAACACTCATGTCTAATACATCAAAAATACTTTTATCATTATACTTTACATCAAGCACTTCTTCCTTAAATCGCTTCCCTCCACAAACATCGCAGGTAAGGTGCACATCAGCCAGAAATTGCATCTCTATTGTTTGCTCTCCTTCGCCTTTACATGCATCACATCTTCCTCCATCCACGTTAAATGAAAAATGCTTGGGCTGAAACCCCCTCACTTTACTTAATGGCTGATCACTGAACAAGTCCCTTATCTCATCGTATGCTTTAATATAGGTAACGGGATTGCTCCTTGATGATTTCCCTATAGGGTTCTGGTCAATCATTTCAATTTGGGTAATTGAATCTATATCCCCGGAAATGGTTTTATGTACCCCGGCCTTTTCAATAAATTCTCCTTTTAATTTTTGCAGCGCAGGATAAAGTATTTGCTTTATTAATGTGGTTTTACCACTTCCACTAACCCCACTTACAATGCACAGAGTATTCAATGGAAATTCAACAGTTATATTTTTCAAATTGTGCTGCCGGGCTCCTTCCAGTTTTATTGAACGGTTCCATTTACGAACCTGTTTCCGGGGTTCAATTTTCATTTGCCCCGCCAAATATTTTCCAGTCAGACTTTCTTTATTGCTAATAATTTCGTCATATCCTCCTTCTGCTACAACTTCTCCACCTAAATGACTTGCCAATGGTCCCATATCAATAATATGATCTGCTTCCCGCATCATCATTTCATCATGCTCAA